>NZ_JAYMWO010000007.1:0-5066 GCF_048056175.1 Phaeobacter sp. JH20_29
AGCAGGCTGCCGGGGTTTGCGGCAGGCACATGCCCCGGGGTGGCCGCTGCAAGCCGGTCAGCCGTAGCAGCGGCTCACCAGCTGGTGCAGGCGGGCGTCGTTGCGGCTTTTCTCGCCGACGATATTGCGCACCGCATCGGGGATCTCTTCGGCGGCTTTTGCCGTGCTGCCGGTGTTCTCGCGATGCTCGGCCAGTTCGGCCGCAAGACCGTGGCTGCGGCGGAAATGCTGCAGGCTGGCGCCCAGATGTTCGGTCACGCCGATAAAGCTGTAGTAGCGGTTCAGCTTCTCCAGCGCGTGATCAAAGGAGTAGAAGGCGCCGGTCATCAGCGACAGCTGATAGTCCAGCGGCAGCGCCTGGGCATAGGCCTCCAGCGTCGGGTAGCGGGCGGCAAAGGCCTCGTGCTGGGGGTGTTTGTCGGAGGTGTTGTAGCGGTAGTTGGACACGAAGCGGTCCAGCGGATCGCGGATGATGGTGGCGCATTTCAGCGGCAGTTCCTGATGGCGCCAGTACATGACGTCGGACCATGCGAAATGCCCCATCAGCACCTGACGGCAGGGGTTGGCCTCATCGCTGCGCCGGTAGAGCGCCTTGCGCGTCTTGTTGCGGAAGGACTGGTTGGTGTTCTCCCAGGAGACCGGGTGGAAGATGTCAAAAGCCGCCTGCAGCGCCTTGCCCACCGACATGCCCGCGGTCTTGGGGATATGCATGAACAGGATCACGTCATTGGGGTCGTGATAGGCCTCTGGCGCCACCAGCCGGGGTGCAAACCGAGCCTCAAAGGCGGTCTCGGCAACGGTCTTGATACCGGAGGTCTGAGAGGAAACCTGTGACATGATAAGGGCTTGCTCCACGTTGGGCGGCAGGTGCCGGATGCGCTGTCGGGCCTTAGCGAAGGGGGGGCTGGATGTCAATCTGAGCAGCGGGGAGGCGGCCGGTTTGCGCCCCCCCCTGTGGCAGGGCGGCTGCCTGCGGGCGGCCAGTGATGCCGCGCCGCCGCGCCTGCCGCCTATTCTATGAGGAACCGGGAGAGCTGTTTGACAAGGCTCCGGCGGCTGTGCTTTTGACCCTGTGCAGAGATGCCCGGAGGACAGGGGCGCCCATCGCCATTGGCAGGAGCCATTGTGCATCCGGGCGTGTCCGGGCATATCCCCCTGATCCCGGCCCGCTCTGCCCAGATCTTTCTTGCGGGTGGCGGGGTCTCTTGGACTTCTTACTTTTGGTTGCCCGTCCGGGTGACCCAGACAAAGGCAATACGTCAATGGCACGCACCTCGGCACAGCAATCAGGATCGGCGCATAAGGCGGGGCTGGCTGAGATCCGCAAGGCCCGCAGGGGCAACCGCGGCGCCTTCTGGCTGATCGGCCTGTTCAGCTTCTTTGCCAATCTGCTGATGCTGACCAGCCCGCTTTATATGATGCAGGTCTATGACCGGGTGCTGGGCAGCCGCTCGCTGGAGACGCTGGTGGCGCTGACGGTGCTGGCGGGATTCCTGTTCCTGATCATGGGCATTCTGGATTACGTGCGCGGCCGGATCCTGGCACGGGTCGGGGCGCGGTTCCATGACCAGCTGGAAACCCGGGTGTTCAATGCGGTGCAGGACAAATCGGCGGCCGGCTTCAATGACGACATCGCCAAGGTGGGGCTGCGGGATCTGGAGGCGATGCAGAAGGCGCTCTCCTCTCCTATTGTTTCGGCCTTTTTCGATCTGCCCTGGACACCGCTGTTTCTGGGGCTGATCGCGGTGTTCCATCCGCTTCTGGGTCTGCTGGCGCTGATCGGCGGTGGCGTGCTGGTGGCTTTTGCCCTGGCCAATCAGATGATTTCCAAGGCGCCGGTCGAGAATGCCAGCATGATGGCCGCCTCGGCGCATCAGGTCTCGGACGGGATGCGCAACAATGCCGAGCTGATCCAGGGGCTGGGAATGCGCCGTGCGGCTTTTGCCAAATGGCGGATGCTGCGCAGCCAGGCGGTTGGATCTGAGCTGAGCGCGGCGGATATGACCGGTGGGTTCAGCACCGCCACCCGCACCTTCCGGCTGGCGCTGCAATCGGCGATGCTGGGCACCGGCGCCTATCTGGTGCTGACCGAAGGGCTGACACCGGGGGTGATGATCGCCTCCTCCATCATCATGGGCCGGGCTCTGGCTCCGATCGAGACGCTGATCGGTCAATGGGCTCTGGTGCAGCGCGCCCTGCAGGCGCAGGAGCGGCTGGCGCAGATGCTGAGCGAAACCCCGGAGCGCCCGGCGCCGATGAAGCTGGCCCGCCCGGCCGCCAAGCTGGAGGTACAGGGCGTGGCCCTGGTGCCGCCGGTGGCGCCGGGGCAGGTGGCCAAACCGGTCCTGCAGGGGCTGAATTTCAATATCCAGCCCGGGCAGGCGCTGGGGGTGATCGGGGCCTCGGGGGCGGGGAAATCCTCGCTGGCGCGGGCGCTGATCGGCGTCTGGCACCCGGTCTCGGGCAAGATCCGCCTCGATGGGGCGGCGCTCAATCAATATGACATGGATGATCTGGGCAGCTACATCGGCTATCTGCCGCAGCAGGTGACGCTGTTTGACGGCACCATTGCCGAAAACATTGCCCGGCTGTCGATGATGCCGGATCCCGATCAGGTGGTGGCTGCCGCCCGCAAGGCCGCGGTCCACGACATGATCCTGCAATTGCCGCAGGGTTATGACACGCCGGTGCGGGTGGCCAGCACCCGGCTGTCGGGTGGGCAGGTGCAGCGCATCGGCCTGGCGCGGGCCCTTTACGGCGATCCGGTGCTTCTGGTGCTGGATGAGCCGAACTCCAACCTCGACAATGAAGGCAGCCAGGCGCTGAACCTGGCGGTGGCCCATGCCAAACAGGACGGCCGTGCGGTGGTCATCATGGCGCATCGCCCGGCGGCGATTCAGCTCTGCGACCTGATCCTGATCCTCGACAACGGGGCGCAGCGGGCCTTTGGGGCCAAGGATGCGGTGCTGCGTGAGCATCTGCAGAACCCGCAGGCCGGCCAGCAGAAACCGGCCCCGAAACAAGCCCCGAAACAGGCTACAGTGCAGGTCGCAGCACAGGCCACAGAAGACGATGCGGCACAGCTGCCGCAGGAGGCAGCCACTTCGGCCCCGGAAACGCCGGTCCAGAAACAGCCGGCCCCGAAACAGGCAGAGGCAAAAGCATGAGCGATACATCCAAATCCTACCCGATCCGTGGGCTGACCATTGCCGGGTTGCTGGCGCTGGGGCTGCTTGTAGGCGGCATTGGCCAATGGGCGGCGACGGCGGAAATCTCCGGTGCGGTGATTGCCTCCGGTTCCATCAAGGTGGAGCAGAACCGGCAGGTGGTGCAGCACCCCTATGGCGGCGTTGTCGACGACGTGCTGGTGAGCGAGGGCGATCTGGTCGAGGAGGACGCGCTGTTGCTGCGGCTGGAGCCGTCGGAGCTGCTGGCCGAACGGCAGATCGTCGAAGGTCAGCTGGCCGAAACCCTGGCCCGGCGCAGCCGCTACAGTGCCGAACGCGACGAGGCCGAGGACATCACCTTTGCCGAGCTGCTGTTCGAGCTGAGCGGCACCCATGTGCAGACCGAAGAGCTGATCAACGGTCAGAAACGCCTGTTTGAAGCGCGCCTGGTCAATCTGCGCGCCCGCATCAGCCGCCTGCAGGAACGGATCGGCCAGATCCAGAGCCAGATCGACGGCATCGAGGCGCAGCAGTCGGCGCTGCAGGAACAGCTGGTGCTGATCGGCCAGGAGCTGGAAAACCAGCAGAGCCTGCTGGCACAGGGGTTGGCACAGTCCAGCCGGGTGCTGTCGCTGCAGCGCGAACAGTCACGGCTGCGCGGTCAGGCCGGGGCGCTGACCGCCCAGAAGGCCCAGGCCGAAGGGCAGGTCACCGAACTGGGTCTGGAGATCCTCAACCAGAAAAGCGCACGGCGCGAAGAGGCGATCACCACCCTGCGCGACCTGCAGGTGCGTGAGCTGGAGCTGATCGAACGACGCAATGTGATCCTGCAGCGGCTGTCCCGGCTGGAGGTGCGCGCCCCGGTGGCGGGGGTGGTCTATGATCTCAATGTCTTTGCCCGCAAATCGGTGATCCGGGCGGCGGATCCGCTGATGTATCTGATCCCGCAGAGCCAGCCGCTGGTGATTTCGGCGCAGGTGGCGCCGTCGGACATTGATCAGGTCTATCTCAACCAGCCGGTCAGCCTGAATTTCTCCAGCTTCAACCAGCGCACCACGCCGACGCTGTTTGGCACGGTGAGCACGGTATCGGGCGATTCCTTTGTCGATCCGCAGACCGGGCGCAGCTATTACGTGGTCGAGGTGCGGCTGAACAAAGGCGAGGCCGCCCGCCTGCCCGAGGGCAATGTGCTGGTGCCGGGGATGCCGGTGGAGACCTTTATCCAGACCAACAGCCGCACGCCCTTTGCCTATCTGTTGCAGCCCTTCACCGATTATCTCAACCGCGCCTTCCGCGAGAGCTGAGCCTGTCAGCCCGGCTCTCGCCTCCCTCCTGCCGATCCGGACAGGGGGATATGCCGGGGGGACATGCGGGCGGAAAATCGGCTGCCACTCCGTCGCAACATGTTTTAGACTGACGCGACCCCGCGCCAAGATACCAGCAAGTTACCAGGGCGCGGCTGATCGCATGAGATTTAAGGATAGCAGATGAAAAAAGCCCTCATCACCGGTGTGACGGGTCAGGATGGGTCCTACCTTGCGGAGTTTCTTCTGGAGAAGGGCTATGAGGTGCATGGGCTGAAGCGGCGGGCGTCGTCGTTCAACACCAGCCGGGTGGATCACATCTATCAGGATCCGCATGTGGATCATGCCCGCTTCAAGCTGCATTACGGCGATCTCACCGATACCTCCAACCTGACGCGGCTGCTGAGCGAGATCGAACCGGATGAGGTCTATAACCTCGGCGCGCAGTCTCATGTCGCCGTCAGTTTCGAGGCGCCGGAATATACCGCAGATGTCGATGGCATCGGCACCCTGCGCCTGCTGGAGGCAATCCGTTTCCTGGGGCTGGAGAAAAAGACCCGGTTTTATCAGGCCTCGACTTCGGAATTATACGGGT
>NZ_JAYMWO010000008.1:0-2617 GCF_048056175.1 Phaeobacter sp. JH20_29
AGTGACAGTTGCAGCCAAAGCGATTGCTGAGAGGAAGACCTTGGGGCAACGGTGATAGCGGGTTGCGATACGTCGCCAGCCCTTGAGCCTGCCGAACATGATCTCGATCCGGTTGCGGCGTTTGTAGCGCCGCTTGTCGTACTTGACGGGCTTTTTGCGCTGTTTTCGGCCTGGGATACATGCGCGTATCCCTTAGTCTTTCAACACATCTCTGAATCAATCAGCGTCATATCCGCGGTCCCCAAGCAGTCGGTCGGCATCAGGAAGGCTGCTCAGCGATGCCCGTGCGCCAATGTAGTCTCTGACCTGACCGGCCGTGACGAACAGGGCCGACCAATCAGACGTCGACGCCCCCCTTTTTGACGCCCATGCTGGTCGCTGTCCGGTGGGCCTTCAGATACGTCGCGTCCACTGCCCGGCAGTTGATTACGCAGCAATCAATGAGAGGGGATCATCACGGTCTTCTGTTCGCCATCCTCGGCGGCCAGGCCGACCATCATCCGAGCGAAAATGCCCTTGTCGCTCCACCGCTTCCAACGGTTGTAGAGGGTCTTCAGCAGGCCATATGCTATAGGCGCATCGCGCCATCGTAAGGCACTGATATTAATTAAGATAATACCACCCAGCACCCGCCCGTCATCAACGCGTGGTTCGCCGTGGGACTTCGGAAAATAAGGCTCACGGCGCGCCACCTGCGCGTCCCTCAGCCAGAAAAGATCAGACATGTTCACCGCTCGTTTTCGAACCGTGAACCATCCAGCCAAGCGGAAATCAATGGGGTCTGACCCTAAGCTTGCTCAATGCTGGCCAGCACCTCTGCCTCGGTCGGCAAGGGGGCAGAAATCATTTTCCTCAACCAGGCAGATTTTCCGAGATAGGTTCTCACAAAGCCTCTTTGCGCTATCTCGAAGCTCTCCGGATTTAAAAGCTGTTTGGATGCGATAAGGTACTGCAATAAGCCGTGAAAGACGTTTGCTGTGTTCTCCCATGCACCGTCTTTTTCTACTGCAGCCGAAAAATAGTTGAGAGGGTAGTCAAAAAAGGAGGCATCCTCGCTTTCCAGAGCGCACATGAAGGGCACAGCATAAAGGTGCAATGTTCCCCTGAACGCAGTCATTGTGTTCAGCAGACCAGCGATGTGGCTGGATTTGTAGAGGAGTCCGACATGTCTGGGCGGCCCCCACAGGAACCTTGCCCGAAGTTTTTCCGGGTCATTGCTTAAGGCGGGTAGGTGATAGGCCGCCGGGCTAAGCGTGTATGACATATCCATACTATCTGGGCAGTCGGTACTATATTCGAAGTGATTAAAATGGACAGCTGCCTTGTCTTGCCGCGCCGCGATTTCGAGAAGATCCAGCGCATTGACCGGCCCGCAGTTAAATAAGTCGTCGTCGCTGCAGCTAAACACAAAATCAAAAGCCCCCGCATAATCCTTGTAGAAGTAGAACAGGTTGTCGTCGAACCCTGTTCCCTTGTTCAGGATGTAACGGTCGCAAAGCTGTTGGATGATGTCACTAGCAGGGTTATTCGGGTCGGAGTCCGTAACGATAACGCTGTACTCTACTTGTCCCATGTATGTCTCGCGCAACTCCGCAAGCTGAGACAATAAACGCACGAGTTGAACATTGCGCCTATATGTCGGGATAACGATACAGATCTTCACAGGAGTCTCCTCCACTCATTTTGAAACTTGATAGATTTTTAGTATAGGTAGCTCGGCAAGCCTGAAAGGCGCTGCTGGGCCTTGCGGATCTGAGGGTAAATCGTGTGGCTACATCTAGGTCTTCTTCTTAGGAGGAAATCGTAAAAAAATCGTCTAGGCTCAGGACACATTGAGCTACTCCCCAATGTTTGGACAGGATCTGGCGTAGTTTAGGGTCAGGATTCATAACCGATAGATGACGGTCGCAGCCAGAGCGATGGCCGAGCGGAATACCTTGGGACAGCGGTCATAGCGTTTTGCGACGCGCCTCCAGTGCTAGAGCCTGCCGAACATGATCTCGATGCGGTTGCGTCGTTTGTATCGGCGCTTGTTGTATCGAACCGGTGTCTTTCGTTGCTTTCGGCCAGGGATGCACGCGCGTATCCCTTTGTCTTGCAACGCTTCTCGGAACCAGTCGGCGTCATAGCCGCGGTCCCCGAGCAGCCAGTCGACCTTGGGCAGGCTACTCAGTAACGCCCGCGCACCGATGTAGTCGCTGACCTGCCCAGCGGTGACGAACAGGCTGAGCGGGCGCCCCTAGCTGTCGCAAATGGCATGCAGTTTGGTATTCATGCCGCCCTTGGTGCGACCGATCAGACTACCGCGCCTCCCTTTTTCGCGGCCATGCTGGTCGCAGTGCGATGCACCTTCAAATAGGTCGCGTCCACTGCCCGGCAGTTGATTACGCAGCAATCAATGAGAGGGGATCATCACGGTCTTTTCCTCGCCGTGCTCGGCAGCCAGGCCAACCATCATCATTGCATCCAGTGCCTGTGCCTGAACGCGAAGATCCCCGCCGGAGCGAGGTTTAAGGTGCTGATATTTCATTGAGAATTTGGTTGCGGGAGTAGGATTTGAACCTACGACCTTCAGGTTATGAGCCTGACGAGCTACCGGGCTGCTCCATCCCGCGAC
>NZ_JAYMWO010000009.1:0-298742 GCF_048056175.1 Phaeobacter sp. JH20_29
ATTTACAATGGCTTACATGGAAACAAAGTCAGCAGACCTGACCCGAAATCCCGCAGAAAACCGCCAGACCACATCCACAGAAACCCCCATAAGCCACTTACCCACAGACTCACCAAACATATCCACACCCCAGAACACCCAAAACCCGTGAATCACACCTAACACCGTCAACCTCAGACGGTCAGATATCCTTCATCAGGCGCAGGGCGTCATAGATCGCCGCATGGGTGTTGCGGGCCGAAACCGCATCGCCGATCCGAAACAGCTGAAAGCCCCCCTGCCCCGCTGCTTTGGCCGCGCGCCCGTGCGGCTGCGGCCTCCCGGCGATCAGGGCGTCGTAATCGACCTGCCCGCCATTCAGACTATGCGGCTTCAGGTCGAAATAGAGATCGTCCAGCGGCAGCGTGCCGTAGTTGAGCACAACCTGATCATAGAGCTTGCTGGAGCGATGGCCGCTGTAATCCGTCCCCAGCACCGCCAGAAGCCGGTTGCCTTCCTTGCGGACCTCCAGCAGGCGCCGCGCCACGGTGAAGGTCACATCCCGGTCCTGCAGGCTGCGCATATAAGGGACAAGGTTCATCGCCATCACATTGGGGGCAAAGACCCGGTCCGGGGTCATCACCTCAACCGTGGCGCCCGCCTGGGCCGCAACCTCGGCCGCCTGAAGCGCGGGGTGATCGCCGCTTTCGTCATATATCAGCACCGAGCCGCCCGGCTTAACATCCCCCGAAATGATATCCCAGGCCGAGACAACATGCGCCGCCTCCTCGCCCGCCTCGAACAGCTGCATATTCGGCAGGCCACCGGTGGCCACGATCACCACATCCGGCGCAAGCCCGATCACATCCTGCGCCTCGGCCCAGGTGTTGAATCGAAACTGCACATCCCGTGCGGCACATTGCGCCATGCGCCAGTCGATGATGCCCATCATCTCGCGGCGGCGCGGGTTCTGTGCGGTCAGGCGAATTTGACCGCCGGGATCGGAGGCTGCCTCAAATACGGTGACCGCATGGCCGCGCTCTGCGGCAACGCGCGCGGCCTCCAGCCCGCCGGGGCCAGCGCCGACAATCACCACCTGTTTGGGCTCTGCGGCGCGGGTGATCACATGTGGCATCGTCAGCTCACGCCCGGTTGCGGCGTTGTGAATGCACAGCGCCTCTCCCGCCTGATAGATCCTGTCCAGACAATAGGTCGCGCCAACACAGGGGCGGATGTCCTCCTCGCGCCCCTCCCTGATCTTCTGCACGATATGGGGATCGGCCATATGGGCGCGGGTCATCCCCACCATATCAAGAAGCCCCCCGGCAATCGCATGGCGGGCGGTGGCCACATCGGGGATGCGGGCGGCATGAAAGGTGGGCAGGCCCGTCGCCTGCCGGACCGCACCGGCAAAATCCAGATGCGGCGCAGACGGCATCCCCTGCACCGGGATCACATCGGTCATTGCCGGATCCGTATGGATGCGGCCCCGGATCACATTCAGGAAATCCACCATGCCGCTGGCGGCCAAGCGTCTGGACATCTCCAGCCCCTCGTCGGGCGAGATGCCGCCTGCCGCCGCCTCATCCGCCGTATACCGCAGACCAACGATGAACTCATCCCCCACCCGCTCACGGACCGCCCCCAGCACCGCCATCGGCAGCGCCATCCGACTGTCGAGCGTCTGGCCGCCATATGGCCCGTCCAGATCATTGGTCAGCGGCGACCAGAACTGATCCAGAAGATGGCCATAGACCTGCAACTCGATCCCATCCATGCCCCCGGCCTGCATCCGCTCCGCAGCATCGGCGAAATCGGCGATGACGCGGGTGATGTCCCAATCCTCCGCCAGCTTCGGAAAGGCGCGGTGTGCAGGTTCGCGGTGGCGCGACGAGCTGATCGAGGGCAGCCAGTCGCCCTTGTCCCAACCGGTGCGGCGTCCCAGATGGGTCAGCTGGATCATCGCCGCGCAACCATGCTCATGCAGCTGGTCGGTCAGGTTGCGGATCCAGGGCACCACCTCATCCTTATAGGCGAGGATATTGTTAAACACCGGCGGGCTGTCACGGGATACCGCCGCGGAGCCTGCCGTCATCGCCAATGCCACGCCCGCCTTGGCCCGTTCGGCGTGATAGGCCGCATAGCGCTCCTTTGGCATGCCGTCCTCGGGATAGGCCGGTTCATGACTGGTGGTCATGATCCGATTGCGCAGTGTCAGATGTTTCAGCTGATAGGGCTGCAACAAGGGATCGTTGGACATGACAGGCTCCTGCAAATGGCGCGGACCACCAAAGCGAGGGCGCGCGGGATCCGCCGACAAGATCACAGCTCTGGACATATGTGTCAGGTCAATTTCCGACCCTGTCAAGAGCCCCGCACGACACGGTAGCGCCGATGGTGACCGGTCAGGGGTGACCGGCGGGTCTCGTGACCGAGAGTGAGAGCCGCCACCCGGCGCCTGCGCTAAAAGGCGGTGAACTCCCCGGCACGGCTGCGGAAGAAGCCTTTTAGCGCGGTCTTGAACGCGCGCACCTTGGCAGAGGTCAGCAGGTCCGGATGGCTCAGCACCCAGATCGGCGCGTAATCCTGCGGCGCAACCCCCGGCAGCGGCTCCAGATCCGGATCACTGCGCGCCAGATAGATCGGCATCCTGACCGCGCCCAGCCCCGCCTTTGCCGCCGCGATCAGCGAAGTCATATCGTCAAACCGCGCCCGGATCCGATGGTTCGGATAATGGTGCAGCGCGGCCTTTGGCGGCGCGTCATAGCCGCTGTAGATCACCCAGTCCAAGGGCGCAGCGGGATCCGCCAAAGCCCGCGCCACCAGATCCCGCCGCGCGACGCAGGCGGTTTTCTGATCGGCCAGATGCAGCCCCACCAGGCTGTCGCCCGGCGTCCGGCTGATCCGGATCGCCAGATCCGCCTCGCGCCGGGTCAGGTCCAGCACATCATTGGTCGCGCGAACCGTCAGCTCGACCTCCGGGTGGTCCGCGCAGAACTGCGCCAGAAATGGCGCGAGATGGCTCTGGATCAGCAGCTGTGGCGCCGTCAGCACCAGCTCACCCGAAAGGCTCTGATCGCGGCCCGACAGGTTGCGCAGGGCCGATTGCTCGGCCTGCTCCATCCGCCGCGCTGCCGCGGCCAGCTCTTCCGCCTCGGCGGTGGCCAGATAGCCTTCGGGCCGACGCTCGAACAGCGGCCGCCCCAGCATGTCCTCGGCCCGCTGCACACGGCGCGCCACGGTGGTGTAGCTGACGGACAGCGCCTGCGCGGCCCCGGCCAGGGATCCGGCCCGCACCAGCGCCAGAATGGTCCGCATGTCATCCCAGTTGATCTGCATACATGCGTTTTCGCATGGGCGGCACACGATTGCATGTGTTTTCTCGCGGCACGCTTCCCGGCATCAAGACGCCATCAACAGTGAAAGGACAACAGATGGCCTATGTCTACGTAAACCTCCTCCTGCACGACCCCGAGACTATGGCGGCATATCGTGAAAAAGCAGGCGCCGCCTTGCAGAAACACGGCGCCAAAGTGCTGGTCTCAACCCCGCAGCAGACCGTGATCGAAGGCACGCGCGATGCCACCGGCATCGGGGTGATCCTCCAGTTTTCCAGTCCAGAGGCCGCCAAGGGCTGGATCAACGACCCCGAGCTGCAGGACGTCCACGCGCTGCGACAAGCCGCCGGCAGGAGCGCGATCACGCTTTTGGCCTGACCGCTACTCCTCTCTCACAAACGCTCCCGCCCGTCGGCTGGCGGCGGAGCCCCCACCTCCCGTTGGGTCAGGCGCCGCGCCCATTGGGCCCGGCGCAGGTCGCGCCCGGCTGTATCTCATGCGCCCGACACGGTTCGTCTTTGTTTCCAACGCTGCAACGGGCCACGCCCGCGCCGGGCGCCAGCGCGGCGCCACCGAAGACAACGGGCGCGGAACCCTTAGGTTCCGCGCCCGCTTTGATCTTCGCCAGACGACCTGCCGGATCACTCGGCTGCGATCTGTCCTTCGATCTTTTCGACCTTCACCGCCGAGAACTTGAACTCGGGGATTTTGCCATAGGGGTCCAGCGCCGGGTTGGTCAGGATATTGGCAGCCGCCTCCACATAGGCGAACGGCACAAACACCATATCCTCGGCAATGGCCCGGTCGGCGCGCGCCATGATCTCGATCGAACCGCGGCGGGTCGTGAGGCGGACCATCTCGCCCGGCTCGACGCCCATCAGCTTCAGCGTGCGCGGGTTGAGCGAGCAGTTCGCCTCCGGCTCCACCGCATCCAGCACCTTGGAACGACGGGTCATCGACCCGGTATGCCAATGCTCCAGCTGGCGGCCGGTGGTCATGATCATCGGGTACTCCGCATCCGGCGCCTCATCCGGCGGGATCACCGATGCCGGGGTAAAGCGGGCGCGGCCCTCGGGGCGCGGGAAGCCGTCGCCGAACACAATCGCCTGACCGGGGTCGGTCTCATGCAGCGACGGATAGGTGATGGTCTCGGTTTCCAGCCGCTCCCAGGTGATGTTGTTGAGTGACTTCATGTTCAGCTTCATCTCGGCAAAGACTTCGCTGACATCCTTGTAGTCCCACGGCAGGCCGATGCGCTGCGCAAGCTCAACAGTCACCTGCCAGTCCTCGCGCGCCTCGCCCGGAGGCGGAACGGCGGGGCGCACACGCTGCACCTGGCGGTTGGTGTTCGACACGGTGCCGTTCTTCTCATAGAGCGCCGAGGCCGGCAGGATGATGTCGGCATAGTTTGCCGTCTCGGTCAGGAAAATGTCCTGAACGATCATCAGCTCCAGCTTGGCAAAGGCGTCACGCGCGTGATCCGCATCCGGGTCGGACATCGCCGGGTTTTCGCCCTGGATGTACATGCCCTTGATGTTGCCAGCATAGGCCTGGTCCACGATCTCGGTCACGGTCAGGCCCTTCTCGTTCGAGAAGTCGCCGCCGCCCCAGACATCGGTGAAGCTCTTGCGGACATCATCCGACGTCACGGTCTGATAGTCCGGCAGGAACATCGGGATCAGGCCCGCATCAGACGCGCCCTGCACGTTGTTCTGGCCGCGCAGCGGGTGCAGACCTGCGCCCGGTTTGCCCACGTTGCCAGTCATCAGCGCCAATGAGATCAGGCAGCGCGAGTTATCTGTCCCGTGGATGTGCTGGGAAATCCCCATACCCCAGAAAATCAGACCCGCATTCCCACCGGCAAAGATCCGGGCAACACGGCGCAGCTGATCGGGGCTGATGCCGCAGATCTCCGACATTTTCTCGGGCGTGAACTGCTTCAGATGCTCTTTCTCGGCCTCCCAGTTCTCGGTCCAGCGGTGGATGTACTGACTGTCGTAGAGCTCTTCCTCGACGATCACATTCATGATCGCGTTCAGCATCGACACGTCCGCGCCGGGGCGGAACTGCACCATTTCGGTCGCAAACCGGCGCAGGCCAACGCCGCGCGGATCCATCACGATCAGCTTGCCGCCGCGCTTGGTGAACTGCTTGAAGTAGGTCGCCGCCACCGGGTGGTTCTCGATCGGGTTGGAGCCGATCACAATGGCCACGTCGGCGTTCTCAATCTCGTTGAAGGTCGCGGTCACAGCACCGGAGCCCACGTTTTCGATCAGCGCCGCAACGGAGGACGCGTGGCACAGACGGGTGCAGTGGTCGACGTTGTTGTGCTTGAAGCCCTGACGGATGAACTTCTGGAAGAGGTACGCCTCTTCATTGGTGCATTTCGCCGAGCCGAAGCCCGCAACCGATTTCGGGTTCTCATCGCGCAGGCGCATCAGGCTCTTGGCGGCCAGATCCATCGCCTCTTCCCAGGAGGCTTCGCGGAAATGGGTCGAGAGATTGCCGGGATCGACGTTCAGGCCCTTGGCCGGCGCGTCGTCGCGGCGGATCAGCGGCTTGGTCAGGCGGTGCGGGTGGTGGATGTAGTCAAAACCAAAGCGGCCCTTGACGCACAGGCGGCCTTCGTTTGCGGGGCCATTGATGCCATCGACATATTTGACCTTGCCGTCCTTGACCTTGAGCGAGACCTTGCAGCCGACACCGCAGAACGGGCAGACGCTTTCGGTCTCGGTATCATAATCCTTGCTGTCGCCGACCTGCTGGTCATCCATCACGGTCGCGGGCATCAGCGCGCCGGTCGGGCACGCCTGCACGCATTCACCGCAGGCCACGCAGGAGGACTGCCCCATCGGATCCGCCAGATCGAACACCGGGTAGGCGTCATGTCCGCGGCCGGCCATGCCGATCACGTCGTTGACCTGCACCTCGCGGCAGGCCCGCACACAGAGGTTACAGGAAATACAGGCGTCCAGATTGACCTTCATCGCCACATGGCTGTCATCCAGCAGCGGGATTCGGTTCTTTTCCAGCTTGGGGAAACGCGACTCTGAAACCCCGTTCAGCTCCGCCATATCCCACAGATGCGAGGACTTATCGCGCGCCTCTTCCTGCTTCGGCTGGTCCGCGATCAGCAGTTCCATCACCATCTTGCGGGCGTTTTCAGCGCGCGCGTTGTTGGTGGTGACCACCATGCCCTCGGCAGGTTCGCGGATACAGGAGGCGGCCAGCGTGCGCTCGCCCTCGATCTCGACCATGCAGGCACGGCAGTTGCCGTCCGGGCGGTAGCCGGGCTGCGGCTTGTGGCACAGATGCGGGATCTTCAGCCCGCGGCCGTTGGCGACTTCCCAAATGGTCAGGCCCTTCTCTGCCGTGACCTGCTCGCCATCGAGTGTGAAAGTGACTTTATCGCTCATGGCTCAGACCTCATCCATCTGAAGTGTCACGCGGAGGGCAGCGCCCGTCCCGGGGTGGGCGTGAAGCGCCCGCCCATGGGGGCGGGTCGGGCGCTGCCCGGCGGTGCCCGCCGGGTGGAGGATCTCAATAGCGCCGTACATCTCAGACCTCATCCGGAAAATGTTTCATGGTCAGGCGGATCGGGTTGGGTGCGGCCTGACCCAGACCGCAGATCGAAGCATCGACCATTGCGGTGCTCAGCTCTTCCAAGAGGCCCTGATCCCATTTCTTCTCGCTCATCAGCTTGACGGCTTTCTCACAGCCCACCCGGCAGGGGGTGCACTGGCCGCAGCTTTCGTCTTCGAAAAAGCGCAGCATGTTCAGCGCCGCGTCACGGGCCGAGTCCTGATCGGACAGCACCACCACGGCGGCGGACCCGATGAAGGTGCCATGCGGCTGCAACGTGTCGAAATCGAGCGGGATATCATTCATCGACGCAGGCAGCAGGCCCGAGGAGGGGCCGCCCGGCTGATAGGCCTTGAAGGCGTGGCCATCCAGCATACCGCCGCAGGCCTCGATGATGTCGGTGATGGTGGAACCGGCAGGCAGCAGATGCACGCCCGGATTCTTCACCCGGCCCGAGACCGAATAGCTGCGCAGCCCCTTGCGGCCGTTCTTCTCAATTGAGTTCAGGCATTCCGGGCCTTCGCGGTTGATCTTGGCGACCCAGTAGAGGGTTTCCACGTTGTGCACGAGGGTCGGACGACCAAAGACACCCACCTGCGCCACAAACGGCGGACGGTGGCGCGGCTCGCCGCGCTTGCCTTCGATCGATTCAATCATCGCGCTTTCTTCGCCGCAGATATAGGCCCCTGCCCCGCGGCGCAGGTCGATGTAGCCTTCTTCGACGATGCCAGCGTCTTCCAGCGCCTTGATCTCCCGGCGCAGAATTTCCAGCACCGCCGGATATTCGTCGCGCATATAGATAAAGGCTTTCTCGGCTTCGACCGCCCAGGCGGCAATCAGCATCCCCTCAAGGAAGACATGCGGCGTGCGCTCAAGGTAGTAGCGATCCTTGAAGGTGCCCGGTTCACCCTCGTCGCCGTTCACGGCAAGGTAACGCGGGCCTTCGTTGGCGCGCACAAAGCCCCATTTGGTTCCGGACGGGAAGCCAGCGCCGCCCAGACCGCGCAGACCGGCTTCTTTGACCTTGGCCTGAACCGCTTCCCAGTCGCCATTTGCGCGCAGGTCTTTCAGCGTGGCATAGCCGCCATCCGCCTCATAAGCGGCAAAGGTTTCATACTCGGGCACGTGTGCATGGGTATCATCTGCCGCAATCGCCGCTTCCACCTTCTCAACCGTAGCGTGGTCGATGTGGTTGTGGCCGATTTCCAGCACCGGCGCCGTATCGCAGCGGCCCATGCAGGGTGCGCGCAGCACGCGGACCTGAGAGGCATCCAGCCCATCTTCCAGCGCCTTCTTCAGCGCTTCTGCCCCGGCCAGCTCGCAGGAGAGCGAGTCACACACCCGGATGGTCAGCGCCGGCGGCGGGGTCTCGCCTTCCTTCACCACATCGAAATGGGCGTAGAAAGTGGCGACCTCATAGATCTCCGCCTGACCGGTGCGCATCTCCTCGGCCAGCGCCCGGATATGCGCCGCGCTGAGGCAGCCGTATTTGTCCTGAATGAGATGCAGGAACTCGATCAGGAGATCCCGGTTGCGGGGCCGATCGCCAAGCAGGTCCAGAACCTCGCTATGCGCCTGATCATCCAGCTGTCGGCCCTTGGGCGTTTTGCGCCCCTTGCCTTTGCCAGATTTCCAAACGCCCTTGCTATTGTCCAAAGGTGCCACGATGACCTCCACTTCGCGATGCCAGATAAGGCGGCATTCCATTGAAGAAGCCTATCGTCAAATCGGAAAATTCAAAGGTACGATAACGAACGCTTATTGCTTGAAATCGTCAACCACGCCCTTCATCGCCTTCACCGTCGTCAGTTCGGGCTGGCGGTCCAATGTGACCATACAAATAGGCCTGCTCGGCGTCGGATCGACCAGCCGCAGCACCCTGGCGCCGGACAGCGGCCCCAGCGCATCCATCAGGGCTTCCGGTAGGATCGTGGCAACCGAGCCCGCCCGCGCCATCACAATCGCCGACATGAACCCGCTGGAATCCGAACGCACCTGCGGCCGCAGCCCCTGATCGGCGAAGATCCGGTCCAGAATCCGGCGATTCTGCATCTGCGGCTCCAGCAGGCTGAGCGGCAGCTCTGCTGCCTCGGCCCAGGAAATACTGTCCGCGCCATGTCCACGATCCACCACCATCGCCTCGGGGGCGACCAGAACATAAGTCTCCTCATATAGCGGCTGGATGGTCACCTGATCGGGACCCAGGCTGTCGTGATAGGTGACGCCTGCATCAATTGTCCCGTCAAACAGGCGCTGCTGGATCACCAGCGAGCTCAGCACCTCGATCCGGGCCAGAACCCGTGGGTGGGTGAGATGCAGCCGGTCCACCATCTGCGCGGCATAGGCTGTTGCGGTGGGCACCACCCCCAGCACCAGCGTGCCGGTGACCTCGCCACGTGCGGCGGCCACCTCCTGCTCCAGCGCCTTGGCCTCATCCAGGATCGAGCGGGCCCGGCGCACGATCATCAGACCCTCTTCCGTCAGCCCCTGAAACCGATTGCCCCGGCGCACGATGGACACGCCCAGGCGCTCTTCCAGATTGCGGATCCGCATTGAAAACGCCGGCTGCGACATGCCGCAGTCCTGCGCGGCCTTGGCAAAATGGCGGTGACGCGCCAAAGCGCTCAGCAACCTGAGATCCTTGAGTTCGATCACCGCTCGTTTTCCTTGCTACTGCCGGGGCGCCGCTGTCGGTCATACACCATTCACAGCGGGTCGCGCCATCGGTTGCCAGCACGAGAGCGGCAGTTTTGGCGCAGGCCAGCAGGCTGGGCAGCCTGCACCATATATATTAGGGGGCGATGGAGGCCGCACTCATGCGCCCCGCTACCGCCCCCGATCAGAGCAGGCCTCAGGCCTGCCGCTGTGCCGTCGCCGACCGGGCGATGCCATCATAGATCCCGGTCAGAATATTCAGCACCCGCGTTGCCTCACCGATACGGTTTTCAACGCCCGGCACCTGCGACAGCGCCTGCAGCAACAGGTTGCGACGCTGCACATCATAGGCTGCGGTGATCCCCAGCCCCTCCTCCGTTGCGGAATAGGTCACCCCGCCACGCCCCGATCCGGTCTTGCGGATCAACCCGGCCGAAGCCAGCTTGCGCAGTGAATACTGGATATTCGGAATGTCATCCCGATTGGTGACCCGCGCAAGCTCCTTGATCGTCTTGGGCCTGTCGTTCATGCGGATAACGTTCATCAGAGTGATTTCGGGACCCGAGGCGGACAGATCCGACACAAGCCCAAGACATTCGGATTGCCAACGCGCAAACCCCTCGAATGTTCTCATCAGTGCAAACTCGAAATCGCTCAGATCATCTTCGGCACCATTATCAAAAGTCTGATCCACCGCATTCGCGGTCTCAGTCTTGGGTGATCCGGAATAGATATCCAACAAATAGTCTCCTTGGTTCAGCGGCATAAATAAGCCTCCGGTGGCGGCGAAACCTGCTGTCAAGGTGTTTCACGCGCATTCGTTCCCCAAACCCGTCACCACGCTCCTTAGTAAGTATCTGGCGTTAGGTTTCAACCCGTCCGTGCAGCAGAAAATGGGGCCAAACTCGGCGAATTTATCCAAGGGGTTGGAGAATCAGCGGAATTTAAAAAGCAAGATAAACTTTAGTTACGCATTATTTTTAAGAATATAGATAAAATTTCACGCCAAAGGCGCCCTGAATCATATTATTTCCGTGAAAACGCGCCCACAGGCCAGACTCATGCGGGGGCGCAGCCCACCCGGCAGGCCACCCGCCTGTTCGCAATAAAATGGCAGCTTAATCATCACTTTGCGCAGCGGGCGCGGGCCCGCCTGCCCACCGATCGCGCCTGAAATTCGCCCGCCTCAGCCTGCGCTCATTGCGGATGTGCCTATTAATTCACCGGTAAGTCCTCAGGGCTATGCTACCCGCCGACGATGTGCACAGGCACATGTTGTGAGAAGGAGCAGAGCTTGGAACGACGGGCGGACCTCATGTTGGTTGTCGCGCAGGCATTGGCCGTGATGGTGACCATCACCGGTTGCGCTGCCGCACGCCTGATCGTTGCGTGGCGACCGGAGATTTCGACAGGGGCCAACTGCCAGCGCCCATATCAGCCGAAGACTCATGTCGCGGTACGCCCGCTGTTGCGGCACCCGCAGGCAACCAGACCTGCTCTTTCAGCTCGGTATCAAGATTGGGGCAGCGCAATTGCGCGCCTGCTGATGACCGGCGTCCGCCAATCTTTGGTCCGACGCCACAGTATGTTCACCATGTCACCGCCCCCAATCGGGCATGGTTCTCTCGGTTTGCCCGTTCCGGTCAACCAATTCGCGAAACGACGCAGCCGAAGCTTGCGGCTGTGTCCAGGGGGCTGTCGGTACTGAATCCGACACAAATTCCGCCAGCGCGTCCGTTCCGCGCAATGGCAATTGAAAGGTGCTGAAATGAAATTCCGAAATCCTGCGCGTTCCGTCATGAACAGGCTGTCTGTCTTTGCCAAATGCAGCCTTCTCATCGCGGCGTCCACCCTCGTGGTGACCCTGTTTCTGACTTGGGAAAACCAGAAAATCCTCGGTGAAGCTGTGGATAGTGGCGTACAGACACTGGCCGAAGGCGTGACCGTAACCGTGGCCGCGCGCAGCGGCGGTGCAATCCGCTTTGGTGATACCGAACGTCTTGAAAGCGACCTGCAATCCCTGATCGAGCTGTCGAACGGTCGGTCCAGCCACGGGATCGCCATCAATGGCAAGGGCAAGACGGTTGCCTCCACCGGCACCGCAACCGAGGCTGAAATTGCCGAACTGACCCTCGTCGCCCAAAAAGCGATGGAAAACAATCAGATGGAGTATAGCGAAAACGGCTATCTCGTCGCCGCACCCGCCACCGCCGGTGCCGAGGGGACGGTGGTTGTCGGCGCGGTCGGGATGGTCTGGAGCCCGGATGTCGCCTTTGCCGAGGTGGCGCCGAACCAGCTGCTCTCCTTCATTCTCGCCGGTGGCGCCTTTGTGGTGATGCTGGGCTTGTCGATGTTTGCCCTGCGCTCCATGATGTCGCGCCCGCTGGGCGATGTTGCCACCGCAATCAACCGCTTGGCCGAGGGCGATTATGATCACGACACCGAACATCAGGCACGGGGCGACGAAATCGGCCTGATCGCCCGCCATATCGAGGCGCTGAAATCGCAGCTGTCCGCCGCCAGAACCGTGGAAGATCAGCGCCGTGCCGACCAGGCGGCGCAACGGGTTGTGGTGGATCGCCTGAATGACGGGCTGCACGCGCTCTCGGAGGGGGATCTGTCGCAGACCATCGACGATGAATTCTCCGCCGATTACGAAAGCCTGCGCCAGAACTTCAACAAGACCGTCGACAAGATGGTCGGCATTATCGACGCGGTGATCGACAACTCATCGCGCATCCGTGCCAGCGCCGAAGAGATCAGCCAATCCTCCAGCGATCTCTCCCAGCGCACCGAGAGCCAGGCGGCCACGCTTGAGGAGACCGCCGCCGCCATGGAGCAGCTCACCGTCAGCGTGAAATCCGCAGCCGATGGCGCCCGCGAAGTGGAGGGCATCGTATCGGAGGCCAAGGAGACCGCCGTCAACAGCGGCCAGGTCGTCACCCGCGCCGTCGACGCCATGTCCAAGATCGAGCAATCATCGGAGAAGATCTCCCAGATCATCTCGGTCATCGACGATATCTCCTTCCAGACCAATCTGCTGGCGCTGAACGCAGGGGTCGAGGCCGCCCGTGCAGGCGAAGCCGGCCGTGGTTTTGCGGTTGTCGCCTCCGAAGTGCGCGCCCTGGCCCAGCGCTCCTCGGATGCCGCGCAAGAGATCAAGGCGCTGATCAGCGAAAGCACCGGCCACGTCGGCGAAGGTGTCGATCTGGTTGGCCGCGCGGGCGAGGAGCTGAAACAGATCATCGAACGCGTCGCCACCATCTCGGGCCATGTCAGCGGCATTGCAACCGGCGCGCAGGAGCAATCGACCACGCTGGGCGAAATCAATACCGGCGTGACACAGCTCGATCAGGTGACCCAGCACAATGCCGCCATGGTTGAGGAATCAACCGCCGCCAGCCAGATCCTGCGCAATGATGCCAATGAGCTGGCCCGCCAGGTCTCGGTGTTCAAGACCCGCAAAACGGACAATAACGTTGTCTCCGTGGCGCCCAGCGCACCAGCCCCGGCCCCGGCCCGGCCAGCCGCCGCGCCGAAACCCGCGGCTGAGCACAACCCGGCCCCATCGGCGCATGGCGATGATGACTTTTTCGATGCCAGCCCGACAAAGGCCGCCGTCGGCTGGGAAGATTTCTGATCTCCCCCGGCCACACCCAATAGCGAAAAGGCGCGCCAGATCCGGCGCGCCTTTTTCATATCTGCTTGCCCCCCTTATACATGGCCCAGTCCCTTCCCCCGCGCGTCCCCTGCCCCGGATGACAGAACCCTGTCGCGAGTATCCGGGAAGCACCATCGCCGCTCAGTTCTCTGTCAGGTCCAAGGCTCTGGCAGGTCCAAGGCTCTGGCAGACCTGAGGCTCTGGCAGCTGATATCACCGCAGCCAGACCGGAGCCGAGCGGGGCGCGAAATCGACGACAATACAGGGAATCTCAAATCGGCCGCGAAACAGCGAGGCCACCGCGCTGATACCGCCGCAGCAGATCCTGTGCGGTCGCCAGCCTTGGTGGCTGGCGACCCTTCAGGATGGATGCGGCCCCGGCGGGCCCTGCCTGCTAGCCAAGTGCAGGGGCTGGTGCCGCAGGGGCGGCGGTCTGCACCGGCGCCCAGACCGGGTAGCCCTGCGGCAGCGCGGCCGCCTCACCCGCCCCGTGTTCATAACCCGCGCGCCAGCCCGGCTGTAGCCAGACCCGCGCGTGATCCGCGCTCGCCTCCATGTCGTGAACCGCGAGGCTCAGCGCCGCCGCATCATGCTGCGCCGTCAGCTGCAGATGATCGCCCGGAGAGACCGACCGTGGCCGATCCAGCAAAAAGGCCGTCCGCCCCCAATGCCCCTCGGAACCAAGATCATTGGTCAGCTGAATCCCCGGCGCCAACTCCATCTCAAAGCTGACAAAAACCGCATGGACGATACCCGGATGGCTACAGATCAGCGTCTCGGTGGTCCGCCCCGGCCTGACATCCGGGCGCGTAAAATCGAACGCAAACAGTTCTGTACCGGCGCCCAGCGGTCGCAGCCCACAGGATCTGAAATCACTCGGCGTGATCTGCGCAACCCGCGCCAGATGGTGAAAGGCGCCCAGATCGAATCCCTCTGCCATCTGCGGCCGCCACTGCTCCAGAAGCGGCGCACTTTCAACCGGTTGCGCGACCAGCCTGCCGGTTTCGGGAACCGCGCGGGCGCCCGGCTTGGCCAGCGCCGACATCGCATGTGACAGCGTATCCAGCGCGCCCTCCCCCAATAGAACGGTATCGACAATCTCCGAAATCACCACATCGGCCTGCTCCGGCATGTCGACACCGAGGATAATCTCATGCGACCATTTGGAAATGACGGTGATGCGGTCGCTCAGACCATTGTCGGCAATCACCCGCGTCGCCGCCTCCGCAATCAGCGGCTGCTGCTCACAGGTATAGACATGTTTCGCCCCGGCCCGCGCCGCCAGCATCGCCGTCAGACCGGCACCGCAGCCGATATCCAGCACGATATCCCCCGGTCTGACCTTCATCGCGATGGCCTCGGCATAGGCACGGTTGCGCGCCCGATCCGCCAGCATCGGAAAATGCCAGCGTGGCACAAACGTCTGGTGCAGCCGCTCCTGCAACACCTGCGCCTCATGGTGATGAGGATCCAGCCGCAGCGCTTCCGACAACAGCTGCGCGCTGCGCATACCGCCATCACCAAGGGGGGTGGATTTGGCAAGCTCCACCAGATGCCCGGCCTCCGCGCGCCCCGCAAGAAAGGGCATGGAGGCGGGTCTAGACGTTTGTGTTTTAAGCAATTTTTAGTTTTCCCTATTTGAGGCAAATGCAACTGATTGCGACTATTCACCACCCGGATCTAAGAATTGGTAAAGCTCACAGCCTATCGCGCACCGAATGTCGGCAGGCCATGCCCCGCCCCCCTTGCCAAGGGTGCAAAAGTTTCTTAGCCTGATCTGAAACTCACATCGCACAACGGGAGGACAGCAGCTGAACATGCGTATCATCCGCCGACTTCAGCACGGTCCCCGTCTGGCCCTGTAAATCCGTTTGCAGGGCTGGCCAGAGGAAAATCTCGTCACTGGTCCGCCGATTGCCGCTTTTGCGGCCAAATCTCTTTGACCCGAGTTTTCCATGTCTGTCATCAATCTCAATGCGTTGGGCGTCACCCTTGGCGACCCGCTGTTCCGCGACCTCTCCCTGACCCTTTCGAAACCCGACCGGCTCGGTCTCATCGCCGCCAACGGGCGGGGCAAATCGACCCTGCTTGCCTGTCTCGCCGATGAGCTGACGCCGACAACCGGCGAGATCACCCGCGCCCGTGGCCTGCGGATTGGCCACGTGAAACAGAGCCTGCCTGCCGAAGCGCTTGCCGTCACGCTCTATGACTGGGTGCTTGCCGCCCTGCCGGGCGAGCAGGCCGACTATGAAAGCTGGCGCGTCGATGTGGTTCTGGACGACCTTCAGGTGCCTTATGAGTTTCAGCACCAGCCGCTTGGCGCGCTCAGCGGGGGCTGGCAGCGCGCCGCGATGCTGGCGGCCGCCTGGATCACCACGCCGGACCTGCTGCTACTGGATGAGCCGACCAACCATCTGGATCTCAACCGAATAGCATTTCTCGAAAACTGGCTGTCAGAGCGGCCGCGCGATCTGCCGATGGTGATCACCTCCCACGACCGCGCCTTTCTGGATGCCACGACCAACCGCACGCTGTTCCTGCGCGCCGAAGGCTCGCGGGTGTTCCAGCTGCCATTCTCCGCCGCCCGCGCCGCATTGGATGAGGTCGACGCCGCCGATGCGCGACGCCATGCCAATGATCTGAAAAAAGCCCAGCAGCTGCGCCAGCAGGCCGCAAAGCTGAAGAATGTCGGGATCAACTCCGGCTCCGATCTCTTGCTGACCAAGACCAAGCAGCTGGCCGAACGCGCCGACCGGCTGGAGGCCGCCGCCAAACCGGCCCACCGCGAGCATTCGGCCGGCGACATCAGGCTGACCAACAGCGGCACCCATGCCAAGGCCCTGATTACATTGGATGATCTGACCGTTCAGACGCCGGACGGGCAACGGCTATACAGTACCGGCCAGAAATGGATCACCCCCGGGGACCGCATTGTCCTGCTGGGCGCAAATGGCACCGGCAAGACGCAGCTGGTCAGGATGATCCAGCAGGCACTGACCGGCGGGGCGGAGCACATCAGATGTGCGTCCTCTGTCGTTCCGGCCTATTCGGACCAGCACCTCAGCCAGCTGGCCGATAATGACACGCCGCTGGCGCTGGTGACGGCGGCCTCCGACATCGGCGATCAGCCCGCGCGCAACCTTCTGGCGGGGGCAGGCATCAAATTCGCCTTGCAGGACACGGCGGTGAAAGCCCTGTCAGGCGGGCAGAAGGCACGGCTGGCAATGCTGCTCCTGCGGCTTCGCAACCCCAATTTCTATCTGCTGGACGAACCCACCAATCATCTCGACATCGAAGGTCAGGAAGCCCTCGAAGCAGAGCTGATCGGCCAGGATGCCGCCTGTCTGCTGGTGAGCCATGACCGCAGCTTTCTCAGGGCCGTCGGCAATCGCTTCTGGTGGATCCGTGGCCGTCGCCTGGAAGAGGTCGCCAGCGCCGATGCCTTCCTTAGCTCTGAAATGGGCGCGGGCTGAGGGCTATGGCGGCGGCCACCTGTGACCGCCGCCCCGCCAGACACGCCAGTTGCCGAAATATTGAGCAACACATCATCCGGTCCTCTGGCTGCGCCGGTGGGTGCGGCAGAACCGCTTGCGCCGCCACGTGGTTTTCGCAACTCTGCGACACAGAAACGGATACAGACACAACCCCCGGAACAGACCCCGCCCTGCCCAGCGACCGGGGATATGCGACCCAAGGATCCAGCCGATGACGACCGATATTGCCATCACCCGCGCCAGCGCCGCCGAGCCCGAGGCACAGGCGCTGATCAAACGCCATCTGGCACAGATGGCCGCGCAATCCCCCGCAGAAAGCTGCCACGCACTGGATGGCAGCGGCCTTGATGCCGCCGATGTCGCCTTCTTCCTGCTCCGCCGCGACGGGCGGGCCATCGCCATGGGCGCCCTGAAGTCCCTGCCCGATGGCGGCTGCGAACTGAAATCCATGCACACCCTCGCCGAGGCCCGCGGCAGCGGCGCCGGACGCCAGATGCTGGAGTTCCTGCTGGACCGCGCCCGATCCGACGGGGCCTCTGCTGTCTATCTCGAAACCGGCTCGACCGAGGATTTCACCCCAGCCAAACGGCTCTATGAAAGCTACGGCTTTGTCGAATGCCCACCCTTTGGCGACTACAGCAAGGACCCCTGGTCGCTGTTTATGCGCCTTGACCTGCGCGCCGCGGCTTGACCCTTCCCCGCGTCCTGTCATAACTGGCGCAAGCGGTCCCTTAGCTCAACTGGATAGAGCAGCTGACTTCTAATCAGCAGGTTGAGGGTTCGAGTCCTTCAGGGATCGCCAGCATTCCGTCCATCAGGATCTGCCCGATAGCGGCGGCGTTTCCGGCGCGCAGACCGGGAGCTTGCCAGAAGTTTGCCAGAAGGTTGCCGGGGCGCTCTGGCGACAGACGCCGTTGCGGCAGCCTTTGCGCCTAACTTGACAAAAGAACTAGGGTTAAATAACTGACCCCGGGCGCAGCGGATGATGCGCCATCCAGCAAGACTCTGCACCTCAGCGGTGCAGGGCTCCAGCCATTCTCGATCACGACACCGATCAAAACGGCGGCACCCTGTGCCGATGGCTGGAGAGACATATGACACAGGGCAATCCCCCACCCTCAAATGACAGCGCCCGCCGCTGCCCGCAGCGGATCCTGATCCGGCGAGCCTTGCGCCGGGTCGCCGCCCTTATGCGCTGCGCAAAGGATATGGCAGCGATCTCTCCGCCGTCCGGTCATAGCGGCATGGCGCGCTGGAGCCTGACCGGATTGCCGCCCAGCCCGCATGTGATCCCTGAATGGGAGAGGCCAATCATGACCGCTAACCCGTTGTTCCCCCTGCAAACCATAGCCAGCCCCCCGGCATCGTTCCTAGCCACGGTGCGCGCCGCCCCCGGACAAAGCTATATCGTCGCCAATTGGAGCCCATCATGACCACCCGCAGACCAGCGGCCCTTGCCGCGCTGTTGCTGATCCCCGCCTTCGTCGCCGCGCAGGAGGCGCCGGTGTCGCCAACCCCTCCCGCCCCGCCGGTGCCGCAGGTCGCAGCCGATGCCCCGGCATCGGTGATGCCGCAGATCCCCGCGACCACAGGCTCCGCCGCGCAAGCCCCAGCAGCAGCACCGGCACCGCAACCGGATGCGCCGCAGACCGCGGATGCCGCCGCCCCGGCGCAACAGCAGCGCCTTGCGCAGACCGCCAGCGATGCCACCGCGCAGGCCATGGCGCTCCTGCGTGATGGCGGCCCCTCGATCTGGGTGATTGCCGCTCTTTCGGTGATCACGCTGACGCTGATCCTGTGGAAGATCTGGCGGCTCGCGCTGATCGGCGCCTGGTCCCGAGGCAAGGCCGGCCGCGCTGTCGCCGCCTTTGAACGCGGCGAACCGGACATCGCCCGCGATATCGTCCGGGGCCGTCGCGGCATCCGCTCCAAAGTGGTCGCAACCGCGCTGGCCTCCGTCCACACCCTGCCTGAAGACCGCGCCCGCGAAGAAACCGCCCGCGTCGCCAAGCTGCATCTGGCCTCCGCCGGCTCTGGCCTTGGCGCGCTGGAGCTG
Source organism: Phaeobacter sp. JH20_29 (assembly GCF_048056175.1). Classification (NCBI taxonomy): domain Bacteria; kingdom Pseudomonadati; phylum Pseudomonadota; class Alphaproteobacteria; order Rhodobacterales; family Roseobacteraceae; genus Phaeobacter; species Phaeobacter sp. JH20_29. The sequence goes on from NZ_JAYMWO010000009.1 coordinate 18,766, forward strand.
ATCGCCACCATCGCCCCGCTGCTTGGCCTTCTGGGTACGGTTCTGGGCATGATCGCGGCCTTTCAGGCCTTGCAGGCCGCCGGGTCCAAGGCCGATCCCGCCTTGCTGGCCGGCGGCATCTGGGAGGCGCTCCTGACCACTGCGGCCGGCATGGGTGTGGCCATTCCCGCCTCCGCCGCCCTCACCTGGTTCGAAGCCGTGATCAGCCGCATTCGCCGCGACCTTGAGGACAGCGCCACCCGCATCTTTGTCGCCCACCAGCCGCCATCGCTGAAACTGGCCGCCGAGTAAGCCGATGCACCTCACCCAAGCTCAGCGCCCCCGACGCAAACCCAGCCTGACGCCGATGATCGACGTGGTGTTCCTGCTCTTGGTGTTTTTCATGCTGGCCTCCCGCTTTGGCACCGATGTGGTGCTCGACCTGCCGCTTGCGGGTCAGGGCGGCAGCTACAACGGCCCGCCCCGGCTGATCGGCATCGGTGCCGACAATCTCGATCTCAACGGCCAGCCGGTGGCCGAGAGCAACCTGCCAGCGGCGCTCGCCCTGCTGATGGACAGCCCCGGTGACATGCTGGTGCTGCGCGGGCGCGATCAGGCCGATGTGCAGCGGATCACCGATGTGACCACCCTGCTGCGGCAGGCCGGGTTCAGCAATTTTGTGCTGGTGGACTGAGGAGACCCTGTGGACCTGACCGATCCCCCCCGCCGGATGCGCGCGGAATCCATCGTGCCGATGATCAACGTCGTATTTCTGCTGCTGATCTTCTTCCTCATGACCTCGCGGCTCGCCCAGCCTGACCCGTTCGAGGTGACCCCGCCCGCCGCCGCGCTGGAGGGTGAGCCAACATCCGATGCCGTGCTTTTTATCGACGCTACCGGGCGGCTGAACTTCGACGGCCACGAAGGCACCGCCGCGCTCAGCCGACTTGCCGACGCCAGCGGCAAAACCATTCAGCTGCGCGCCGATGCCCGGTTGCCCGCAACCGAACTGGCGCGGATCCTGCGCCAGCTGGCCGCCGCCGGGCTCAGCCGCGCCGAACTGGTGGTGCGCCCACAATGAAACGCGCCGCCGAACTCACCGTCTTTGCCGGGATCGCCACGGTGATTCACGTTGCCCTGTTTGCCAGCGCCCCCAGATCCGGCGCCCAGTCCAGCGGCGCGGGCGGCGATGCTCTGGTCTCGGTTCAGGCCGCCAGCGCCACCGTGGTCGAGATGGTCGAAACCTGGGAGCGCCCGCCGCAGACCCAGCCCCGGATCGACACCGATCTGACCCCGCCACAGACCGCCCCTTCGGCCCCCGTGATACCGCAGTTCGACCTGGCGCAGGCGCCCAGCGCCGCACGGCAGCTCGCGATCAGCCCTCCGCCCCCCGCTGACAGGCTCGACGTCGACAGCGCACCACCGCCGCCGCTAGCGCCACCGCAGACCGTGCCGCGACCACAGCCCGATCCCGATCTGCGCCCCCGCGCAAAACCACGCGCCAAGCCGGAGCCGCAACCGCAAAACGCCCGCAAAGCCGAGCAGAGATCATCGGGGCGCGATGCCCAGCGCGCTGCCGGATCGGGCGGCGGCGCCGAGGCGGGTCAGGCGGGCAGCTCCGCAGCCGCCACCGCAGAGGCCGGTCGACAGGCCAAGCTTCAGGCGATCTGGGGGGCCAAGATCCGCGCCCGTATCGAACGGCGCAAACGCTACCCGTCAGGCGCGCGCGGCAACGGGCGGGTGGTGGTGCGTCTCACCGTTGCCCGCAGCGGTCAGCTGATCAGCCACCGGATCGCCAGATCCTCCGGCAATGCCGCGCTGGATCAGGCCGCGCTTCAGGCCGTCGCCCGCGCCGCAAATTTCCCCGCCGCCCCCCGGCAGCTGACGCTTAGCCAGATGACATTCAGCCTGCCGATGGATTTTTCGAAGTAACGGCGCGACCGTCCAAGCGCGCCCTTGTGCAGGCGTGAAACCCTGTCCGCACCCCGTCGCAGGATCACCGCGCCACCGATGCGCCCGCAGGCCGGCGCCAGTGTCGGTGTCGGCGCCTGTTCGCCTAATCTGTTCGCCTAATCTGTTCGCCCAGTCTGTTAACCTCACAGAAATATCCGTTGCGGTCTTACCAGATATCCGCGCCCGCACGCTCAGCAACGCCCAGAAAAAGTATCAGCCTGCCTGTCCGAATGTTTCGCGCGCGAAACAATTAGACAGGGACGCTGACCTTTTCCACAGCACGAGCTGACAACCGGGCTGCCCCAGACACGGACCATGCCGCGCCACCTCGCACCCAAGGTTTACGCCGCAGGCCGCTGTGCCTCAGCCACCGCAAGCTCCGCCATCTCAAGGATCGCCGCGCGGGTGTCGGCCACCGCGATGAACCGGGCGTTGTGGCAGAATTTGGCCCCCTTGACCCCGCAGGCCGCCTCAAGCGCGGCATCGGTCAGCCCGGCCCAGGCCGCAGGCAGATCGGCGCGGCTTTCAAAGCTGTCGCCGCTCTTGCGGATGGTGGTCAGCGTCCAGTCGCTGCTGCGCGGATGGACCACGAACAAGAGATGGTCAGCCCCGGCCGCCTCGACCGCCGCGCGAAAGGGCATTCCCATCGGCAGCTCCAGCACCCGCGCCGCACCTGCGGCCTCGATCGCGCTCAGCACCATAACCTCGGCGCGCCGTTTCGCCGCCCTCCCCCGGACCGCCGCCTCGACAAAGGCGCGCGCCACCGGCAGTGCTGCCAGAAACGCCTGATCATCCGCGCCCTCGCGGCTGTCGTCAAACGCCGGCTTCAGCGTCTCCAGCAGCACCGGCAGCGTCATTCCCGCCAGCGGCCCCGCAACCGAAGGTTCAATCGCGCCATTGTCCAGCAGATCCACCGGCAGCACGAACCCCTGGTCAAAACTGTGGTGGATCACCTCGATATCCACCTCCGGCACCGCCAGACTGCGCAGGTAATCGCGGCCATAATGCCGCCAGATCAGCCCAAAGGAGCTATAGGGCTGCCCATCGTCGCGCAGCGGATTGGGGCGCTGGTGATGATCGAAAACCTGCGCCTCGGCATCATAGGCCCGGCCCACGTCATAGATGATCCGCCCCGCCTGCGGCGTGATCCAGGCCTCCTCCCGCGAGCGCAGCAGCGTGGCATCGGGAAACAGCCGCGTCAGAATGACCGAGGACAGCAGTTCATCGGCATGAAACCCGCCGGAATGGGTCACAAGATGGGTGATGGTCATCAAAGGCGCTCCGCAAGGGCTAACAGGCGTCGGGCACCCGCAAGGCCACCCATCGGTATCAAAGGCGGCGTCGCCATGCGCGCATCATCACGCCCCCGGCGCCGCGCCAGGCTCTTCCCCCGGATAGCGCATCGTGCTGGCAAATTACAGGGGCGAAAAACACCCGCAGATCATTGGCTTGATACACCCAGTGGCAGGTCGGCTAGGCGGCGGGTTTGCGGACCTGAATGCGGGTCCATTTCTCGCCGCTCCACAGATCATGCAGCGCGCCGATCTGGCCCAGCAGCGCGCGCTGGGGGGCGGCCTCGGCATCGCGCAGGTCGAGGATGATCGCCCCATCGGGTTTGACGCTGTTCTTCCAGAAGGTCTCATAGGTGCTGACCGGATAGTGAAAACCGCAGCTGAGCAGCGACAGCGCCAGATCGACATCTCCGATCCGGTTCGGATCCTCGCGGCCCGGATTCACCGTCGTCACATCCGCCACGCCATTGGCGGTCAGAAACGCCCGCGCGGTGCTGAGACTGCTATAGGCGGCCCCTTCGGCGTCGAAGCCGAAATGGGTCGCCTCATTGTCTTCCAGGTCGATCAGGGTGATCGCGCAGGCAAACTCCCGCGCCAGAAACAGATCAATGAAACCATAGCCACATCCGATATCCGCGACATGTTTCGGCGCAAGTGTCTCCAGCGTGGGCTTCAGCGCCAGATACTCAAGATAGAGCACGGAAATCGCGCGTTTCAGCAGCAGATCGCCGCGGCGCGCCACTTCGTCCTGCAACTCCTCCGGCTTGCCCTTGGACCAGCGCCGGATCGGTCGGCCGGGACGGTCCAGATCAAAGAGCACCTCGGACCGCTGAAGCACGGTGTTCAGAATATCGGCCTCGCTGAACATGGACAGATCCAGCGTTTCGACCACGCTGGACTGGGCAACCTCTGTGACACGATCTGCGTTGAACATCCTCGCGCTCCTTGCGTCTTCTGTGGCTCTGCGCTGCTGCCGGGCAGCACATCGGTCTGATACCATGAGACCGCAGATAGCGGTAGGAAAACATCCTTCGCAGGCTTGGACTTATCGCAGGTTCGGCATGCGGTCAGTACATCACCGTGTTGAGCGTGACCTCGGGCCGCTGGCCTGCGGCGAGCTTGGCGCTGCCACGGGCGATCAGCCAACCATCTTCCCGTTCCAGCCGCGCGACAAGCCGCCGGGCGGTATGGTTCTGCGGCAGCTCTGTCTGCGGCAGGCTGAATGCGATCTGCCGGCTGGCGCCATCGCTGATGAGATCGACCCGCGCCGCAGTGTCATCGGGCGCATCTGCCTGCGACGGATCCGACAGAAAGACGGTGATCCGCCCCTTCGGGATCTTGCCCTCGCCGGCAAAGGTGACAATCCCCTGCACCGCTCCCGGCTGTGCCCGGCCGCGATCAGCGGTGACCACCAGCGCGGTTGCAGCCAGCCCAAGGATCAGCTGACGCCGGTGCAGCGGCTGGATATGGGACCGAGGTTGGGACTGTCTGATAGACTGCGGGGCAAGATAGCGGGGCATGGTGTTTCCTCTCCCGAAACATAGCCGACACAGGGGGCGCAATCGGCCCCCTGTGCCTGTTCGTATCAGATCAGATGATCACAAAATCATCTGCTGTCAGCTGTAGCCCGGACTGCAACTGGGCGAACTGGATCGCATCGTCACCACCCCGACCGTCCGCGTCATAGGTCAGCGCACCGCTGGAGGTGTTGTAGACAATCCGGTCCGCCGCATCGAGCGCGGTACCCGAAGCGCTGCTGTGGAAGGCGCCAAAGTCCAGCACACCCTCTGCGCCCACTTCGGTGAAGATCGCGCTGTCCAGCAGGATGGTGTCACTGGCCACATCGAAGTCGCGGATCTCGTCGATATTGTCCGCACCCAGCTCGGTCGAGAAGCGGAAGTAATCGTCTCCCTGACCACCAAAGAGCGTATCCGCCATCAGACCGCCATCCAGCATGTCGTTGCCACGTCCGCCCCTGAGCACATCCTCGCCCGCCTCGCCCGGCTGCGCCGGTGCCGGTGGGAATTCGACCGAGACATTCAACTCATAGGTGGAGCCTTCAGGCACGCTCTCGGACCAGCCATCGGCGGTATCCGGCGACCAGCTGCCCTCAAGGATGTAGTAGGTACCGGTTTCCTCGACCACAAAGACAGTGCTGGAGTCGCGGTTGCTGGTGGAGCCGGGATCGCCGCCGCCATCATCGTTCTGGGTGACGATATTGCCCTCGCTGTCCAGCAGCCGAACCCAGCTGTCGTGAACATTGGGATCGGCAATCCCGTCGATGTCGATGGTCAGCACGGTGCCCGCCGCCAGATCAATGCGGTAGTAACCACCCGCCCCGTTGCCGGTGGCATTCACTGTTGTGTGCAGCACGCTGGTCGAGTCAAAGATATCCGGGTCCTCGGTCAGCGAGAAGTTATCCGAGATATCAAAGGCGGTTTCGATCGAGTTATTGGTCGCATCCGGACCCAGCGTAGCGTAGCCGGTGCCAAGACCGGGCTGCGGTATCGCATCCGCGGCATCGGCAAAATCCCCCAGCAGGGTGTCATCCCCGTTGCCGCCTTTCAGGGTGTCATTGCCCCCCTGCCCGGTCAGCACATTGTCGGAGCCGTCGCCCTTGATCCGGTCATTGAAACCGGAGCCGGAGATATTCTCGATGGAAACATAGGTGTCGCCCGCGGTCTTGCCATTGGCCATGTTCAGCTTCACGCCACGGGTCGCATTGGCGTAGTCGGCCGTATCGCTGCCCGCGCCGCCATCAAGCAGGTCCGCCCCGCCACCGCCGGTCAGAACATCGTCGCCGGCACCGCCGCTCAGGGTGTTTTCGCCATCCGAGCCGATCAGGTGATCGTCATGGAGCGAGCCAACCGCGTTTTCCACATCCACGATGATGTCATGACGGATCGTGGTGCCGCGTCCGACGATCTGCACCGGTCCGTCAGCGTCGCCGCCACGGGCTGTGCCGTTTTCCAGATCGACAGTCACCCCGACCGAGCTGGTGGTATAGACCACGGTATCCACGCCCGCGCCGCCGTCGAGATAATCCTGACCGCTGCCGCCGATCAGAACGTCGTCGCCGTCCTCACCATAGAGCATGTCACCGTCGTTGCCGCCATCCAGCGTGTCGTCACCGCCGCCGCCATTGAAGACGTCGCCGCCGCCCTGACCCCAGAAATGGTTGTTGTCGGAGGTGCCGATAAACCGGTCGATCCGGTCATCCGAGCCGATCAGGTTTTCAATGCTGTAGAAGGTATCGCCCGAAGCGGTGCCCCCGCTGGCCACATTGGTTTCCAGGTTGACCAGCAGCTGGAACGGGCTTTCCTGGCTGAAATCAACGGTGTCGATCCCTGCCCCGCCGCGGAACACATCGGCCCCCGCCTGACCGCGCAGCAGGTCGTTGCCATCGCCGCCGTCCAGCAGGTCGTCGCCCGCTCCGCCGTTGATAGTATCATTGCCATCGCCGCCATAAAGCGCGTCATTGCCATCGTCGGTTTCGGTCTGATCCTCAAGGTCAGCAATATCAATGGTGTTGTTGATGTCGCGGCTGGCCAGCGTATCGCGCCCGCCAATGATCAGATCATCGCCACCAAGGCCAAAGATGGTGTTGCCACCGGCACCGCCATCCAGCGTCTCATTGCTGTCATCCCCGATGATCAGACTGTCCAGCGCATCGGTTGGCCCTTCGTTCGGCGCATCCGGCGCGTCGCTGCCCGGTGTTCCCGGCGTGCCGCCCGCGTAGATGATGGTCTCCACATTGGCGATGTCGCCCAGATCCAGCCCATCGGCCACCACGATCACGGTGTCATTGCCGCCGTTTTCTTCCTCGCGAACGATATCATCAATGGAATCAACGAAATAGACGTCATCTCCGCCATTGCCGGCCATGCGGTCATTGCCCGCGCGCCCGTCCAGAACATTGTCGCCGTCATTGCCGATCAGGATATCGTCGTAGCTGCTGCCGATCCCTGTCTCGATGTAGTATTCAGTCTGATCCGCGTTGTGCCCGGCAAAGATCGACACATTGTTGTTGTGCCCGTTGACGCTGGAAAACTCACCGGCACGCAGGTCCAGAATGGTGCTGGCGGTGGAGCCGGAGAAGTCGATGGTGTCATCGCCGCCGGTGTCATGGATCACAAAACCGATATCGTGCTGCGGCCCGTCCTCGGTCAGCAGGTAGCCGTATTCGCTGCTGTTGAAGCCATAGGTATTGTCATCGGTATTGAGGTTGATGATCTGATAGGTCCGCACGCCCTCATCATCGACGGTGGAGAAATAGCGGCGAATGATCGCCTCGATATCACCCATTAGCGGGGTCACCGCTGACCAGCGCGTATCCTCGCCCACGTCGATACCATCGAAATAGGACATGACGCTGTATTGCTGACGGTCATAGGTCCAGGTCGCATTGTTCAGATAGTTGATCTGCACGCCGCCGGGGCCGCTGTAGTTATACAGACCGGGGTGGTTCAGGCCGAATTCATGGCCGAACTCATGCACGAAGGTATCAAAGACATAGCCGCCAAGGTCGGTGATATTCGGCTCGGTATCGTGAAAACGCTGGCCGACGCTGACATAGCGGTCGCTGGAAAAGGCGCTGCCGTCGCTTTGTTCGCCGATTTCCGGGCTGACAACCTCCATCCAGTGCACATCGGCATCAAAGGGGGCGTCATCGACGATCTCAAATTGCAACGGCGTGACTGCGGACCACATCTCCAGCGCGCCGATGGCCGCCTCTTTGTAGCTGGGGTGATCATTCAGCCCGGTCAGGTTGATCACCAGCGGTTCAGCGGCGATTTCCGGCGTCAGGCTGCGTCCCAGCGCGCCCAGATAATCGAGAAACCCCTCGTAATCCTCGCTTTTGCCAAAGGGGTTCTCCGGCGTTTGATCATTGGTCCACCAGTCTGTGCTGGTCTCGGTTGATGTTGGCATGTTGGCCTCCCTGTCATTCAACCCAATCGTTCAACCCCGAGTAGTCAGATCTGATGGGCAAAATTCACCCGTAGCCCTCCGCAGGCATGTCGGAGCGCCCGGGCCGCCATCGGCTGACCTCGGAGATTATAGATATATTGGTTTCGTGCCCTGATCGTTTCCGAATTGAATGATCGTTCAACTCACTATTTCTGGTGAGTTTTTCGGCACTCCTTGGTTTCGGCAAAAGCTGGCCCATTGACGTCGGGACATGAGCGAAGTTGTGCGGACAGTTGCAAGGGCCGCAGAACCGCGCAGAACGGCGAATTGACAGGTGACCGCCGTTCCGCTGATCGAATCAATCATAGGTAGCACACCTGACGCCCACAGCATGGCCCCGCCCCAGCCCTGCCGCGCCACGACCGGGCGACAACCGAGCCAGAACGCCGGTAACCGGGCCGCAGGCCTCCGCTGCCATTGGGAGGGGGCTGATTTGGGCCGCCGGATAGGCTCTGTTGCACAAATCGTGTGAAGGGGGCGCTTCCCCTTTCCCCGGACGGACTTACCCTACGGGCTCTGTGACAGGTATGCCAAGGGCGGTGTAGCGGTTTAGAACCGCGATCCGGATTTGGTGTCCAGCGACCTGTCGGTCGAAGTCTCGTGAGGCGATGCGTACGCCGAAGGATTTCAGACATCGCATCTTTGCCTCGATCCGACTTCGGGCATGATAGCCGGTCCATCGCTTCCAGATGGCCCGCCCGAGGTGCCGGGTGGCGCGCAGGATCCCGTTGCGGGCCGTTGCGGCCGGACAGTCTTCCTTCCAAAGACGCTCGTTCTTGCGGATAGGGATGACGGCGGCGGCGCCTCGATCCAGGATGGCCGTATGGCAGCGGCGCGTGTCGTAGGCGCCATCCCTTGCCCGGCAGTGCATGTCTACATGCACGAGAAGGCGGTCACGGTGCAGATCTGTTCCTCTGGCGGCACTGGCTCAGAAGTTCGGGCAGGGCCGAACTGTCGCCTTTGTCGCTGGAAGGGTTTTGTTGCACAAATCATCTGAGGGATTCACTGTTTGAATCCAGAGTGATAGCTGACGGGCATGAGCAGTTGGTCCCTCAGATGATTTGTGCAACAAAGCCGTGACAACCTCAAATCAATGCCTATTAAATGAAGGCAAAGTGACCCTGCTTTTTCTACTTTTCACCCTCGTGCAGAATGAGATAAAGTAAATACACTGGACCACCCAGAAGCATGCTATTCACACCCAACCTCAATCCAACAAGCATGTCCCTATCCGGTAACCAAAATTTCAAAACAACACAAATCAAATAAAGACTCAGAAAAGGTTTGAATTTTTCACTTTTCACAGGGCATCTCTCGCCAATCTAAATTTTAAATACATCAATTTCTGCATGCCAATATTCATAATTTCCTCAAGAACTAATTATATTAGAAAAACGACCTCAACTTCACCTAAGGAATTTTCCCCTAACTAACCGCCTAACAGGCCGACCCTCGACGCCAAAAATTTGATATACTCCAAAAAACACCCACATTTGTTCAGCTATTATAAAAGTGGAACCTAGTAAATACGGAGATATAGGTATGACACATATCGCAATTACAATCCTCGCCACATCATTATTTACCGAAACATACCCCGCAATAATTGACTCCACCACCATCAACATTAAGATTACCAGAGATGATATTAAGTGTATAAGGCCGGCGCCGACTATAACGTTTCCGTCATCAATTTTTGAGATGCAAAAACTATACAGCTTTTTCACCCGAGATCTCCTAAAAATGAGTAGTAACAAACCCTCAGCGCCAAAGAAAATTCAAACAAAACGCGCATAACTCCCCCCGGTCAATTCATACCCCAATCTTACCGCCAGCTTATGCGCCCGTGGCAGATCAACACCGGACGTTATATGCAGCGATACTTCGCGTGCGTTCTGGGCTTTGGCCCAGCGATGGAGACCTTGAATCAGCGCAAGTGCGATACGGCCTCCGCCGAGGGAGCTGCGGACACGGCGCGACACCGCGATGGTGTTGATGGACGCAATTCGGACATCTGTTCCGATATGAAATTCCCTAACGGTACAAAAGACGCCAACCCGTCAGGTACTTCCCCTTTCAGGGCTAGCAGTACGATCTGCGGCGCCCCATCCACCAAAGCCCGCTGTACCAGCTTTCGCACTTTATCCTCGCTGAAAGGAATGTCCCGGTAGCGGCTCTCTTCATGCGCCTCTTGCGCGATCCTAGCGATCGCGGGGATATCATCATCACTGCTTACGACACGATAAGTAAGTTCTCGGGAGAATTTATTCATATCCGCTCAACCATTATGCATAAGCTTTTGCCACGGCTACCTTCCGTTATTGCATCTTTCAAGTAACCATCACCCAACCGCGATAAAAAACTGGCTCACGCCCCATAGCTAAGAAATGACGAGTGCTGCGAAGGCGATGGCCGAGCGGAATACCTTGGGACAGCGGTCATAGCGTGTTGCGACGCGCCTCCAGTGCTAGAGCCTGCCGAACATGATCTCGATGCGGTTGCGTCGTTTGTATCGGCGCTTGTCATGTTTGACCGGGGTCTTTCGTTGCTTTCGGCCGGGGATGCCTGCGCGTATCCCTTTGTCTTACAACGCTTCTCGGAACCAGTCAGCGTCATAGCCGCGGTCCCCGAGCAGCCATTTGACGTTCGGCAGGGCGCGGAGCAACGCCCGCGCACCGATGTAGTCGCTGACCTGCCCAGCGGTGACGAACAGGCTGAGCGGTCGCCCGTGGCTGTCACAGATGGCATGCAGTTTGGTATCCATGCCGCCCTTGGTTCGGCCGATCAGGCGCCCACGCCCCCGTTCGTCGGGGAATTGATCCACTGGATCAATTCCTGACCCTCCTTAATTCGCTGCCATGCTGGTCGCTGTGCGGTGGGCTTTGAGATAGGTAGCGTCAATCATCACGGTCTGTTCTTCGCTGTGCCCGGCGGCCTGGCCCGCCATCATCCGCGCGAAGAGCCTTTCTCGCTCCAGCGCTTCCAGCGGCTGTAGAGAGTCTTGTGCGGGCCATAGGCTGCAGGGGCATCGCGCCCCCTTAACCCATTGCGGTTGATGAAGATAATCCCGCTCAAACCCGCTTGTCATCAACCCGAGGCTTACCATGCGACTTCGGAAAGAAGGGTTTAAGGCGCGCCATCTGGGCATCGGTCAGCCAGAAAAGATCAGACATATCACCGCTCCGTTTTCGGAACCGTGAATCACGCGTTGCAGCGGAAATCAATGCATCCTGACCCTAGTGCGTCCAGGGGGCGCGGCGGTTGGTGGCGAAGTTTTCGCCGTAGCCGCCCGCCCGGATGTTGGCCTTGCGGGTCTTTGGTTCGGTCACGATGGCGTCGATGCCATTGGCCTCGGCGTATTCCAGCGCCGCTTCCTTGGTGTCGAACCGCAGGCGGACCTGGCTTTGGGTGTCATGTGAGGAGGTCCAGCCCATCAGCGGATCCACTTCCCGCGCGCTGGAGGGCACGAAATCCAGGACCCATTTGCGGGTCTTGGCCATACCGGAGGTCATGGCATTCTTGGCTGGCCGATAAATCCGCGCTCGCATGGGATATCTCCTCTCAGATCTCTGCCCCCTATATGCGCTGAACCCTGATCACGGGCAAGGTGGCAAATGCCGCAGATTGCACGGGTTTGGCAGGAAAAACCGGGATTTCCGCCCTCAGCGACCGGCATTTTGCGCCGCTGCGAAGCCATCGTCGGGCGCGGGGTGGAAAAAGCCCCTTGAATAAGAACAAAAACAGACCAATCTCTGCCCCTAGCAGGAGAGAGCCATATGCCATACGCCCATTCCGACAAATCCATGCCCATGATGGCCGACCGCGCGCCGCAGCAGCGTCCCAAGCTGGAAGGCGGGCGGAAATTTGTCATGCACACCGAGTTCGATCCGGCGGGCGACCAGCCCACCGCCATCAAGGAACTCTCCGAAGGTGTGCTGGAGGGCGAGCGCAATCAGGTGCTGCTGGGCGCCACCGGCACCGGCAAGACCTTTACCATGGCGAAGGTGATCGAGGAGACCCAGCGCCCGGCCATTATTCTTGCCCCAAACAAGACGCTGGCGGCGCAATTATACGGCGAATTCAAAGGCTTCTTTCCCGAAAACTCGGTCGAATACTTCGTCTCCTTCTACGACTATTACCAGCCGGAGGCCTATGTCGCGCGCTCTGACACCTATATCGAGAAGGAAAGCCAGATCAACGAACAGATCGACCGGATGCGCCACTCAGCGACCCGTGCGCTGCTGGAACGGGACGATGTGATCATCATCGCGTCGGTCTCCTGCATCTACGGCATCGGTTCGGTCGAGACCTATTCGGCGATGACGCAGGACCTGAAGGTCGGCGACGAATATGACCAGCGGCAGGTGATGGCCGATCTGGTTGCCCAGCAGTACAAGCGCAACGATCAGGCGTTTCAGCGCGGCTCCTTCCGGGTGCGCGGCGATTCGCTGGAGATTTTCCCGGCCCACCTTGAGGATCGCGCCTGGCGGCTGTCCTTCTTTGGCGAGGAGCTGGAAGGCATCACCGAGTTCGACCCGCTCACCGGGGAAAAGACCGGCAGCTTCGACCAGATCCGGGTCTATGCGAATTCGCATTACGTGACGCCGAAACCAACGCTGAAACAGGCGGTGATCTCGATCAAGGAAGAGCTGAAAATGCGGCTCGACCAGCTGGTTGGTGAGGGCAAGCTGCTGGAGGCGCAGCGGCTGGAACAGCGCACCAATTTTGACATTGAAATGCTGGAGGCCACCGGCCATTGCAACGGGATCGAGAATTATTCGCGCTATCTGACGGGCCGCGCACCGGGCGAGCCGCCGCCGACCCTGTTTGAATTCATTCCCGACAATGCCATTGTTTTTGCGGATGAATCCCATGTCTCCGTGCCGCAGATCGGCGGCATGTACAAAGGCGACCATAGGCGCAAATTCACCCTCGCGGAACATGGTTTCCGCCTGCCATCCTGCATGGACAACCGTCCCCTCAAATTCGAGGAATGGGACGCGATGCGTCCGCAGTCGGTGTTTGTTTCCGCCACGCCCTCGGCCTGGGAAATCGAACAGTCCGGCGGCGTCTTTGCCGAGCAGGTGATCCGCCCTACCGGCCTTCTGGATCCGCAGGTGGAGATCCGCCCGGTCTCGATGCAGGTGGATGATCTGCTGGACGAGGTGCGCCGTGTCACCGCCGATGGGTTCCGCACCCTTGTGACCACGCTGACCAAACGCATGGCCGAGGACCTGACCGAATACCTGCACGAACAGGGCATCAAGGTGCGCTACATGCACTCCGACATCGACACGCTGGAGCGGATCGAAATCCTGCGCGATCTGCGGCTTGGCGCTTTTGACGTGCTCATTGGCATCAACCTGTTGCGCGAAGGGCTGGATATTCCCGAATGCGGATTGGTCGCGATTCTCGATGCCGACAAGGAGGGTTTCCTGCGCTCGGAGACCTCGCTGATCCAGACCATTGGCCGCGCCGCGCGGAACGCCGAGGGCCGCGTCATCATGTATGCCGATCGGATCACCGGCTCGATGGAGCGCGCGCTTGGTGAGACCAACCGCCGCCGTGACAAGCAGATCGCCTATAACCTTGAACATGGCATCACGCCCGCGACGGTGAAAAAGAACGTCGAGGATGTGCTGGCCGGTCTTTATGCGGGCGATGTGGATATGAACCGCGTGACCGCAACCCTCGACAAACCGATGCACGGCGCCAATCTGGAGGCCCATCTGGCCGGGCTGCGCGAACAGATGCGCAAGGCGGCGGAGAACCTGGAGTTCGAGGAGGCAGCCCGGCTGCGCGACGAGGTCAAACGGCTGGAAGCGGTGGATCTGGCGATTTCCGACGATCCGCTGGCGCGGCAGTCCGCCGTCGAAGCCGCGTCGGAGGCGGCGGTCAAATCACGGGGCCGGTCCACTGCGGGCAAGGCCGGGACACGGGCCTATCGCGGCAAATCGCAGAAGAAATTTTCATAGGCGCCCACCGTTGCGGCGCGGCCTCGGCCCGGTCCGCAGCACCGGCGATCGGATAGGGGTCCAAAACGAAAATACCCCCCGCAAATGCGGGGGGCAGTGAATGCCGGGTCACAGGCGGACTGGCATTAGTTGGATTCGGCGGCAACTTCGTCAGCAGCGTCTTCCGGCGGGGTCACTTTCAGACCGGGCACCGAGATTTCGGCTTCTTCCATGGTCACATCAACGTCGGGAACCTTTACGGTGGCGGTTTCCTCGGTGATGGAGACGGAACCGACTTCGGCATCAAATTTCGGCAGGTTGCCACCTTCGACGCTGACATCCACGTCAGGCAGGCTTGCCTCTTCGGTCTGGTCGACGTCGACCATGTAGATGCCGACCGCAATGGCGATTACAGCAACAATACCCATAATAATTCCGGTAGCGGTTTTCATAGCGTGGTTCCTTTCAGATTGCGATACATCTCAGTGATGGTTCGAGAAGCAAACAATCCACCTCACAAAAAGGTTCCCAAAAATTTTAGCGGAACCTTTTTGGCGTCTGAAAGGTTGAGCAGACAGAACAAAATTGATGGAGAGAGAAAATGGGTTACAGTCTTCTTGGTCTGCTTATTCTTATCGCTGACCTCTACGCGATCTACCAGGTCCTGACATCCGGCGCATCGACCGCAGCCAAGGTGATCTGGACCCTTGTTATCCTGGTCCTGCCGGTGATCGGCCTGATCGCATGGCTGATCGCAGGCCCACGCGGCAGCAAAGCTCATATCTAACAGGGCGTTAGATAATGCCCCGGCAGCCAGATCATGGCGCCGGGGCATATTTTTATCTACACTAAGTGGTGCGGCAGGCTGCCCGCGCATCTCACCAGACAGCTATGAACAAACCGCCCTTATTTACAAAAGGTGGTTTTCTGCATTTTTCAGATCAGAAATCAAACAGGTCCTCAAGAAAGCCACCCCGTTTTTTCTTGTAGCGTTTTTCCGAATAATGCCGGTCTGAATCGCGTTTTTCAGGGCGATAACTGTCCTGCTGCCGGGGCTGCGGCTGCGGCGCTGGCTGGCTGGACCGTTCGATGATTTTATCCAATTCACCGCGATCAAGCCAGACACCCCGGCATTGCGGACAATAGTCGATTTCCACACCGGCCCGGTCGGTCATTACCAGCTGGGCGCCGTCAATTGGACATTGCATCGTTTTCTCCTCGCTAAACCTGATTGCAATCCAAGTGGGGTCGGCTGCCGCGCGGGACAAGCCTGTCGGCGACGAATTGCTGGCCTCGCGTCAAAAAACCGCAAGTCTCAGCGCACGACATGCACCGCACAGGCCGCGTGGCGCACCACCTGCGTGGCGGTCGATCCCAGCAGCAGGTCCTGCATCCCCGGCCGGTGCGAGGCGATGATGATCAGGTCGGGTGCGTTCTGTTCGGCCCAGTCCAGAATCGAACGACCGGAATGGCCATCAATCAGCAGCCCGGTCGCGTTGGGCAATGTCTGGGCCAGGCCGTCCAGCTCAGCCTGAAGCGCCTTGCGGGTGCCCTCCAGATAATCGACCGGCATATAGGAAATCGCATAGGCCGGCACCTGTTCGACCACATGCAGAAGGGTGATCCGGGCCTCTGGTGTGGCCAGCAGCCCCGCCAGCTTTAGCGGGGCGCTCACATCGCGGTCGGGATCAAACGAAATCGGGACAAGAATATTATGATACATTTGCGGTCTCCTCTGTCTGCGGCACCCCCATCATGAGGCCGCGCCCACCGGCCTGCCTTGATCGAGATCAGCCGCGTACAACAGGGAAACGCACCAGAGATCAAAAGGTTGCGGCAACCTCATACATCACCGGTTCAAAACTGCGACAAAGCTCGTTGATCTTGCGATTGCGGTTGCGCATCTCGGTGCTGCGCAGCATGGCCATAAAATCCTCCCGCCGCCGCCACTGCGAATAATTGGCGATCCGCGTCTGGGCGTCATTCACATGCAGCCCGGCAGAGATAAAGCCCGGCTGATGCGAAATGAACTCCGCATAGGCTTCGGTAAGAGCATCCAGCAGATCCTGACAGGTGCCCGGCGTCATCTCAAAGGTGGTGATCACGGTTTGGGTTTCGGTATTGGTCGCTATCGTCGGCATGGCTTCCTCCGTTGTCCATCTCCAGCCTACGCCGGTTTGAGGAAATCCGGCAGAGGTTTTTGCCCGCCCCGGCAGGATCGCCGATCCTTGTCCAACAGACGCATAAAAAGAGTGGTCAAAAATAAAATCAACTTTAAAGTGTTTTTATGCTGCACGGGTTCCTACGCTTACTGGCTGTCCTTGCCCTCTGCCTGATGCCGCTGGCCTCGGTTTCCGCCGGGGCGTGGTTGCAGCAGGAGGGTCAGGGGTTCAGCGCGACCAGCCTGACGCTGCGCCGCGACCTTGCCGCGCTGAAAGGGCTGAGCGAGGGGCAGCGCCTGCCGGCAGAGATCGGATTTTACGGGGAATTTGGCCTGCATCCGCGCTGGACGCTCGGCGCCGATCTGAATGTCAGCCGCGGCAGCTCCGCCCATGCGCTGCTGTTTCTGCGCCACCCCCTGCCCCGTCTGGGACAGGCGAACACCGCGGTGGAGCTGGCGCTGGGGGCCAATCAGAGCAGCGGGGTCTGGGCGCCGATGCAGCGGATCACCCTGTCCTATGGGCGCGGCTTCGACATCGCGCTGAAAGGCAGGCCGCTATCGGGTTGGATCGCTCTGGATCTGGGTCATGAATGGCGCAGCAAGGGGCGGCAGCAGACCTGGAAACTGGATGCCACGCTGGGGCTGAACCGCCCCGGCAAGCTGGCGCCGCTGCTGCAGGTGGAAACCAGCAGGACAGCGGGCGCGCCGCTGTCCTTTTCCATCACCCCCAGCCTGCGGCTGCCACTGGCAAAGCGGTTCGGAAAGAGCGCGCCGGAGCTGGTGATCGGTCTCCAGCACAAGCGCGCCGAAACACGCGCGCTGGGGATCAAACTGGCGATCTGGCACCGGTTCTGACCCCCAGCGCTGCGGATCACCTGTCCACACGCACCGTTACCTGCACCGTGCCGCGCACCGCCTCCGGCCAGACCAGCTGGACCTGATCGCGACGGCTGCCGACGCGCAGCTTGGCATAGGGCATGGCATGGCGATCGGCGCCGCCGCCGAGCTCTACCGGGCCAATGGCGACGACGCTGTCGATGCCCCGTGCCTGACCGCGAAATGGCAGCGCATCCTGGGTGTCGACGGTCCAGGTCGTGGCCGCGCTGCCCTGCACATGTTCAATCCTGAGCGGGTTGGCCACCGCGGTTGAGACGTTGTGATAGGTGTTGCCCTCGTAGAAGATATCCCTGGTGCGGCTGAAATCGAGGTCGGAGAAGCTGGTATCGACCCGCTCTGCCCGGTCGATGGTGCCGTTGATGGAGCGAAATTTATTCCCCGACACGGTCATCCCGTTCAGAAAATGGCCGCTGCCATAAGGCTTTACCACGATGTAGCTGAACCAGGGGGCGACATCGCCGGACAGGAACACATTGTCGGTGATCGACAGGGCGCTGAAGGAGAAGCCGCTGGTGAAATCGGGGCGGGCATCGCGTTCATTGGTCCATTCGACAAAACAATTGTCGATGTAATTGTCCGACACGGTCGAGGCGCAATTGGTGCTGGTCAGGATTAGACCGGCGGTGCGGCTGCCATCGGCAACGGTATCGCCCTGAAAGAAGTGGTTGCCGGTCACCGTCTGGTTCTGGCCACCCAGCAATGCGAAATGGCGGAACTTGGTGGCGCGATTGTTGCGCAGCTTGGCATCATTGGCGTTGACGTTCAGCGCGATGGATTGCCGGGCGCCGACATTCAGCGGCTCTTCATCGGACAGGAACTGGCAATTGTCGATCAGGATACCCTGACAGCCGGATCCGATGGAGGTGATGCCGCGGTTTCGTGGCCGCGAGATAAAGCAGTGGTCCAGGCTGAACACGGTGCCGGCCGGGGCCAGACGAATGCCGCTACAGCGCCCGTCGCACTGAATCTCGACCTCGGTCATGCCGAATTTACTGAGCGCGCTGAAGCCGCTGAAATCCAACATGTATTTGAAGTCGCGAAAGGTGTATTGCTGGGTGCCCACCGCATCATAAAGCGGCGCGGTCAGGGTCAGTTCGCCCGCGCCCACGTTCTTGTCCCGGACGTAGATTTCGCGCCCGACGCCGCTGCCTTCGACAAGCGCGCCAACGGGAATATTGGCGATATTGGCGACATTTGTCAGCTTGCGGGATGCGCTGGTGCTATAGGTTGCCTGAGCGGTGATGGTATCGGTGTCCCAGGCGGCATTGGCGGCAGCCTCCAGCTGGCCGTTGCGGATCACCCGGCGGGTCGCGTAGCTGGTCTTGTTGGGGACCGCCGCCTGCATATCGACGGGTCCGCGCAGGGTGACCTTGCGCCCGCACAGATCCAGCGATTCATGATCGGCATTGTTCAACAGCGCCTGAAACGCCTTCTTGAAGCCCAGTTCCTCATCCCCGAAAGCCGCGGCATAGCTGGGGAAATCGAAATTGCGGGTCAGCAGCAGCATCCGGCTGGTGGGCATGCGGACGGTGCCTTCAAACTGGACCTCATGGTTCATCGACACGGTGCTGCCGAGGTAGAATTCCCCCGCAGGGACCAGCACACGACGGCCGGCGGCCGCGGCATCAGCCGCCTCAAAGGCGGAGGTATTGTCGGTGCTGCCATCACCGATTGCGCCATAGTCGGTCACATCCACCAGGCTGATCATATTGCGCAGGAAGACTCCGGTGACATCGCGTACCTCGATATCATCGACCCGCACCACGCCGCCATTTGGCCCGATCAGATCCAGCCCCACATGGGCAAAGC
Organism: Phaeobacter sp. JH20_29; assembly: GCF_048056175.1. Taxonomy (NCBI): domain Bacteria; kingdom Pseudomonadati; phylum Pseudomonadota; class Alphaproteobacteria; order Rhodobacterales; family Roseobacteraceae; genus Phaeobacter; species Phaeobacter sp. JH20_29. The sequence goes on from NZ_JAYMWO010000009.1 coordinate 37,779, forward strand.
GCCCCTCAAGCCCCCAGGCCATATCGACGCCATTGCGGCTGCCGGTGCCGATAATGGCCGATACCTCAACCACTTTTCCGTAGGTCGACAGGCTGGTGCCCGCCCCGGTCTCGACCACGCCGCCCAGATGACCGCCGCCCGACTGCCCGGCCCAGGCCGCGATGCGAACGGTTGGCAGGGCACCGCTGACCGCCTTTACCCGCGCGGTGACCTGCAAATAGCAGCCCGGCGTCAGCATGGTGCGGGTCATATTGCGCAGTTTCTGCACCGAAGCGGTCTTTTGCAGTTCCAGACAGCCGCCAAAATCGGCGTCTGCCGCGACAAAGGCCGCATTGGCTGCGCCCTGATAGGTGTCCGACCCCGGTGTGCCATTGCCGCTGGACCAGTTGTTGAGCCCCTCGGCAAAGGCCGGGGGCATCAGCTCTACGCCGTCAGTGATCGCTATGTTCATCAGTCACCCTTTCTAATACCGCCGTTTCCGGCTGATCAGGCCGCAGCCCGGTTCACTCAGGGAAAGGGTTGTAAAGGACGGGGTTTAACGCGCCCTCAGAGGGGCGTTCGCAGGGTATGCACCGGGGGGAGAATCAGGCGATGGATCAGGTCGCGGGCGCATCCTCCGTCAGCAGCTGAACGGCGTTGATCTTCCAGCCGGCCGGGGTCTCAACCATCTGATAATCCAGAAGATGTACCCGCCCCTCTGGATCGGTGATCATCACCCGCTGCCACAGGCCACCGGCCACGGTGCGCAGCCCCAGATAGCGCACCTCATCCGGTTGCCAGACCATCGGGTAGCCCGACTGCACCATCTGTGCAAAACGCTCGGAATTGCCGAACAGCCCCTGAATCATCGGCGACGCATGGGCAAAGGCGGCCTCGGAATCACGCCTGAGAAAGGCGGCGATCTGATCTGCAATCACGCCGGTTATCGCGCTATCGCGCCCCTCGGCGGCACCCGGAACCGGCAGCGACAACAGGGCGACAGAAACACTCATCAACAAAAACTTGCGCATGGCAGATCTCCTCTGATGCCCCTGTCAGCTAGCCCCGGCGCGGGCGCGGTCAATCACCGCTGCCTGTTTTGCCGCGCCGCTGCGCCCTGCGCGAAACAAAAAGGGCGCCCGTTACAGGCGCCCTTCCGTTGACATATGGCTGCGGGGTCAGACCAGCTCACCCGCCAGCGCCTGATCAATCAGCGTGATGGTGTCCTCGACCCCGTAAAGGGCGATGAACCCGCCGAAACGCGGCCCCTGCGTGGCGCCCAGCAGCACCTCGTAGATGGCCGAGAACCAGGCGCGCAGCGGCTCGAACCCGTGGATCTTGCCGATGGCAAAGACAACGGATTGCAGGAATTCCTCATCCGCGAAATCGGCCTCGGGCAGCGGGTCGGTGCTGCCTGCGATTTCGTTCTTCTTGGCAATCGCGGCCAGCGCGGCTTCGGGCGATTTCAGCGCATCCGCCAGATCCTGAAGCGCCGCACGCTCCTGATCGGTGGGCAGGCGATAGGTCTTTGCCGGTTTCACGAAATCGTTGAAATAGGCCACCGCAAAGCCCGCCGCCTGATCCATGGTCGGATTGCTCTCTGGCGTCGCGTCGGGGGCGTATTTGTTGATGAAGCCCCACATGGTTGCCTTGTCCTCGGCGCTGGAGGCCGAAGCAAGGTTCAACAGCATCGAGAATGGCACCACCATATCCGACTGCGGCACATCGCCTGCGTGGATGTGCCAGACCGGGTTGTTCAGCTGTCCCTTCAAATCCTGGGTGTGATAGGCGCGCAGCTGCTGGTGGTATTCGTCCACCGCCTTGGGGATCACATCGAAGTGCATCCGCTTCGCCGTCTTGGGCTTCAGATACATGAAATAGGCCAGGCTCTCGGTCGAGGCATAGGTCAGCCATTCATCAATGGAAATCCCGTTGCCCGAGGTCTTGGAGATCTTCTGACCGTTGGCATCGAGGAACAGCTCATAGGTGAAATGCTCCGGCGCCGGGACGCCCAGCACCCGGCAGATGCCATCATAAATCGGCGTATTGGTGGAGTGATCCTTGCCGTACATCTCGAAATCAACGCCAAGTGCCGCCCAGCGGGCGCCGAAGTCGGGCTTCCACTGAAGTTTCACGTTGCCGCCGGTCACCGGCAGGGTCCATTCCTTGCCGTCCTCGTCATCAAAGGTGATGGTATAGGTCTCGGCGCAGACCTTCTTCATCGGCACATAGAGCACGCGGCCGGTGTCCGGGTGGATCGGCAGGAAGATCGAATAGGTCTGACGGCGCTCTTCGCGCAGGGACTTCAGCATGATCGCCATGATGTCGTCGTATTTGTCGACGGCGCGCTTCAGGATCTCGTCGAACTGACCGGAGCCGTAGAATTCGGTGGCAGAATAGAACTCGTACTCGAAGCCGAAGGTATCAAGGAACCGGCGCAGCATGGCGTTGTTATGATGGCCAAAGCTCTCGTATTCGCCAAATGGATCCGGCACCGAGGTCAGCGGCTTTTGCAGGTGGTCCTGCAGGCTGTCGGCATTTGGCACGTTGCCGGGGATCTTGCGCATCCCGTCGAGATCATCCGAAAAGCAGATCAGCTTCGTCGGAATATCCGAGATCACCTCGAAGGCTTTCTTGATCATCGTGGTGCGGGCCACCTCGCCAAAGGTGCCGATATGCGGCAGGCCGGAGGGGCCATAGCCGGTTTCGAACAGGACATAGCCCTTTTCCGGCGCGCCCTTGGCATAACGTTTGAGAACCCGGCGGGCTTCTTCAAACGGCCAGGCTTTGCTCTTCAGAGCTTCTTCGCGCAGATCAGACATCATGTTCTCCATCGGCAACCGGAGGTGGCTCCGGTCGGACTGCTAGCCCCCCGTCTGCGGCGCTGTCTCGGGCGCCGGTGACTGCGGGCGGCTCACCACTGCCGGGCGCCCCATGCACCCGGTCGGCCTCACCTATGGTGAGCGGCGATACGTGTCAAGAAACCGCAGTGTTTCAGCACCAGAATAGCGCCCCAACAGCGCCCAAACGGCCCCAATGTCGCGCGATTTGCGCGGTCCCGGCGGGCGATCCCGCAGCGGCCTGCATTCTGCTGGCCCCTCGCCCCGCCCTGCCTGCTGCGCGCCCCTCGCCGCACCGGTGAAGAGCGGGAGGCGGCAGCGGATTTCACCCGGTGACGCATTGACCCGTTGATTGGGCCGGGGGGGATGCCTATTCTTGTTCACGAACCCGTGCCAATTTACTGGAATCCCACAATGAACACCCAGACCGCCCACCCCTTTACCCCGCAGGATTGCCTCGTTGCGCTGATGGTGGCGGTCTCGGCCTCGGATGAGAATATCCGCACCGCCGAGCTGGTGAAAATCCAATCCGCCGTCAACATGCTGCCGGTCTTTGCCGATTACGACATCGACCGGATGAACCGCACCTCGCAGACGGTGTTTGACCTTTTTGAGCAGGAGGACGGGCTGGATGCGCTGTTCGGCCTGATCCGCGAGGATCTGCCCGAGCGGCTGTTTGAGACCGCCTATGCACTGGCCTGCGATGTGGCCGCGGCCGATGGCAGCCTTGCCGAGTCGGAGCTGCGGCTGCTGGAAGAAATCCGCTATGAGCTGAACATCGACCGGCTGCACGCCGCCGCCATCGAGCGCGGCGCCCGCGCCCGCCATATGGTCTGAGGCAGGCACCACGGCAGCACCGGGCGCGAACGCCACAGAAGATCCGCTGCCGGGGCCAGAGAACGGCCGCGAACACTCACGCACTCAAGGGGCCGCGAGGCGGGGGGCTTCCCCGATCTCAGCCAAATGTCGCTAAATCGCCTGTTGTCTAGATGCCGGTGAATTCTGGGGCCATGACCTGGCTTATCAGACCACCGGTGTTCACCGCGTGATAGATAGACCGGGGCGGGCGGGCCGCACCATCCACGCTGCGGCACACCCAGCTTTTTGCTTCCATTGATTTCAATGACTGCGACAGGGCCCGATCCGTTACTGTCGGCAGGTTTCGCTTGATGTCGCTGAAATGACTTGGTCTGTGAAGCGTTGTCAGTACCGGCAATGTCCATGACCGGCGCAGCAGGGGCCGGTCGTCCTCGCACGCGACATCGTGGATCTTGCAGGCGATGGCTGCGGCTGCCGCGCCTGATTGAGTGAGCCGAAATTCGGGGCGTAGCGGATGACCGTAGCCCGGATTGCGCTCAATCAGGCCAAGGTCAATCAAATGATCCATACTTTGCGCAAAGGCGGTCCGGCTGGCACCGGTCGCAGCCAGCAACGGCGCCTGCCGCCCGGCGATACCGGAACTGAGGCTCGACAGAATGGGCATTGCCCAGGCCCTGGATGTGATGTTGACAAGCGTCATTATGTCCATAAAGTATAGTTAGTATATTTTAGATCATAAGGAAAGCCCATGTCACTCGTTTCAGTAGATCAAACCATCACCATCGCAATGTCGGTCAAGGATCGCCACGCCAGCGCCAAATGGTACGAAACCATGTTGGGCTTTGAGTTGCTCTATCATGCTGACGAGGCAGGCTGGTCCGAGGTTCAAACCAACACGCCCGGAGTCGCAATCGGCCTTGGCGAGCACACGAAGCCCGCGCCGGGAAACTGCGTCCCTGTCTTTGGCTGCGCTGATCTGGAGTCGGCCCGGCAGAAACTGGAACAGGCCAACGTCAAATTTGATGGCGAAACGGATGTGGTCGAAGGCATGGTCAAAACCGCGACCTTCTACGACCCCGACGGCAACGCGCTGATGCTCGCACAGGACTTGACCGGCGGTTAAAGCTGATCGGCCGGAGCCGTGGCAGAGCCGCAAACCAGGTAACGGGCCACGCCTGATACGCCCACGCCCCATTTGCATCTCCACGGCTCAGCTGCCGTAGACGCGGCCCCAGCGTTCGATCAGGCTCTGTTGCAGCTTTTTGGCGCGGCGATTCCAGCTTTGCGCGCCTTTGGGGCGCTCGCGTTCGGCGCGGGGTATGCGTGCGCGGGCCTGCTGGTCGGCGCTGAATATGGCAAAGGCCAGCACGGTGCCGTCGGTCGCGGTCATGAAGCCGCCCAGACCCGATACGAAATTGAGCGTACCGGTCTTGGCGGTGACCTTGATCGGATGCGCTTTCAGCACGCGCCCCTTGCTGTCGCGCATCGGGAAGGATTTGAGCAGCGGTTTCAGCCGCCCGTCCCGATAGGAGGCCACCAGCGCGCTGACCATGTCATCCGGTGTGATCCGCGATGCCTCGCCCAGACCGGAATGATCCACCAGCCGGGTATTGGTCATGCCATAGGTTGCCGCAGCCCAGCTGTTCATCGCCGCCGCCGAATCCTTCAGCGCGCGCGGCCGGCCACCACGCGCCTGCGTTGCCGCCAGGCCGATCATCTCGGCCATCAGATTGTTGGAATATTTCAGCGTCGCCTTCAGCATCAGATCAAGCGGTGGGCTGTTGTGATGGGCCACCACCTGCCCCGAGGGCGGCGCGTTGGCCGGTTTCGGCGCGCCCAGCTTGATCCCGTTGGCGCGCGCCATGGTGCGGAACACATCGGCGGCATAGGCGCCCGGATGACGCACCGGCAGCCAGCGCGCGCCGCCTTTGCCCAGAGCCTGGCTGGCGACGGTCCAGTGATCGGTGTCGTTGCGTTCGGAATAGCTGTATACCGGCAGGCTGCGCTGCGCGATCTTCATCGTGGCAACGGAGACTTCTGGGCGATATTTCTCGGTGCGGGCATCCATGGTCACCGCCCAGCCCTGCCCTGCGCGTTTCCATTCGAAATGCACCCGGTTGTAATTGAGCGCGAGGCCAGAAATGGCCGGGCTGTAGCCGACGTGATCGGGCTGACCCGGGTCGATCGAGGCGATCTGCGGCAGCGCCCCCTCCCAGATCCGGAAGGCACCACGCACCTCGCGGACGCCGGCCGCCTTCAGCGCCTGCGCCAGCCGCGCGAGATTGTCGGTGTTGAGCATCGGGTCGCCGCCGCCCACCAGCACCAGATCGCCGCCGACCACGCCGCCGCTGATCCCGCCGGTGGCCACAATCTGCGTGGTAAAGCGATGGTCCGGCCCCAGCGCATCGAGCGCATAAAGAGCGGTCAGCGCCTTGGCGACGCTGGCCGGCGGCAGGGCCGACGCGGCGCCCTCAGCCTCAAGCCGCAGTCCGCTTTTGACGTCCGCCACGGCGCAGGCAATCTGCCCAGAGAGGCCCGCGCGCGCCAGGAGCCCCTTCAGCCCGCCGCCGGCGCTGATCAGGCTGGCAGGATCCCGTGCCACCGGGCGCAGAGAAACAGCCGGCGCATTGGCCAGGGCTGTCTGCGCCGCCACGGAGGCAAGGCCAGAGGTCAGAAAAAATCGTCGCGAAATCATATCAGCAATAGTCTACTCAAAACCCCTACAATTCTGCAAACATGCGGCAGGTTATTATGCCGCAGTCCGACAGCCCCCCGACCGCAAACTGGCGGCTTTTCTTTGGCCGAGCCGCCTGCTACCGCTGACGCGATGGTACGGGCAGTGATGATCATGTTTGTCGCCATGTCAATGATCCCTGCCGGGGACCTTTGCGGGAAACTGCTCACATCGGGCGGTCTGGCGACACCGGGATTCGTGGCCTGGTCTCGATTTGCAATCGGCACAGCGATGGTGGCGCCGTTTGCCTTGCGCAGTGCCTATCCGCTGCTGGCCGACTGGCGGCTGTGGCTGCGCGCGGCGCTGCTGAGCGGCGGTATCCTGTCGATCCAGATCGCATTGAAGACCGAACCGCTGGCAAATGTGTTTGCCGCCTTTTTTGTCGGGCCGATGGTTAGCTATGTGCTCTCCGTCCTGCTGCTGCGCGAACCTGCGACGCTGGCGCGCAGCCTGCTGATGGCGCTGGGATTCTGCGGCGTGCTGCTGGTGGTGCGGCCCGGGCTGGGGGGCTCGGTCAATCTGATCTGGGCGGTTCTGGCGGGGGTGTTCTATGGCGGATTTCTCACCACCTCGCGCTGGCTGTCGCATCTTGGCACGCCGCTGCAGCTGAGCCTGACCCAGCTGTCGATCAGCGCGCTGCTGACGCTGCCGCTGGGGCTGACCGCCCTGCCCGCGCCCGGACTGGCGACTGCGGCGCTGACCTTTGGCAGTGCGGGGTTTTCGATGCTGGGCAATCTGCTGCTGCTCTTTGCCTATGCGCAGGCACCCGCGTCACGGCTGGCACCGCTGGTCTATTTCCAGCTGATCGCCGCCGTCTCGCTCGGCTGGCTGGTCTTTGATCAATGGCCTGATGTGCTGACCTGGGCCGGTCTGTGTGTGGTCATCAGCGCCGGTCTGGTCTCAGCGCGGCTGCGTCGCTGACCAATCGCCACGCGCCCGGATCGCGCTAGAGCTGATATTGACCATCGGCACGTTCACAAAACACCAGGCCGGGGCCTCGGCATGGGCCAGCAGACGGCTCTGCCCACCTTTCAGCCGATACGGTGCATAAAGCCGCGCGGCAGGCGACAGCCGCGCCGAGATCCGCTCACCCGGTCGCGCCAGCACCCCAACGGGTACGGTGTCCAGAATCTGCCGCCAGTCTTTCCAGCGGTGGAAATCGGCCAGATTATCCGCCCCCATCAACCAGACAAAGCGCACGCCGGGATGGCGCTGCCGCAGCAGGCGCAGCGTCTCGGCCGTGTAGCAGGTGCCGACATCGGCCTCGATCCCGCTGATCTGCACACGCGGATGGTCCATCAGCGCCCGCGCGGCGGCAATCCGGCGGTCAAGCGGCGCTGGCGGGTGCGCCTTAAGCGGATTGCCGGGCGACACCAGCCAGACCAGCTGATCCAGCCCAAAGCGTTTGAGCGCTGCCAGCGAGATGGCACGATGCCCCTGATGCGGCGGATCAAAGGACCCGCCCAGAAGGCCAACAGTGGTACCGGGCGGAATATGGGGCAAGCGGTGCATCATGCCTGCCTTGATGCACATAGTTGCAAGAGAGATCAATCAGCTGTTGCAGGCTCTGGTTGCGAAACTGTGAAAGCCGCCCCGCCAGTCTTTGCGATCATGGCGGCAGGCGTGCACGCCCCGCGCCCGCGCCCCTGCATCCCGCATTGCCCCCGCCTTTCCCATCCGCTATCACACCAGCCAGCAAATTCCCCCCTTACACGGAGCTGTCTCATGGCTGCCTATCAATACGTCTACCACATGCAGGGGGTCTCCAAGACCTACCCCGGTGGCAAGAAATGCTTTGAAAACATCCACCTGTCCTTTCTCCCCGGTGTGAAAATCGGTGTTGTCGGCGTCAACGGCGCCGGTAAATCAACGCTGATGAAGATCATGGCCGGGCTCGATACCGATTTCACCGGTGAGGCCTGGGCCGCCGAGGGCGCCAAGGTTGGCTATCTACCGCAGGAGCCGAAGCTGGACGAAAGCCTGACCGTGCGTGAAAACGTCATGCTGGGCGTCGCCGGGAAAAAGGCCATTCTTGATCGCTACAATGAGCTGGCGATGAACTACTCGGACGAGACCGCCGAGGAAATGGCCGAGCTGCAGGACAAGATCGACGCCGAGAACCTCTGGGATCTGGACAGCCAGATCGACGTCTCGATGGAGGCGCTGCGCTGCCCGCCGGATGATGCCGAAATCGCCAACCTGTCTGGTGGTGAGCGCCGTCGCGTGGCCCTCTGCAAGCTGCTGCTTGAAGCCCCCGACATGCTGCTCCTTGACGAACCGACCAACCACCTTGATGCGGAAACCATCGCCTGGCTGCAACAGCATCTCATCGACTACAAGGGCACTATCCTCTGCGTCACCCACGACCGTTATTTCCTGGATGACATCACCGGCTGGATCCTCGAGCTGGACCGGGGCCGCGGCATCCCCTACGAGGGCAATTATTCCAGCTGGCTGGAACAGAAGGCCAAACGTCTGGAGCAGGAAGCGCGCGAAGACAAATCCAAGCAGAAGACGCTGGAGCGCGAACTGGAATGGATGCGTCAGGGCGCCAAGGCGCGTCAGGCCAAATCCAAGGCCCGGATCAACGCCTATAACGATCTGGCCAGCCAGTCCGAGCGCGAGAAACTGACCCGCGCCCAGATCGTCATCCCCAACGGCCCGCGTCTGGGGTCCAAGGTGATCGAGGTCTCGGGCATCTCCAAACATTACGGCGACAAGCAGCTGGTGGAGAACCTGTCCTTTGACCTGCCCCCCGGCGGCATCGTCGGCGTGATCGGTCCCAACGGTGCGGGTAAATCGACCCTGTTCCGGATGCTGACCGGACAGGAACAGCCCGATGAGGGCAGCGTCAGCTATGGCGATACCGTGAAACTGTCCTATGTCGACCAGTCACGCGACGATCTGAACGACAATGACACCGTCTGGGAAGCCATCTCCGGCGGCGCCGAGATCATCGAGCTGGGCGACGCGCAGGTCAACTCCCGCGCCTATTGCTCGTCGTTCAACTTCAAGGGCGGCGACCAGCAGAAGAAACTGTCGCTGCTGTCGGGCGGCGAGCGCAACCGGGTCCATATGGCGCGGCTGCTGAAAGAGGGCGGCAACGTGCTGCTGCTTGACGAACCGACCAACGATCTGGACGTCGAAACCCTGCGCGCGCTGGAAGACGCACTGGTCGATTTCGCCGGCTGCGCCGTGGTCATCTCGCACGACCGTTTCTTCCTCGACCGGATCTGTACGCATATTCTGGCCTTTGAGGGCGACGCCCATGTGGAGTGGTTCGAGGGCAACTTCGAGGACTACGAAGAAGACAAGAAACGCCGCCTGGGCCCCGACGCGCTGGAGCCCAAGCGTCTGAAGCACAAGAAGTTCGTGCGATAAGTGAGCTTCAGGGGGTGATGCGATACCAGCTCACCCCCTGAAGTCTTCAAATCACTCCTTCCCAAAAGGCTTATTCGGCGTCGTCCTCTTAATAGAGGCCGGCGTCCCCTCTCATCCGGCTTTCCAGGTCGTCGTGTTCCCTTTGTCGGAACCAACCCGTTCCCACAGCCGCCATGACCCCGGCATAATTTGAACAAAATTAACCCTATTCTGAGATTTGCCGGGGCCTGTGCCCGTCGGCGAACCACAGAAGGGTGAGAGCATGGCAGGAATCGGGATCTTGGTAGGCGTCATTGGCGGGCTGAATGCGGCCGTATTGGGCTATACGCTGATCGGCCTGTCCTTCGGCATGAGCCTGCTGCTCTATCCGCTGTTCGGAGTGCCCTCGGCGATGCTGGCGATCCTGCTGCTGTGGACGCAAAAGGCCGCCCGCGATGCGCTGGCGGACAAGGCCGGGGACAAGCGGGCGCACGGAGCACATCAGGGGCTGTCGGCGAAACCCGCGCGGGCCTGATATCCGCCGCAGCCGACCACTCCACGGGTCAAATACGTGCGATATGCGCACCAAAACAGCCCGTCGCGGCCATAATGCCAGAATAAGCTGCAACACATACCAATATACTCGCCATCTGACCGTAAGACATATTGATTGCATCGCCTGTTTCAGGGCAATTTCCCCTCAGTTGAGTGAGGGTGATATGGCTTGGTTGGCGATGTTGACGAGTACCGGTGTGACCATGATGGTCACGGTGATATACTATGTGGCGTACAACCTGCCCATCTGGGGGCTTCTTCTGCTCTATAGTGGCATCAGCAGCCTGCTTGGCGTCGGCCTCACCGTGGCGCTGGTCCTGAAAAGCGGCGGCTTCCCGCGCAGACGCCCAGAGCAAAATTCGCAGGATACATCAATTTGACACCTTCCACACGCGCAGCGAAGATCGCGCATCCATCTGATATTTCCAATTGAAATCACAGCATTACACATAATTCAGCAGATCCCATCACCTGCGCCACCCCCGATGTTAACCAAATTTAAAGACAATTTGAGCTATCTTGCTCGAACACAGAGAGTTGCACTCTGCCTGAAAAATTGTAGATTAAATGCGACTCAACCTAAGAGGTATAAACATGGCATGGATCGGGATCATTGTCGGTACTTTTGCAGGGATTTTCTCTGCGGTCGCCGCCTATACCCTCTATGCGCTGCCACTTTGGTATAGTTTGCTGCTCTACCCTACCGTTGGCACAACCGCCGCCATTGTGACCATGCTTGCAATGCTGCATCTGCCGCCGGGTCTGCGCCCGATGATGCCGCCGGACGGGGATGAAACCCACCGCATGGCCTGAGCCGACCGCAGGACCTGAGCCAACCGCAGGGCCAAACCCCCTTATCCGCGTTTCGATATCAGCCGAGCCTCCGGCTCATCCCTTCGCCCAGCTCACGATCTGGCCTGCGCGCAGGGCGCCTGCCTGCCGTTTCTGTTCCTTGCCGCGCACAAAGCGGACAAGTGTCGGGATCCCCTTGATCCGATAGCGTGCGCCGGTGGACTGATGGGTCTGGGTGTTCAGCTTGACCAGCCGCACCTGCCCCTGCAGCGTTTTTGCCGCCTTGGCATAATCCGGGGCCATCATCTTGCAAGGACCACACCAGGGCGCCCAGAAATCCACCACCAGCGGCAGGTCATCCTGCGCGGCGGCCTTTTGCAGGGTCGCCGGGTCGACATCGACGGGCGTCGAGGGGATCAGCGCAGCCCCGCAGGTGCCGCATTTGGGGCCGGCGGCCAGACGGTCCTCGGGCACGCGGTTCAGCTGGGCACAGCTGAGGCAGGTCAGGGTCTTGGCACCCATGGGGCAATCTCTCCTTCGCATCACTGACCGCCGGGGCGGCGTGGCGCCTGTATTCAGGCCAGATATACTGGCCAGAGGCGGCAGGACAAGCCCTGCCCGCGCTGGTGCCCACCCGCTAGAAGGTGAGCTTGGCGCCCAGAATGACGCTATGCGAGCGCACGCTGGCATCGCCTGTGCGCCGGGGCAGGATCAGCGGCACAAAGCCATCGTTGAACAGGTATTCCGCCCCCAGCGTGACATTCGGGGCCAGCGCAACCTCCATCCCGAGGATGATCTGCGACATCGACTCCCATTCGGTGCCGGAGGCGCCTTGCCGCCCGTGGCTGGCGGAGAGTGAATAGACCGCCGGACGTCCCAGCACCTCCCCCCGGTAGCGCCCCTGCAGCGTCAGCGCGCTGACCTTGTGATCGGTGGCAGGCCAGCGGTCGGTGGTCTGGGTGAACTCGGCCATGACGTCGAAGCGCTCTGCGCTGAGGGTGGCGTGAATATCCCAAGCGCCGTTCCAGCCCCGGTCGATGCCGCTTCCGGGGGGATGATGGGCAATGGTGCTGTCGTAGATCGTGCCGCGCAGAAAACCGGCCCCCAGTTTCAGCCCCATACCATTGGCCAGCGGAATGCGATGGGAGGCGTTCAGCGCGTAATTGGTGTAGTGATCATCGTTCTTCGGGCTGCTGATCACCCGGTTCCCCCGGTGGTTGCGAATGATCGACAGCGCCAGTTCGGTACGCTCGGTGATATAACCGATCTCGATCAGCGGATCCTTGGTCTGGGCCCAGAAGTAATGGCTGTTATGGGTATGGGTGAAGGGCGCATAGCTGGCAAAATTGCCGAAATTCACCGTCTTGCGCCCAACCGCCAGATAAAAGGGCGACCGGTCCAGATCACCAACCGCCAGCCAGGCCTTGCGCAGCTGGATGTCGTTCTGGCCGGGATATTCGACCTCGGTATATTCGCCCTGCACAACCGCTGTCAGCAGCGGGGTGGTGGCGGTCGCGATCAGCGAGATATCATTGATCACACCATAGGTATCGGTGGTGCCGCTGGTGTGGGTCGGCGGCAGCCGCGACAGGATCGGAAATTTGCCGGGCGTATTGGTATTCTCATAGATCACCGTGCCTAAGAAGCGCCCGCCAAAGGTGATCCGATTGACCCCGAGCTGCCCCGATTGCCGCGCGCGCAGGGCAATGGCGACCTTGTTGGTCACATCTTCCTGACGGTCCAGCATCCGTTCTGAATAACGCAGTGAGGTGGCGAGAAACCCCGCATCTTCCTGAGCCTCAACCCGATCCGCAGCCGCGAGGCCGACAGCCATAATCAGCGCGGTCACTGCCGCGCGCCCCCCAAATGAAACAGTCACAATGGTTACTCCAGTATACCCCCGACAAACCGCCAGACGGGCTGTAAACAGCCACCGGCCGGTTTCGGACGGGATCGCAGACCTGAAACGCAGAAGCCGAGAAATAGCCCCTGTCCGGGCCTGAGATCTCCGGCAGAGCTGCCCCCGCAGCCGTGCCGACATGACGCCCTCAAACGAGAAACCCGCCGGAAATGACGGTGGATCAGAAACGCGATCCGATCACAGGATATCACAGCTTCGTGATATCACGAAGCCTGATTTGCCAATGTCCTATGGCCCATCAGGGCATCGCGCTGTTGCACCAACGTCGCGCCGTCTGCCCGCAACGGCGGCCGTGCGGGCGCCGCTATTGACCGGATTGTTCGCGCACCGCAGACTGATGGCATCTGTTCCAAAACCGAAAGAGCCACGCATGTTGTCACGCCGCGCCTTTCTGGCCAGCTCCGCCGCCGCCTCTCTCTGGCCTCAGATCGGGTCAGCCGAAACTGCCTTTGACCCCACTCCGCAGGAGGTCCGCATCAAGAAGCAATTCGCCCCCGGGCAAATTCTGGTGCTGCCGCGATCCTATTACCTTTATTACGTGACAGAGCCGCGCCGGGCGCGCCGCTATGGCGTTGGCGTCGGGCGGGCCGGTCTTGAATTCACCGGCACCGCCGTCATCCAGGCCAAGAAAGAATGGCCAACCTGGCGCCCGACGGACGAGATGATCGAACGCGATCCGCGCAGCTATGCCCGCTTTGTCGATAATAAATACATCCAGCCCGGTGGCACTGATAACCCGCTGGGCGCGCGCGCGCTCTACCTGTTTCAGAACGGCATCGACACCTATTTCCGTATTCACGGCACCAATCAGCCGCAAACGATCGGCCATTCCGTCTCCAACGGCTGCATCCGCATGACGAACGAGCATATCGTCGACCTCTACGAACGGGTGCCCTTGGGAACCGTGGTGACGGTGCTCTGATCAGGACCAGACCAAGGTGGCAGCGCGTGATCTGGCGGCGCATCGGCGCCAGCTTGCCTGTCCGGGTGCCAAGCCCCGCCGATGGCCATCCACAGCGCCTCTGGCAGCGCCAAACTGACAGGCACCCCCCGCTATAACACTTGCACCGAGAGGACATTGGCGACAAGATCGTTCCCGCAAGGTTACGCAGAACTCATCGCTGTCCTAGGAGGCTCGGTCATGAATACGCAATGACATTGCCGGGCTGTCGCATGTCGCGGACAGGGATTTAGAGTAAGACTGGGAGAAGAAGACGATGGCCACAGGCACCGTCAAATGGTTCAACACCACCAAAGGTTACGGTTTCATTGCACCCGATGCGGGTGGCAGCGATGTGTTCGTACATATTTCCGCCGTTGAGCGGTCGGGGCTGACCGGCCTCGCGGACAACCAGAAAGTGACCTATGAGCTGCAACCGGGCCGTGACGGCCGCGAGTCTGCGGTGAATATCGAGCTGGCCTAACCCGCCTACCCGAAGAAGATCAGCTGTCGGCCCCCTTTCGGGGCCGTCTTTTGTTGTGGTGCCCAGTCATCTGCCGCAGCACCTCTGCGGTCATCCCGTGGCGGCCCCGCGTCAGCGGTCCACCTTGGCCACCAGATCCAGCACCTTCGGGCCGATGGCCGCCACATTCAGCGCCACGCCTTTTGCGTTGGGATGAATGCCGTCCTCCTGTAGATACGGCCCCGCCGCCTGCGGATCATTGCCGGTTGCCGCGCGGATCCCGGCAAGGCTGTCGTCATGCAGCAGCGCGCCATAGTCGCGCGCCAGCTCGGGGAAGATTGCGTCGAATTCTGCCTTGAAGTCGGCGCCATAGTTGCCCGGCGCCGCGATACCAACCAACAGCACCGGCACCGCATTGGCCTTGGCGACCTCCAGAATACGGGCGAGATTGGCGCGGCTCTCAGCCGGGGCGATCCCGCGCAGCAGGTCATTGCCGCCCAATGCGACGATCAGCGCATCCGGCCCGTCGGCCAGCGTCCAGTCGATCCGCGCCGCGCCACCCGCCGTGGTATCGCCGGAGACACCGGCATTGATCAGGCGCACCTCAGCCCCCTGTTCCCCCAGCCAGCGCTGTAGCTGCGGCACCCAGCCCTGCCCCTGCGGCAGCCCGTAGCCCTGCACCAGACTGTCCCCCAAAGCCGCCACCCGAACCGGATCGGCCTGCGCAACTGCGGCAGTTAATATAAAAATCAATCCGGCCATTATCTTGCGCATTGGTAGAAAGGCTCCATATCGAGAGTGATCCCAAAACAGGCGCGACGTCACATGCAGTCCAGCACGATCCCCCAGTCCGACCCTATCCTGAACCTCCAGCATGCGTCTTTGTCGCTGGTTGGCAATACCGGACCTGTCGAAATCCTGCATGACATCTCGCTTGCGGTCGAAAGCGGCGAGACGCTGGGCCTGATTGGTCCCTCCGGGTCGGGCAAATCCTCGCTGCTGATGGTGATGGGCGGACTGGAACAGGCAACCGGCGGCACCGTCTCGGCGCTGGGGCAGGACCTGACCGCGATGGATGAGGATGCGCTGGCGCGGTTTCGCCGCGACAATATGGGTGTCGTGTTCCAGAGCTTTCACCTGATCCCCACCATGACGGCGCTCGAAAATGTCGCCACCCCGCTGGAACTGGCCGGGCACAGGGATGCCTTTGACCGCGCGCAGGCCGAACTGGAGGCCGTGGGGCTCGGCCATCGTGCCGGTCACTTCCCGGCGCAGATGTCAGGTGGGGAACAACAGCGTGTGGCACTGGCACGCGCCCTGGTGACCCGCCCGCGGATCCTGCTGGCGGATGAGCCGACGGGCAATCTGGACGCCACCAACGGCGATGCGATCATGGACCTGCTGTTTGACCTGCGCGACCGCTATGGCGCGACGCTGATCATGGTCACCCATGCGCCGGAACTGGCGGCGCGCTGTGACCGGGTGATCCGGCTGCGCGATGGCCGTCTCGACCTTGCCGCCGCGCGCGAGGCCGCTGAATGAACACCTTGTCGCTGGCGACACGCTTTGCCATGCGGGAGCTGCGCGGCGGGCTGCATGGGTTTCGCGTTTTCCTGATCTGTCTGGCGCTGGGGGTGGCGGTGATTGCCGGGATCGGCTCGCTGCGCTCGGCGATTGAAACCGGGCTGAGCGAGGAAGGCGCGGTCTTGCTGGGCGGGGATGCCGAACTGGGCTTTACCTATCGGCGCGCCAGCCCAGAGGAACAGGCCTGGATGCAGGCCACTGCCCTGCGCCGCTCCGAGGTGATCGACTTCCGGTCGATGGCAGCTGTCGGTGAGGAACGCGCCCTGACGCAGGTGAAGGCGGTAGACAGCGCCTATCCACTGGTTGGCACGGTGCGGCTCTCGCCGGATCTGCCGCTGCCACAGGCGCTGGATGGTGCCGGGGACCTGCCCGGTGGCGTGATGCAGCGGGTGCTTGCGGATCGGCTGGGCCTCTCTGTTGGTGACCGCTTTGCCCTTGGCACCCAAGGCTTTGTTCTGACCGCACTGCTGGAGAATGAACCGGATGCCGCCAGCGCGGGCTTCACGCTGGGGCCACGCACCATCGTGCGCAGCGCTGACCTGGCCCGATCCGGCCTGTTGCAGCCCGGCACGCTGTTTTCCAGCAAATACCGGCTGACCCTGCCCGAAGGCACCGATCTGGAGCAGCTGAAATCCCGCGCCGAAGCCGAGCTGGACAACAGCGGTATGCGCTGGACCGACGCCCGTAACGGCGCACCGGGCATCGCCACCTTTGTCGAGCGGCTGGCCGGGTTTCTGGTGCTGGTTGGCCTCTCCGGGCTGGCTGTGGGCGGCATCGGCGTCTCAGCCGCCGTGCGCGCCTATCTGGCGGGCAAGACCGCGACCATCGCCACCCTGCGCACGCTGGGCGCGGACCGCCGGACGATCTTTCTGACCTATTTTCTGCAAATCGGGGCGCTGGCGCTGCTTGGTGTTGCGATTGGCCTCGTGATCGGCGGGCTGGCCCCGGTGCTGCTGGGGCCGCTGATTGCGGCGCAGCTGCCGTTTCCTGCGGTCTTTGGCATCTCGGTCCCGGCGTTGAGCGAAGCGGCGCTTTACGGGCTGCTGACGGCCTTTGTCTTTGCGCTCTGGCCGCTGGCCCGCGCCGAGCGGATCCGCGCTGCGGCGCTGTTTCGTGACGCGCTGGACAGCCGCAGCCGCTGGCCTGCCCCCCGCTATATCGTCGCCACGGCTGTCTCGGTGGCGGCGCTGATTGGTTCTGCCGCGCTGTTCAGCGGCGCGATTGAGCTGACGCTTTGGACCGCTGCGGGGCTGATCGGCGCGCTGGCGGTGCTGCTGCTGGCCGCGCTGGTGCTGGGCTGGATCGCCCGCCGCGCCGCGCCGCTGACCCGTGGATATCCGGCGCTTCGATGGGCGCTTTCGGCGATTGGCACCTCCCGCGATGGCGCCGTGCCGACCGTGCTGGCCCTGGGGCTGGGGCTGACCGTTCTGGCCGCGATTGGTCAGGTCGACGGCAATATGCGCCGCGCCATCGAAGGCAACCTGCCCGATGTGGCGCCCTCCTATTTCTTCGTTGATATCCAGCGCGATCAGATGCCGGATTTCCTCGCCCGCGTGGAGCAGGACCCGGCGGTTGAGCGCGTGCAGAGCGCACCGATGCTGCGCGGCATCCTCACCACCATCAACGGCCAGCCCGCAACCGAGGTGGCAGGCGATCACTGGGTCGTCCGGGGCGATCGCGGCATCACCTATGCCGCCAAACAGCCAGACACCACCCAGATCGTCGCGGGCGCGTGGTGGCCCGAAGAGTACACCGGCGCGCCGCAGGTCAGCTTTGCCCGCGAAGAGGCCGAGGAGCTGGGTCTCAACCTTGGCGACACGCTGACGCTCAACGTGCTGGGCCGCGACATTACCGCCACCATCACCAGCCTGCGCGAGGTCGATTTTTCCACGGCGGGCATGGGCTTTGTCATGGTGCTGAACGAAAGCGCGCTTGCAGGGGCCCCGCACAGCTATATCGCCACGGTCTATGCCGAACAGGAGGCCGAAGCCCAGATCCTGCGCGATCTCGCCAAGGCGATGCCGAACATCACCGCGATCCGGGTCCGCGATGCGCTGGACCGGGTGTCGGACCTGTTGCGACAGCTCGCATCTGCCACCGCCTATGGTGCCGCGGCAACGCTGCTGACCGGTTTCATGGTGCTGATTGGCACCGCCGCCGCCGGCGAACCTGCCCGCCGCTACGAGGCGGCTGTCCTCAAGACGCTGGGCGCGCCGCGACGGCAGATCCTGATCAGCTTTGCGCTCAGATCGGTGTTTCTGGGCGCCGGGGCCGGCCTGGTCGCGCTGACGGCCGGAATGACCGGGGCCTGGGCCATCAACACCTATGTGTTCGAAAGCGATTATCAGGTGATCTGGAGCAATGCGCTGGCGATCATCAGCGGCGGCATCCTGACCACGCTGCTGGCCGGGCTGGCCTTTGCCTGGCGGCCCCTTCAGGTGCGCCCGGCCCGGATCCTGCGGGCCCGCGACTAGGCCACACCGCGGCCTCTGGGGCCGCGCTTGCGGGGCCGCAGCCACAACACCAGCCACGACGTCAGCCACGGCGGGCGGGCGCCAGAGCATCTCAGCTGGCGTAGCGCGCGCAGCCGGTCGAAACCGGCGATTGGAACAGGGCAAACAGCGCATCATTGTCGCAGACCAGCGCCTCCAGGGTGATCCCGTCCAGCGACCGGTAGAAGGCCTGCGCCGCATCGGCAAGGGCAATCCGCAGCCGACAGGCCGAAACCAGCGGGCAGGTATTGTCGGCATCGGCAAAACACTCAACCATCGGCACCGTGCCCTCGACCGCGCGAAAGACATCGCCAATGCCGATTTCCGCCGCGGGCCTGCCCAGCGACATGCCCCCGTTACGCCCGCGCTGCGTATGCAGATAGCCCAGCTGCGCCAACTGGTTGATCACCTGCGCCAAATGGTTCTCCGAGATATTGCAGCGCGCGGCAATTTCGGATTTGGTAACCAGGCGGTCCGCATGGGCTGCACAATACATCAACAGCCGCACTGCAATATTTGTCCGTTTCGTGATCCGCATGATCGCCCCTCCGAGGTGCCTTGTCGCAAGATCATGACATGGCCGCACAAAGGCCACTTTGACATGTATCAAAGCCGCACGCGCTTTCGCCTGCCCCTGCCCCTGACCCTACCCCTGCCGGGTCCCGCTGCGCCGCCCGCAGGCAGCGCCGACGCAGGGCAAACGGTGGGCAACAGCCCCCGCCTGCCTGTGGCGGTCAGCGCCGCTGAGACAGACATCGCCAGTCAGGAGATCTGAATGCCCGCCCCCGTTTCCCCAGCCCCCTATTTCTTTGGCTACGGCAGCCTGGTGAACACGCGCACCCATGGCTACGGTCAGGCCCGCCCCGCGCGACTCAGCGGCTGGCGCCGGGCCTGGGTGCATACCGATCTGCGCCCGGTTGCCTTTCTCAGCGCCGTGCCCTGTGACAGAACCACCATCGACGGGCTGATCGCCGAGGTGCCGGGCGCCGACTGGGCGGCGCTTGATGACCGCGAATTTGCCTATGAGCGGCTGCCTGCCGGCGGCGCGGTTCAACATGATCTGACCCCGGAGACCGATATCGCGGTCTATGCGGTGCCCGGCCACAGCCAGCGCGCGGCCAGCCTGCGCCATCCGATCCTGCTCAGCTATCTCGACGTGGTCATTCAGGGCTATCTGGACGTCTTCGGCGCCAATGGTGTCGCCGCCTTCGTGCGCACAACCGATGGCTGGGACGCGCCGATCCTGAACGACCGCAGCGCCCCGCGATATCCCAGAGCGCAGAGGCTGACTGCTGAAGAGCTGGATCTGGTCGATCAGCATCTGCTGGCGCTTGGCGCGACCGTTATCGGGGCAGATCAGTGATTTCCCGCACCCTGCTCTATGTCCGGCGGATCACCCGGCAACTGTGGTTCCGGGTTGTGCTGCTCTCGGCCTGTTCGCTGCTGGCGCTGGCCATCGCCCCCTGGCTCACGCCCTTCATACCCGAAGACCTAGGCGAACGCTTTGGCCGCGAGGCGGCGCTGCCGGTGCTGACCATCCTTGCCTCCGGGATGCTGGCGGTCACCACATTTTCGCTCAATGTCATGGTCTCGGCCTATCGTACGGCCGCTGCCACGGCGACGCCACGGGTCTATCGACTGCTGCTGGAGGATACGATCACCCAGAGCGTATTGGCCACCTTTGTCGGCGGGTTTGTCTTCAGTCTGAGCGCGGTGATCCTGTTCCGCGCCGGGTTCTACAGCGAGGATGCCGCCATCGTGATCTTTGCCATCACCGTCGGAGTGGTGGCGCTGATCGTCGTGGCGATTTTGCGCTGGATTGACCATCTGTCGGGACTTGGCAGCATGGATCACACGCTGCGCCTGATCGAAGAGCGCAGCCGCACCAGCCTGCGCCAGCGGGCCGAAGCGCCCTGCCTGGGCGCCGCCTGCGCCGAGGATGACACCAGATTTCAGCAGCAGGGCCGGGCCATCCCGGCGCAGGCCTCGGGCTTTGTGCGGTTTGTCGATGTCGCAGGGTTGCAGACGCTGGCCGAAGAGGCCGAGACCAGGATCGCCATCCACCGCACCCCCGGCGAATTCGTGCTGCGCGGGCGGCCGGTGGCCTATGCCGAGACCGGCGAGGAGACGCTCTGCGAGGCGGCCAGCCGCTGCATCGAAATCGGTGATGTGCGCAGTTTCGATCAGGATCCCTCCTTTGGCCTGACGCTGCTGGCGGAAACCGCACAGCGCGCCCTGTCGCCCGGCGTCAATGATCCCGGCACCGCGCTGGAGGTCATGGGACGGCTGGAACGGCTGCTGTGGGAGAATACCCCGGATGAGGCCGAGCCTGACGCGCGCGACGTGTCCTTTGACCGGGTGATGATGCCTGCGGTCTCGGCCCGGCACCTGCTGTCCTGCGCCTTTCCGCCTATCGCCCGCGCCGGCGGCGACGACCCTGCGGTGATCGACTGGATGGACAAGGCGCTCTCGGCGCTGGCGCATCATCCCAACCCGGCCATGGCCGAGGCCGCCGCCGACCTGCGCGATGGCAAGCGGAAGGGAGATGACCAAGAGGGAGACCAGGAGGGAGAGCCGAAGTGACACCCGGAGGCGGGCCCAAAGGGCGGCGGCCAAGGCGGCTCCCGCCCGCGCAACAGGGCAGATCTGCCTTGCCCTGAGCGCAGTTGGGCATGGCAGACCGCCTACAGGCGGTCTGCGGCGCCGCGCGGGCGCGCGGCGCCCGGCCCAACCGCAGAGGTGGCTTCTGTGATGCCACCGATGTGGGCGGGAGCACCCCGGATAGCACAGGACAGCACAAAGGCGGCCCCCTATGGTGCCGCCTTTGCATCAGACAGTCGTCAAAGCTCAGCCGCGGGCGCGGACCGTTTCCATCAGCGCCAGCAGGGCGGACATGTCGGGGCCGCGCTCCATGCCGGTCACGGCTTTGCGCAGCGGCATGAACAGGCCCTTGCCCTTGCGGCCCGTCGCCTCTTTCACAGCAGCGGTCCATGTGCCCCAGCTCTCGCTGTCGTAAGGGCCTTCGGGCAGCAGCGCCATCGCCTCGGCGATGAAGTCCTTGTCCTCATCAGCAACAAGCGGCTCGGCGCCGTCGCGGCAGAGGTCCCACCAGCCCGCCAGATCCTTCAGCGTGGTGATGTTCTCCTTGGCCATATCCCAGAATGCGGCCTGTTTCTCTGCCGGAACCCCCAGCGCGTCCACATGGGACTGCACGGCCTCCAGCGGCAGGGACTGCAAATACCGGGCGGTCAGCGGATAGAGATCCTGCACATCGAACTTGGTCGGCGCGGCACCAAAACGGTTGATGTCGAAACCCTCGATCAGCTCTGCCAGTTCCGCGCGCAGCTCAACCGGGTCGGAGGAGCCAAGGCGCGCCATCAGGCTCAGCAGCGCCATCGGCTGCACGCCCGCTTCACGCAGATCGCGCAGGGCCAGCGTGCCGAGGCGTTTGGACAGCGCCTCACCCTGCGGGCCGGTCAAGAGCGAGTGATGCGCAAAGGAGGGGACAGTGCCGCCGAGCGCCTCGATGATCTGGATCTGGGTGGCGGTGTTGGTGACATGGTCAGAGCCGCGCACAACATGGGTCACGCCCATTTCCGTGTCGTCCACTACCGAGGCCAGCGTATAGAGGAACTGGCCGTCGCCACGGATCAAGACCGGGTCGGAGACCGAAGCGGCATCGATGGAGATATCGCCCAGGATACCATCGGTCCACTCGATCCGCTCCTGATCCAGCTTGAAGCGCCAGACACCATCGCCGCGCTCGGCGCGCAGCTTGGCCTTGTCGTCCTCCGACAGGTTCAGCGCAGCGCGATCATAGACCGGCGGCTTGCCCATGTTCAGCTGCTTCTTGCGCTTCAGGTCCAGTTCAACCGGCGTTTCAAACGCCTCGTAGAACCGGCCGATCTCGCGCAGCTTGTCGGCAGCGGCGACATAGCGGTCAAGACGTTCGGACTGGCGTTCAACACGGTCCCAGGTCAGGCCCAGCCATTCCAGATCCTGCTTGATGGCATCGACGTACTCTTCCTTCGACCGCTCCGGGTCGGTGTCGTCGATGCGCAGGATGAAGCTGCCGCCGGCCTTGCGGGCGATCAGATAGTTCATCAGCGCGGTGCGCAGATTGCCAACGTGGATATAGCCGGTCGGCGACGGGGCAAATCGGGTGGTTGTCATCACAAGTCTCCTGTTGCCCTGCCCCATGTCACATAGGCGACGTTTTGTCCAGTTGCGGCGCAGTCGCCGACGGTTGATCCCAAGTCGTCTCAAACTGTCCGCGTTTTTCAGGGGGCGGCTTAGATTTCGTTCAGACTTCCTGTGTCAGCCTGTCGCAGCACTGACGATTATTGGTACGAAGAATGGGGTCTCCCGTGAACAAAGTGATCCCGAGCGACATGTTGCAGGCGGAGAGTTTGCCTGAACCCTCCCATGCGCGGCTCATGGATGTGTTGAACAAGCTGGATCAGGGCGTGATGGTCTGGACCGAGGACGGGCATTGCCAGGTCTTCAACGAACGGCTGCTTACCCTGCTGGAGTTGCAGAATGGCGACATCTTTCCGGGCTATTCGCGCGAGGCGTTTTTTGCCACCGCCGTCAGGCTGGGCCATGTGACCGAAGACAGCGCCAGACAGGCCGAACAGGATTTCAGCTCTGACAAGGAGCGGTTTTCGGCGACCCGCAGGATGCCGTCGGGACGGCGCCTTCAGATCGACACCCGCAGGCTGTCCACCGGCGGCTTTGTTTCCTGCTACACCGATGTGACCCAGATCGAGCGCAGTGCGCGGGACCTGACACTCGCGCGCCAGGCCGCCGAGGAGGCGGAGCTGACCGCGCTGAAGACGCTTGCGGCGGAACAGTCCTGGCGCGAAGAGGCCAAGCTGCTGTCGCAGCTCGACGTCTGGCTGCATTCCTGCAAATCCCAGGAGGAGCTGTTCCGCATTGTCAGCGCCTTCATGGCGAAGCTGTTTCCGCAATCCCAGGGCGAGCTCTACATCTACTCCAACTCGCGGGACGTTCTGGATGGCAAATGCCACTGGGGCGGGGCGGAGGTCCATGACCACATCTTTGCCGATGCCTGCTGGGCGCTGCGGCGCGGGCGGCAGTATCTTTATTCTGTGGATAAGATCGCCTTTCCCTGCGCCCATGTCGAGGAGCAGCCTGCCACCGATGAGCATGGCGATTACGTCTGTTTTCCGGTGGTCGCCCATGGCAATACCGTCGGTCTGCTGCATGTGAAATTTGCACCGGAAACCGACCCCAAGCGCAAGGTGGCGCTGCATCGCCTTGCCCTGCGCTGCGGCGAACATATCTCGCTGGCGGTGGCCAATGTCCGCCTGCGCGACGAATTGCACGACCAGTCCACCCGCGATCCGCTGACCGGTGTCTACAATCGGCGCTATTTCCTCGGCGAGCTGCGCAATGCGGTGGCGCTGGCCGACCGGCGCGCCAGCCAGCTGGGAGTGCTCAGCTTTGATGCGGACCGGTTCAAGACCTTCAACGACACCCATGGCCACGATGCGGGCGACATGGTGCTGCGCGCCATTGGCGACACGCTGAAGGATCTGTTCCGCAATGGCGAGATCTGCTGCCGGATGGGCGGCGAGGAATTTGCCGTCTTCCTGCCGGATACCGACAAGGAACAGACGATGGAGGTCGGCGAAGCGCTGCGTGTCGCGATTGAGGAAATCACGCTGCGCTATGGCTCCGGCACGCTGCCGCGTGTCACCATCTCCATCGGCGTTGCCAGCTTCCCCGAGGATGGCCTGCTGCCGCAGGATCTGATGCACGCCGCTGACCGCGCGCTTTACGCGGCAAAGGATGCAGGCCGCAACTGCGTCGTGGATTGCCAGGAAGCCGATCCCGCCAACGGCCCCTTCTCCGGCAGCTGACCCCGACCGAACGTATGCGATGCTCCCGCCTTGGCCGCACCTTTGGCCGCAGGGACCAGCCCGATATCGCTGACACCAACGGGTGGATCCCAGCGCCTTACTGGTCGGTCAACTGGGGTCGCGCCAGCGGTTCACGATCGGATACCGACGATCCAGCCAGAACGCGCGCGGTGTGAGCCGCGCACCGGGGGCTGACTGAAAGCGTTTGTATTCGCTGATATAAATCAGGTGTTCCACGCGTTTTGCCGTCTCCCGCGAGAACCCGGCCGCAACGCAATCAGCAATCGAACCGTCCCTATCCACCAGGATCTCCAGCAGCGCGTCCAGTTCAGGGTAATCCGGCAGGCTGTCGCTGTCCTTCTGATCGTCGCGCAGCTCGGCGCTCGGTGGCTTGTCGATGACCGAGGGGCGGATGACCTCCCCTTCCGGCCCCATCATCCAGTCGCGGTGATTGGCATTGCGCCAGCGGCAGGTCTCGAACACGCGGGTCTTGTAGAGATCCTTGATCGGGTTGTAGCCCCCCGCCATATCGCCGTAAATCGTGGCATAGCCCACGGCGACCTCGGATTTATTGCCGGTGGTCAGCAGCATCTCGCCAAATTTGTTGGACATCGCCATCAGGAGAAGCCCGCGCAGGCGCGACTGGATGTTCTCCTCGGTCAGCCCCTCCTCCATCCCGGCAAAGAGCGGCGCCAGCGTGTTGGTGATCGCGGCGCGCCCCTCGGCAATCGGGACGTAGTCGTAGCGCACGCCCAGCGCCTTTGCCACCGCTTCGGCATCGTCAAGCGAGGCCTGCGAGGTATATTCGGACGGCAGCATCACGCAGCGCACATTCTCAGCCCCCAGCGCATCGACCGCGATCGTGGCGACAATGGCGGAATCGACGCCACCGGAGAGCCCCAGCAGCACCTTCTTGAAGCCGGTCTTGCGCATGTAATCCCGCAGCGAAAGCGTCATGACGTGGTAATCCTGCTCCCACTCATCCGGCAGCACCGCCTTGGGGCCATCCACGGCGCGCCAGCCCTCGGCGGTCCGCTCCAGATCCAGATGGCAGATATCTTCGCGCAGGACCGGCATCTGCAAGGCCAGCGCCCCGCCCGGATTCAGCACAAACGAACCACCATCAAAAACCTGATCATCCTGGCCGCCCACCATATTGAGGTAGATCACCGGCAGATCGGTCTCGATCGAGCGGGCCACAATATGGTTGAGCCGCACATCCATCTTGTTGCGATAATAGGGCGATCCATTGGGGATCAGCAGAAACTCCGCGCCGGTTTCGGCCAGGGTTTCGGCCACATCCTCATACCAGCTATCCTCGCAGATCGGGCTGCCGATCCGGGTATCGCCAACCGCATAAGGACCGCCCAGCGGGCCCGCATCAAAGATCCGCACCTCGTCAAAGACGGTGGCATTTGGCAGGTGATGTTTCAGCACCTGCGTGGTGATCTTGCCGCCCTTCAGGATCAGATAGGCGTTGTACAACCTGTCGCCCTCGACCCAGGGGCTGCCGATCGCCAGCGCCGGACCATCGGCACAATCGGCGGCCAACCGCTCAACCTCGGCAATGGCAGCACGGTGGAAAACCGGCTTCATCACCAGATCCTGCGTGTTGTAACCGGTAATGAACATCTCTGGCAGGGCGACCAGATCAGCACCTGCCTCGCGGCCTGCGGCCCAGGCCTCGCGGGCCTTATCTGCATTGCCAGCCAGATCCCCGACGGTGGGGTTCAACTGGGCCAGTGTCACGCGAAAACGATCAGCCATCCTGCTTGCGTCCTTCGATAATCCTGCCTTCTGCCATTAAACAGATCACGCTGCGAGGGAAAGACCGCAGTGGCAAAAGACATTGCGACGGCGGCGGCTGTGGCATAGTTTCCTGTCAAACCGATCAACAGGCCCGCACCCCGGCTCCCCTTATGGCAAGCAGATATTCCATGACCCGTTTCACCACCGCCGCTCTTCTGACCTCCGCCCTGGCGCTTGGCGCTGCCGGGGTCGGACGCCCGGCCCTGGCCCAGGATGGCAAGGTGCTGACCACGCAGGATGAAATCGGCGGCATCTATGAGGGTACCTTTCGCGGCGGCCTGCAACATGGCACCGGCACCTACCGGCTGCCCAACGGCTATGAATATACCGGCGACTGGGTCGATGGCGAAGTCCGCGGTCGTGGCGTTGCGCGTTTCCCCAACGGATCCATCTACGAGGGCGAGTTCGTCAAAGGCAAACCCGAAGGCGCAGGCAAGATCACCTTTGCCGATGGCGGCACCTATGATGGCGAGTGGTCGGACGGCGTAATCAATGGCCAGGGGGTTGCGGTCTATGCCAATGGCGCGCGCTATGAGGGCGGCTTTCGCGATGCCAAGCACCATGGCAAAGGCATCATGCGCAATCCCGGCGGCTACGAATATGACGGCGACTGGGTCGATGGCCGCAAGGAAGGCACCGGCAAGATCACCTACCCGGACGGCGCCACCTATGAGGGCGACATCCGCGACGGCCAGCTGGAGGGCAAAGGCAAGCTGATCATGCCCGATGGTCTGGTTTACGAGGGCGATTGGTCCGCAAACCAGATGGATGGCACCGGCGTGTTGACTCAGCCCAATGGCGATATCTACGAAGGCCCGCTGGTGGCCGGCCGCCGTCAGGGCGAAGGCAAGCAGATCCATGCCAATGGCGATGTCTATATCGGCAATTTCGAGGATGACCTGCGCCACGGCGAAGGCACCTTCACCAAGACCGACGGCTATGTCTACACCGGCGAATGGCTGGCCGGTCAGATCGAGGGCAAGGGCCGCGTCACCTATCCCGACGGTTCGGTCTACGAGGGCCAGTTCCGCGATGATCTCGCCGATGGCGTGGGCAAGATCACCTATCCTGACGGCTCCACCTACGAAGGCGACTGGGTGGCCGGCGTGATCGAGGGCAGCGGCACCACAACCTATCCCAACGGGCTGGTCTACACAGGCGAGTTCCGGAACGCCAAGAACCACGGCCAGGGCGTGATGACCTACCCTGACGGCTACCGCTATGACGGCGGCTGGAAAGAGGGGCAGCGCCATGGCGAAGCAGTTGTTACCTACCCCGACGGTTCGGTTTATACCGGCAGCTTTGCCAACAGCCAGCGCCACGGCACCGGCAAGATCGTGATGACAGATGGCTTCAGCTATGAGGGCGACTGGACCGAAGGCAAGATCAGCGGCCAGGGCGTCGCGACCTATGCCAATGGCGATGTCTACGAGGGCAGCTTTCTCAATTCCAAACGTCAGGGACCGGGTGTGATGCGTTATGCCAGCGGTCAGCAAGCCGAAGGCACCTGGGAGAACGGCGCGCTCAAAACCACCGGTGCGGCGGCACAGGACAGCGATGATGCCACAACAGCCGACCCGGCCACCGCCACCGACGATGCAAACGCCAGCAACTGATTACCGCTGACCCGCAGCACGGCCGACCGGATAGGCTGGCGCGCCCCACCGCCAAAAGGCGTAGCGGAGCCGCCGCACAGCGCGCGCCCAGCCATAAGGCGTAGCATGTCTGATCCGGGCCAACGGGTTACAGTCGCAGGCTTTGCCCTGCCCGGTCAATTTCTGTCTTTCCATTCGTCTTTGGCTCTGTATAACTCTGCGTCATGATGATGCGTGCAGATATCCCTTGCTTTGCCACCGCCCCGCGCGGTGCAGATCTGCGCGCCCTACTGATCCTAATCCGCCTCTGAGCGTGCCATCCGGCGCGCCCGCTCAGAGGGGAAGGCATGCGCGCCACATGGATTGGATTTTAGGACAGACAAGAAAGATACCGACATGACGACTGCAGCTGACAAAGATCGCGTTTTGATCTTCGACACCACTTTGCGCGATGGCGAGCAGAGCCCCGGCGCAACCATGACCCATGATGAAAAGCTCGAGATTGCCGAGCTGCTGGACGACATGGGCGTCGACATCATCGAAGCGGGCTTCCCCATCGCCTCCGAAGGCGACTTCAAAGCGGTGAGCGAGATTGCCGAACGTTCCAAGAATGCCGTGATCTGTGGGCTGGCGCGCGCCAACTTCAAGGATATCGACCGCTGCGCCGAAGCCGTGCGCAAATCCGCACAGCCGCGCATCCACACCTTTATCGGCACCTCGCAGCTGCACCGCGCCATTCCCAACCTCACCATGGATGAGATGGCCGAGAAGATCCACGAGACGGTCACCCACGCCCGCAATCTGGTGGACAATGTGCAGTGGTCGCCGATGGATGCCACCCGCACCGAATGGGACTACCTCTGCCGGGTGATCGAAATTGCCATCAAGGCGGGCGCCACCACCATCAACATCCCCGATACCGTCGGCTATACCGCCCCGGTCGAGAGCGCCGATTTGATCAAGCGCCTGATCGAAACCGTGCCCGGTGCAGATGACGTGATCTTTGCCACCCATTGCCACAACGACCTCGGCATGGCGACCGCCAACGCGCTGGCTGCCGTTGCAGGAGGCGCGCGCCAGATCGAATGTACCATCAACGGTCTGGGCGAACGCGCGGGCAACACCGCGCTGGAAGAGGTGGTGATGGCGCTCAAGGTGCGCGGTGACATCATGCCCTTTACCACCGGCATCGACACCAAGAAGATCATGCACATCTCGCGCCGGGTCTCCACCGTGTCGGGATTTGTCGTGCAGCCGAACAAGGCCATCGTCGGCAAGAACGCCTTTGCCCATGAAAGCGGCATCCATCAGGATGGTATGCTGAAGAACAAGGAAACCTTTGAAATCATGCGGCCCGAGGATGTGGGCATTGCCGGCACCTCGCTGCCGCTTGGCAAACATTCCGGCCGTGCGGCGCTGCGCGACAAGCTCAGCCAGCTCGGGTTTGAGGTGGGCGACAACCAGCTGAAGGATCTCTTTGTCCGGTTCAAGGAACTCGCCGACCGCAAGAAAGAGGTGTTTGACGACGACATCATCGCGCTGATGCGCACCAGCGGCGATGAGGATGACCACCTCAAGCTGGTGTCGATGAAAGTCGTCTGTGGCACCGGCGGTCCCGCCGAGGCCACCATCGAAATGGAAGTCGACGGCAAGGATGTGACCGAGACCGCAGAAGGCGACGGCCCTGTCGATGCCGCCTTCAAGGCGATCCGCAAGATCCACCCGAACTCGGCCCATCTTCAGCTCTATCAGGTCCATGCGGTCACCGAAGGCACCGACGCGCAGGCCACTGTGTCTGTCCGACTGGAAGAAGACGGCGTGATCGCCACGGGCGAGAGCGCGAACACCGACACGGTTGTCGCCTCTGCCGCCGCCTATATCAGCGCCCTCAACCGCCTGATCATCCGCCGCAGCAAAATGGGTGAAGGCGCCGATACCCGCGAGATCTCCTACAAGGACATCACCTGATCAATGCGTTGATCTGAAACAGCAAAGGCCACCCGAAGGGTGGCCTTTTTGGTTCTGCCCAGGGCCAACCGCCTCTGTTGGCCGCATCTCAGCCCAAACGGCTGAACAGTTTGGTCAGCCGCGCGGCTTCTTCCTCGGTGCCATAGGGCGCATTCACGATGAACATGCCCGAGCCGACCATCCGGTGCCCCTCCCGCGCCGGGGGAAACCGCACCTCATGACGCAATGCGCCGGCCAGCCCCTGCGCCTCCAGCGCGCTCAGCATCGGCTTATGCGCCCCGTCCGTCAGGATCGGATACCACAGCGCAATGACGCCGACGTTCCACTTGCGTTGCAGCTTGGCGATATGGCCGGGGATCTGGGCGTAGTCGCGCTTTACCTCATAGCTGGGATCAATCAGCAGCAGCCCGCGACGCGGCGTCGGCGGCGCCAGCGACTGCGCCAGTTCAAACCCGTCCTGCTGATGCACATGGACCCGCCGCCCCAGCCCATGCGACCACAGCGCCTGCCGCAGGGCGGCGTTTTCCTGCGGGTGCAGCTCGGCAAAATTGAGACTGTCGGCCTCGCGCAGCAGATGCGCTGCAATCAGCGGCGACCCCGGATAGGCCATCTCCCCATGAGCGCTGCGGGTTGCGGCAATGGCAGCGGCCAGCGGGTGATCCTCGGCCAGCAGGGCCTGATCCAGCAGGCGGCTGATCCCCGCCGCCGCCTCGCCGGTCTTGACCGCCTCTGCCGCATCCAGCTGATAGAGCCCGCGCCCGGCGTGGGTCTCGATATAGCTGAGCGGCTTGTCCTTCCGCGTGAGATAATCCAGCATCCGCGCCAGCAGCGCGTGTTTCTGAACATCGGCCAGATTTCCGGCGTGATAGATATGTTGATATGACAGCATCCCAGCCCTCTACCGCCAAACCGCCCCGGACAAAAGCCCCTTGCCGCAGCGGAGGGCGTTGGATCTGATGGCTCAGACCGCTGGCATCTGCTGCGTTGCACAGTGAATGCCGCCACCCAATTCGCCCAGCGGGTCCACGTTCAGCGTGACTATTTCCCGTCCCGGATAGTGACGCGCCAGCGCGTTCCGCGCGATCTCATCGGTTGCACCATCCCCGAATTCCGCCGCGACCACCGCACCATTGCAGACGTAATAATTGGCGTAAGAGGCGACAAAATCGAACCTTTTGATCCGACGGATATGAGGTTCGGGGATAACCTCAACCTCCAGCCCCGCCCCAACCAGCCGGTCATGCGTGTCCAACGCAGCCATATGGAACGGATCGGCGCTATCAGGGGTATCGGGCAGGTTCATAAGAACACGCCCCGGCCCGGTGAAACGTGCGAGGCTATCGATATGATAATCCGTGATATCCTCCCCCCGGACCCCCTCGGCCCAGATCATGCGATCCGCCCCATAAGCCTCCAGCAGCCGTTGTTCTATCTGATCGCGTGACAGCCCGGGGTTCCGGTTTTTGTTCACCCAGCTGCTCTCATGTGCCATCAGCAGCCCGTGCCCATCCTGCTCCACGCCGCCTGCCTCGCCATGCAAACCGGTTGGCAACAGCGGCAGCCCCAAACGCTCGGCCACCCGTCCTGCGATCTGGCTGTCCCGCCGGTTGACCTGCTTTTTGCCCCAGCCGTTGAACTGGATATGGCTGATCGCCAAGCCGCCTGCGCCATCGATCACAAAGATAGGCCCTGAATCGCGGCACCACAGATCCTCGGTCGGGATATCCCACAGCTCAACATCCGCAGACAGCTTGGCGCGCGCGCCGCTGTGATCCGCTGCCGCCGCGAGCACTGTGACAGGTTCAAACGCCGCAATCGCATTGGCGATATCTGCAATCGACTGCTGCGCCATGTCGCGGAACACAGGATCTGGATGCACCTTCCTGCTGACCGGCCATTGCATGAAGGTGCGCTGATGCGGCGCTTCCTCCGGTGGGACAAAAAATCCGGACCCGGCAACGGCGGTTTGTCCTGTGATCAGATTTGCCATGCCGAAGGCCCCGCCAGCCAGTAAGAAATTTCGCCGCTTCATCGCCGTTCCCTTCGCCGACCAAACATCCGTAAGGATCAAGCTTAACAACGCTGTGCAAACAAGAGAAGCAACATCGCGCGGCCCTGTACCGCCTCCGATAGTTGCCGGAGGCGTGCGGTTTTGAGGGGCGCGCTTATCAGATCCGCGCCACACCTGCCCACACTGCCAATCGGATCGGTTGTCTGCCTTTCCCATGGGGCACCCCGCAGTGGCGGCGAAAAGGCGCCTTTTGATCGGAATCCGCCCTTTCGCCACCTCCCGGCGCTGCTTATAAGACATAAAGCCCGCGCTCAGCAGAGTCGCGGGACAGGTGGCAGTTTTACAGGGTCCTAATACATGTCGATCTTTGGAAGTCTTGGCGGGTTGTTCACGTCTGATATGGCAATTGACCTCGGCACGGCGAACACGCTCGTCTATGTCAAGGGTCGCGGTGTCATCCTGTCGGAACCCTCCGTTGTCGCCTATCATGTGAAGGACGGCGTGAAAAAAGTGCTCGCAGTTGGCGAGGATGCCAAGCTGATGCTGGGCCGCACCCCCGGCTCCATCGAGGCGATCCGCCCGATGCGCGAAGGGGTGATTGCCGATTTTGACACCGCCGAAGAGATGATCAAGCATTTCATCCGCAAGGTGCACAAACGCTCCACCTTCTCCAAGCCGAAGATCATCGTCTGCGTCCCGCATGGCGCCACCCCGGTTGAAAAACGCGCGATCCGCCAGTCGGTGCTCTCCGCAGGCGCCCGCCGCGCCGGGCTGATCGCCGAGCCGATCGCCGCCGCCATTGGTGCCGGGATGCCGATCACCGA
The DNA here is from genome assembly GCF_048056175.1 of Phaeobacter sp. JH20_29. Taxonomy (NCBI): domain Bacteria; kingdom Pseudomonadati; phylum Pseudomonadota; class Alphaproteobacteria; order Rhodobacterales; family Roseobacteraceae; genus Phaeobacter; species Phaeobacter sp. JH20_29. The sequence goes on from NZ_JAYMWO010000009.1 coordinate 70,350, forward strand.
TCCCACCGGCAACATGGTCGTGGACATCGGCGGCGGCACCACCGAGGTTGCGGTTCTGTCGCTGGGCGACATCGTCTATGCGCGCTCGGTCCGCGTTGGTGGCGACCGGATGGATGAGGCGATCATCAACTACCTGCGCCGTCAGCAGAACCTTCTGGTGGGCGAGGCCACGGCCGAACGCATCAAGACCTCCATCGGCACCGCCCGGATGCCCGACGACGGCCGCGGCCAGTCGATGCAGATCCGCGGCCGCGACCTGCTGAACGGCGTGCCGAAGGAAATCGAGATTTCGCAGGCCCAGGTCGCCGAAGCGCTGGCGGAACCCGTGCAGCAGATCTGCGAAGCGGTGATGACCGCGCTGGAAACCACACCGCCGGATCTGGCGGCGGATATCGTGGATCGCGGCGTGATGCTGACCGGCGGCGGCGCGCTGCTGGGCGATCTGGATCTGGCCCTGCGCGAACAGACCGGTCTGGCGGTCTCCATCGCCGATGAAAGCCTGAACTGCGTGGCGCTTGGCACCGGCAAGGCGCTGGAATACGAAAAACAGCTGGCACATGCCATTGATTACGACAGCTGAGCGGTCCGGCCATCGCTAGGATGGCCGACGCCCGGCGCCGGGAAGGAATACCTTGGCCAAAGACCGGTCCCAGCGTGATGACTATACCGCCCCGCTGCGCCGCCTGCTGACCGGGGTTATCTGCCTGTGCCTGCTGGCGATTTTCCTGATCTGGCGGATCGACAGCCCAAGGGTCGAACGGTTTCGCGCCCAAATCGTCGATGCCGTTGTTCCCAGCATGGACTGGGCCATGGTCCCGGTTGAGGGCGCCATCAACCTGCTGCGCGATTTTCAGAGCTATCAGCGGCTTGCCGAACAGAACCGCGAACTGCGCAGCGAATTGCGCCAGATGAGCGCCTGGAAAGAGGCGGCGCTACAGCTGGAACAGGAAAACGCCCGCCTGCTGGATCTCAACAATGTGCGGCTCGACCCCCGCCTGACCTTTGTCACCGGTGTGGTCATGGCCGACAGCGGCTCGCCCTTTCGCCAGTCGGTGATCCTGAACGTCGGCGCGCGTGACGGGGTGCGCGACGGCTGGGCAGCGATGGATGGCATCGGCCTTGTCGGGCGGATCTCCGGCACCGGGCAGGATACCGCGCGGGTGATCCTCCTCACCGATGCTGCCAGCTCCGTCCCCGCGCTGATCCAGCCCTCCGGGCAAAGCACGCTGGTGGCTGGCGACAACAGCCCGGCGCCGGTGATCGACTTTCTCGAAAACCCCGATCTGGTCCGCCCCGGCGACCGGGTGGTCACCTCGGGCGATGGCAAGGTGTTCCCGGCAGGTCTGCTGATCGGGCAGGTCACGCAGGACCGTTTTGGCCGCCTGCGGGTGCGCCTTTCGGCCGATTACGAGCGGCTGGAATTCCTGCGGGTGCTGCGCCATCACGGATCTGAGGTGATCAAGGATCCCGGCGGGCTGGTGGTTCCGGCACCGGGCATCAATATTCCGCAACCCCGGCCCGAGGGGCTGGGCGATGGGGCGGCGGCGGAGGCCGGAGATGGCCAATAACGCCCCGGCGCGGATCTGGCTCATGCGCGCGGCCTTTCCGGCGCTGGCCCTCGTGATCATGTTCTTTCACCTGCTGCCGCTGGATACGCTGCCCTCTCGCTGGGCGCCGCCGGATCTGATGCTGGCGCTGGTCCTGGCCTGGTCGCTCCGGCGTCCCGACTATGTGCCGACGCTGCTGATTGCCCTCACCTTCCTGCTGGCCGATCTGCTGTTCCAGCGGCCACCGGGCCTGATGGCGCTATTGGTGGTTCTGGCCTCCAGCTTTCTGAAATCACAGGTTCAGCCGCACCGTGAAACCGCCTTTCTCGGCGAATGGTTCACGGTGGCGGTGACCGTCACCGCCGTGACCCTGCTCAACCGGCTGATCCTGGCAATTCTGGGGGTGGTGCAGCCGTCGCTGGGGTTGATTCTGATCCAGATGGTGGCAACATTGCTGATCTATCCGCTGGTCGCGCTGGCCAGCCAAAGCCTGCTGGGGGTGCGCAAACTCTCCCCCGCCGAGGCAGAAGCCCTGGGAAGCCGCTGATGAAACGCAACGTCAAGGATGTCGAGGCCTCACATCGCAAACTCAGCCGTCGCGCCCTGCTCTTGGGCGGGTTGCAGCTGGCCTTTGCCGGTGGTCTGGCGATGCGGATGCGTCACCTGCAGGTCGATCAGGCTGACCAGTTCCGCCTCTTGGCCGAGGAAAACCGCATCAACCTGCGCCTGATCCCCCCGGCACGGGGGCAGATCTACGACCGCAACGGCACAATTCTGGCGCAGAACGCGCAATCCTACCGGATCACCGTGGTGCCCGAGGATGCCGGCGATGTGGGCGACGTCATCGACAAACTGTCGCGACTGCTGACGCTGGACCCCGAAGACATCGAACGCGCCATGGCTGAAATGCGCCGCTCGCCACCGTTCCTGCCAATCACCCTGGCCGATCAGATCAGCTGGGACGACATCTCCAAGGTTGCGGTCAACGCCCCCGCCCTGCCCGGCATCACGCCCGAGGTCGGCCTCACGCGGGTCTATCCGCAGCATGAGGATTTTGCCCATGTGATCGGCTACGTCGGGCCGGTCTCGGATTATGACCTCAGCAAGATGGAAGACCCAGAACCGGTGCTGATGATCCCGCGCTTTCAGATCGGCAAGGTCGGGTTTGAGGCCAAGCGCGAGGATGTGCTGCGCGGCAAGGCCGGCGCCAAACGTGTCGAGGTCAACGCCACCGGTCGCGTCATGCGCGAGCTGGATCGCCGCGAAGGCGAGGCCGGCGCCGACATGCAGCTGACCGTCGATGCCGATCTGCAAAACTACACCCAGGCGCGGCTTGGCCTCGAGAGCGCCAGCGCCGTGGTCATCGACTGCGAAAACGGTGATGTGCGCGCCATTGCCTCTTCGCCCAGCTTTGATCCCAACCTCTTTGTGCGGGGTATCTCGGTGGCCGACTACCGGATGCTGACCGAAGACCCCTATCGCCCGCTGGCCAATAAATCCGTTCAGGGCACCTATCCGCCCGGATCGACCTTCAAGATGATCACCGCCCTTGCCGCGCTGGAAGAAGGCCTGATCGGCACCGAAGATACCGTCTGGTGCCCCGGCCATCTGGAGGTCTCGGGCCGCCGCTTCCACTGCTGGAAACGCGCAGGCCATGGCCATGTCGATCTCAATACATCGCTCAAAAGCTCCTGCGATGTCTATTACTACGATCTCGCCATCAAGGTCGGCATCGACAAGATTTCCGCCATGGCAAAACGCTTTGGCCTTGGCGTGCGCCACGATCTGCCAATGTCCGCCGTGGCCAAGGGGATCGCCCCCAACAAGGAATGGAAATCAAAGACCTACGGTCAGGACTGGCTGGTTGGTGACACCGTGAACTCCTCTATCGGGCAGGGCTATCTTCTGGCCTCGCCCATGCAGCTGGCGGTGATGACCGCACGTCTGGCCACCGGGCGTTCGGTGACGCCGCGCCTGCTGAAATCCATCGACGGGGTGGACCAGCCCAGCGGTGCCGGAGAGCCGATTGGCGTCAACGAGAACAATCTGCGCACGATCCGCCGGGGCATGTATTCGGTCAGCAACGAACGGCGCGGCACCGGCTACGGCTCCCGGATCATCGCCGAGGGCATGCGCATGGCGGGCAAGAGTGGCACCAGTCAGGTCCGCAATATCACCGCCGCAGAGCGCGCCGCCGGGGTGATCCGCAACGAGGACCTGCCCTGGGAACGGCGCGACCATGCGCTGTTTGTCAGCTACGCCCCCCATGACAACCCGAAATTCGCCGTTGCGGTGGTGGTGGAACATGGCGGTGGCGGCTCCAAGGCGGCGGCGCCGATCGCCCGCGACGTGCTGCTACAGGCGCTCTACAATGGCACGCCGCCGCTTGAGGCCTACCCCAAGAAGGACCGCAGCCGTATCGAAGCCCAGCAGGACCGTCTGGAACGTGAACGCATCCAGCGCACCAGCCGCAACAGCGACAGTGGTCAGGCCTGAGATGGGCCTGCGTGAACAGGGGCAGACAGCGACAAGAGGACAGCCATGAGCTATCTTGCCAATAACGCGCAATCGGTGCCGACCGGCCTGCGCAAGATCCTCTATCTCAACTGGCCGTTGACCCTGCTTCTGGCCAGCGTCGCCAGCGTCGGTTTCCTGATGCTCTATTCGGTGGCGGGCGGCAGTTTCTCCCCCTGGGTGGAACCGCAGGTCAAACGCTTCCTGCTTGGGCTTTCGGTGATGCTGGTGGTGGCCATGATCCCGATCTGGTTCTGGCGCAATATCTCGGTACTGGCCTATCTGGTCTCGGTGCTCTTGCTGGTGGCGGTGGAATTCTTCGGCACCGTTGGCATGGGGGCGCAGCGCTGGATCGACATTGGCTTTATGCGGCTACAGCCATCGGAGCTGATGAAGATCACGCTGGTGATGCTGCTGGCCGCCTATTACGACTGGCTGCCGCCGGAGCGCTGTTCACGGCCCCAATGGGTGATCCTGCCGGTTATCCTGATCCTGCTGCCCACCTTTCTGGTGCTGCGCCAGCCCGATCTTGGCACCTCCATCCTGCTGATGGCCGCCGGAGGGGGCGTGATGTTCCTTGCCGGTGTGCACTGGGCCTATTTTGCCGCCGTCATCGGCGCCGCAGTGGGTCTTGTTGCGGCCGTGTTCAAAAGCCGGGGCACCGACTGGCAGCTGCTGAAAGACTATCAGTTCCGCCGCATCGACACCTTTCTCGATCCCTCGCAGGATCCGCTCGGCGCCGGCTACCACATCACCCAGTCGAAGATTGCGCTGGGGTCCGGCGGCTGGTCCGGCCGCGGTTTCATGCAGGGCACCCAGTCACGGCTGAACTTTCTGCCCGAGAAACACACCGATTTCATCTTCACCACCCTGGCCGAAGAATTCGGGTTTATCGGCGGGTTCACCCTGCTGTTCATCTACATGCTGGTGATCCTGTTCTGTATTGCCACGGCGCTTGCCACCAGGGACCGGTTTTCCTCTTTGGTCACGCTGGGCGTCGCCATCACATTTTTCCTGTTCTTTGCGGTGAATATGTCGATGGTGATGGGGCTGGCACCCGTGGTCGGCGTGCCGCTGCCGATGGTCTCCTACGGGGGGTCGGCGATGCTGGTGCTGCTGGCCGCCTTTGGTCTGGTGCAAAGCGCCAATATCCACCGCCCGCGATAGGCGTCGGCTAGAGCGCTGCCAGCAAGACCCGCGTCAGCGCGCTGTCCGCATCGCGCTGATGGAGAAGCACGCCCAGCCGCCGTTCCGCATCATCAAAGGGCGTGAACCGCAGCCCGCCATATCGCCCCACCCCTTCCCAAAGCGGCACAACCGCCTGCGCGGTGCCCTCTGCCACCATCTGGGCAATCAGTTCCAGCGCATCCAGTTCCGCCAGGATCTCCGGCGCCTCGGCCCTCTGCGTCAGCGCCTGCCAGCAGCGCGCGCCACCCCAGGCGTCCCGGCTGTAGATCAGATAGGGCAGCGGCTCTTCAGCGGCCTTCTCAGCCTGCAGCAGCCCGATGGGTTGCCGGGCAATCTCGGTGAACACATAGGATTTCGGCAGCAGAAAGGGCGGTTCGATCAACAGGGCCGCATCGACCTGCCCCTGTTCCATCGCCGCATAAAGCCCCTCAGAGGTGCCGGGCACCAGCTGCAACGCAACCTCCGGCGCGGCGGCTCTCAGATGCCGCAGGATCGCGCCCGCGTAATCTCCCATCGCCGTCGATACCGCGCCCAGCCGCAACCGCCCGGTCAGCGCGGCGCCGCGCAGCTCTCCCCGCAGCTCGGCCTCTGCCCGCAGCATGTCACGCATCCGTGGCAGCAGCCGACGACACTCCGCCGTTGGCTGCATGACCCGGCCCGCCCGGCACAGCAGCGCCACGCCCACATCAGCCTCCAATGCGGCAATCCGCTGCGAGATGGCCGAGGCGGTGATCCCCTCACGCCGCGCCGCCGCCGCAAGGGAGCCTTCTTCAATCGTGGCAATCAGGCTGGTGAGAAATCGTGTGTCCATAGATATCCTTATGTCTGAACATAGAAAAACAAGCTACCCTTTGCACGCCTCACCGCCTATCCCCTTAGGCACAGAGTTAAGGGAGCACAGAGATGAGCATTTTTCACCTCGCCTATCACGTGGATGATCTTGACAGGGCGCGCGGCTTTTACGGGGAGCTGCTGGGCTGTCAGGAAGGGCGCAGCACCGACACCTGGGTCGATTTCAACTTCTTCGGCCATCAGATTTCGCTGCACCTCGGGCCAGTTTTTGCCACTGCCAAGACCGGCAGGGTCGGCGATCACATGGTGCCGATGCCCCACCTCGGGGTGATCCTGCCGCAGGGTGACTGGCGCGCGCTGGCTGACCGGCTGGAGGCGGCGGGTGTTGACTTCACCATCGCCCCCACCACCCGGTTTGCGGGCGAGCCGGGAGAGCAAAGCACGATGTTCTTTCATGATCCCGCAGGCAACCCCATCGAAATCAAGGGATTTGCCGATATGGACGGGGTGTTTGCCACATGATCAACGTCCAGTTCGCCGCCCTGCCCGAACGCTGGGCCAGCTATCAGGCACCTTTGCGCGCCGCCTTTGCCGAGGCCGGGCTGGAGGTTGATCTGCGCCTCGATCACGCGCCGGGAGAGGTCGATTACGTAGTCTATGCCCCCAATTCCGACCTTCAGGACTTTACCCCCTATACCCGCTGCAAGGCGGTGCTGAGCCTCTGGGCCGGGGTGGAAAAGATCGTCGGCAACCAGACCCTCAAGATGCCGCTCTGCCGGATGGTGGATCCGGGGCTGACCGCAGGCATGGTGGAATGGGTCACCGGCCATGTGCTGCGCTACCACCTCGGCATCGACCGCACGATCCGCACGCAGGACAGATGGGACCCCGTGGTGCCGCCGCTGGCCGAGGAACGGCCGGTCACCGTGCTGGGCCTTGGCGCATTGGGGCAGGCCTGCGCGCAGATGCTGGCAAAGCTGGGCTTCCCGGTCACCGGCTGGTCGCGATCCGAAAAATCCATCGACGGCATCACCTGCCGCCACGGCGAGGCCGGGCTGCACGCAGCGCTCAGCGCCGCCGAAATCGTGATCCTGCTGCTGCCCGATACACCCGCCACCGAGAATACGCTGAACCGTGACACGCTCGCCCTGCTGCCCCGTGGCGCGCGGATCATCAACCCCGGACGCGGCCCGCTCGTTGAGGATGATGCCCTGCTGGCCGCGCTCGACAGTGGCCAGATCGGCCATGCCACGCTGGATGTTTTCCGGGTGGAGCCGCTGCCGCTGGATCATCCCTATTGGACCCATCCCAATGTGACCGTGACACCCCATATCGCGGCCGAAACCCGCGCCATCACTGCCGCACGGGTGATTGCCGAAAACATCCGCCTGGGCGAGGCCGGACAGCCCTTGCGCCATCAGGTGGACCGCAATCTGGGCTATTGATCACCCAGGTGGGCGGCAGATCTTAACATCCGGCAAACCTGCCGCCCGCCCCGCTCAGAATCGTTTCAGACCCTTGCGCTAGTCTCTCGGGCAATCGCGATTGCAGGATCCGGGTCTGGCACCCCGGCTCCGACCAGGAACCGGGCCTCAGTGTGTGAGGCTGTGCAGAGAATTTGAGCACGCGGGCCATCAACCCGCCCCTCTCCGCCCCCGTGGCGGCGCCGTCCACTTTATGCCGCAACCGCCCGGTTGCAGAACAAGTCCCCAGTTCCAAGACTGGCAGATCAGCACGGCAGCATCTCCCGGACGACCACAGGTCGCGCCGGTGATGACCCGTGTCTGGACAACAGCCACCCCGACGCACCATGCCGGGCCGCGTTTGCACAGCACCGATCATCATCGAAATTTCCAAATAGTGCAGCCCCATGCCGCCCCCGGCCATGTCCCCGCAAAACCACGATCAGCGCGACGTCGGGTCCGCTCAGCCCCGTCCAGACCGGCTGAGCGCCATAATGGCTGGCCAAATGCGAGAAACTTGCGCTACGGTTCTTCAAAAAACATAAAAACAGGGACGGAACTAGATGAACAATCGCTTAAGGAAGATCACCATCGTCGGCGGCGGCACGGCGGGGTGGATGACGGCGCTGATCCTGGAGACGGAATTCTCCCGCACCTCGGCACCAAAGGACTGCCCGCGGATCTGCCTGATCGAAAGCCCAAATATCGCCACGGTCGGCGTCGGAGAGGCAACGGTGCCACGGATGCCGAAGACGCTTCGTCAGGCGGGCATATCCGAACGCAATTTCTTCCGCGAAACCAACGCCTCCTTCAAGCTCGGTGTGAAATTCTGCAACTGGAACAAGGACCCGAAGGGCAATCGCATCGACTATGTGAACCCCTTTGCCCATGGTCAGCTGCTGGAGGGGCTGGAGGCCGCTGAATATTTCCTGCGCTTTGGCAACGGCGACCGGGATTTCACCCAGTCCATCGCGCCACATGATGATCTGGGCCGCCTGTGCAAGGGTGCGCGCCCCTTGGGTCAACCGGAGTTCGAACAGCGGTTCGGCTATGCCTATCATCTGGACGCGGTGAAATTTGCAGGCATGCTCACCAGGGTCTGCACCAAACGCGGTGTTGAGCATATTCAGGACGAGGTGACATCGGTCGAACTGGATGAACAGGGCAATGTCAGCCACCTGATGCTGGAACAGCGCGGCCGCCACGATATCGAAATGGTCATCGACTGCACCGGTTTCCGCGGGCTGATCATCAATCAGGCGCTGGGTGAGCCGTTCATGGATTATTCCGACTACCTGCCCAATGACCGCGCCATGGCCTTGCAGATTGAACATCCCGACCCGGAAAAAATCGAAAGCCTGACCCGCTCCACCGCCCTTGGGGCCGGCTGGACGTGGCGCGTGCCGCTCTACAATCGCGTGGGCACCGGCTATGTGTTCTCCTCGGCCCATCGCACCGATGATCAGGCGGCGGATGAATACCTTGAATGGCTGGGGGACAGTGGCAAAGGGGCGACGCCACGGGTGATCCCGATGCGGATCGGACGCGTGCGCAATGCCTGGGTCAAGAACTGTCTGGCCATTGGTCTGGCCGGCGGGTTTATCGAACCGCTGGAAAGCACCGCGATCCACATGATCGACCACGCCGTGCGCTGGTTTGCCGAACATCTGCCAACGCGCGAGATCGCCCCCTCCCTGCGCAGCCGATACAACCGGCAGATGGACAAGCTCTATGACGAGGTGCTGGAATTCATCTGCCTGCACTACCGGCTGGGCAACCGCACCGATGACCAATACTGGATCGACGCCCGCACGGAGATGAAGATCCCGGATCGCCTTGCCGAGAACCTTGAACTCTGGCAGCACCGCCTGCCGATGCCCCATGATATCGAATTTGCCACCCTGTTTGATTACCGGGTCTACCAGACCGTGCTTCTTGGAAAACAGGTCTATGATACCGGCTATGGCCCCGGCATCCGGGATCGCCTGCGCCCATTGAAGAAACCGATCTGGTTCCAGTGGTGGAAGGGCGCGAAGGTGGATCTGGCGAACATCCTGAAGTCGATGCCGGATCACAAAACCCTGCTGCGCGACATCCGCGGCGAACTGGACCAGCCAAGCTTTGGCATGGCGGCGGCGATGAAACCGACAGTGCCGATGCCCGGCGCCGCCCCGGTGCCCTGGGCGATCCAAAACATGCCGAGCTTCAGCGAGATTGAGAGCGGTCAGAAAGACCTGCAACTGTTCTAGGCAGGCCTGCGCCCCCTCACCGCAGATCGCGGGGGCACAACTGCAAACGAGAGAGGGCAGACGCATCGCGCCTGCCCTCTCACATTACAGACAAAACCATTGTGCGGATTATTTTGCCGCCAGCCCCCGCCCCTTCAGCAACGCATCCACACCGGGCAGTCGGCCCCGGAATGCCGTGTACAGCTCCGCCGGATCGCGCGAGCCGCCGGTCGACAGGATATGCGCCTCCAGCGCCTTGGCGCGTTCGGGGTCAAAAGCACCGCCCGCCTCCTCAAATGCGGCAAAGGCATCGGCGTCCATCACCTCCGACCACATGTAGCTGTAATAGCCCGAGGAATAGCCATCGCCCGAGAACACATGGGCGAAATGCGGTGTGGCGTGGCGCATGATGATCGCCGACGGCATCCCGATCTCGGCCAGAACCTCGGCCTGTCTGGCCATCGGATCCTTCGGTGCGGGCCCGTCGTGAAATGCCAGATCCACCAGTGCAGAGGCCACATATTCCACCGTCTGGAACCCCATATCAAAGGTCGAGGCCGCCAGCACCCGGTCGCGCATCTCCACCGGCATCGGTTTGCCGGTTTCCGCATGGGTGGCGAATTTGCCCAGAACCTCCGGCACATCCAGCCAGTGCTCATAGAGCTGCGAGGGCAGTTCGACAAAATCGCGCGCCACCGAGGTGCCGGAGATGCTCTCGTAACTCACATCCGACAACATCTGGTGCAGCGCATGGCCGAACTCGTGGAACAACGTGCGCGCATCATCATAAGACAAGAGCGCCGGATCCCCCTTGGCAAAGTTGCAGACGTTGATCACAACCGGTGTCTGCACCTTGGGGAAATTCGCCTGGCTGCGCATTGCCGAACACCAGGCACCGGAGCGTTTGGAGGAGCGGGCGAAATAGTCGCCAATGAACACGGCCACATGCGCGCCATTGCGGGTCACCTCCCAGGCGCGGCAATCCTCGTGATAGAGCGGCACATCAAGCGGCGTGAACTCCAGCCCGAACAGCCGTGTCGCGCAGTCAAACGACGCCTCGATCATCCGGTCCAGCTGGAAATATGGCTTCAGCTCCGCCTCATCCAGATCATGCTCTGCCTTGCGCCGCTTCTCCGCGTAATAGCGCCAGTCCCAGGGCTCCAGCTCGCCGTTGATGCCATCATCCTGCATCATCTTCGTCAGCACCCAGGCATCCGCTTCCGCCTGCGCCTTGGCCGGTTCCCAGACCTGCATCAGCAGATCGCGCACCGCGGCCGGGGTCTTGGCCATCTCGGTTTCCAGCTTGTAGGCCGCGAAATTCTCATAGCCAAGCAGCTTGGCCCGCTCTTCGCGCAGGGCCAGAATTTCGGCGGCAATCTTGCGGTTGTCGCTGTCGCCGCCATTGGCACCACGCGCGGCCCAGGCCTCGAACGCCGTCTTGCGCAGGTCGCGGCGGGGCGAAAATTGCAGGAACGGAGTGATGAGCGAACGCGACAGCGTGACCGCCGGCCCCTCCAGCCCCTTGTCCTTGCCCGCCGCGCGGGCAGCATCGACCACAAATTGCGGCAGGCCGGTCAGATCCTCTTCGCCGAGCTCCATATACCAGCTGCGTTCATCCGCCAGCAGGTTCTGGGTAAACTCGGTCCCAAGGGTCGCGAGCCGGGATTTGATCTCCTGCATACGGGTGTCATCCGCGCCTTCCAGCGCCGCACCCCCGCGCACAAATCCGCGATGGGTCAGCATCAGGACGCGCTGCTGTTCCTCGGTCAGATCCAGCGTATCGCGCTGATCCCACACCGATTTGACGCGCGCATAAAGCGCCTTGTTGGCGGTGATGGCGGAAAAATGCGCCGCCAGCTTCGGGGAAAACGCCCGCTGCAACGCTTCGCGCTCGGGGTTACTGTCCGCACCAGCCACGCTGTAGAACACCGACAAAACCTGCTCCAGCTCGCGGCAGGGGGTTTCCAGCGCCTCGATCACATTGGCAAATGTCGGCGCCTCATCCGAGGCGGCAATGGCGTCAATCTGCGCCTTATGCGCAGCCAGCGCCTCATCCAGCGCAGGGGCAAAATCACTGTCCTTGATCTGGTCGAAGGGGGCAATTTCAAACGGCGTGTCCCAGTTGGACAGCAGCGGATTGGTCATGGCAAATCTCCTTTGTGAGGAAGCTATGCCCGCCCCTGCCCGCCGTCCAGAGGCACAGTCGAGAGAATTTCACCGATTGCCGCCGGAGCCTGCCCGCTACCGGCGCTCCTCGCGGCGACGCAGGTGTTTCTCAAACCGCCTGAGCAGCAGCGACAGGCCAATTGTCAGCGTGAGGTAAATCAGCGCCACCACATTATAGGTCTCGAAATAGCGGAAATTGCCCACCGCCGTGATCTTGCCCAGCTGGGTAACATCGGCGACCCCGAGCACGGAAACCAGCGAACTGTCCTTGACCAAGGCGACAAAATCATTGCCAAGCGGCGGAAGGATGGTGCGGATCGCCTGCGGAAACACGACAAAGCGAAAGCGGTGCCAGCGGCTGAGACCCAGCGCCTTGGCCGCCTCGATCTGGCCCGCATCCACCGATTGCAGACCGGCCCGGAACACCTCCGAGATAAAGGCGGAATAGGCGATCATCAGCGCGATAATGGCCCGCCACAGCAGTGGGAAATTGCGGGTACGGATCGGATCCAACCCGATCTGCGCGCCGATCCAGTTGCGCAGTTCCACCAGCGCTGGCGCCAGCACAAAGGCGACGTAAAGCAGCAGCACGATGATCGGGATGCCCCGCACCACCTCGATATAGAACCGCGCACCCTGCCGGATCACCAGCCAGCGCGATCCCGCAGCCAGCGCCAGCCCAAGCCCCAGAAGAGAGGCCAGGAAAAAGCTCACCAGCGTGACAAAGATCGTCAGCTGGACGCCACGCATCAGGGTGCTGAGGATATTGAGATAGAGATCATCCGAAACCACCCGCCAGATCAGCGTCGCCCCGATCAGGATCACCGCCGCCAGCCACCATGGGAAATCTTCTTTTTTGCTGTCCGCCCAACGGTTTTGCCTGCCCGGTCTTGGCTCTTGCTCGTTCATCTCTGCCCCATGATGTGGAAATCCCCGGCGCTAGGGCCGGGGATTGGTCATAGTCTGCCGCCGGGTCAGCCGCCCAGCTTATACTCCAGGAACCACTTGGTGTTCAGCGCATCCAGCGTGCCATCCGCCTCCATCGAGGCAATGGCGGCGTTGATCGGCGCCACCAGATCGCTGCCCTTGGGGAAGATGAAGCCGAAATCCTCGGTCCCGAGCGGCTCGCCCACGATCTTCAGCGCCCCGTCCGAGGCCTGCACATAGCCATTGGCGGCGGTGCTGTCCGACAGCGCCAGATCCACATCGCCCGTGCGCAGCGCCTGAATCGCCGCGCCAAAGGTTTCAAACAGCTTGATCCGCGGGTTGGCCTCATCGCCGTCGAGGATATCATAGACGGTCACATAAAACGGCGTGGTGCCGGGCTGGGCCCCGGCCAGAAGATCCGCATTGGCAGCAAAACTGGTGGCATCGTCAAAGCGGCTCTCATCCCCGGCCACGATCATGCGCATCTGCGAGGTCAGGTATTTGTCGGAGAAATCCACTTTTTCCTTGCGGTCGTCGCGGATGGTGATGCCGGTCATGCCCATGTCATACTGACCATCGCTCACCGCCGGGATCATTGCGTCCCAGCTGGTGGTTTCATAGACGACTGTGATGTTGATCCGCTCGGCGATCTCCGCCATGGCGTCATATTCCCAGCCGATGGCTGTGCCGCTGGCAGGGTCGACAAATTGCAGCGGCGGATAGGCGTTCTCCACCGAGACCACCACTTCGCGCCCCTCAAGGTCCGGCAGATCCGCCGCCGTGGCAGCGGTAGACAGCAGGGCCAGGCCTGCGGCAGCGGCGATGGTTTTCACCGCGCCTTGGGTCATGTTGAATGTCATTTTGTCCTCCCCTTTGGTTTTGATTGATCAATCGCTGCGTCTGGTTCCGTCAGACCCCCTCCGCGCGCCTGCCGAGGAGCGCCGCGTCAGGCTCCACGCCGGCATCGGCGCCACCGGCACAGATCGGGCAATCGGGCTGGCCGCGCAGGGTGATCTTGCGGCTTTCGGCATAAAGGCTGTCATAGATCAGCATCTCACCACGCAGCACCGCACCGGCACCGGTCAGCGCCTTCACCGCCTCCAGCGCCATCATCGCGCCGATGACACCGGGCAGCGGCCCGACCACCCCGGCCTCGGAACAGCTGGGCGCCAGCCCGGGCGCCGGTGCTTCGGGAAAGATGCACTGATAGCAGGGGCCGCTGACCGAGGGCTGGAACAGCGAGATCTGCCCCTCCCACTGTGACAGCGCGCCTGAAATCAACGGCTTGCCCAGCGCCACCGCCGTGCGATTGGCCAGATATCGGGTTTCGAAGTTGTCGGTGCCGTCGAGAATCAGATCGTAATCGGCAAAAAGATCCGCCGCGATCTCGGCATCCAGGCGGCGATGATAGGGGCGCACCTCCACATAGGGGTTCTGCGCCACCATCGCGGCCTGCGCCGAAAACACCTTGGGCCGGCCGATATCATCATCGCGGTGAATGACCTGCCGTTGCAGATTGGCGTTCTCCACCAGATCATCGTCGATGACGCCGATTGTGCCGACGCCAGCGGCGGCCAGATATTGCAGCGCAGGCGCGCCCAGACCACCGGCTCCGATCACCAGCACGCGGGCGTTGCGCAGTTTTTTCTGCCCGGGGCCACCCAGCTCGCGCAGGACAATATGGCGGGCGTAGCGCTCCAGCTCTGTCTCGGAGAATTTCTGCGACCGGGGCGGGGTCGCCTCACTGTCGGCCGCCTCCGGCCGCGCCCGATTGCGCAGGACACGCAGCCCCTGACGGTAGCCCAGCACCAGCGCCAAGGCCCCCGCCAGCATCAGCCAGGGGGCGGCGGTTTCCCCGGTGGCCAGCCGCAGCGGCGCGGTCGCAGGCAGGGTCAGATGCAGCGTCAGGATCGCACCATAGAGCAATGCCAACAGGCTGAACCGCAAACGGCGTCCCAGCCCCAGGAATTGGCCGCCCCACCAGATCAATGCTGCAAGGACAAGGATCGACAGCATCAGCCCTGCCCCGTCGAGCCGAAACCGCCAGATCCGCGCGGCGTCTCATCCAGCGTTTCGACCAGCTGGAACTCCGCCCGCAGCACCGGTGCCACCACCATCTGCGCAATGCGGTCCCCATGGGCGATGTCAAACGCGGCCTCGCCGGCATTCATCACAATCACCCCAAGCGGACCACGATAGTCGCTGTCGATGGTTCCGGGGGTATTGGGCAGGGTGATGCCATGTTTCAGCGCCAGACCCGAGCGCGGGCGGATCTGCACCTCATAGCCCTCGGGGATCGCCAGCCGCAGGCCCGTGGGCACCAGCGCGCGGGCACCGGGGGCAAGCGTCAGGCTGGCGCGATCCGGCAGATTGGCGCGCAGATCGGCGCCTGCCGCGCCGCTGGTCTGATAGGCGGGCAGCGGCACCTCCCGGTCTGCGCCTTCGTCATATGTGATACGGATATCGACCATTCTGTGCCTGATCCCTCTTGGTTTCGTCCTGTGCGGCTCTGTTCAGCCCGTCTCCGCCAGCGCCTGTGCAATGCGGTCGGCCAGCTTGCGGGCAACCGCGTCCTTGTCCATGCGCGGCCAGCTTTCGGCGCCTGCATCGGAGATCAGGATCACCGCGTTCTCACGGCCGCCCATGATGCCGGTTGCCGGGGAGACGTCATTGGCGACAATCCAGTCGCAGCCCTTGCGCAGGCGTTTGGCGGTGGCATTGTCAACCACATCATTGGTCTCCGCCGCAAAGCCGACGACAAGTCCCGGTCGCCCCTGCTCCAGCCGCGACACGGTCTTGAGAATGTCGGGGTTCTCGGCAAATTCCATCACCGGCAGCCCATCCTTGGATTTCTTCAGCTTGCGATCCGATGCGCTGGTCACACGCCAGTCGGCAACCGCCGCGGCAAAGACACCGGCATCTGCGGGCAGCGCCGCTGACACCGCCTCGGCCATCTCCCGCGCGGTCTCAACGGCCACCACTTCGACGCCATCGGGCGGCGCAACGCTAGCCGGGCCCGTGATGAAGACCACTTCAGCACCCAGATCGCGCAGAGCACGGGCCAGCGCTGTCCCCTGCGCGCCCGACGATCGGTTGGCGATGTAGCGCACCGGGTCGATCGGCTCATGCGTCGGGCCGGAGGTCACGACGATGCGCCGCCCCTTGAGCGGTCCATCGGACAGTTTCGCGGCAATGGCGGCAACAATGGCGTCCGGTTCCGCCAGACGGCCGGGACCAAATTCGCCGCAGGCCATGCCGCCCTCATCCGGGCCGACGCAGGACACACCATCCGCCATCAGGCTTGCCAGATTGCGCTGGGTCGCGGGGTGCTGCCACATGCGCACATTCATCGCAGGAGCCAGCAGCACCGGAGTATCTGTGGCCAGCAGCAGGGTCGAGGCCAGGTCATTGGCGTGACCATGGGCCATCTTCGCCATCAGATCCGCCGTGGCCGGGGCCACCACCAGTAGATCCGCACTGCGCGACAGCTGGATATGGCCCATCTCCGCCTCGGCGGTGAGGTCAAAGAGATCGCGGTGCACCGCCTGCCCGGCCAGCGCCGAAACGGACAGCGGAGTTACAAATTCCTCGCCCGCCTTGGTCAGGACCGGCACCACCTCGGCGCCCTGATCCTGCAGGCGGCGGATCAGCTCCAGCGATTTATAGGCGGCAATCCCGCCACCGATGATCAGGAGAATACGTTTGTTCGCCAGCATTTGCCTATCCTTGCCGCAGATCCCGGCAAACTCTACTGCGCCCTGTCGCCAGTGTGAAACGGTTTTCCGCAGGGCGTCTGCCGCAGCGCGCGCGTGCCCCTCACTGGAACGCCAGACAGGGATCGGCGCGCGGGACTGGATCTGCCTCCATCACCACATCAAACGCCCCCTCGATCTGCCCGCCCTCGGACTGGCCCAGAGCGGTGATCTTCAGCGCCGGGCGCGCCTGCCGCAAGGCCAGCGGCGCGCCACGATCCAGCCGGGCATGGCCATTGCCGGTCACCACCACGACCGGCCCCGGATTCTGATCGCCAGATTGCCTGACCGGGTCTGCGGCGACGTGATCCAGCGCCGCCACAACAGCGCGGGCCAGCACCGCATCGCGCAGCCGCTGAAGCTCAACCAGAACCGGCAGCATCTCGTCCGGCATCGCATTGCAATGGCTGGCCAGCTGATCGGCTTCACGCGCCGCCTGCTCTGCCTCATCCAGCGGGGTGGTGAGCCCATAGGCCACCGCATCAGGACCAAAGACCCCCGCCACGCCCTGTTCCATCGCGCGGCGGGTTTCCGTTCGCGGCACCAGCGCGCCGAACTGCGCCGCACCGTAACTGGCGGCAAAGACCGGTTGATAAAGCGCGAACTCAGGCCAGCCGGACTGCGTCCAGTCGAGCGTCTCTGCCAGCGCCGGACCATCCTGCAACAGATCCGGTGTCAGCGCTGCCGCCTGCGTCGCCGTGATCATCTCCCAGACCACAGCGGCGGGCTGGAGCGCGGTGATGATCTCTGCCTGCACCGCGTGATGGGCGGGGTTGTCGTGGATCTCGCCCAGAAACACCACGTCAGCCCCGGCCAGAACCGGCAGCACCTCCGCCACCGAGCTGGCCAGCACCGCAGGCGGGCGGGCCTGTCCACTGTGTTCGTCCGCGCGGGCCGTGCCGGTCATGACGGCAGCCGCGACAAGAACGCCGACGGCGATCGGTCGCCATGCCGCCGCGCAGATGCAAAAGGCGCGCCCGAAGTCGGACACGCCTTTGATCATGATAGGTATGTGAGATGTCATAGGAGGAAGTTCTGAACTTCCCGTGAGCAGGTTTCAAGCGATTTGCGCATCTTCTGAAAGGCGCCTGCCTCCAGCTGGCGGACACGCTCCTTGGACAGGCCCAGCTCCGTGCCGAGGCTCTCCAACGTGCGCGGCTTGTCCCGCAGCTTGCGTTCGGTGATGATGAAGCGTTCGCGGTCGTTCAGCGCCTGCATCGCCTCCACCAGCCAGATCCTGAGCTGCCTGGTGTCATGGCTCTCCTCGACCAGCTCGGCGGCCTGGGCGCTGTCGTCCTCCAGCGCTTCGATCCATTCGCGGCCCTCTTCCTCGGCCGATTGCACCGCATTCAGCGAGAAATCCGCCCCGGCCAGCCGCCCGTCCATCATCTGCACATCGCGCAGCGGCACACCGATTTCGGTGGCGATCTTCTGATGCAGCTGGTGCTGATCCAGCTGGGTGCCCTCGGACTGGGCCTGACGCTCCAGCTGGGCCTGCACCCGACGCATATTGAAAAACAGCGACTTCTGCGCCGAGGTCGACCCGGTCCGCACCATCGACCAGTTGCGCATCACATAGTCCTGTATCGACGCCTTGATCCACCAGACCGCATAGGTCGAAAAGCGCACCCCACGGTCAGGGTCGAATTTATCGGCCGCCTTCATCAGGCCCAGCCCGGCCTCCTGAATGAGATCATTCATCGGCGCGCCGTAGCGGCGGAATTTGGAGGCCATAGAGATCGCCAGTCGCATATAGGCATTGATCAGCCGATGCAGCGCCTGCACGTCCCGCTCATCCCGCCAGGCGTAGGCCAGTCGCAATTCGGTCTCTGCGTCCAGCAATTCCGCCTTCATTGCCCGCTTGGGCAACGGGTTTTCG
Organism: Phaeobacter sp. JH20_29; assembly: GCF_048056175.1. NCBI lineage: Bacteria > Pseudomonadati > Pseudomonadota > Alphaproteobacteria > Rhodobacterales > Roseobacteraceae > Phaeobacter > Phaeobacter sp. JH20_29. The sequence continues at coordinate 88,806 of NZ_JAYMWO010000009.1, forward strand.
ATCATGGTATCAAGAGCCATTTTTCTTCCCCGTAGATGAATTTTGATCTGAATACGGGCGATGCGCCCTCTTGGATCACTTCAGTCTTGGTAAATTCCCGAAAATCAGGCTCGGGACTGTCGTCTCGGCCCCCAGCGTGGTTGGACAGGCGCGAAATGCGCCGCAACAGCGGGCCGGTCCGGGTGCAATCAACCTCTGAAATCAGCGTCATCTCTGCGGGCCTGACGCGCGCCCGTGGTCAACACATCTTGTGTTGCGCCGCACCCGTGGCTACCCAGTCACGCAACACTCGATAGCTTCAGGGTAATAAAAGTGCCGACTAAAGTCACATTCATTCTGGGCGGTGCGGCATCGGGCAAATCGGCCTATGCCGAGGAAATCTGCCTAAACTCAGGGAAAGACAGGGTTTATCTGGCCACTTCACAAGTGTTTGACGAGGAGATGCGGGCCAAGGTGGACCGCCATCTGCATCAGCGCGGCGCCGGCTGGACCACCCATGAGGCGCCACGGGACCTCGCGCCGGTGCTCGACTCGCTGCGCGCCGACCAGATCTGCCTGCTGGACTGCGCCACCATGTGGCTCAGCAATCAGATGCTGGCGGAGGCGGATCTGATTGCTGAGCAGGCAGCGCTGATGGCCGCCTTGCAGCGCTGCGCCGCCGAGGTCGTGGTGGTGTCAAACGAGGTGGGCCATGGCATCGTCCCCGACAATGCGCTGGCCCGGCAGTTCCGCGAGGCGCAGGGCCGGCTGAATATCGCATTGGCCGGGGTGGCCGACCGGGCTGTGCTGGTCATCGCCGGGCTGCCGCAGGTGCTGAAAGGAACGCTATGAGCAACGATGCGATCACGAGACTGTTTCTGGTCCGTCACGGCCCGACCCATGCCAAATCCATGGTTGGCTGGTCCGATCTGCCCGCCGATCTGTCCGATACCGCCGCGCTGGACCGGCTGCACGGGTATCTGCCCCCCGAGGCGCTGGTGGTGTCCTCCGACCTCAGCCGGGCGCGCGATACGGCGACGGCCATCGGGCGCAACCGGCAGCGGCTGGCGGACCAGTCGGCGCTGCGCGAAATCCATTTCGGCGCCTGGGAGCTGCGCAGCTGGCGCGAGATTGATGCCGAAGACCCCGAGCGTATCCGCGCCTATTGGGAAACCCCCGGCGATGTGACCCCGCCCGGCGGCGAGAGCTGGAATCAGGTCTGCGCGCGGGTAAACGCAGCCATCGATGGTCTGATCGAGGCGCATCGCGGCCGGGATCTGGTGGTGGTTGGCCATTTCGGCCAGATCCTGACGCAGATCCAGCGCGCCGAGCAGCTGACCGCCGAGGAGGCCTTTTCGCATCGGATCGACAACCTGTCGGTCACCGAGATCACCCATCAGGGCAGCAGCCGGGATCGCGGCTGGGGGCGTGGCAGAATAAATCACATTCCGTGATGGGTTAGCGCACAAATATTCTGTTTCAGAATGACTTGAGGCGCGCTAACCTCGCGACATGACTTATCAACTCTATATCGGTGATCGCAAGTATTCCAGCTGGTCGTTGCGCGGCTGGCTGATGCTGGAAAAATTCAACCTGCCTCATGAGGTCTCGCTGGTCGAGATGTTCTCGGGCACCATGGCGGAGAAGATGGCGGCACTGGCCCCGGCACGGCTGCTGCCGACGCTGCAATTGCCGGATGGCACGGTGATTGGTGAAACCGTCGCCATCGCCGAAACGCTGGCGGAACGGCACCCGGAGGCTGGCATGTGGCCGCAGGATCCGCGCCAGCGGGCAACGGCACGCTGGCTGGTGGCCGAGATGGCCTCGGGCTTTGGTGCGCTGCGCAGCGCCTGCCCGATGCAATTGGCACATATCTATCAGGGGTTTGAACCCTCTGACGCGGTGCTGGCAGATCTCAAGCGGATTGAAACACTGTTCGCCCATGCACGCGAAGTGTCCGGCAGCAAGGATGGCTGGCTGTTTGGCAGCTATTCCATCGCGGATGCGTTCTATGCGCCAGTGGCGGCTCGCATCGTCGGCTTTGATCTGCCTGTTTCGCAGGAGATGCGCGCCTATTGCCACGTCACCCTCTCCGACCCGGTGCTGCGCCTCTGGCAGGACCGCATTGACGAAGTGAGCTATGCCACCGATCCCTACCCGATTGATCTGCCGCGCAAACCCTGGCAGCTGAGCTGACCTCACTGTCCCCGGCATCGCCCCGGCGTCCCCGGCATCAGGGTGAATAAAACGTAAAACCGCAGCGGCATCGCCGGTGCGTTAACGACTCCGAAACCACGTTGGCCAAGCATCTCTCCCCACCCACAGCGGAAAGGGGAGAGATGATTTCGCGCGCCTATACCGTTGCGTTTCAAGGCGTCGAGGCCCGCCCGGTCGAGGTGCAATGTGCGGTCGCCCCAGGTCTGCCGGCTTTCTCCATCGTCGGCCTGCCGGATAAGGCAGTCAGCGAGGCCCGCGAGCGGGTCCGATCGGCGCTGGCGACGATGTCGATTGCCCTGCCCTCGCGCCGGATCACCGTAAACCTGTCGCCTGCCGATCTGCCCAAGGAGGGCAGCCATTTTGATCTGCCGATCGCGCTGGCGCTGCTGGCGGCGATTGGGATCATCCCGCCCGAGGCGGCCTCTGAGACCATTGCCCTGGGCGAGCTGTCGCTGGATGGCAATCTGGTGCCGGTGGTGGGTGCCCTGCCTGCCGCCATGGCCGCCGCCAGCGAAGGACGGCGGCTGCTCTGCCCGAAGGCCTCGGGTGCGGAGGCGGCCTGGGTCAGCGATGCGACGGTGATCGCGGCGGGCGGTCTGGCGGATGTGGTGGCGCATTTCACCGGGCAGATGGTGATCCCCCCCGCCGCCCCCGGCGAGGTGATTGATCCCCCTGCGGGGAAGGATCTGCGCGATGTGAAGGGGCAGGAACGGGCCAAGCGCGCGCTGGAGATTGCCGCGGCCGGTCGGCATCATCTCTATATGGTCGGCGCGCCGGGATCGGGGAAATCCATGCTGGCGGCGCGGCTGCCCTCGATCCTGCCGCCGCTAAGCGCGGCCGAAGCACTGGAGACCTCAATGATCCAGTCGCTTTGCGGGTTGATCGACGAAGGCGGCATTCGGCGCAGCCGCCCCTACCGCGAGCCGCATCACACCGCCTCGATGGCGGCCATTGTCGGGGGCGGGCGCAGGGCGCAGCCGGGCGAGATCAGCCTGGCGCATAATGGTGTGCTGTTTCTTGATGAGCTGCCGGAATTCAGCCGGGCAGTGCTGGAGACGCTGCGCCAGCCGTTGGAAACCGGCCATGTGAATGTGGCACGTGCAAATGCCCATGTCAGCTACCCGAGTCGGTTCATGCTGGTGGCGGCGGCCAACCCCTGCAAATGTGGCGCGCTCAGCGATGCCAATCGCGCCTGTGCAAGGGCGCCGCAGTGTTCGGCGGATTATCTCGGCCGTATCTCCGGGCCGCTGATGGACCGGTTCGATCTGCGGGTGGATGTGCCGCCGGTCGGCTTTGCCGATCTGGACCTGCCGGGTGATGGCGAAACCTCGGCGGAGGTGGCCATGCGGGTTGCCATCGCGCGGGAGGTCCAGGCCAGCCGCTACCGCCAACATCCCCAGCTGCGGCAGAATGCCGATGCCGAGGGTCAGCTGCTGGAGGAGGTGGCGACGCCCGACAGCGAAGGTCGGTCCCTGTTGTTGCAGGCGGCGGACCGGTTCGGGCTGACCGCGCGTGGCTATCACCGGGTGCTGCGCATCGCCCGCACCATCGCCGATCTGGATGGGGCGCCGGATGTCCGCCGCCCCCATATCGCCGAAGCGATCAGTTTTCGGATTGCCGCCTGAGGTGTGTTCTCACGCGAGAGCTCAGAGCTTGGCTTCGATCGCCTGCCAGATCTTCTCGGCGATATTGACGCCGTCGAAGCGTTCCAGCTCCTGAATGCCGGTCGGCGAGGTCACGTTGATCTCGGTCAGGTAGTCGCCGATCACGTCGATGCCGACAAAGACCTGCCCTTTTTCGCGCAGCAATGGCCCGATGGCGGCGCAGATTTCGCGGTCGCGGTCGGTCAGGCCGATTTTCTCCGGCCGGCCGCCGACATGCATGTTGGAACGGGTTTCCCCCGCCGCAGGCACCCGGTTGATTGCGCCGACGGCTTCGCCATCGACCAGGATCACCCGTTTGTCGCCATTGCTCACATCCGGCAGGAATTTCTGCACGATCAGCGGCTCGCGGCTGAAGCCGGTGAACAGCTCATGCAGCGAGGTCAGGTTGCGGTCGTCGCGGTCCAGCCGGAACACGCCGGCACCGCCGTTGCCGTAGAGCGGCTTCAGAATGATATCGCCATGTTTTTCCTTGAACGCCTTGATCGTCTCAAGATCGCGGGCAATGGCGGTGGGCGGCGTCAGCTCCGGGAAATCCAGAACCAGCAGTTTCTCCGGGTAGTTACGCACCCAGAAGGGATCATTGACCACCAGCGTCTGACCCTTCAGCCGGTCCAACAGATGGGTCGAGGTGATATAGTGCATGTCAAAGGGCGGATCCTGCCGCAGCCAGACCACGTCAAAGTCGCTCAGGTCGACTTCGCGGCGCGGACCCAGCTCCGCCGGGTGTCCGGCCACGCGCTGAACGGTCATATCATGGCCGCGCGCGGTGATGCGACCCTCCTGATAGGCCAGCTGGTCGGGGCCATAGAAAAACAGGCTATGCCCGCGCGCCTGCGCTTCCTCAGCCAGGCGAAAACTGCTGTCGGCATTGATATCAACGTCGGTGATCGGGTCCATTTGAAAGGCGATTTTCATAATGTCAGTCCCTCATGACATGGGCAAAATGACATGGGCAAACCGCCCACGCCGAATACATGACCCAGCTTGGCGACAGGTTCAATGGCAGAGACGCTCAACCCTGACCATAGGCGTTTTCCATTACCTCAACCCTGCCGGTTCCATCAACCACCGCCACATCCAGCCGCGACTCGGTCAGCTGCCCGGCAGGTTCGCCGGCCAGAAACCCGGCGGCGCTGGTCATCATGCGCTGCATCTGGGTGCTGTTGATGCGGGCGATCGCCTCATCGCGGCTGACGCTGTGCTTGACCTCGACAAAGACCACCATCGCCCCAAGCCGCAGGATCAGGTCGATTTCGGCGCCACCGCCGCGCCAGCGGCGCGCCGCGACCGTGTATCCCCCGCGTTCATAGAACCGGGCGACCAGCTCTTCCGCGGCGTATCCAGCGTGATGGGACCTAGATCCACGCAGCCCGCGCGCAGAGGGCCGTCCGGGCGGGGTATCTGCCCGCCCGGCCATGCTCAGCCTGCGTCCTTGGCCATGTCGAGCGCCAGTTGATAGATCTTGCGGCGCGGCAGATTGTGCATTTCGGCAACGATGGAGGCGGCGTCTTTCACGGAGTTGTCCTTTAGGGCGGCGCGCAGATCGCTGTCGAGATCGCCATCGCTGACACTGGCGCCGCGCGCACGGTCCACCAGAACCACAATTTCGCCTTTCACCGGGGATTGTTCCAGCCCTTCGGCGAGGGTCAGCAGGGTATCGCGGCGCACCTCCTCGAATTTCTTGGTGATTTCACGGCAGAGCGCCGCCGACCGGTCGCCCAATACGCCCGCCATGTCGCGCAGCGAGGCAGCAATCCGCTTGGGCGATTCGTAAAACACCAGCGTGCCGGGGACGGCGGCCAGCTCCTCCAGCCGTTTGCATCTTGCGCCACTGGCGTTGGGCAGAAAGCCTGCAAAGAAAAACGCATCCGTTGGCAGTCCGGCCAATGTCAGCGCCGCCAGCGCCGCAGAGGCGCCGGGCGCAACCGTGACCAGATGCCCGGCCTCGGCGGCGGCGCGGCTGAGATCATAGCCCGGATCGGCAATAAGCGGCATACCCGCCTCGGAGGCATAGGCCACGGACTGCCCCGCCTCCAGCGCCGCCAGAAGCCGTCCGCGCGCACCAGCGCCGCTGTGATCGTGATAGGCCACGATCTGCCGCCCATTGAGCGGAACACCGTGGATTTCCATCAGCTTACGCAGAGAACGGGTGTCCTCGGCGGCGATCATGTCGGCGGAGGCCAGCACGTCAAGCGCCCGCAAAGTGATGTCGCGCGCGGTGCCGATGGGCGTCGCGACGAAGTAGAGCCCGCATGGCAAATGGACGATCTTGTGATTCACGCTGGACCCGCCTTGTTGGTCGTTTATGATCCCTCAGGTACCAACACGGCGTACGCCGCCGGACAAGGGAGTTTCAAGTCCATTATGTTTGCTGTTTTTCAACACGCCCGCAAGGCGGCACTGGCCGCTGCAACCGTTGTTTCGACGCTGGCACTGGCCGCCTGTGACACCTTGCCGACTGGCAGCGGGCCGTCGATCAACACGACCAAACCCGTTCCGGTCGCCCTGTTGGTTCCGCGTGGCTCGGCGCAGCCCGGTGACGCGCTTCTGGCCAAGAGCCTTGAAAACGCTGCCCGCATGGCGATCGCCGATCTCAACGGGGCGCAGATCGACCTGCGGATCTATGACACCGCCGGCGTGCCGCAGCAGGCCGCAACCGCAGCAACCACCGCGATCAACGATGGCGCGCGGATCATCCTAGGGCCGGTCTATGCCGAGGCCGCAAATGCCGCAGGTCTGGTCGCCGCACAGCGCAACGTCAATGTGCTGGCGTTTTCCAACAACACCGCCATTGCCGGCGGCAATGTCTTCATCCTCGGGCCGACCTTTGACAATACCGCGCGACGCCTGACCAGCTATGCCAGCCGTCAGGGCAAGGGCAATATGGTGATCGTCAGCGGCAGTGACCCCGCAGGTCAGGCCGGCCGCGTGGCGATCGAACGCGCCGCCGCCGGGACCGGGGCAAATATCAACGGCTCCGTCAGCTATGAGCTGTCGCAGCAGGGCGTGATCAACGCGATCCCGACGATCCGGTCAACCGTCGCCAACAGCGGCGCGCAGTCGGTGTTCCTGACGGCAAATACCGCAGGCGCCCTGCCCCTGCTGACGCAGCTGATGCCCGAAGCCGGTGTCGATCCTGCGGTAACGCAGTATATCGGCCTCACCCGCTGGGATATCCCGGCGCAGACGCTGGCCCTGCCGGGTGTGCAGGGTGGCTGGTTCGCAATGCCCGACACCAACCGGTCGCAGCAGTTCCGCAGCCGCTATCAGGCCAGCTATGGCGCCGCGCCGCATCCGATCGGTGGTCTGGCCTATGATGGGATTGCCGCAATCGGTGCGCTGGTGAGTGCCGGCAAATCCGACGCGCTGACCGGCGCGGCACTGACCCGTGGCAATGGGTTCCAGGGCACCGGCGGCATCTTCCGCCTGCGCCCCGATGGCACCAATGAACGCGGCCTTGCGGTTGCGACAATCCAAGAACAGAAGGTTGTGGTTATTGACCCAGCTCCCAGCAGCTTCGCCGGTGCCGGATTCTGATCCAGCACTGCCGGACACCGTCCATCTGCCACCCTTGCTGGGGCCGCTGATCTGCGACCCCGGCAAAATTTTTGACGCCGTTGCCGTGCGCGCCGCCATCTCCGCCCTGTCGCGGGATTGCTCGGCGGCGGAGCTGCGCGCTGGCGTTGTGAAAATCCTGCGCGAGGCCAATCTGGCCGGGCGCGCCGCCATCGCCGAGGCCTTTGCCGAGGAACCCTTTGCGGCGCGGGCGCTGACCCGGTCTTATGTCTATCTGACCGATGGGCTGGTTACTGCCGCCTATTTCACCGCCACCAGTCTGCTGCATCCGCTGGCCAACCCGACCCAGGGCGAGCGGATCGCGGTGATTGCCGTTGGCGGCTATGGCCGCGGTGAAATGGCACCGCAGTCCGATGTGGATCTGCTGTTCCTCACCCCCTACAAGATCACCGCCTGGGCCGAGAGCGCGATTGAATCGATGCTCTATATCCTGTGGGATCTGCGCCTGAAGGTGGGCCATTCGAGCCGCACCATCCGTGACTGCATCCGTCTGGGGGGCGAGGATTTCACCATTCGCACCGCCATGCTGGAACAGCGGTTTCTGGATGGCGATGCCGGGCTGGCGGCTGATCTGGATCGGCGGCTCAATGCGGAGCTGTTTTCCAAGGACGCCCGCGATTTCGTCGAGGCCAAGCTGGCCGAGCGCGATGCGCGCCACCTGAAACAGGGCGAACGCTATGTGGTGGAACCCAACGTCAAGGAAGGCAAAGGCGGGCTGCGCGACCTGCAATCGCTCTATTGGATCGCCAAATACCTGTACCAGGTGCAGGATGTCGCCGAACTGGTGCCGATGGGGCTGTTCAGCCCGGAAGAGCTGGATTCCTTTGCCAAGGCGGAGAATTTCCTCTGGGCGGTGCGGGCGCATCTGCATCTGCTGACCAAACGCGCCACCGAGCAGCTGAGTTTCGACCTACAGGTCGAGGTCGCCGCCCGTATGGGCTATGAGGATCGGGCTGGTCGCCGCGCCGTCGAGGTCTTCATGCAGGAGTATTTCCGCCACGCCACCAAGGTGGGTGACGTGACCCGGATCTTTCTCACCAAACTGGAAGCCACCCATCAGAAGAGCGAGCCGCTGCTGGAGCGGATTTTCCGCCGTCGCCCGAGGGTCAAACCCGGCTATGTGGTGGTGCACAACCGGCTGGATGTCTCTGATCCCGAAGCCTTTTGCGCGGATAAGCTGAACTTGTTGCGGATCTTTGAGGAGGCGCTGCGGACGGGGATGCTGATCCACCCGGATGCCATGCGGCTGGTCACTGCCAGCCTGCATCTGGTCGACGACGAGATGCGCAACGACAAGGAAGCGCGGCGGATTTTTCTGGATCTGCTGCTGAAACACGGCAACCCGGAACGCGCGCTGCGGCGGATGAACGAACTGGGGGTGCTCAGCGCCTTTGTGCCCGAATTCGAGCCGATCGTGGCTATGATGCAGTTCAATATGTATCACTCCTACACAGTGGATGAGCACACCATTCAGGTGATCTCCAACTTTGCCGCCATCGAGCGGGGCGAGCTGGAGGACGAGCTGCCGCTGTCCTCCACCGTGATCCGCAAGGGGGTCAATCGCAAGGTGCTGATGGTCGCCATGCTGCTGCATGATATCGGCAAGGGGCGCGAGCAGGATCATTCGATCCTGGGGGCACAGATTGCCCGGCGTGTGGCGCCCCGACTTGGTCTCAACAAAAGCGAAAGCGAAACCGTTGAATGGCTGGTGCGCTATCACCTGCTGATGTCGGATATGGCGCAGAAACGCGATATTGCCGATCCGCGCACGGTGCGCGGCTTTGCCAAGGCGGTAAAGACGATCAAGCGGCTGGACCTGCTGCTGCTGCTGACGGTCTGCGACATTCGCGGCGTCGGGCCGGATACCTGGAACAACTGGAAGGCCGCGCTGCTGCGGGCGCTTTATAACCAGACCCGCGAGGCGCTGGAGAATGGCGTAGAGGCGCTGAACCGCGCCCATCGCGGCACCGAGGCCAAGAAGGCCCTGCGCGCCGCCCTGCCCGACTGGCCCAAGGCCGATCTGAAGATCGAGACCGCCCGCCACTATGACCCCTACTGGCAGGGCTTGCATGTGACGGCCCATATTGATTTTGCCGAGATGCTGCGCGAACTGACCGATCTGGACGACCCGGGTGGGGTGATCATCCGCCTGCACCCCGATGAGGATCGCGACGCCACCCGCGCCTGTTTCTCGATGGCCGATCACCCCGGCATCTTTGCCCGGATTGCCGGCGCGCTGGCACTGGTGGGCGCGAATGTGGTGGATGCGCGGTCCTATACCACCAAGGACGGCTATGTGACGGATGCCTTCTGGATCCAGGATTCCGAAGGTCACCCCTATGAGGCCGCCCGGCTGCCGCGTCTGCGCGAGATGATCCACAAGACCCTGAAGGGCGAGGTGATCACCGGCGAGGCGCTGAAATCGCGCGACAAGATCAAGAAGCGCGAGCGGGCGTTTAACGTGCCGACGCATATCACCTTTGATAATGATGGCTCGGAGATCTACACGATCATCGAGGTCGACACCCGCGACCGCCCCGGTCTGCTCTATGATCTGGCGCGCACACTGGCGGGGGCCAATATCTATATCGCCAATGCGATCATCGCGACCTATGGCGAGCAGGTGGTCGATGCGTTTTATGTGAAGGATATGTTCGGGTTGAAATACTACTCCGAATCCAAACAGAAATCGCTGGAGGCCAAGCTGCGCAACGCCATCGCCGAAGGGGCAAAGCGGGCCGGATCATGAAGCCGATCAAACTGCTGTCGGGCTTTCTCACCGTCGGATTCTGGACGCTGGCAAGCCGCATCCTGGGGTTTCTGCGTGAAATCCTGATCACCGCCTATATCGGGCCGGGTCCGTTGATGGATGCCTTTGTGGCCGCTTTCCGGCTGCCGAACATGTTCCGCCGCTTCTTTGCCGAGGGCGCGTTCAACGCGGCTTTTGTGCCGATGTTTGCCAAGCGACTGGAGAGCGGCGAGGATCCGCAGGGGTTTGCGCAGGAGGCGTTTAACCTGCTGGCGGTGACCGTGCTGCTGCTGGTGGGGATTGGCATGGTGTTCATGCCGGCCCTGGTCTGGGCCACGGCTGGCGGTTTTGTCGGCGATGCGCGGTTTGATCTGGCGGTGGGCTACGGGCAGATCGTCTTTCCCTATATTCTGTTCATGTCGCTGGCGGCGCTGTTTTCCGGCGTACTGAATGCCACCGGTCGGTTTGCGGCGGCGGCGGCGGCGCCTGTCTTGCTCAATATCTTTGCCTGCGCGGCCATGGTGGCGGGCGCGGTGCTGGGGGGCGAGGTGATCACCTGGCTGGTCTGGACCATTCCGGTTGCAGGGGTTGCACAGCTGGCGCTGGTGTGGATCGCCGCCAGCCGGACCGGTATCCGCCTGCGCCCCGGCCTGCCGCGCTGGACCCCGCGCATGAAGAAGCTCGTCCGTGTGGCGCTGCCGGCAGCGCTGGCGATGGGGGTCACGCAGATCAATCTGGTGGTCGGCCAGCAGGTGGCCTCTGACATTGAAAACGCGGTGAGCTGGCTGTTTGTGGCAGATCGCCTCTATCAGCTGCCGCTGGGGGTGGTGGGGATTGCGATTGGCATCGTGCTGCTACCGGATCTGTCGCGCCGTCTGCGGGCGGGGGACGATGCGGGCGGGCGCGATGCGTTTTCCCGTGCCGGGGAATTTTCGCTATTGCTGACCCTGCCCTCGACTGCGGCGTTTCTGGCGGTGCCTGTTGTGCTGGTGTCGGTCCTTTATGAGCGTGGCGCCACCGGGGCCGAGGATGTGGCCGCCATTGCGCTGGCGGTGGCGATCTATGGCGCGGGCCTGCCGGCATTTGTGCTGCAAAAGGTGCTGCAACCGCTGTTCTTTGCCCGCGAGGACACCCGCTCGCCATTTCGCTATGCGCTGGTGGCGATGGTCATCAATGCCGCTCTTGCCTTTGGTCTGAAACCCTATCTGGGCTGGATCGCCCCCGCCATCGCGGCGACGGTGGCGGGCTGGGCGATGGTCGCCTGCCTGTGGCTGGGGGCCCGCCGTATGGGAGAGGTCGCGCGCTTCGATCAGCGCTTCTATGACCGGAGCCTGCGCATCCTGGCGGCCTCCGCCATCATGGGGCTGGCGCTATTCGGCGTGGTACAGAGCTTTGGCTGGCTGTTCTACCTGCCCAGCTGGCGCTACCTCGCACTGCTGGGTCTGATCGTGCTGGGCGCGGTGGTCTATTTCGGCGTCGGCCAGATCATCGGGGCGGTGCGCCTCGGCGACCTGAAACGCTCCGTCCGCCGGGGCGGCGACACGGGGTGACGGGGGAGACGGGGGAGACGGGGGTGCGGCCGGTGCGTCGGTAGCCCCGCCAAGTTGGGTTCTGGCAGAGGTTCGTGTTGCTGCGCATCGCGCTGATTGGTGAGATGCGCGGCAAGAGAGCTGGGCAGAGGGGCCATCGCAACCGGCGCTGCACTCATCCGGATCAGATCTGCTCCGGGACAACGCCGCCGCTCCTGAGGGTAATTTCGGCGGCGGCCTTGGACACCGCTGCGCCGAACTGTGCAACATGCGCGTCATCAAACCTGATGCTTGGGCCTGAAATTGACACACCGGCACAGGGTTTGCCGAATTCATCAAAGATCGCGCTGCCGATGCACGACATGCCTTCGTAGCGCTCTTCGCTGTCAAAGGACCAGCCACGCGCGCGGATCTGCGCAAGATCCTCGAACAGGGATTTCGGGCTGGTATGGGTATTGGCCGTGAATTGCTGCAGGCCCGCTTTTGTCAGCAACTGGGTGACTTTCTCTTCTGACAGCTGTGACAGAATGGCCTTACCGGTGCCGGAGGCATGCATGGCCGTGCGCGTGCTCGGCGGGAAGAACGCGCGGATCGGATTATGTGTTTCGACCTGCCCGATAAAGACAACCTCCGCGGCGGCGGGCACCGCCAGATTCGCAGTCTCCCCGGTCTGCTCCATAAGCAGCTGCATGACGGGGCGCCCGATCTCGGCAAGGTTTCGACGTTTCAGAAAGGACGAGCCGGTGCGAAAGGCCTCGATCCCTATGAGCCAGTCCTGGCGGTCTTCATCGAAGGTGACGAAGTTGTGCTTTTGCAGGGTCATCAGAATGCGATGGGTCGTGGCTGTGGGAACGCCGACGGTCAACGACAAATCCGTCAGCGTCAGACGATCCGCGCGTGCAATGGCTGTCAGCACACCAAGGGCACGATCCAAAGACTGAAGCGTGCCTGCACTGCTTTCGGTGAATTGTGACTTCGGTCTGCCACGGGACCGTTTCTGTTTTTGCATCGTCATTCCTGGCTCATACCTCGCGATGCTTCAAAGGTATCGAAGTGAAAAATATTTTCAAGATGAACAGGGGTCGGGATATGAAAAATGTAAAATTCATCAATATCAGTGGTTAAGTGAATATTATTCAATAATGAAAATCTTTTTCAAGAAAATTGCAGCACGTCTTCGAACTGGTAATATTAACTTACCAAAGCGGAGAATCGAGTGATGTCAGATCAAAATCCAGTCTTTATTCCAGGCCCCACCAACATTCCCGAGAGGCTCTTGTCGGCGATGCATGTTCAGACGCGGGACCACCGCGCTCCGGATTTTGTCAGCACGTTTGCACCGGTTCTGGAGGGCACAAAGAAAGTGTTTGGTTCGACGAATGGCAAGATCATCACCTTTCCCGCAAGCGGGACCGGTGGCTGGGAGGCCTCTGTCACAAATACCCTCAGCCCCGGCGATACGGTTCTCGTGGCGCGCTACGGCATGTTCAGCCACCGCTGGATCGACCTGTGCCAGCGTCATGGTCTGGATGTTCAGATTATCGAATGCGCCTGGGGTAGCGGTGCGCCCGCCGAGAAATTCGAAGCCGTGCTGAGCGCAGACAAGGACCATAAGATCAAGGCCGTTCTGGTCACCCACAACGAGACAGCGACCGGCGTGCGGTCGGACATCGCGGGCGTTCGCAAGGCGATGGACGCCGCCAGCCACCCGGCGATGCTGTTTGTGGATTGCGTCAGCTCGCTGGCGTCGATGGAGTTCCGCTTTGACGATTGGGGCGTGGATATCGCGGTATCCGGGTCGCAGAAGGGCTTCATGCTGGCCACCGGCATGGCCATCCTGTGTGTCAGCCCCAAAGCGCTGGACGCAATGGCAACCGCCACATTGCCCCGTACCTTCTTTGATTTCCGCGACATGATGGCGGCCAACGCCTCAGGCGGATTTCCCTATACGCCGCCGTTGCAGCTGATTTACGGCATGGGCGAAAGCCTGAAGATGCTTTTTGAAGAAGGGCTGGAGAACGTTTACGCCCGCCACTTCCGGCTGGCGGAAGGCGTGCGCCGCGCGGTTCAGGCATGGGGGCTGAAGCTGGTCGCCCAATCGCCCGAGCTCTACTCGGACACGGTGAGCGCGATCTATGTGCCAGAGGGGTTCGACAGCAATGCGCTGACCGAGCACGCCTTTGACGCCTACGGCGTGTCCTTCGGGATTGGGCTCGGCGAGATGAACGGCAAGGCCTTTCGCATCGGCCATCTGGGCAGCCTGACCGACGTCATGGTTCTGTCCGGTCTTGCCACCATAGAGATGGCGATGGCCGATCTCGATTATCCGGTCCAACTCGGCAGCGGGGTGACTGCCGCACAGGAGTATTTCCGCAGCACCCATGCAACCGCAGCCAAAGCGGCCGCGTGATGAAGGATATCCAACCCATGTATATCCCCACCTACGAGGACATGCTGGCCGCGCATGAGCGGATCAAGCCACATATCCGCCGTACACCGGTGCGGACGTCGGATTACCTGAACGAGATCGCCGGGTGCGACCTGTTTTTCAAGTGCGAGAACTTTCAGGAGCCGGGTGCTTTCAAAGTGCGCGGTGCCTCGAACGCCGTATTCGGCCTTGATGATGACCAGGCGGCAAAGGGTGTTGCGACGCATTCCTCGGGCAACCATGCTTCCTGCCTGAGCTATGCGGCGATGTTGCGGGGTATCCCGTGCAATGTGGTCATGCCGCACACCGCGCCACAGGCCAAGAAAGACACGGTGCGCCGCTACGGCGGCAAGATCACCGAATGTGAGCCCTCTACCACCTCGCGCGAGGAGACCTTTGCCAAAGTGCAAAGCGAAACCGGCGGTGACTTCGTGCACCCCTATAACGACCCGCGCGTCATCGCTGGCCAGGGGACCTGCTCGAAGGAATTCATGGAACAGACCGGTGGCCTCGATATGGTTGTGGCCCCGATCGGTGGCGGCGGCATGATTTCGGGAACCTGCCTGACCCTGTCGACACTTGCGCCGGAAACCAAGGTGATCGCGGCCGAACCCGAACAGGCCGACGATGCGTTTCGCAGCTTCAAGGCCGGATATATCATTGCCGATGACGCACCCAAGACCATTGCGGACGGGCTGCTGGTGCCGCTCAAGGACCTGACCTGGCACTTCGTTTCGACCCATGTGTCCGAGATTTACACAGCCTCCGAGCACGACATCATTGATGCGATGAAGCTGGCCTGGAAGCACCTGCGGGTGGTCATGGAGCCATCATCGGCGGTTTCGCTCGCAACGGTTCTCAAGAACCCGGAGGCCTTCAGGGGCAAGCGCGTCGGCCTGATCATAACCGGTGGCAATGTCGACCTCGACAAGCTGCCCTGGCTGACCGCCGCCTGATCTCAATCATCTTACTGAAATCCCGACAGAGGAGCACGGACATGAAGGACATGACCAATCTCGACGCATTCGAAGTGGGCTACGACATCCCGGCCAAACCGGGCATGGATGAGGCTGACATACAGACCCCATGCCTTGTGCTGGATCTGGACGCGCTGGAGCGCAACATCAAGAAGATGGGCGACTATGCCAAGGATCACGGTATGCGCCACCGCACCCACGGCAAGATGCACAAGTCGGTCGACGTGCAGAAGCTTCAGGAAGAGCTCGGCGGCGCCTGCGGTGTCTGCTGTCAGAAGGTCTCTGAAGCTGAGGTCTTCGCCCGGGGTGGTATCAAGGATATTCTGGTATCGAACCAGGTGCGCGACGCCGCCAAGATCGACCGTCTTGCGCGTCTGCCGAAGCTGGGCGCCCGCGCGATCTGTTGTGTCGATGATATCGACAATGTGGCTGACCTTTCGGCTGCGGCCAGGACGCATGGGACCCAGATCGAATGCCTCGTCGAAATTGACTGTGGCGCAGGACGCTGTGGCGTGTCGAGCACGCGCGATGTCGTGGAAATCGCCAAGGCCATCGACGCCGCAGAAGGTCTGAAATTTGCCGGCATCCAGGCCTATCAGGGCGCGATGCAGCATCTTGACGACTATAACGAGCGCAAGGCGAAGATCGACGTTGCGGTGGCCATGGTCAGGGATGCGGTCGACACGCTGAAAACCGAAGGCCTGGAGTGTGACATCGTCGGTGGCGGCGGCACCGGATCTTATTACTTCGAGTCGAACTCGGGTGTTTACAACGAATTGCAATGTGGCTCCTACGCCTTCATGGATGCCGACTATGGCCGCATCCTCGACAAGGACGGCAAGCGCATCGACGCTGGGGAATGGGAGAACGCCTTGTTCATCCTGACCACGGTCATGAGCCACTCCAAGGCCGACAAGGCCATCGTGGATGCAGGCCTCAAGACCCAGTCCGTAGACAGTGGGTTGCCCTTTATCTACGGCCGCGACGATGTCGAATATCTCAAATGTTCGGATGAGCATGGCGTTGTCGCAGATCCCGGTGGAGCCCTGAAGGTCAATGACAAGCTCCGGCTCGTGCCAGGTCATTGTGACCCGACCTGCAACGTCCATGATTGGTATGTCGGCGTGCGGGGCGGCAAGGTCGAAACCCTCTGGCCCGTCTCCGCCCGCGGCAAAGCCTATTAACGCCAGCCCTCCTCCCACTGGCGCGCGGGGTGCGGCGTGGTGCTAGACGCCGCCCCCGCAAAATGAACTCACAAAGGAACAAGACGATGACCAACCCAACTGACACCGATGGATTGCTGATTGTCAGCGAGGAGATCTGCGCAAAAACCGTCAGCCGTGCTGATGCTTTTGACGCGGTAGAGGCTGTTTTTGGCGCCATGGCGCGCGGAGACGCTTACAATTTCCCGGTGATCCGCGAGGCGATCGGATACGCCGATGCGCTCTATGGGTTCAAATCTGGTTTTGACCGGGCGGGGAAATCTCTGGGTGTGAAATCCGGTGGCTTCTGGCCCGGCAACATGGACAAGGGGCTGACCAACCACCAGTCCACCATCTTTCTGTTTGATCCAGATACCGGTCGTCTTCAGGCGCTGGTCGGCGGCAACTACCTGACAGCAGTCCGTACCGCTGCCTCGTCATCCGTCTCAATTGCTCATCTGGCGCGACAGGACGCCAGAGTCCTTGGCATGGTGGGCGCAGGTCATCAATCCACCTTTCAGCTTCGGGCCGCTGCCGAACAGCGCGATTTCGAGAAGGTCGTCGCCTGGAACCCGCATCCCGACATGCTGCCGCGTCTGGGCGCCGTGGCTGAAGAGCTGGGTCTGGAGTTCGAAGCCGTAACGCAAGAAGAGCTGGGCGCGCAGGCGGATGTGATCATCACCATTACATCGGCGTTTGAACCGCTGTTGATGGCCGACTGGATCAAGCCCGGCACGCATATTGCCTGCATGGGCACAGACACCAAGGGCAAGATGGAAGTGGACGCGGCGCTCTTTGGCAAGGCCACCGTCTTTGCGGATGAGATCGCCCAGTCGATCACCATTGGCGAGGCGCAACATGCAATCGCATCCGGGCTGATCGACGAAGCTGACATCACACCCATCGGTGCCGTGATCAACGGCGACCATCCGGGCCGCAGCAGTGACAGTGAAATCACTGTGTTTGATGGCACCGGTGTGGGCCTTCAGGATCTGGCCGTCGCCTCAGTCGCGGCGCGGATCGCTGATGAAAGAAATCTGGCGACACGCGTCGCTTTGTAAAAGCGGCCCTCCGGTGAAGAGATCGGAGGCTCGGACGCGGAAGGTGCGGCCCAACCGGGGCACGCCGTCGAAATCGCCGGG
The DNA here is from genome assembly GCF_048056175.1 of Phaeobacter sp. JH20_29. NCBI lineage: Bacteria > Pseudomonadati > Pseudomonadota > Alphaproteobacteria > Rhodobacterales > Roseobacteraceae > Phaeobacter > Phaeobacter sp. JH20_29. The sequence goes on from NZ_JAYMWO010000009.1 coordinate 106,269, forward strand.
GATGTCGGGGCCGGCAGACCGCAGGATCCGGGAAAGTCAGATGCGGGTCAAAATATGTTTGATCGCCGTTGGCTGCTGTCCCTGACCAGAGTGTTCCCTTTGGAAGCACGCGCAAAACCACGCGCACCCGGTCGGGTGCGCGCCCAATCTCGACAGGTTTCAAGATGCCTTGCGAGGCGCACAAGGCCGGGACGTGATCCCCGGCTTACCCAACCAGGTCTGCAAAAAGATCCGGACACATGTCATCAAGGAGGAAAACGACATGAAGAAAGTAGCAACAGCTCTCGCCGCAGCGGCTCTGGCCGCGGCACCGGCCTTTGCCTCAGACAAAATTCTGCTGAAAACGCCGGTCGCCTTTTCAACTGAACTGCCTGGGCTTGGCACACCGATCGTTCGCGTGTCGGAGGATCTTGCGGCTATCTCAGGTGGGGCCATCAAGATGAAGGTCTACGAGCCCGGCAAGCTGGTTCCGGCGTTTGAGATTCTTGATGCGGTGTCATCCGGCAAGATCAACTCGGGTTTTGCCACCGCTGGCTACTGGGCCGGCAAGATTCCGGCAGCGCCGTTGTTCTCGGCTGTCCCATTCGGCCCCGAAGCAGGCGAATACATGGCCTGGCTCTACTACGGCAATGGCATGGATCTGTATCAGGAGATGTACGATCAGGCCGGTTTCAACGTCAAAGTTCTTCCCTGCACCATTATTGCACCGGAAACCTCGGGGTGGTTCGCTGAAGAAATCACATCGGTTGAACAGCTGAACGGCCTGAAGATGCGCTTCTTCGGTCTGGGCGGCAAAGTCATGCAGAAACTGGGCGTTGCCACATCCCTGCTGCCCGGCGGTGAGATCTTCCCGGCCCTGGAAAAAGGGGCAATCGACGCCACCGAGTTCTCGATGCCCGCCATCGACCAGCGTCTCGGTTTCCACAAACTGGCGAAGTACAATTACTTCCCCGGCTGGCATCAGCAGGCCACCATCTTTGAACTGATCATCAACAAGGATGAATGGAACGAGCTGAACCCGACCTTGCAGGCCCAGATTGAGCTGACCTGCCGGGCGCAGATGACCGAGAGCTTTGCCGAAGGTGAGGCGATCCAGTTTGCAGCGATGCAGAAGAACGTCGATGAAAACGGCGTGACCATTGTCGACTGGACACCCGAGATGCTGGACGTCTTCCGCGCGACCTGGACCGAGGTGGCCGAGGAAGAAGCCGCAAACGATGAGTTCTTTGCAAAGGTATACGCCGACCTGAATGAGTTCAGCGAAGGCTACGCCCTGTGGAAAGCCCACGCATTCCTGCCACGCCAGTAACACATCTGACCCGGACCGGCTTTGCGGTCCGGGTTTTTGATCTGATCGGGGGAGGCCCGGTTCAGGGGAGGAAAAGAAATGACATCGACATCTCACGATCACCAAGACGCCCACTATGACCCGCTTTGGGAAGAAATCGAAAACGACGACCGGAAAGACCCGAAATTCGCAGCCACGCTGGACCGGCTGGTCAAGGGCGTCGGACACGTCGTTATGTGGGCAAATGTGCTCCTGATCCTTGCTATCATAGTGCAGGTTGGGATGCGCTATACGCTGGATTTGAATTTTCCAAAGCTGGATGAATTGCAGTGGCATCTCTATGCGCTGACAACCATGGTCGGCGTGTCCTATGCGCTAAGCACCGACGCCCATGTCCGCGTCGACGTTTTGCGTGCCGGCTTTTCCTTCCGCGCCCGGCGGGTGATTGAAATTGTCGGGATCGTGGTTCTGATCTTGCCGTTCTGCTACCTGATGATTGATCAGGGTCTCGACTATTTTCAGGACAGTTACCGGGTCAACGAACGCTCCGACAGCCCCACCGGCCTACCGGCGCGCTGGCTGCTGAAGGCTGTTATCCCGGCCAGCTTTGTTCTGATTGCCATGGCTGCTGTCGCACGCTTGATTCATGACCTCTACATGCTGGTGACCCGCGCCGATCCATCGTCGGATCGTGCTGGTCTGAAACCCCTCATGTGGATGATGGTTGGCTTCGCCATCGTGACGTTCACCCTGATGCAGCTGGTGGAGGCGCCTGAGGAAAAGCTCGTCATCGCAATGTTCATGTCCTTCGTCGGTGTCCTGTTCACCGGCATTCCGGTCGCCTGGGTCCTGTCGGGCATCGGCGTTCTTTACTGTGGTATTGCTTACCTCGGTGACAATGACATGCTGCTCTGGACGGGCATGGAGGCCACGTTTACGGGGCTCGATTACCTGACACTTGGCGCGGTTGTGAACCGTGTTTACGCGACGATGTCCAACGCCGTTCTTGTTGCCCTTCCCATGTTTATCTTCATGGGGCTGATGCTGGACGAAAGCGGCGTGGCACAGCGGCTGATGACCTCGATGCAGAGATTGTTCGGCACCATGCGTGGGGGCCTGGCCATCACCGTGACCGCGATCGGGATCATCTTGGCCGCCTCGACCGGTATCGTCGGGGCGTCCGTCGTGCTGTTGGGTCTTTTGTCGATGCCCGCGATGATGGAACAGAAATATTCCAAGACACTGGCGGCAGGCGTGATTGCCTCGTCCGGCACGCTTGGCATTCTGATCCCGCCGTCGATCATGCTGGTCATCATGGCCGACCAGATGGCGCTGTCAGTGGGTGATCTGTTTATGGCGGCGCTGTTTCCCGGCCTGATCATCGGGGGCCTTTACATCCTCTACATCGTGGTGATTTCAACCCTGCGCGCTGATGTGGCGCCACTGCCTGAGGGTGCCAAGAAGGTGGACTGGGCGGCGATCTGGGATGTGTTCAAGGCGGTTCTGCCGCCCGTGGCGCTGATCTTTGCCGTGTTGGGGTCGATCTTTGCCGGTCTTGCGACACCGACGGAAGCGTCAGGCGTTGGCGCCGCCGGGGCCACGCTGCTGGCAATAGGCTATCGCAAGCTGACAATCGCGAAACTGGTCGAAGTGACACGGAACACGTTCAAGACAACGGCCTATATCTTTGCGATCTTCCTTGGTGCCACCTGCTTTGCCTTTGTTCTGCGCGAATTGGGCGGCGATGAGCTGATCACCCACACCATCGAAGGCATGGGCCTGGGAGAAATGGGCACGATCCTGTTCATTCTGTTCATCGTATTTCTGCTTGGTTTTGTGTTGGACTGGATCGAGATCACGCTCATCATCCTGCCGCTTGTCGCTCCGATCATTGCGGCAATGAGTTTGTCGGTACCTGGCTATGGGCTGGATAACCCGGAGCTTGTCTGGTTCGTGATCCTCGTCGCTGTAACGCTGCAAACCAGCTTCCTGACACCGCCGGTGGGGTTTTCGCTGTTCTACCTGAAAGGCGTCTGCCCGCCCGAGGTCACGCTGACGGATATCTACAAGGGCGTCGTTCCCTTCATCCTGCTGCAATTGACCGGACTCGCCCTGGTGATCTGGTTCCCGTCGATCGCGACCTGGCTGCCATCGGTGGCCTATTGAGGCCAGGCTGGTGGCGTCCAGAGTGGCGCCGCCAGCCCGTTGCGCTGCCAGTATCGAGCTGAGAACGCCCTGTCCGATCCTGCGGCCTTCGCCCCCTACTCCCGGCGGATGCGGTTGCGGATACGGGCCCAGCCACCGGGGGCGAGGAAGAAGGAGAGACCAAAGCCGGTGGCAAATCCGCAGAGATCAGCGACCCAGTCAAGCGTGCCGCCAAACAGCAGGCCAAACAGCAGCTGGATCCCCATCAGAAAGGCAATCAGCGTGAAGGCGCGGCTTTGCTGGGCGCCGACAAGCGACAATTGCCGCCACAGGATATAGGTAAAGGCCCCGATCAGCCCGTAGACGGCGGGGAAACCGCCGATCAGCGGCACCGGCGATTGAGTGAGCAGCGCATAGCCAAAGGCGCCGCCAATGCCGGATATCAGAAACACCAGAACCATGGCCAGATCGCCAAATATCTCGCCCACCATCTTGCCCATGGCGAGCACGAAAACGCAGACAAACAGCGTCTGGGTAAAGGCCACATGCACAAAGGGATAGGAGACAAAGCGGATCAGATGCTCCACCGGCCATTGCCCGGTCTCCCACATCCACCAGAAGATGTCGGACGAGAACGAATAGGTCTGGATCGCCTGCAGCCGCCAGCCAATCGCCTCGGGGCCGCCGATGATGCCGCGCGCGCCGAGGGAAAATCCGGCCTCGATGGCAAAGAGGATCAGCACCAGCGCCACCACCACGGGCGGCAGCGGGTTCACCGGCGACGGCTCTTTTTGATATTCCATCGTGTTCTTGCTCCTGCTTGCCTGCTCTGCTGTTCTGCCCGGCCGCCCGGTTGATCCGCGCGCGGTTGACGAGGGTTGCCGCCATGGTTAAGCCAGCGAGGATCCTAATTCCAGACGGGAGTTTCTTGATGACCGAGACCACATTCACGCCCCGCGTGTTTTCCGGCATCCAGCCATCGGGCAATCTGCACCTTGGCAACTATCTTGGCGCGCTGAAGCGGTTCGTGGACTGGCAGGCCAAGGACGTGGAGAGCATCTACTGCATGGTGGATCTGCACGCGATCACCGTCTGGCAGGATCCGGCGGATCTGAAGAAATCCACGCGTGAGCTTTGCGCGGGCTTCATTGCTGCGGGTCTGGACCCCGAGCAGTCGATCCTGATCAACCAGAGCCAGGTGCCTGAACATGCGCAGCTGGCCTGGATCTTCAACTGCGTCGCCCGCATGGGCTGGATGCAGCGGATGACCCAGTGGAAGGACAAGGCCGGCAAAAATGCGCAGAACGCCTCGCTTGGTCTCTTTGCCTATCCGGCGCTGATGGCGGCGGACATTCTGGTCTATCACGCCACCCATGTGCCGGTGGGCGAGGACCAGAAGCAGCATCTGGAGCTGACCCGCGACATCGCGATGAAGTTCAATCACGACTACGGAGTCAACTTCTTCCCGGAGACCGAGCCGGTGATCGAAGGGGCGGCCACCCGCGTCATGTCCCTGCGCGACGGATCGAAAAAGATGTCGAAGTCCGACCCCTCGGATGCCAGCCGCATCAATCTGACGGATGATGCCGACACCATCGCCAAGAAGATCCGCAAGGCCAAGACCGACCCAGATGCCCTGCCCTCCGAGGTTGAGGGGCTTGAGGGGCGGCCCGAGGCGCGCAATCTGGTCAATATCTATGCCGCCATGGCCGAACTGTCGGTGGAACAGGTGCTGGCCGAAGTCGGCGGCAAGCCGTTTTCCGAGTTCAAGCCGATGCTGGCCGACCTGTCGGTTTCGAAAATGGCGCCGATCACCACGGAAATGGCCCGGCTGATGCAGCATCAGGACGAAATCGACAAGATCCTTGCCCGGGGATCAGAGCGTGCCCGAGAAATCACAGCCCCCATTCTTCGCAAAACTTATGACATTGTGGGCATGGTCGCGCCGGTTACTCTGTGATATCAGGCCTTACGATCCCGCACCCTGCGGGGAGATAGATACTGGAGAATTCGGATGGCCAATGGCACCGTGAAATGGTTCAACGCAACAAAAGGCTACGGCTTTATCGAGCCTGAGTCTGGCGGCAAGGACGTGTTTGTACACATCTCTGCGGTTGAACGCTCGGGCCTTAATGGTTTGAACGACAACCAAAAAGTTTCCTACGAACTGGAAACTGGTCGTGACGGCAAGCAGTCCGCAGGTTCGCTGGAACTGCTGTAAGGATCGCGGCGCGGAGTTTCCGCGCCCATCCATCTAAAGACATTCTGACCACAGTGACCTGTGGATAGAATCACCTAAGGCCGCCCGTTTCAGGCGGCCTTTTGCGTATTCGGGTCTTTTGCCTGTTCCGGGGCCTATTCAGGGCCATCTCCGGGCCTGTTCTGGTCATGGCTCTGGATGACAAGCGGCGGCGACGGTCGCCTGCTAGAGCGCGCGAATGCCGTTCATCGTCAGATCCGCCACCATCTGCGCGTAATCCTCGCGTGCCTCCGGGCCTGCGCCGGAATTCCACATATAGTACCAGTTCAACATGCCAAAGACGGACATGGTCACGGCGCGCAGCCTGGCCGGATCCCTGGCAATTGTTGGCGCGGCCACACCGGCAAGGGCATCGCTGACCAGCTGCACCAGTTCGCGCTGGTAGGCGCGCAGGAGTTTCTGCTGCGCTTCTGGCAGGGCGCCCATGGCGCTGATCTGGACCTGATGCTCATGATCGGCGCCCTGATAGGCCAGCAGGATTTCCGACACGATGCGCCGCAGACGCTGCTCGGGCGACAAGCCCGTCACATCGACCGTGCAGACCCGGTCGCGCAGCGCGCTGAGATAGGTATCAAGGAGGCCGAACAACACGGCATCCTTGCTGTCGTAGTAATGGTAGATATTCGCCTTGGAGATTCCGCATTCGCGCGCGAGCTGGGTCATCGACGCACGGTCGAACCCCTCCTCGGCAAAGACTTTCGCCGCGGATTTCAGGATCTGGGCGCGCTTGTGGTCGTGGTCTTTTGCGATGGTGCGGGCCAAGCCGGGTTACTCCTTGCTGCGGTTGTCGACGACGCGCTTGGCCTTGCCCTGGCTGCGCTCCACCGATCCCGGCTCGCCTACAATGATCTCGCTGGAGACGCCAACCATATCCTTGATCCGCTTGGTCAGCATCCGCGCGGCTGCGGTCTTGCTGAGTTCGTCGGCGGCATCCGGGTTGGCCTCCACAAAGACCCGCATCGCGTCCATGCGACCGGATTTATACAGCTCGATCTGATAGTAAGGCGCCAGCCCGCCGGTGGCCAAGAGCTGCTCCTCCACCTGGCTGGGGAAGACGTTGACGCCGCGCAGGATAATCATGTCGTCGCTGCGGCCGGTGATCTTCTCCATCCGCCGCATCGTGCGCGCGGTGCCCGGCAGCAGCCGGGTCAGGTCGCGGGTGCGGTAGCGGATCATCGGCAGGCCTTCCTTGGTCAGCGTGGTGAACACCAGCTCGCCCATCTCCCCGTCCGGCAGCACCTCGCCGGTCTTCGGGTCGATGATCTCCGGCAGGAAGTGGTCCTCCCAGATCACCGGACCATCCTTGGTCTCGACGCATTCATTGGCGACACCCGGCCCCATGATCTCGGATAGGCCGTAAATATCGACCGCGTGCATGTCAAAGGCCGCCTCGACCTCCTTGCGCATGGCGTCGGTCCAGGGTTCGGCCCCGAAAACGCCAACCTTCAGCGAGCACTCGCGCGGATCAAAGCCGACCTTGTGGAACTGCTCCAGGATGTTGAGCATGTAGGAGGGCGTCACCATGATGCCGTCGGGTTTGAAATCAGTGATCAGGCCCACCTGTTTTTCGGTCTGCCCGCCCGACATCGGAACAACAGTGGCGCCCAGCCGTTCGATCCCGTAATGCGCGCCCAGGCCGCCGGTGAACAGCCCGTAGCCATAGGCGTTATGCACCATGTCGCCCTTGCGCAGGCCCGAGGCCCGCAAGGACCGCGCCACCAGATCGGCCCAGTTGCTGATATCATTCGCCGTATAGCCCACAACGGTCGGTTTGCCGGTGGTGCCGGAGGACGCGTGCAGGCGGATGATTTCACTGCGCGGCACCGCAAACAGGCCGAACGGGTAGTTGTCCCGCAGGTCGTTCTTATAGGTGAAGGGGAACTTCGCCAGATCCGAGAGCTGTTGTAGATCGTCGGGATGCACCCCTGCCTCGTCAAAGCGCGCCTTATACATCGGCACGTTGTCATAGGCGTGGCGCAGCGACCATTTCAGCCGCGTGAGCTGAAGGTCGCGGATTTCGTCGATCGAGGCGATCTCGATCGGGTCCAGATCTGCCTTCTTCGGGCTCAGGTCTTCCATGGCGTTCTCCACAGCTTGTCTTTGCAATAGGGCTTACTCATCAAACAGCTGGCCCTTTATCGCCCGGGAAAAGCCCCGGAATTCGGCGATCTGCTGGCCGTCCTGATTGGTCACTGTCACGTCATAAATACCGCTGCGCCCGGTCAGGGACACCTCGCGGGCGATGGCAATCAGCCTGTCGCCCAGCCGTCCGGGCGCGGTGAAGCTGATCACATTGTGCTGCGCCACGGTCGACTGGTTGCGGCTGTTGCAGGCAAAGGCAAAGGCGCTGTCGGCCAGCATGAAGGTAACACCACCGTGGCAGATGCCATGGCCGTTGCAGTGATGCTGGGCGATGGTCAGCTCCAGCGTCGCCTCACCCTCATCCACATGGGTGATCTCCATCCCCGCCCATTTGGACGCATGGTCTTCGGCCCACATGGCAGCGGCGGATTTCTCGGCACGTTCTTTCGGGGTCATGGTCATTTGCCCTTGAACACAGGTGCGCGTTTTTCCAGGAAGCTGGCGACGCCCTCGGCGTAGTCCGCGCTTTCGCCGCAGGTTTTCATGGCGTCCGCCTCGATCTCCAGCTGGTCAGACAGCGTGTTGACCGCCGCCGCCTGAATGCAATGTTTGGTCAGGCCGAGGCCCAGCGTCGGGCCATTTGCGAATTTTTCCGCCATCGCTCGGGCCTCGGCCAATAGCTCGCCGTCCGGCAGCGCCTTCCAGATCAGGCCCCAGTCCTCGGCCTTCTTCGCAGGCAGCGGTTCGGCGGTCAGTGCCAGCCCCTTGGCGCGGGCCTCGCCCAGCAGGCGCGGCAGATGCCAGCTGCCGCCGGTATCCGGGATCAGGCCTACCTTGGAGAACGACTGGATGAACTTGGCGCTTTCCGCCGCCAGCACCACGTCGCAGGCCAGCGCCAGATTGGCCCCTGCCCCGGCCGCCACGCCATTGACGGCACAGATCACCGGAACGTCCAGCGCGCGGATGAGGTTCACAAGTGGCGCGTAAAAGGTCCGCACCGTGTGCCCGAGATCGGGGGGACCATCCATCTTGCGGGGGTCGCGGTCGCCAAGATCCTGACCTGCACAAAAGCCACGGCCAGCGCCGGTCAGCAGCACTGCACGGGCGCGGCTGTCACGCGCGGCTTCAAGGGCGGCGCGCAAGGCATGGTGCATCTCTTCGTTGAAAGAGTTCAGCCGGTCCGGGCGGTTCAGGGTGATTTCCACCCAGTTTTCGTGGTCCTTCACCAGCAGCGTCTCAGACATCACAGCGCCTCCCTCGTACATGTGTTAACAAAGATCTTGCATAAACCGACCGGTTGGTCAATATATTTGGAGCTTCTCACCTCAGACCGAACCACATTGGTTCAGATGCAAAGGATCGCGCTCATGAGCCTTCTTGATGTTTCCAGCTTTGTTGCGGGCCAATGGGTTGCACCGGGGGCTGGCGCGCGCAACATCGCCAGCGCCATTACCGGCGCACCTCTCGCCCAGGCCGGCAATGATGCGCTGGATGTGCAGGCAATGCTCGACCATGCCCGCACGGTGGGCGGTCCCTCTTTACGCAAGCTGACATTCCACGACCGCGCCCGGATGCTGAAGGCGCTGGCAGGCCACCTGAACCAGCACAAGCAGGCGCTTTACGATCTGTCGTTCAACACCGGTGCCACCCAGTCCGACCACATGATCGACATCGACGGCGGCATCGGCACCATGTTCGTCTTCGCCTCCAAGGGGCGCCGCGAAATGCCGGACGGGCATGTTTATCTGGACGGCGATGTGGAGCAGCTCTCCCGCAACGGCACCTTCCTCGGTCAGCATATCTGCACGCCTTTGCAAGGGGTTGCAGTGCATATCAACGCCTTCAACTTCCCGGTCTGGGGGATGCTGGAGAAGCTGGCGCCGACCCTGCTCGCGGGGGTTCCGGCCATCGTGAAACCGGCGACCGCCACCTGCTATGTCACCGAGCTGGCGGTGCGGCTGATGCTGGACTCGGGCCTCCTGCCCGACGGGGCACTACAGCTGGTGTCCGGCGGCCTCAGTGACATGCTGGACCATCTGACCATGCAGGATGTGGTCAGTTTCACCGGCTCGGCGCAGACCGCGCTGAAGCTGCGGGCGAACCCGGTGATCCTGGAAAACTCGGTCCGTTTTGTGGCCGAACAGGACAGCCTCAACGCGTCGATCCTGGGCCCGGACGCGCAGCCCGGAACGCCGGAGTTTGACCTGTTCGTCAAGGAGGTCAGCCGTGAGATGACCACCAAGGCAGGTCAGAAATGCACCGCCATCCGCCGCATCATCGCGCCGCAGGCGCAGGTGGACGCGGTGATCGAGGCGCTCTCTGCCCGCCTGGCCAAAACCCAGATCGGCGACCCGCGTCTGGAAACCACCCGCATGGGCGCGCTGGTCTCCAACAGCCAGAAGCGTGACGTGCTGGAAAAGGCGGCGATCATCGGCCAGGAAGCTGAGCGTGTCTTCGGTGATCCCGAGAACTTCACCGTCGATGGTGCAGACGCCGACAAAGGCGCCTTTGTGCCGCCGATGCTGTTCCACTGCGCCGACCCGGACCATGCCCAGCGGATCCATGACACCGAGGCCTTCGGCCCCGTCTCCACCATCATGGGCTACCGCGATCTGAGCCATGCGATTGCTCTCGCCAATCGCGGTGAAGGCTCGCTGGTCGCCTCGGTCATCACCCATGATACTGAGGTGGCCCGCGAGGTCGCGCTGGGGGCTGGCGCCTACCACGGGCGGCTTTATTTCAACAACCGCGACTCGATGAAGGAATCGACCGGCCATGGTTCCCCCCTGCCCCACATGGTGCATGGCGGCCCGGGCCGTGCCGGCGGTGGCGAGGAGCTGGGCGGCGTGCGCGGCGTCAAACACTACATGCAGCGCACCGCTATCCAGGGCTCGCCCGATATCCTGTCTGCGATTGGCAAGACATGGGTCCCCGGCGGCACCGAGATCAAGGGCCCGGCACATCCGTTCACCCGCAAATTCGGCGAGCTGGCGATTGGCGAGACCCTGCACACCGCGCCGCGCACCGTGACGCTGGAGGATATCGAGACCTTCGCCCATTTCACCGGCGACACCTTCTATGCCCACATGGACGACGCCGCCGCCAAGCGGAACCCGTTCTTCCCGGGCCGCGTGGCGCATGGCTACCTGCTGTTGTCGTTTGCGGCGGGCATGTTCGTGCAGCCTGACGAAGGCCCAGTTCTGGCCAATACCGGCCTCGACTCCCTGCGCTTCATGAAGCCGGTTTCGGCAGGTGACAGCATCAGGGTGCGCCTGACGGTGAAGAAAAAAACTCCCCGCAACGAGGACTACGGCGAAGTGCGCTGGCATGTCACCCTGACCAATCAGGACGACGAGATTGCCGCCGAATATGAGCTGCTGACGATGAATGCCTTCTGACAGGTGTTTGCAGTGAAACACTCGCCCGGTCTGGCCTAACCGGCCCGGGCGATTTATCTATTCTATATGACCGACACGCAGACCCTCTGGTTTGACACCGCCGTAACCGCCCTCAGCGATCCGCAGAACCAGCGGGTGTGGTCGATTATTGTCTCGCTGTTTGGCGATCTGGCGCAGCGCGAGGGGGATCAGATCGGCGGCAGCGCCCTCACCCGGATCATCACGCCTATGGGCATCAAGCCCGAAGCGATCCGCGTGGCGCTGCACCGGCTGCGCAAGGATGGCTGGATCGACAGCACACGCTCGGGCCGGGCGTCGGTCCATTTCCTGACGCCGATGGGGCGCAGTCAGTCCGCCGCCGTCACCCCGCGCATCTATGCGCCAACCACCGTGCCCCCCGCCGACTGGCACCTGCTGGTGGCTGCGGATGGGCAGAACAGCGCGCTGGATGCGCTGGTGCAGCAGCCCAATTATGTCGCGATCAACCGTTCGACCCTGCTGGGTCACGGTCCGCTGCCGCAGGGTCGGGACAATTTCCTTGTGGTGGAACAGCCGGAATTGACCGTGCCCGATTGGCTGCGGGACCGGCTGTTTCCCGATGACCTGAGACAGGCCTGCGCCCGGCTCGACACCACGTTGAGCGGTCTGACACCGCCAAAGATGACCGAGGCAGGCGCGCTTGATCCGGCGCAGATTGCCACGCTTCGGACCCTGATCGTGCACCGCTGGCGGCGTGTGGTGCTGCGCCACCCCGACCTGCCGCCCCGGTTTCACCCCGCAGACTGGACCGGGGAGCATTGCCGCCAGCGCGTAGCAACCCTGTTGCAGCACCTGCCGCGCCCCCGGCTTGGCGCCGGTGGTGAACTGCTTCAGCCCGAAGAGCCCTGAGGCGCGCATTTGCGCCACCTCCGCCCTGGCGGCACACGCATTGGCAGACGGTTTCCCCTTTACAAACCCCGGCGAGAAATCTACCCAAAACCGGAGATGGTTCCCAAGACCCAAAAGCGGTCACGGGATGAAAAGGGAACGCGGTGTGGTGTAGCCATCAGGCGCCGAATCCGCGACTGCCCCCGCAACTGTGAGCGGTGAGCGACCTCGATTGACCACTGGCGCTGGCGCCGGGAAGGCCGAGGCCCGCAGCAACCCGCAAGTCAGGAGACCTGCCATCGACTGGAAACCTATTGACCGGGCGGGGTGTTCCGGCGGGCAGGACGATTTTGCGTGGTGCTGAGGCATTGCTGATCCCCTTCCCCCTCTTCACCTGACCGGATTGCGCGGAGGGCGCTATGGACGGGACAGCACGGCACCGTATTCTGGTGTGCACATCCTGCAAGGGCGCGACCCCGGGCAGCCGTCCGGGGCCGGAGCTGATTGCGGCCCTGCGCCGTGAACTCGACCGGCGTGGCAGCGCGGCGATCGAGGTTGCCGGCGTGGCCTGTATGGCCGGATGCAGCCATCCCTGTACCGTCGGATTTCAGGCGGATGGCAAGGCAAGCTATGTCTTTGGCGATCTCAGCCCCGAGGAGGATCTCGCCGATATCCTGAGTTTCACCGATCTCTACCAGATGCTGGCTGACGGCTGGTGCAGTTCGGTTGACCGCCCCGGAAAACTGCGCCGTTGCACATTGTCGCGCATCCCGGCCCTGGTTCCGGCCGCCCCGGCCGCTGCGATCCCGGCGCCCGCCATCGACGCCCCTGCGGCGCTGCAACAGGTGGAGCCTGCCGAATGACCGCAGCTGCCGTAACCGTGACCGATGTCAGCTGGGGGCCGGGCCGCATGGCTCCGCTGATCTTGCATCCGACGAGTTTTCATCTGGATGCGGGCCGGGTGCTGGGCGTGGTGGGGCCGAATGGGGCCGGCAAATCCAGCCTGCTGCGGGTGATCTACCGGTTCAACCAGCCGCGCAGTGGCAGGGTTGAGGTCGGCGACAGCGACATCTGGGCCCTTCCACCCAAGGCCGCAGCGCAGCGCGTTGCCGCTGTCTTGCAGGAGCAACCCACCGATTTTGCCCTGACCGTGGCCGAGATTGTCGCGCTGGGGCGCGCGCCCTACCGGTCCGGTTTTGCCACGCCGGGCGCCCGCGATGCGGCGATTGTCGACCGGATGCTCCATCGTCTGGAACTGGGCGAGATGGCCGATCGTGCCTTTGGCACCCTGTCGGGCGGCGAACGTCAGCGGGTCATGGTGGCGCGTGCGCTGGCGCAGGAGCCGGCCCTGCTGGTGCTGGACGAACCCACCAACCATCTGGACATTCGCCATCAGCTTGATGTGCTGGAGCTGATCCGGGATCTCGACGTGACCATCATCACCAGCCTGCATGATCTGAACATAGCAGCCGGGGTCTGCGACGACATCCTGCTGATGGCGCAGGGCCGCACGCTGGCCTTTGGCGCACCGCGCGACGTTCTGAGCGAAGATACCGTTAGCGAGGTCTTCAACGTCGCTGCGAGGCGCGAGACACTTGCCCCCTCCGGGCAGGATCACCTTACCTTTCATCTCCCTGTTTCATAAGGACACCACCTGATCATGTTTGCCCGCCTTTCCACTGTGATGCCGCTGCTTGCCGCCACCCTACTTGGTGCCTCCCTGGCCCCGGCGGCGCAGGCCGAGACCACCGTGCAGAGCTGCAACCGCAGTGTCAGTTTTGCGACACCGCCAAAACGCGCGGTCTCCAACGACGTCAATCTCACCGAAATGATGCTGGCACTGGGTCTGGCTGACCGCATGGTCGGCTACACCGGTATTTCCGGCTGGAAAACGCTGGATCCGGTCATGCGCGCAGGCGTGGCGGAGCTGCCGGAACTATCGGCCAAATACCCCTCCAAGGAAGTGCTGATCGGCGCCGGTGCGGATTTCTACTTTGCCGGCTGGAACTACGGCATGAAAGTGGGCGGAGAGGTCACACCCGAGACACTCGCGCCGTTTGACATCAAGGTCTATGAGCTGACCGAGAGCTGCATTCACATCGGCGAAAAAGCCAAGGTCAGCATGGATGACATGTATAATGACCTGCTGAATCTGGGCCGGATCTTTGCGGTCGAGGACACCGCCGAGGCGCTGGTGGCCGGCTATAAGGACGAGCTTGCCGCCTTTGCCAAGGACCGCCCCGAGACGGGTGAGCCGCTGCGGGTCTTTGTCTATGACAGCGGCGAGGATTCGCCCTTTACCGCCGGGAAATACGCCATGCCCACCGCGCTGATCGAGGCCGCGGGCGGCAGCAATGTGATGGATGATCTGGAGAAAAGCTGGGCCACCGTCACCTGGGAAGCCGTGGTCGAGCGCAACCCCGAAGTGATTGTCATCGTCAACTACGGCTCGGTCACCGCCGAGGAAAAACGCGCCTTCATGCGGGGCAACCCGGCCTTTGCCGAGATCGACGCGGTGAAGAACGACCGTTTCGTGACGCTGGAATATGTCGAAGCCACACCGGGTCCGCGCAATATCCGCGCGATCAAGACACTTGCCACCGGTTTTGACGCCGCCCGCGCGGATGCGGTAAGCAACTGATATGTCCACAGCCGACGCACATCACGCATCTGAGCCGCGCCTGAGCGCGCGTGCCCGGCGGCGCCTGCGCGGGCGGCTGGCCTGGATCCTGGGCGGGGCCTTGTTGACGGCCCTGACCCTGTCGATTGCGGTCTCCGTGGGCGCGGTCGGCGTCCCGCTGACCTCCGTCTGGGGGATCATCGCCGACAAGCTGGGCGGCGGATCGGGCGCCGATTTCGCCGCAGGCTGGACCAAGGGGCAGGCGGCCATCGTCTGGGATATCCGGTTTCCCCGCGCGCTGCTTGCGATGATGGTCGGGGCCGGTCTGGCCATGGTGGGTGCCAGCCTTCAGGCGGTGACCCGCAACCCGCTGGCAGATCCGCATCTGCTGGGCATTTCGGCCGGCGGTGCCTTTGGTGCCATTCTGGCGCTGCTGCACACCGGGTTGTTTCTCGGGCTTCTCACAGTGCCCTTGCTGGCCTTTGTCGGCGCATTGGGCGCAACCGCGCTGGTCCTTGCGGTCTCCCGCTTTGCCGAGGCGACAACCGCTGACCGGCTGGTTCTGGTTGGCGTGGCGGTCTCCTTTGTGATCATGGCAGGCGCCAATATTCTGATTTTCCTTGGAGATCCGCGCGCCACCCATACCGTGGTGTTCTGGATGCTGGGCGGGCTTGGCCTCGCGCAGTGGAGCCACCTGGCCTATCCGCTGGTGGTGCTGCTGCTCTGCGGGGGGTGGCTCTGGTCCCGCTCTGGCGATCTCAATGCGATGACCGTCGGTGACGAAACGGCAACAACCCTGGGCATACCGGTGGCGCGGTTCCGGCTGATGACCTTTTGCGTCGGCGCGCTGGTCACCGGGGTGATGGTGGCCTTTTCCGGAATGATCGGCTTTGTCGGGCTGATCGTCCCGCATGTGGCACGGCTGATCGTTGGCGGTGATCACCGCTGGGTGCTGCCGGTCTCGGCACTATTCGGCGGGCTGTTTCTGGTCTCTGCCGATATCGCCGCCCGCACCCTGATGGCGCCAGAGGACATGCCGATCGGGCTGGTCACCGGGCTGGTCGGCGGCGTCTTCTTTATCTGGCTGCTGCGGCGGCGCTAAGGTCGCCCGATCCCAAAGAAGGCCCCCATCGCTGACGGGGGCCTTTTGCAATTATCAGCCTCAGGCCGCGGCAACGACGATCATCTCCACCAGAAACTCGGGGCGCGCCAGCTTTGCCTCGCCGCAGGCCCGGGCCGGGGTATGCCCCTCGGGCACCCAGGCGTCCCACACCTCGTTCATCGCAGCAAAATCAGCCATGTCAGACAGCCAGATGGTGCATTGCAGGATACGCGTTTTGTCGCTGCCCGCCTCTGCCAGCAGCCGGTCGATATTGTCGAGGCAATCCTGCGTCTGCTGCGCGACGCTGGCCCCGGCGGTGCCGACCTGACCGGCCAGATAGATGGTATCGCCATGTTTGACGATCTGGCTCATGCGGGGGCCGGTGTGGCTGCGTTCAATCTGTGTCATGTGATCCTCGTTCGGTGTCGGCCGCGCCGACAGGGCGGGTCCGCACCATGGATACCGCCCCATCGAAAGCAAGGCAATGCGCAGGGCAAGCGGTTCAAATACCGCACAAATTTCGATATCTGAATTCATCCTTGCCCAAAAGAGAAGCGCGCCCCTATAGTTTCCCCTGCGGAACACAGGGCGCGTATTGCCGGGGTCACGACCAGCCCCCTAGCGTCGACACCACGCGGGCATGACCGGCGACGTTCCAAAGAGCCTGCACCAACGCAGGGCCATCGACAGGGGGAAATGACATGACACAGACCAAGACCAGCGCGCGGATGTCGCGCCGCCACTTTCTGCTCAGCTGTGCCGCCGGGGCGCTGACCGTCGGGCTTGCCGCCTCGCTGCCGCTTCGGGCCACAGCGGCCGAGCCGATCAAGGTTGCAGGCATCTACACCGTGCCCGTCGAACAGCAATGGGTCAGCCGGATCCATGTTGCCGCCCTCGCCGCAGAGAACCGTGGCGACATCACCTATACGTTTTCCGAAAACACCTCGAACACCGATTATCCGCGCGTGATGCGCGAATATGCCGAACAGGGGCACAAGCTGATCATCGGTGAGATCTTCGGCGTTGAGGCGGAGGCCCGCGAGGTGGCGGCAGATTATCCCGATGTGGCCTTCCTGATGGGCTCTTCCTTCAAGGAGGATCCGGCGCTGCCCAATCTGGCGGTCTTCGACAACTACATTCAGGATGCCTCCTACCTGTCGGGGATCGTGGCCGGGGCCATGTCGGAGAGCGGCAATATCGGCATGGTCGGCGGTTTTCCCATTCCTGAGGTGAACCGTCTGATGCACGCCTTTATGGCGGGCGCGCGGGAGATGAACCCCGATATCAAATTCCAGGTCTCGTTCATCGGCAGCTGGTTTGATCCGCCCAAGGCCAAGGAAACCGCATTCGCCATGATCGAGAACGGTGCCGATATGCTCTATGCGGAACGCTTTGGCGTCTCCGACGCGGCCAAGGAGAAGGGCGTGCTGGCCATCGGCAATGTGATCGACACCCAGAGCGACTATCCTGACACGGTGGCGGCCTCGGCGCTGTGGCATTTTGAGCCGACGCTGGATGCGGCCATCGCCAAGGTGCGGGACGGCAATTTCACCGCTGCCGACTATGGCATCTATTCCTTCATGAAGGAGGGCGGAGCCTCGCTGGCGCCTTTTGGCACCTTTGAGGGCAAGATCCCGCAGGAGGCACTGGATCTGATCGCCAGCCGCAGCGCAGCGATCAAGGATGGCTCTTTTGTGGTGGAGATCAACGACACCGAGCCCGGCTCCTCCTGAGCAGCTGCGCATGACGCCGGACCAGACGGCGCAGGCATCGGGCAGTGGCCCGGTGCTGCGCCTGCAACACATCACCAAGCATTTTGGCAGCGTCACCGCAAATGATGACGTGAGCTTTGACCTGTTTGCAGGCGAGGTGATCGCCCTGCTGGGAGAGAATGGCGCGGGCAAGACCACGCTGATGAATATTCTGTTCGGACAATACACGGCGGACGCTGGCGGCGTGGAACTGTTCGGCACGGCCCTGCCCCCCGGTGCACCGCGCGCCGCGCTGGATGGCGGCGTCGGCATGGTGCATCAGCATTTCACGCTGGCGGATAATCTGACGGTCTGGGAGAATATCACCCTTGGCGTGGAGCCGCTGCTGGGTCTGGGCCTGCGGGCAGGACCCGCAAAGGCCCGTATCCGCGCGCTGGCGAAGCAGTTTCATCTGAAAGTCGATCCCAACGCCAAGGTCTCGCGACTCACCGTCGGCGAACGCCAGCGGGTGGAAATCCTGAAGGCGCTGTACCGCGATGCCCGGATCCTTATTCTGGACGAGCCCACAGCGGTTCTGACACCGCAGGAGACCGATGCGCTGTTTGCCACGCTGCGCGAAGCCATCGCCCGTGGTCTGTCGGTGATCTTCATCTCGCATAAGCTGCATGAGGTGATGGCAATCTCCGACCGCGTGCTGGTGCTGCGCCATGGCCGGCTGGTGGCCGAGCGGCGTACCGCCGAGACCAGCCGTGACGAACTGGCGGCGCTGATGGTGGGGGCAGAAGTGACGCCGGCGGATTTCACCGCCAACGCCCCCGGCCCTGCCTTGTTGCAGCTGCATAAGGTCTCCACCCCCAGCATCGGGGCAACACCCGGATTGCAGCGCGTGTCACTGGAACTGGCGGCGGGTCAGATCACCGGATTGGCCGGGGTGTCCGGCAATGGTCAGGCCGCGCTTTCTGATCTGGTCTCGGGGCTGATCACGCCGCAGTCCGGCAGGCTGACCCTGAACGGCGCCGCCCCGGCAGGCTGGTCCCCGCGTGAGGCGATCAACAGCGGGATCGCCCGCATCCCCGAAGACCGGCACAAGACCGGCACGATTGCCGATTTTGACCTGACCGAAAACGCGATCCTTGAAACCTATGCGACCCGCTTCAGCCGCCGTGGCTGGCTCGACTGGCGGGCCGCGCGTGACTTCGCCAAGACGGTGATCGCAGGCTATGACGTGCGCTGTCCCGGCCCCGACACGCGCATCCGGCTGCTGTCGGGCGGCAATATGCAAAAGCTGATCCTTGGCCGTGTGCTGGAGCAGGCCCCGCAGATCATTCTGGCCAACCAGCCGGTGCGCGGGCTGGATATCGGCGCGGTCACCTATGTGCATGAACAATTGGCCAAAGCCTGCGCGCGCGGGGCGGCGGTTCTGCTGATTTCCGAGGATCTGGACGAAATCATGCAGCTTTCCGATGTGATCCATGTGATCAGCGAAGGGCGTCTGAGCCCCGGTTTTGCCCGTGGCAGCAAACAGCCCGAGGAACTGGGCGCCTGGATGGCCGGCCATGGGTTTGACGATCGGTCGGATGCCCCACAGACGGAGGATGGCCATGCGGCTTGAACCGATTGCCGCGCCAAGCTGGCAGCGGCGGCTGCTGCCGCCTGCCCTTGCACTGCTGGCGACATTTGTCATTGCTGCCGCGCTTGCACAGGTCGCCGGGGGGGAACCGCTGTCGATCTTTGGCCTGATCCTGAGCGGGGCATTCGGGTCGAAATTTGCGCTGCTTGAGACGTTGAACCGCGCAACCCCGCTGATTTTCACCGGTCTGGCGGTTGCGGTCGCCTTTCGTGCCAAGCTCTGGAATATCGGAGCCGAGGCGCAGCTCTATGCTGGGGCTGTGATCACCGTTGTTCTGGGCACCGGCGCGCTGAACCTGCCTGCACCGCTGTTGCTGCCCCTGCTTGGTGCGGCGGCTCTGATCGCGGGGGCGGTGCTGCTGCTGGGGCCTGCGCTGCTCAAAACGCGGCTGGGGGTGGATGAGGTGGTCACCACGCTGCTGTTCAACTTCATATTCCTGTTGTTCGTCTCCTACCTGCTGGAAGGGCCGCTGAAGGATCCGATGGGCATGGGTTGGCCAAAATCACCCCGGCTAAGCGCCGACGCGCGGCTGCCCCGGGTGGTGGACGGGCTGCGGCTGCACTGGGGGTTTGCGCTGGCGCTGATTTCAGCGCTGGTGATCTGGGTGATCAACACCCGCACCACGCTGGGCTATGAGATGCGCGCAGTTGGCCAGAACGCCGAAGCCGCGCGATTTGCGGGCATTCCGGTTACAAAGGTGATCCTGAAAACCGCGCTGTTGTCCGGCGGGCTGGCCGGGCTGGCGGGTTATTCGGAGGTGGCCGGCCTCAAGGGGGCGCTGACGCTCGATCTCAGCCCCGGTTTTGGCTACACGGGCATCGTTGTGGCCATGCTGGCGCTGCTGCATCCGATTGGCGTGGTTTTTGCAGCGCTGTTTGTCGCCGCGATCTTTGTCGGGGCCGACAGTATGAGCCGCGCCGCAGGTGTTCCCAGCTATCTGGCCGATATCATGCTGGCCTCGGCTCTGCTGCTGATGGTGCTGGCGATCCTGCTCAGCAAATTCCGGCTGCGGAGGGACTGAGATGGACATTCTCGAAATCCTGCTTTCCGCCAGCTTCTGGGCCGCTGCGATCCGCATCGCCTCGCCGCTGATCTTTGCCACGCTGGGGGAGCTGATCTGCGAACGGGCCGGCGTGCTCAATCTCGGGATCGAGGGGATCATGGTCGCGGGTGCCTTCTCCGGCTGGATCGCGGTCTGGGCCGGGCTGCCCCTTTGGGGCGGGGTTGGTGTGGCGCTGCTGACCGGCATGGCCTTTGGCCTGCTGCATGCGACGCTCAGCGTGCCTTTCGGGCTGTCGCAGCATGTGGTGGGCATCGGGCTGACACTGCTGGCGACGTCGCTGACCTTCTACACCTACCGCGTGGTGCTGCCGGAGGTGTCCTCGCCCCCCAAGATCGAGGCGTTTCAGCCCTATGAAATCCCGCTGCTGTCGGATCTGCCGCTGGTCGGCCCGGCCCTGTTTTCACAGACACCACTGACCTATGCCGCCTTTGTGCTGGGGGCGCTCTGTGCCTATGTGCTCTACCGAACGCCGCTGGGGCTGGCGGTGCGCGCGGCGGGTGAGAACCCATCGGCAGTGGCCGCACAGGGGCTGTCAGTGACCGCGATCCGCATGGGGGCGGTGGTGGTGGGCAGCGGCCTGATGGCCGTGGGAGGCGCGTTCCTGACGCTTTCGGCCTTTGACAGTTTCTTTTTCGATATGGTGAACGGGCGCGGCTGGATCTGCATTGCGCTGGTGGTCTTTGGCGCGTGGCGACCGGGCAAGGCAGTGTTGGGCGCCATCCTCTTTGCCGCCTTTGATGCCTTGCAGATCCGCCTGCAACAGACCGGGATCGGCGCGGTCGTGCCCTACCAGCTGTTCCTGATGATGCCCTATATTCTGTCGATACTGGCGTTGATCGTGATGTCGCGCCGCGCCGAGGTGCCTGCCGCATTGATGGTGCCATTCAACAAGGGAGAAAGATGATGTTGGATCTGTTGATCAAGGGCGGCACGCTGCCCGATGGCTCGGTCGCGGATATCGGCATCACCGGTGACATCATCACCGAGGTGGCGCCGTCCATTGACGCGGCGGCCAGAGAAACCATCGAGGCCAGCGGCGATCTGGTCACGCCCCCCTTTGTCGATCCGCATTTCCACATGGATGCGACGCTCTCCTACGGGCTGCCGCGGGTCAATGCCTCTGGCACACTCCTGGAGGGCATCAGCCTTTGGGGAGAGCTGCGCGAGGAGGCCAGTGTCGAGGATATGGTCAGCCGCGCCCTGACCTATTGCGACTGGGCGGCCAGCATGGGACTGCTGGCGATCCGCACCCATGTCGATACCACGCCCGACCACCTGCGGGGCGTGACCGCGATGCTGGAGGTCCGCGAGGCGGTCAAGGAGTACATCGACCTGCAATTGGTCGCCTTTCCGCAGGATGGGTTGTACCGGGCGCCGAATGGTCGCGAGAACCTGATCCGCGCGCTGGATATGGGCGTCGATGTGGTGGGCGGCATTCCGCATTTCGAACGCAGTATGCAGGATGGTGCGGAGTCTCTGGGCGATCTATGCAAGATCGCTGCGGATCGTGGATTGCAGGTCGACATCCATTGTGACGAAACCGATGATCCGCTGTCGCGACACATCGAGACACTGGCGCAGGAGACGCTGCGCCACGGCTTGCAGGGGCGCGTGGCCGGCAGCCATCTCACCTCCATGCACTCGATGGACAACTACTACGTCTCCAAGCTGTTGCCGCTGATTGCCGAAGCCGGGATTGCCGCCATCCCCAATCCACTGATCAACATCGTCTTGCAAGGTCGCCACGACAGCTTTCCCAAGCGGCGTGGCCTGACCCGCGTGAAGGAATTGCTGGCCCATGGCGTAACGGTGGGCTGGGGGCAGGATTGCGTACTGGATCCCTGGTATAGCCTTGGCACCGGCGACATGCTGGACGTGGCTTTCATGGGGATGCATGTGGCGCAGATGACCCACCCGGACGAGATGGCGCAGTGTTTCACCATGGTGACCGAGAACAATGCCGCGATCATGGGGCTGGACGGCTATGGGCTGAAGAAAGGCGATTGCGCCTCGCTGGTGGTGCTGGATGCGGCGACCCCGACCGAGGCACTGCGCCTGCGGCCTGCCCGTCTGGCAGTGGTGGCAAAGGGCAAGGTGATCAGCCGCAGCGCACGCGGCGATGCTGCGCTGTCGCTGCCCGGTCGCCCTGCACAGGTCCGGCGCCGCCACACCCTGCCGGGCTGATCCCCGTCATAGCAGCAGGTAAGGCAGGCCGACGCCCGCTACCGCCAGCAGCGCCAGCGCCACCAGCATTACCAGCCCGTCGCGGGTCAGCATCGCGACGGCAAGGCTGCTGACCACCGCCCCCAGAGTGGAAGAGCTGAAGGGCACCAGTTCAAGAAACGGCATCGCCAGCCCAGAAAGGGCGCACAGGATACGCGGCACTGTGACAAAGGGCTGGCGCAGCAGGATCTTCACCCGCGCCTCGGTATGGCGATCGAGAAATCGGGCCATCCGGCGCATAGGCCCCAGCACCCTGCGCGCCCGCTCCGAGGAGATCCGCTGTCGGCGGAGCCAATCCGGCAGCCACAGGTGATCCCGGCCAAGCGCCATTTGCCCGGCGATGAGAAAGATCAGCAGCCCGCAGACAGTCGAGAACAGCGGCACGCCACTGAGCGGCGACACCACCGCCATCGCGGGCAGCAACAGGGTCGCCGCCATCGAGGAATGGCCAAGATCCTCGACAACCTCGGCAACGCTAATGCTGTCCTCTTCCAGCAATTCGGTCGTCGCCTCGATTATCTCGCCGACGGGATGGTCCTGCGCTGTCATTGTGATCTGCCTCCTGTCTGGCCTGCGGTGCGCGCTTCGGCGCTCTGTCCGACCTGTCACGCGTCGGGTTCCGTGTCTGTTCTGTGTCTCTGGAGAGCAAACGTTTCGACGCGCCTGCGGTTCCGGCGAGCGCGGGACAATGCGCACGACAACACCGCTCGCCCCCGAGGCAGGTCAGGTGTTTTTCTTTGACTGCCAGCAGCTTCGGCGGGAACCGATCCGGCAGCAGAGGCGTTAGCCCAGCGCAACCCCGTGACGAGACGGGGCAGGCCCCGCCAGATCGGGGCCACCCGGGGCCGCGACTGGGCTTTGCCCGCGCCCCATACTCCGCCGGTGCGACACCGGCCCCGATTTTTCGGGACTGATACTTGGATCTGACACCGGCGTTCGCGCCGCGAAACAAAAGGAATTTGACATGCGACTGATTATTGCCGCTCTTGCCCTGGCCGGTCTGGCTGCCTGCGAAACAACCGAGGGCTTTGGCCGTGACGTCTCCGACCTTGGCGACGCGATCACCGAGGAATCTCAGGAAGCACAGTAAAGCGCCGCCCGATTCATGCCCCGTCAGACCAGTTCTGGCGGGGTTTTTCTGTCCGATCCCGCGCGTATCCGGATATTGCGGTGCTGATGGCGGTCGGCGGTTGACGTTCCCCGTAACTCGAAGAACCATTGCAACGCGATCAATGGCCTGACGGGTATTACAACCAGCGGGCCACGCGCCCCTTTTCGATGCGTTCCAGACCGAGGATGCCAATGCCCCACCGCCCTGCCCGCCGCTCCCCCCATCCCGTCGGCGCCGCCGCCCGGCCCCTGGCCCGGGCATTCCGTCAATCCCGGCTTGCGCTGCTTCTGAGTGTCATGGCGCTGACATTCTGCCTGTTGTTGCCGCATCCCGGCGCCGCTCAGGCGACCAGCGATCCGGTGCAGACCGACAGCGCAATCCAGCTCGATAGCAAAGCCGCCCCGGACGCCCAGATCCGCCGCAGGATTGTCCAGCTGCTGGGAGAGATCGACGGCTTCGACAAGGTGAGGGTCTCTGTGTCGAGTGGCGTTGTGACCCTGTCGGGCGAGGTTCTGGACAATCCGCGCCAGACCCAGCTGACCACGATGGTCGAACGCATTGACGGTGTCGTGGCGATCGAAAACCGGACCGCGATCAATGGGCGGCTTGATGAGCGGCTCGACTCGGCCTTTTCCCGGCTGAAGGAGCGGACCCGAAATATCATTGCCAATGCACCGATTTTCTTTGTCGCGATGCTGGTTTTCGTGATGATTTCCGCCTTTGGCTGGCTGCTTACGACGCGGCTGCGGATCTGGAAGCGTCTGGCGCCAAACTCCTTTATCGCGGAGGTCTATAGCGGTGTGGCGCGCATTGCCTTTATCGTCCTTGGGCTGGTGGTGGCGCTGGATATCCTCAACGCAACAGCGCTGCTGGGGGCCGTATTGGGGGCCGCTGGTGTTGCTGGTCTGGCGGTTGGTTTTGCGGTGCGCGACACGGTGGAGAATTTCATCGCCTCTATTCTGCTCAGCCTGCGGCAACCGTTTCGGCCGAATGATTTTGTCGAGATTGCAGGCGATATGGGGACCGTTGCCCGGCTGACCTCACGCGCGACCATCCTGATCTCACCCGAAGGCAACCATATCCGCATCCCCAATGCGACCGTCTTCAAGGGCCGGATCGTCAACTACACCCGCGATGCCAACCGGCGGTTCGAGTTTGAACTGGGTGTTGATGCCGACGCCGATCTGGCCGCGGCCCTGTCGACGGCGGTTGATGCCCTGCAATCGCTGCCCTTTGTCCTGCGGGATCCATCGGTTGGTGCCTGGGTCAAGGAGGTTGGCGATTCAAATGTGATCCTGACCTTCACCGGCTGGGTCGATCAGACCCAGAGCAGTTTTCAAAAAGCCCGTGGCGAGGCCATTCGGATTGCCAAGACCGCGCTGGAAAGCAATGGGTTTGGCCTGCCGGAGCCGATCTACCGCCTGCGTGTTGATGCTCGGGACGCCGCGAGCCTGCTACCCGTGGCCCAGCAGCAATCGCAGAAGGCCCCGGCACCTAAACCTGCCGCCGCCCCGGCCGAGACCCCCCTGCCGGCAGCGTCGGATCCAGCCCGTGTCGAGGACGCCAATGAGGAGGCCGCCGCCCGCGAACGCAACGCCCCCGATGGTGGCGGCGACCTGCTGAGCGACGGGCAGAACGCGGAGTGATGACGCCAATCGCCACGACCAGATGGCAATGCGGCAATATGGGAGGGCGGAACAAATTATTCAGGTTCTGCGTTGCGCTTGGAAAAGAGGAGCACCCCATGGCCGACGACCACAGCGCATCCATCAAGAAGGAAGACACCTATAAGGCCCTGCGCGACAAGGGCTATGGCAAGTCGAAGGCTGCCGCCATAGCCAACGCGCAGGCAAATGATGACATGTCCCCATCTGAAAAGGGCGGTAAGGCGCCCCCATATGAGGATTGGACCAAAGACGAGCTGATGGACCGCGCCCGCGAGCTGGATATCGACGGGCGCTCGACTATGAACAAGGACGCGCTGATCGAGGCGCTGCGCAGCGCCTGACCGCGACCATACCCCGACAAGGAGAGATTATATATGGTAGAATATGCTGGCATCGGCGGGCTGATCGTCCTGCTGCTATCCATCTGGGCAATCGTGTCGATTGTCGGGTCCAACGCAGGCACCGGAAAGAAAGTCATCTGGGTTGTTTTCGTGCTGATCCTGCCGATCCTTGGCTTCATCTGCTGGCTGCTCTTCGGCCCCCGCTCGCGAAAGGCATAAACACATCTGACCGAAGGCTGAAACGTTAAAAAATGGCGCTGCCCCAACACGGGACAGCGCCATTTTTCGTGATCGCGCGATGTGCTGACGATCAGGTATTGAGCTGAAGCACGTGGTGCACGCCGACATCCGGGTGGCCCTCGGTCTCGCTCAGGCTGGCGCGCAGCAGCTTCAGGCCGACCAGAACGGCGTTGCCCTGCGAGGCCCAGACCGCTGCTTCACGCGGGGTCATCTTGAGCAATGTCACCTTGGGGTCGTCACGGCCCTTTTCAAACCAGGCGCCGACGGCAAAGCTCCACAACTCGTCGAGCTTATCGGGGTCATTGGTGACCTCCAGCGGTCCGCGCGCGCTTGCGTGGTAATCCTGACCGTCAGAGACAAGGGTCAACTGGGCGTCGGCACCAAGGCCGATTGCCCGGACCAGATCGCTGTCGGAGGAGCTGATGAACCAGATCGCGCCATTCTCTGCATCCGCGAAATGCGTCATCGGCTGCGGATGCTGGTCGCTGTCACGCACAGCCAGCATCGAAGTGCGGCGTTTCTCCAACTGGTGCCACAGTTGAGAGATCGCCTCCTGCTGGGTTTCGGTCTGTCGTGCCATATCAAAATTCCTTTCGTCTCAATTCGATAGGCGGGGTCGGAGTGTCACCCCGCGCAGTTTGCGGCCGCCTGTCCGGCAGCCAAACCACAGGACATCAGATGGAGGGGTCAGACTGAGGCGAAGAACTTATCCAACGCGCGCTCAGCTTCTTCGCGGGCCTTGCCATATTTCGTTTGCAACAGGCCAAGCAGCTGCTCGCGGTCGCCCTTGGCCTTCTCGACATCATCATCTGTCAAATCGCCATAGGCCTCATGGAATTTGCCTTTCAGGGTTGCCCAGTTCCCTTTGATCTGTTGCTCATTCATGTCTTGGCTCCTGTCATTTGGGTATCGTCGCCTAGTCAACGTGCCGGTATCGGCTTGGTTCCCCGAAATCTCAGCCGGTGCGCTATCGCCGATCGCGAAGACTGCTCTGGAGTCCGCGTCCCAGAGGGCGCTGCCATGTCGGCGTTCATGATCGCGCGTTGGGCACCGCGAGGTGGAACAGACAGAAGTCCAGAGAGATCGGGAACCAACCGTCGCAGGCCGCGTTGGGATCACAAGCCATCCAAACAGAACGGGAGAGGCACATGACCGATCAACACACGACTTCACGCCACATCGAGCGCGCCAAGACACATGCGACGGAACTCGCGGAACAGGCGCAGGAGACGCTGCGCAGCGAGGCCAGAGCACGCGCGGAGAAAGCCCAGAGCAAAGCCGCAGGTGAGGCCGCCGCCGTTGCGCGTGCTGCTGATGCCGCTGCCTCCGAGCTGCCGCAAGGCTCGCTTCAGGCTCAGGCCGCCCAGCAGCTGGCTCAGGGGCTGGAGCAGGTTGCGGATACCATCCGGACAGCCGATCTGGAAAAAGTACTGCGCGATACCGGCGCTTTTGCCCGCAAGAACCCGATGCTGTTTCTGGGGGGGGCTGCGCTTCTCGGCTTTGCCGCAACCCGGTTCCTGAAGTCGACAGCGCCGGACGCCACGTCGGACCGCGCCGTCGCCGATGACGCGACAGGCGACCCATGGACCGCCTATGAGGCCGGTGACGGCTCCCCGGCCAGCGACAGTGACTACAGCCGTGGCGGCATGACGCAGAGCCCGACGCGGAGGGTTTCGTGATGGAAGATCAGAACACCTCTGCCAGCCCGTCACAGGCGCCGGGACTGCTGGTGACCGTGCTCAAACAGATGTCGCAGCTGGTTCAGGACGAGTTGCGACTGGCGCGGGCAGAACTGTCGCGCAACCTGTCGCGCGCCGGTGTTGCCATCGCGATGATCGCGGTGGGTGCCGTGCTGGCCATTGTGGGGCTGCATGTCCTTGCAGCCGCGCTTGTCGCCGCGATCACCGCTATGGGCCTTAGCGTCGGGACCGCCGCGCTGATCGTCGGCGGGCCGTTGATCGCCCTTGCCGTGGGGCTGGTTATGCTGGGCGTCAACCGCCTGTCACCCTCAGCCCTTATGCCGGATCGCAGCCTGCGGAACGTGCAACGCGACCTCAAGACCTTGAAGGAGACCACACGCCATGTCTGATGATACCGATCTGACCGAGCTTGAGACCGAAATCGCCCGTGACCGGGTGGCGCTGTCCAAATCCCTCGACACATTGGCGGCGAGCCTGTCGCCGGAGCGCATCGCGACGGAAGTTTCTGCAACCGCATCGCAATATGGCGGTGAGATTTCGCAGCAGCTGTGGTCGACCGCGCGTGCGAACCCGGCCGCGCTGGCGCTCGTCGGCACCGGCATCGCGCTGCTGATGTCGGGAGCCGGCAAGCGACGTGATCCGGAAGGACAGGCGCAACCGGCGGGACCGGTGGCCGCGTCGACCAGCGCTGAGATGGCTCACGTGCCCAGCCCCGATGCGGGCCAGCGCAAAAGCCCCAGCGCCAGGCGTCTGCGTGCGGCGCTGGACCACGGGCTGGACAAACTGCCTCCCAAAGCGCGCAAGCAGGTGCGAAAGGCACGTCTTTCAGCGATCCAGATCCAGGAAGAACTGGAACGCAGAGCCGCAAAGCTCAGCCGCGCGTCACAGGATGGCATCGCAGCGCAGCCACTGGTTGCCGGCGGTCTCGCCTTTGGCCTTGGTGCGATTGTCGCGGCCCTGCTGCCGCAAACCCGGCAGGAAGATGAACTGCTGGGCGCCAAACGCGACGCCCTGATGGCTGAGGCGCGCGACACCCTGCAACAGGAGTTACGCAAGCTGGCCAACAAAGGCGAGACCGCGCTGCACGACCAGCTCAGCCAAGGCCGCGAGGCGCTGGAAGCCTCGCTGAACTGACGCTAACCTCCCCTCTGGCCCGACCGGGCCGGAGGGTTTTCTCTCAGACAAGGCCATTCGCCATGCTCAATTCGATGCTGTCCGACCGTGCGGCGCGCATGATGCTGCTCATTCTGACGGCACTTGCCCTCGGCCTTGCACTCTATGTATCCAAACCGATCCTTGCGCCTATCATATTTGCCGTGGTGGTGGGGATTGTCGTCTCACCCATTGCCGACCGGCTACAGGGCATTGGCGTGGCCCGCGTGATCGTCGCGAGCAGCCTTCTGCTGTTCTCCTGCGCCATCATCGTGCTGCTATTCCTGTCGCTGGAGCCTCTGATCTCGGGCGTTGTTGAAGATCTCCCCAAAATCAAACGTGAAATCAAAAGCTGGGTCTACATGATGTCCGGCCTTCTGCGCGGCATCGAAGCCATCAGCCAAGAGATTGAACAAACCGTCGGGACACGCGGCGCCGAGGCGGATGTGGCCAGCGGGTTTCCGACGCTAATGGATGCGCTCTGGGTGGCGCCCAACTTTGGTGCGCAGGTGTTTATCTTCATCGGCACGCTGTTCTTCTTCGTGCTGACACGTACGGATATCTATGCTGCTGCGGGGGCATTGGGCAAACGGCTCTACCGCGCGGAACATGAGGTGGCGCGCTACTTCGCTGCTGTGACGATCGTCAACGCAGGGCTTGGTGTCGCCACCGCAATCGGCCTTGCCGTGATCGGCATCGACAGCGCGCTGATCTGGGGGCTGGCAGCCATGCTGCTGAACTTCATCCTGTATCTCGGCCCGTTGATGATGATCACCGGCCTGACATTCGTCGGGATGACCCAGCTTGGCGGTGCGGCGGCGCTGCTGCCGCCGGCATTGTTCCTTGGGCTGAACCTTATCGAGGCGCAGTTTGTCACCCCGGCTTTTGTCGGTCATCAGCTGCATCTGAGCCCGCTGGTGGTGTTTCTCGCGATTGTCTTTGGCCTGTGGATCTGGGGTCCGGTGGGCGCGATCGTGGCGCTGCCGACGTTGCTGTGGGCCGGTCAGCTGCTGCGCGCCTCCTCAGAGGCACGCCGGTCACAAGGCCCCGATACCCAGCCAAGTTGAGCCAGACCACCGGGCCGCCGGGCCGCCGCATGCGCGCCCCAGTCGCGCCATCAGGCCCTGTCATCCCGTCGGGTCAGACCACATCCTCGGTCGCGCCCGGAAGGGGCTGCTGAAGATCGGCCATTTTGTCCGGATCATGGGGCACCAGAAAGCCGTTGCGCGACTCCGGCAGGCGCAGGCCATTGCGTGCGACCTCTGCGCGCCACCAGTCCGACGCTGTCTCCAGCCTGCGCGCCTCATCCGGCATCTGGCCCTGATCCCACCAGTGGTTGCACATCGCGCGCCAGGTTTCGGCCACGCGGTCCTTGCGGGTGATGCGCAGCGCCACCTCGGTGTCCCAGCGCATCGACCGCCCGTTCATGTTCGCAGACCCGACCATCGCAAAACTATCGTCAACGATCAGCACCTTGCTGTGGACATAGATCACCGGTGAGCCTGCCAGCACCGAGGGCGCTTCGCGATCGGCCAGGATCGGCTGTACCGGGCTGGCGATGGTCGCGCGGCTGCCAAAAGCTGCTTGCAATGTGTCCAGCGCCTGCCCCTGTAAGGCCATACCATAGCGCGCATCCAGATCCCGGTTGCCCTCAAAAGCCACATCATCGGGCAGCGCGGGCAGCACCAGAATAAGAGAGAGGTCCGGGTTGCGTCTGGCGGCAGCGGCGAGCCCGTCGGCCAGTACGCTGGAGCGCAGAAACTGGGTTTCGAGATAGATCAGATGTTCAGCGCGTTCGAAGGCGGCGAGATAATCCTCTTCGATCTCGCGCAATACCGTGCGGGGGGACAGCGCCCAGAATCCGAAACGACGCGGCGCGGAAATCGTCCGGCGGATCAATTTGCCTTCGGGCGGGTGTTCCTTGCCCGCGACATAGCGTTGAAAATGCCGCAAATGCTGCGCGGCCTCGCGGGCCTCGGGGCCGCTGACCAGCACCTGGACATCCGCCCAGGTCTGCTGTGACGGCTCATCATGCTCCAGCGTATCGCGGCGGCGCTCGTTGAGATCCAGCCCGCCGACATAGAGTAGGGATTCGTCAATCACCGCCAGTTTCTGATGGTGGGTGACCGGGCGCACTTCGGGAAGAAGACCATCGTCGGGGGTATCGGACAGGCCACGACTGGGGAACCCGGTGGCGCCTGCTGGTCCGGTTGGCCTGCGGTCCGAGATCTTGTTCTTCTTCATCTTGATGAACGGGCCAAAGGCCAACCGTGGCAACAGACCTGCCCGCGCCGGATGCAGCGCGCCCTCGACATGAAGGTCACCGACCGGATCATCGGTCGCGCGGCGCGCGAGGCGCACGGCGATTTCCTGCGCCTGCGCCACGGTGCGTTTGGTTTTCTGATGCAGTTCCTGGCCCATCACCGGGTCGAAATCGCTGACAACCAGATGAAAATGGACACCTCGGGCAACCACATGTTCGACCAGATCCGCCCATGTCTCGCCGATGGCGCGCGCCTCGTCGCTCAGCAATGCGGTAGAGAAGTCGAAAATACGGAAACTGGCACGCACCTCTGTTTTGGCGCTGAGCACCGCCCGCTCAAACGCAGGCCATGCCTCGGCAGCGGTCACCAGAACCTCAAAGACCTCTGGATCCGTCGCCGCGTCATCCTGTGTTTCGCAGGTCGGCATTGTCGTTCGCACCCCTTTTTTCCGCAAGCCCCTGTGCCGCCGTGTCGTCGCTATGCGGAAAGACGACCTCATAGGTAAATTCTGTTTCTGTTTCCGTCGTCTTGGCCTCACCCTCGAGCTGTGCGACGAAGGCCTTGATGAGCCGTGCGCCGAGCCCGCTGGTGAACTGGCGCTCTTCGCTTTCGGCCCCGTTCTGCGGGTCCAGCGCGTTGCGGATGGTAAGACGACAGTAGCCGCCTTCCTGTTCGGCAAAGGAGACACCAACAACGCGTCGCCCGTCGCCGTCTACACCCGCAAATCTGACAGCATTGGTCAGCGTTTCGGCCACCAGCATCGACAGATTCACCGCATCGTCCTGATTAAGCTGGACCGAGGCCAGATCGGTTTCGATGGCGACCGCGCCGTCGCGCCCATGCGACAGGGAGGCAATCTCCTTGGCCAGAGCCGTAATAAGCTCGGCCGCATCCACGGTGGTGACATCTGGATTGGTGTTCAGGGACCGGTGAATCGCCGCCAGCCCACGCACCCGGCGCTGAAGCTGGGCAAGCACGTTGCGCGCCTCGTCCGAGCGCGCCGATCTTGCCTGCATGTTCATGATCGAGGCGATGAGCTGGAGGTTGTTCTTTACCCGGTGATGCACTTCGCGCAGGAGCACGGTTTTCTCGCGCAGGTCGATCTCCCGGCGTTCTTCGGCCTTGCTGAGGATCATCACCATGCGGTTGAAGGACTGCTGGGCCTCGGCAAATTCGCGCGGCGGGTTCAGAAGATCCAGCTGGGCCTGTTTCCGCTCGCCTAGCGCATAGCGCCGCATGGCTGCGCGCAGGTCACTGAGATGGCGGATAACAAGACGATGCAGGCCAAATACGCCGACGACCATGCCTGCGAGCCACATCAACACCGGAAAGGCCAGGGTGAAGGCCCAGCCGCCCATGCCTGTTGCCATCTGCGCCTGTGCAGCTGGCCAGCTTCCCACAACGGCGACCTGGCCCGGAACGATGTCGCTCACCGCGAAGAACCGTTCTTCCTGGGATTTTGACGTTGCAAAGAACGTGTCGCCAGACCGCCTGATCAGATCCGACTGCGCGGGTGTCTGGGGCAGCATCAACCCGGCCTGAGGCAGCGGCTCCGAAGAGGACAGGATATCGCCGTCCCGATCAATTGTGGCAAAACGGATGCCTTCCAGCTGCCAGCTCTCGGTGAAAAACGCGCTGGTCAATCTTTTCGGAATGGCGAGGGTCAGATAGCCGACGATTTCGCCACCTTCGCGAACCGGCGTTGTCAATGAGAGTTCGAAATCCCCATTTCCATCAAGGCTGCGCCCCACCCCATAGGTCAGCGCGCCGCGCGCGACCGCTTTTGCAAAAAATGCTGTTTCGGCGATCGCGGCGCCCACATCCTTGGAACTGCATACCGGCTGCCCCTCGGGCGTGACAAGGCCTGCAAAGGAATAGGTCGGCTGCGCTTTGACAAAGGTGGCCAGGGCGAGGTTGCAGGCCGCTGGCTGATTGCGCAGCGGCAGGGTGGCCGCCGCCAGGGCGTCAGCGGCGCCGCCGGTGCGTTGCAACAGCTCCCGCTCTCCCATAGCGGCCCGTTCGGTGCGGGCAAGAATGGCCATCCGGGACAGGCGCGCGGCCTCATCTATCACCGTGTAGGTCTGATAGATGGCAATCATGCCCAATGGCAGCAATGCCAAGGTCATGAGAGCGGCGAGCCGAAAAAACAGCCCGCCAGCCAGTGCCCGCCCCAGTTTCATATCAGGCCACGCTTTGCTGCGACACGATGCCTGCAGTTACGGTGTCGGTTAGCTCCAGCGGCTCGTTTTCGCTCAGATTCATCAGCTCGGCCAACCGCGCCCGGCCTCTGTTCACCCGGCTCTTGATCGTGCCGACCTTGACGCCGCAGGTTTCTGCGGCCTCCTCATAAGAGAACCCGCCGGCGCCAACCAGGATCAGCGCCTCGCGCTGTTCATCGTTCAGCTGTTCGAAAGCTTTGTTGAAATCGCGCATGTTCAAGCGCCCGTCATGATCAGGTTTCTGCGAAAGCTGCTCGGACAGGACGCCATCGCCGTCCTCCACCTCGCGGCGGCGTTTACGGCGTAGAGAGTAATACGTGTTGCGCAGGATCGTAAAGAGCCAGGCCCGCATATTGGAGCCTTCCTCAAATTTGTCGATATTGGTCCAGGCTTTCACCAAGGTATCCTGCACCAGATCATCGGCCATGGCCGTATTCCGGGTCAGACTGATGGCAAACGCACGCATGGCACCAAGGTGGTCCACCAGCTCGTCTCTGGGATCGCCCATCAGGAGTCATCCTCATCACGATTGGCGCTTTCGATCGGCGCTGCGCCCTTGGCTTTCAACTGGTCGAGAAGATTTGCGAACCGGTCGGGGATAGGCTCCGACGCAAGCGTATCAAACGCCTTTTTCAGGTTGCTGTCGATCTCTCGCTCGATCGCGTCGCCGCGTTTTTCTGTTGCCTTGTGCTTTTCCATACGATCCAACTATATTTTTTTACGCACACTCTGGAACCAAACGCAGTGACCAGACGTATGGTTCCATATGTATTCAGAAAAAAAGGGACATATCAAATGACCGCCCCGACAGGAGAAATTCTTGCTAATCAGATCGGGTCTAACCTGCCGTTCCTGCGCCGTTATGCGCGGGCGCTGACAGGTAGCCAGACCAGCGGTGACACCTATGCCCTTGCAACTCTGGAGGCGATCCTGGCCGAGCCGGACCGCTATGAGGCTGAGCTGAAAGCAAAGGTGGCTTTGTTCCGCGCTTTCCATGTTATCTGGAGTTCCAGCGGTGCCCCGGTTGAGCTGGATATGCCCGACAGCGGGCTGGAGACCCAGGCGCAGAAGCATCTGCGTGCGCTTACCCCGAATACCCGCGAGGCGCTTCTGCTTCACACGATTGAGGATTTCAGCACCGCAGAGGTGGCGCAGATCATGGAAATCGGCGCCGATGAAGCAAGTGAGCTGGTGAAGATCGCCTATCAGGAGATGTCGAAATCCACATCGGGTCGCATCATGATCATCGAGGATGAGGCGATCATTTCGATGGATCTTGAAGGGATCGTCAGCGAAATGGGACATCGGGTGACCGGCATTGCCCGGACTGAAGATGCCGCGCTGAAACTCGCGAGGGAAGAGACACCGGATCTGATCCTGTCGGATATCCAGCTTGCGGATAACTCCAGCGGCATTGATGCGGTGAACAAGATCCTTGAAAATCATTTCGACTGCCCCGTGATCTTTATCACTGCCTTCCCCGAAAGGCTGCTGACCGGCGAAGGGCCGGAACCTGCCTTCCTGATCTCGAAGCCCTATACCGAGGATCAGGTTCGCTCGGCGGTCAGCCAGGCGATGTTCTTCTCCTCAACCGAGACGTTGAAGGCCTGAACCAGGCGCAAACCTGTTTCGATCAAATAGCCGCCTGTGATTAGGCGGCTATTTTTGTGTCTGGACGGCTGTTGCGGATGTTTTCCGCTCTTTCGCTTGAGATCGCCGCCGCGCCGGGATCACCGCCGCGCGCGTCTCTCGTGCCGGATCATCCTGTCAGGCGGTGCCTAAGCTTTCGTCAGGCCTCAGCCCTTGGCGATGGCGCGCAGCATCCAGGCGGCCTGCTCGTGAAAGGCGGAGCGCGCCGTCGCCAGATCCTCGGTAACGATATCCTTTCGATCGCCCGCCAGCTCGGTCAGCGCATGAAGGCGGTGCGCGACGCGTTCATGACAATGAGCGAGATCCTCAACCATATCCGCAGCCGTCAGCGAGCCGGTTTTGTCTTCAAGCTTCGAACGGCTGACGATATCGGCAAGGCTCGACGGCGCCAGATGCCCCAGCGCGCGGATCCGTTCCGCCAGCTCGTCGGTCGCTGCAAACATATTCTCATACTGCTCTTCGGTCAGCTTATGGACCGAGTAGAAGGCCGGCCCTTCGACGTTCCAGTGATAGGCATGGGTCTTGAACACGAGGCGATAGGTATCGGCCAGCACATCGGCCAGCCCGCTGGCGATCACCGAGGTGTCACGGACACCGGTGCTAACGTCATCACGGCTGGGCACAACTGAAAGCGCTTCGCTCATCTTATCATCTCCTTTGTCTATGTCGGTCTCACCACCCCAACGTGTGCTCCTGACAGAGGTTCCCATATTTCTCGCCGGTGTCAGACCTTCTCACCGATGTCAGACGCGCAGGCGCCGGGGACAGATGAGCAACGAAAATGGGCGGACGCCACAGCATCCGCCCCTCATCGCTTTCGCATTGTCGTCTCCACGCTATCTGCCCTTTACCACCCGAACCACCATGGCGATGGCAAAGAGTACAAGGAACACGAAGAACAAAATCTGCGCGATCCCGGCAGAGGCAGACGCCACACCGCCAAAGCCGAAGAGGCCAGCGATGACTGCGACAACAAAGAATAGCAAAGCCCAGTAGAGCATGGTCCTCTCCTTCATATCATGTCGTGCTGTGATACCGTCCCAACTCAGACCGCGCGGCGATGGTTCCATGGAACTTTCGCGGCTCGGCGCACGTTGAGTGGTGGAAAGGAGACTTCATCATGGCTGCAACTCAGACACAGACTGAACCGAAGAAATCGACCGCTGCGCGACGCAAGCAGGACACCCTGACAGAGGCGTCCCAACCGATTGCGGCAAAAGCCAAAGAGGTTGGCGAACAGCTGGAGGATATGGCGGTACGCAATGCTCAGGCGGTCCGTGAGATGGCGACCGAGGGTGCAAAAACCGCGTCCCAGACCGTCAATGAGCTTGCCTCCCAGAGTGAGGAATTCGTGAAGAAGAATCCGGCGCTTGCCGTAGCTGGCGCGCTGGGGCTGGGCGTGCTGATCGGCCTTGCGGTCCGCAACCGCTACTGAAACACTTAAATTCCGAGATACAAAAAAGGGAGGCCAGCGGCCTCCCTTTTTTGTATCTGTTGGACACGTTTCTCTGACTATGAACAACCACGGCTGCGAGGGGATTCAGGTGAATTTGCGAAACAGCCGCGTGGTGTCGAAGATTGTATCGAGTTTCTCGTAGCGCGCGCGCGTCTCGTCCCAGCGCTCCTCCTGTGCGGCCGAGATCATCGCCTCCAGCAGCATCATGGTTGAGATGTTTGAGTCCCAGGCCGAGGGGATTTCCACCCAGCAATTGAAGGTATGCGCCGCCACAGATCCGATGGGGCTGGACCATTGGTCGGTGATCAAGATCACCCGCACCCCCCGTTCCGAGGCCAGTTCGGCCAGCCGTTGCAGGTTGGTCTCATAGCGGCGGACGTCGAACATCAGCAGCGTGTCGCCTTCCACCATATCCAGCACGTAATGCGGCCAGGTCGCCGAGGAGGAGGTCATATGTGTGACCCGCTGGCGAATGGCCTGAAAATGCGTGAAGGCATAATCCGCAAGCGCACGGGTGATGCGCCCGCCAACCACATAGAGCCGACCCTCAGTATCGGCCAGCTGCCGGACCGCCGCATCGAACTGCTCTGAATCGACGTTGGAAAAGGTCTGACTGAGGTTGTCGGTCACCGCCTGTGCAAATCTGTTCAGAAGATGCCCCTCCGGCGCCTCCGACGCCCAGTTGGCCCGGCGCTGGGTCGGGCCGGATCCCTTTGCCTCCAGCTCTTTCAGCAGGGCCTGATGGAACTGCGGATATCCTTTGAAACCAAGCTTCTGCACCATGCGCGCCACGGTGGGTGTCGACACATCGGCATTGGCGGCAACAATGGTGATAGAGGCCAGACCAGCCGCCGGATAATTGGCCAGCAGGGCATTTGCGAATTTGCGCTCTGCCTGGGTCAGGGTTGCATATTGCTCCCGGATGAGTTCGCGCACGGCGGCGGGCGGTTTTGTCACTGTCCGGCTATCCCTCTGGTTTGCCTACAATTTATGCACTGCCCCAAAGACAGGGCCATCCCCGACACGAGGGGATCAAACTGATGCTGAAAATATATTGACACAAAAAGTCGTACGTGAAAACATTTTTCCAAAATCAGGGAGTACCCAATGTCACTGAGCGATTCCAACGCTCCATCTGCCGCCGCACCGGAACTGCCCAACGAGGCAGTAGAGATCTGGAATGCAGCGGGCACCGGCGATGTGCTGGTGCTGTGCGAACATGCCAGCAACCACATTCCGGCGCGGTATGAGGGGCTTGGCCTGTCGGAGGATGACCGCGCCAGCCATGCCGCCTGGGATCCCGGCGCATTGGCGGTGGCCAAGGGTCTATCGGTGGCTCTGGACGCGCCGCTGGTCGCAAGCCGGGTGTCGCGGCTGGTCTATGACTGCAACCGCCCGCCCGAAGCTGCCAGTGCCATGCCCGCGAAATCGGAACTGATCGACGTCCCCGGCAACCGTGATCTGGATGCGGCGGCGCGGGCCGAACGGGTCGACAGCGTCTACACCCCCTTCTGCGCGGCCGTGGCGCAGGTGATCGCTGATCGCAGGGCCGCAGGTCGCGAGACGATGCTGGTGACGGTCCATAGCTTTACCCCGATCTTTTACGGCACCCCGCGCAGCGTCGAAATCGGCATCCTGCACGATGCGGACAGCCGCTTGGCCGATGCGATGCTGGAGGCCACCCCGGCCCTGCCCGACCGCCAGATCGAGCGCAACGCGCCCTATGGCCCGCAGGACGGTGTCACACATTCGCTGGTGCTACATGGTCAGAACAATGGTTTGGCCAATGTGATGATCGAAGTGCGTAACGATCTGTTGCAGACCCCGGAACAGGAAGCCGCCATGACAGACGAATTGCTGTGTCTGCTGCGCCCGGCCCTGAGCGCGCTGACCAGTAAGGAGGCAGCCAATGCCTAGTGCCATCAAGAGCTATGTACGCGCCATCGACGCGATGAACCGCGTGATTGGCCGTTTCGCCATGTATCTGATCTTTGTGCTGGTTGGGGTGCTTCTGTGGTCCTCGGTGTCAAAGACCTTTTTCAACCCGTCACTCTGGACGCTGGAGACCGCGCAGTTTGTCATGGTCGCCTACTATATTCTGGGTGGTCCCTACTCGATCCAGATGGGCAGCAATGTACGGATGGATCTGTTCTATGGCGCATGGTCGCTCAAGACCAAGGCCATGGTCGATGCTGTCACCGTGCTGTTCCTGATGTTCTACCTGGGGATCCTGTTTTATGGCGCCGTCAGCTCCACCGCCTATTCGCTGGGGTATTTCGGGCTTGAGCCGTTTCAGTTCTTCGGAGAGCTGCTGACAATCCTTGTGAGCGAAGGCGTCGATGCCGCCAGCGCCAAACTCGGCTATCTGGAACGCAGTTCCACCGCGTGGCGCCCCTTCATGTGGCCGATCAAAACCATCCTCTGTTTCGGCGTCTTTCTGATGCTGCTGCAATGCCTTGCTGAATTGTTCCGTGATCTCGGACGCCTTCGCGGAGACGACTTCTAATGTCCTATGAACTCATCGCCATTATGATGTTTGCCGGCATGATGCTGATGCTGATGACCGGTCAGCGTGTGTTTGGCGCAATCGGTTTCGTCGGCGCTGTGGCCGGTCTGCTGCTCTGGGGCACTGGCGGCAGTGAAATCCCCTTCTCCGCGGCCATGAAGCTGATGAAATGGTATCCTCTGCTCACGCTGCCAATGTTCATCTTCATGGGGTACGTGCTGTCGGAATCGAAGATCGCAGATGATCTCTACCGGATGTTTCACGTGTGGATGGGACCGGTCAAAGGCGGGCTGGCGATTGGTACCATTGGTCTGATGGTCCTGATCTCGGCGATGAACGGTCTGTCAGTGGCTGGTATGGCCATCGGCGCCACCATCGCCCTGCCCGAGCTTTTGCGCCGTGGCTATGACAAGACGCTGGTCACCGGCACCATTCAGGCCGGATCCTCCCTCGGCATTCTGGTGCCGCCCTCCGTCGTGCTGGTGCTCTATGCGATGATCGCGCGCCAGCCGGTTGGTCAGCTCTGGCTCGCCGGTGTTGTTCCGGGTCTGCTGATGGCGGCCATGTTCATCATCTACATCTATCTGCGCGCCCGGATGCAGCCCGAACTCGGCCCCGCCATGAGCCCCGAGGATCTCGCCGAATATGAGCGCATCAGCGATCATCCGCTGCGCCTGAACTACATCGTTCTGGCCCTTCTGGTGCTGGTGCCGCTGGTGGTCAAGATGGGCATCATCGAGGCAAAACCCGCAATGGGCGTGGCTCTTGCCGGTGCCGTTCTGGCCTTTGTCACCAGAGGCATTCCGATCTTCTATCATGATGTCTTCATGAAGGAAAAATACCGCCTGCTGTTCTCCGGCGTGCTGCCCTTGGCGATCTTTGCCGCGATGATGGTGCCCTTTGTGAATGGCTGGACCTCGCTGGTGGAAAGCTCCGCCATTGGTGCGATGACCGCCTTTGTCGCGGCCATTCTCAAAGGTCGGATGAACAAGGAGGTGTTTGAAACTTCGGTGCGCTCCACCCTGGGGATTTCCTGCATGTTCATGTGGATCATCCTCGCCGCGCTTGGCTTTGGCGCAATTTTTGATGGTCTGGGCGCGGTGAAGGCGATCGAGGATCTGTTCACCACGCAGCTGGGTCTCAGCCCCTGGATGATCCTGATCCTGATGCAGCTGAGCTTTATCGTGATGGGCACCTTCCTTGATGACACCGCGATGCTGGTGATCGTGGCGCCGCTTTATGTGCCGCTTGTGGGGGCGCTGGGGTTCGATCTGATCTGGTACGGTGTGCTTTATACCATCACCACCCAGATCGCCTATATGACGCCGCCCTTTGGCTACAACCTGTTCCTGATGCGGGCGATGGCGCCACCGGAAATCGGGCTGAAAGACATCTACGTCTCAATCATCCCCTTTGCCGCTGTCATGGTGGTCGCACTCGCCCTGGTCATGATGTTCCCGCAGATTGCCCTGTGGCTGCCGGACTATGTTTACGGAAAATAACCCTCAGAAGAGCTCCGCAAGGGGGCCGGACATTCAACATGGAGAAGAGACATGACGACAAGACGTAAGTTTATACAGACCGCCGGTGTCGGCGCCCTGGCCGCACCGCTGGCCACACCTGCGCTGGCTCAGTCGAAAATCACCTGGCGTATGCAGACCTATGCCGGTGCGGCACTGGCCGAGCATGTGGTGAAACCCGCCATCGACATGTTCAACAAGATCGCAGGCGACCGCATGCAGATCGAGCTCTACTATGCCGACCAGCTGGTCCCCACCGGCGAGCTGTTCCGCGCCATGCAGCGCGGCACGATCGACGCGGTGCAGTCGGATGACGACTCGATGGCCTCGCCCACAGAAGTCACTGTCTTTGGCGGCTATTTCCCCTTCGCCTCGCGCTACTCGCTCGATGTGCCTGTGCTGTTCAACCAATATGGTCTGAACGAGATCTGGGACGAGGAATACTCCAAGGTCGGCGTCAAGCATATCTCGGCAGGCGCCTGGGACCCCTGCCATTTCGCCACCAAGGATCCGATCAACTCGCTGGCCGACCTCAATGGGAAACGCGTCTTCACCTTCCCGACCGCCGGCCGTTTCCTGAGCCAGTTCGGCGTGGTGCCGGTCACCCTGCCGTGGGAAGACATCGAAGTTGCCATGCAGACTGGCGAGCTGGACGGCATCGCCTGGTCCGGCATCACCGAGGATTACACCGTCGGCTGGGCGGATGTGACCAACTACTTCCTGACCAACAACATCTCCGGCGCCTGGGCTGGCTCTTTCTTTGCCAACCAGGGCCGCTGGAACGAGCTGCCCGAAGACCTGCAGACCCTGTTCCGTGTCTGCTGTGATCAGTCGCATTATTATCGCCAGTGGTGGTACTGGGGTGGCGAAGCCTCCTTGCGCGTGAACGGCGACAAGATGAAACTGACCACGATTCCGGACAACGAATGGCAGCAGGTCGAAGACGCCGCCGTCAAATTCTGGGACGAGATCGCCGCCGAAAGCCCGACCAAAGCGCGCGTTGTCGAGATCATCAAGAAGTACAACGCCGACATGCAGAAGGCCGGCCGCCCCTATCGCTACGGCTAAGGCTGCCACAGAAAACCGAATTTGGCCCGCGTGCGGTGGGCCAAATTCCTTCCCAAGGAATTTGCTCAACTTTTTTAGTCAGAAAGTTGTGGCCTCAGAACACAAAGGGCTGCTCATGCTCTCCTTCGATACGCTCAAAGACCAGGTTGCCGACGGCACCGTTGATACAGTTCTTGTGTGCCTTGTGGACATGCAGGGTCGGCTGATGGGCAAACGCTTTCACGCCAAGCATTTTGTGAACGGCGCCTGGGAAGAGACCCATTGCTGCAACTATCTCCTCGCCACCGATCTGGCGATGGCGACGCCGGAAGGCTATGCCTCGACCAGCTGGGAAAACGGCTATGGCGATTATGTCATGAAGCCGGATCTGGCCACGCTGCGCCCGGTGCCCTGGCTGGCTGGCACGGTGATGGTGCTCTGTGATGTGCTGGATCACCACAGCCATGAGGAAGTCCCCCATTCTCCCCGCGCCATCCTGAAACGTCAGGTGAACCGTCTCAAAGAGATGGGTTTTG
Organism: Phaeobacter sp. JH20_29; assembly: GCF_048056175.1. Lineage (NCBI taxonomy): Bacteria > Pseudomonadati > Pseudomonadota > Alphaproteobacteria > Rhodobacterales > Roseobacteraceae > Phaeobacter > Phaeobacter sp. JH20_29. The sequence continues at coordinate 148,068 of NZ_JAYMWO010000009.1, forward strand.
ACGCGATGTGCGCCACCGAACTGGAATTCTTCCTGTTCGAGAAGAGCTTTGACGAAATCCGCAAATCCGGTTTCCGCGATTTGCAGCCGATCTCGGGCTACAATGAGGACTACAGCATTCTGCAGACCTCGCGTGAGGAACATATCCTGCGCCCGATCCGCAACCATCTGTGGGATGCAGGGCTGCCGATCGAGAATTCCAAGGGCGAGGCCGAGACCGGTCAGGAAGAGTTGAACATCAAATATGCCGCCGCGATGGATACGGCTGAATATCACACCATTGCCAAACATGCGGTGAAAGAGATCGCCCAGCAGCAGGGCCATGCCGTCACCTTCCTGCCGAAATGGCATCACGAGAAGGTCGGCTCCTCCTCCCATGTCCACCAGTCGCTGTGGCAGGACGGCAAACCTGCCTTCTATGACGAGAGCGACGCGCTGGGCATGTCATCGCTGATGAAGGCCTACATGGCGGGTCTGCTGAAATACGCGCCGGATTACACCGCCTTCATGGCGCCCTATATCAACAGCTACAAACGCTTCATGAAGGGCACCTTTGCCCCGACCCGTATCATCTGGTCGGTGGACAACCGCACCGCAGGCTATCGCCTCTGCGGTGTCGGCAGCAAGGCAATCCGCGTGGAATGCCGGATACCCGGCTCGGACATGAACCCCTATCTCGCGATCGCCGGCATGCTGGCGGCGGGTATTGCGGGCATCGAGGAAGGGCTTGAGCTGCAGGCCCCCACCAAGGGCGATGTCTATCAGGGCGACACCGGCATGATCCCCGGCACGCTGCGTGAGGCGGCGGCGGCACTCAAAAGCTCGGCCATGTTGCGGGCCACCATGGGCGATGCGGTGGTTGACCACTATGTCCGCGCGGCGGAAGTTGAGATCGAGGATTTCGAGCGGATCGTGACCGACTACGAGATTGCCCGCGGGTTTGAGCGCGTCTGAGACGCGCAGCCTTCGGCGAGAGTATTTTTGGAAAGATGACGATGGGGGCGTGGCCCCCGTCAAACCACATGAGGAAGACCATGGGCCAGACCCTGAAATGTATCTCACCGATCGACGGATCGGTCTATGCCGAGCGCGAGACGCTGTCGCCGGAGGCCGCAGCAGAGCGTGCAAAGGCAGCACGTGTGGCCCAGGCGGCCTGGGCCGCCCGCCCCCTGCAGGAGCGGATTGACCTGGTGATGGCCGGCGTCGCCGCCGTGGGGGCCATGAATGACGAGATCGTGCCGGAGCTGGCCCACATGATGGGGCGTCCGGTGCGCTATGGCGGCGAGTTTGGCGGCTTCAACGAACGTGCCAGCCACATGGCCGCGATTGCGGCAGAGTCGCTTGCGGATATCGAGGTTGGAGAGGACGCCACCTTCAAACGCTACATCAAGCGCGTGCCCCATGGGGTTGTGTTGGTGGTCGCGCCCTGGAACTACCCCTATATGACCGCAATCAACACCGTGGCGCCAGCGCTGATTGCGGGCAATACCGTGGTGCTGAAACATGCCACCCAGACACTTCTGGTGGGCGAGCGCATGGCGCAGGCCTTCCAGTCGGCGGGCGTTCCGGCAGATGTGTTCCAGAATGTATTCCTCGACCATGACACCACATCCTCGCTAATTGCCTCAAAGGCCTTTGACTTCGTGAACTTCACAGGCTCCGTCGGTGGCGGCCAGGCGATAGAGCGCGCAGCGGCCGGCACCTTTACCGGCGTCGGCTCCGAGCTGGGCGGCAAGGATCCGGGTTATGTGATGGAAGACGCCGATCTTGATGCGGCGGTGGACACGCTGATTGACGGCGCCATGTTCAACGCAGGCCAGTGCTGCTGCGGCATCGAGCGGATCTATGTCCATGAGAGCCTTTACGACGCCTTTGTCGAGAAGGCAGTGGCCATCGTGAAAGGCTACAAGCTGGGCAATCCGCTGGAGGCCGAAACCACCATTGGCCCGATGGCCAATGTGCGCTTTGCACAGGAGGTGCGCGACCAGATCGCCGAGGCGGTAGCGGCGGGTGCTGTCGCCCATATCGCGCCCTTCGCCGAGGATGACGGCGGTGCCTATCTCACACCGCAGATCCTGACCAATGTGACACATGACATGCGGGTGATGCGCGACGAGAGCTTTGGCCCTGTCGTGGGCATCATGAAAGTCACCTCTGACGAGGAGGCGATTGCGCTGATGAATGACAGCGAATTTGGCCTCACCGCGTCGCTATGGACCCGTGATGTCGAGCGCGCCGCGCGTGTTGGCGATCAGATCGAAACCGGCACCGTGTTTATGAACCGCGCCGATTATCTGGATCCGGGCCTGTGCTGGACCGGCTGCAAGAACACCGGCCGCGGTGGGGGTCTGTCGATCATCGGCTTCCATAACCTCACCCGCCCGAAATCCTATCACCTGAAAAAAGTCACGGGCTGAGCCCGTCATCTTTCCAAAAAATACTCCGGGGGGCTTGCCGCAGGGCAAGCGGGGGCAGCGCCCCCTCCCCGGCTTCATCACAGGAACACACCTATGACTCTTGTTGGAAACTGGTCCTACCCGACCGCAATCAAATTCGGCGCAGGCCGGATCAAGGAACTGGCGGAGGCCTGCGCTGCTGTCGGCATGAAGAAACCTCTGCTGGTCACCGACAAAGGCCTGGCCGAACTGCCTGTCACCCAAGCCACCCTCGACATCCTGGATGCTGCGGGCCTTGGCCGGGCGATGTTCTGCGAGGTTGACCCGAACCCGAACGAGAAGAACCTCGAAGCCGGTGTTGCCGCCTACAAGGCGGGCGGCCATGACGGGGTTATCGCTTTTGGCGGCGGCTCTGGCCTCGATCTGGGCAAGATGGTCGCCTTCATGTGCGGCCAGACCCGACCGGTTTGGGATTTTGAAGACATCGGCGACTGGTGGACCCGCGCCGATGCCGATGCAATCGCGCCAATCATCGCCGTGCCGACCACCGCGGGCACCGGCTCCGAGGTCGGCCGCGCCTCTGTGATCACCGACAGTGTGACCCATCAGAAAAAGATCATCTTCCACCCCAAGGTGCTGCCAACCGTGGTGATCTGTGATCCCGAGCTGACCGTGGGCATGCCGAAGTTCATCACCGCAGGCACCGGGCTGGATGCCTTTGCCCATTGCGTCGAGGCGTTCTCCAGCCCGCATTACCACCCGATGTCGCAGGGCATCGCGCTGGAAGGCATGCGCCTGGTAAAGGATTTCCTGCCGCGCGCCTATGCCGATGGTACCGATATCGAGGCGCGCGCGCAGATGATGTCGGCTGCGGCCATGGGTGCCACCGCCTTCCAGAAAGGCCTCGGCGCGATCCACGCCATGAGCCATCCGATCGGCGCAGTGTTCAACACCCACCACGGCACCACGAATGCGGTCTGCATGCCTGCGGTTCTGGCCTTCAACGCGCCGGAAATCCGTGAGCGGTTCAACACCGCAGCTGCCTATCTGGGCATCGACTGCGGCTTTGACGGTTTCTGCGCCTATGTGCAGGAGCTGAACGACAGTCTCGGCATCCCACGTGGCCTCGCGGACCTCGGCGTCACCGAAGACGCCATCCCCGAGCTGGTCCGAGGCGCCCTGATCGACCCCTCCTGCGGCGGCAACCCTGTCGTTCTGGATGAAGCCAATCTTACGCAGCTGTTCAAGGACGCGATGTGATCTCCGGTTGAGGGCCACAGAATACTGAGCCCTGACCGAGCTGTCTGACGTCTGGCTCAGGTGTCGTGATTGCGGCCCCTCTCTGGCTTGAGAGGGGCCGCATTTTTATTCGCAATGATCCGGGTCGGTCCCTATTTCGCCGCGCCGCAGTGTCGATCGACCATGCGCTGCACCATCGGGGCAAAGTGCCAGAAATCGGGCGTCTTCATCCCCTCACGCTTGCCCGCCTCGTCCAGATAACGCACCGCGATGATCTCCTTGAGGTTCGGATTGGCCTCGAACTCCACCACTTCCTGCGCGGTCATCGGTCCCCCCTGCAGCTCCAGCGTATGGACCGAGGCAGGCGAAAGGCGTTTAAAATACTCGGGCTTCGTCGCACAGAGATAGCGTTTCGCAGCAACGTGGTAGCGACAGCAATCGGTGATCACGCTGGGAAAGAAGCGCTCCAGCACCTCGGCCCCGGCGTCCTCATGGTGGCGGTCTTCGGTATCATCGGGGTGATAGGTGCCAAACTCCGATGTGAAATGACCGATATCATGCAGGAGGGCGCCGACGATGATTTCCTCCGGCTGGCCATTCTCTTCGGCGATTGTGGCGCCCTGCAGCATATGCTCTCCCATGGTCACCGGCTCGCCCAGATATTCCTCACCGCCGCGGCGATCGAAGATGGAGCCGAGGAACGCAACGATTGTGTTGTGGTCGAGTGTCTCAGGCGGGCGATGCGGCGCTGGCTGCGGTTTGCGGCTGGTCATTCCGCCGCCTCCCCCAGGGCCTGACGCCGCCGGGCCTCATAGGCAGAGCGCAGCCCGTCCTTGTCGGCATAGCAGCCCTGCAACCACCGCGTTCCTTCGCCGGAATAGCCCTTGCGCGCATGAAGGACACGGGTGTTGTCGACCACAAATGCCTCACCGGGGTTCAGGCGAAAGGTCACCTCCATTGCCGTGTCGTCGATAATCTCGCCGAACCGGCGATAGGCCGCATAATAGAGCGCCATTTTGTCGAAGGGGACATCCTGAACCGCCGCAAGGGAGCGATTGTTGAAACGCACAGCAATCAGCTCGCCATCCGGCGCCAGCTCGATCATCGGACGGCGCGAGGTCAGGCAGACCGCGGCTTCGCCAGCATATTCAAAGCGCGCGCAATGCTCGGCCAGAACGTTGAAATAGGCTTCGTTTTCCGCCTTGAGCCGCAGCGCCGCGGCAAAGCCGTCAACCACCATGTTCTCGCCGCCGGCAGCCGAGCTTTCGAGACAGTAGAGCACCTGGATCGTCGGCACGGGATCGCGATAGGGGTTGTCGGTATGGGCCTGCAAGCCAAGCCCGGTAAAGGCCAGATTGGTCGGATTCACCTCGGTACGGACCTCAAAGTGACGCCCATAGTTGGTCTCCCGGACATGACCAAAAAGATCCACAACCCGGAACAGTGCACCGTCCTCAACCGGACCGTTGACGATTTTGCCAAACCCGTAGCGTGTCACCGCGCCAAGCCAATCGCCCAACGCCGCACCACCGGCTTGCAGCGCGGCAAAATCCCCGGTGGGCACGGCCGCCATCAACCCCGCGTCCCAGGGCTCGACCCCCTCCGCGAGCCAGCCGCGCGCGTCCTGACGCGCCCGGTCATAGGCATGATCCCCAAGCCAGGACAGATCGTAATCCACGGTCTTCTCTTCCGGGACGAACCGCACCCGGAGGTGGCCGCCATCAAGCGTCGCCTCCGCAATTGCCGTGTCGGCCGGAATATCGCGCAGGGCGATCAGACGCTGACCATTGGCCGTCGCACGGGTCTCGGGATCGCCCGCATTGTCGCGCAGCCAGATCGCGTGGAACCGCAGTTCAGACGTCCCAAGAGACAGGGTGAGATAATCGCCCGCTGGGGCAACGGTAACTGACGGCATGATGTCCTCAAGAAAGGGTCCGCAATGCGGAAGATGACTTTTGCCTGTATGTTGCCACCGGTCCTGGATAATCTCAAATTAGGAATTTCTGCACTTAGGCCAAGGTCAGCTAATGCAAAAACAGCGCTCAACCCTGCCCCCGCTGGAATGGATCCGCGCCTTTGAAGCGGCGGCGCGCTGCGGCAGCTTTACCGCAGCCGCAGGCGAAACCGGGATCACCCAATCCGCCATCTCGCAGCGCATCGCCCAGCTGGAGAAACGGCTGGGGGTGGCGCTGTTCCACCGTCACCCTCGTGCCATTTCCCTGACTGTGGAGGGCGAGGCCTGGCTGCCCCATATCCAGTCGGCGCTGGACACGATGCGCGACAGCTCAGAGGCGCTGTTCGGCACCGGGCGGCGCCAGCTGACGATCTCCGCCAGCCAGTCGGTCATTGATCTGTGGCTCACGCCAAGGCTGGCAGCCCTGAGCGAGATTTCGGGTGGTCAGCTTGCGATCCAGACCATGGTGCTGGGCGCCCATGACGCGCCCGAGGATGATGTGCTGCGCATTCGCTACGGCGCCGGGGACTGGCCCCACCCCTATAAGCTGCCGCTCTATTCCGAGGAAATCGCGCCGATGGCGGCGCCCGCTCTGATCAAGGCTGCGCAGGACTGGACCGACTGGCCCCGCATTGCCTGTTCCGGTCCACGCCCGGGCTGGCCCGATTGGGTTGCCCGCCACGGCGGCGGGACAACGCCAGTACCGCATCTGCGTTTTGACACATTCCTGTCGGCACTTGGCGCGGCACAGGCCGGGGCCGGCGTTCTGCTAGGGTCGCTTCCCCTGTGCCGCGTGCCCCTGGCCGAGGGGCGGCTGGTTCGCCTTGATCGGAACCGGCTGAAACACCATGCTACCTATTGGATGATCGCCGGAAAAGACGCGGTAACCCACACGCAATGGAGCGAGCTGACACGCATCATGCAGTGAGCCGCGGCAAACGATTGGGCCACGCGAATTGTCGCAATGGCAATCTGTCTTATGGGCCATTGATGGGGGCCGGTGCTTAGCTGCATCCATTCATGCAAACCCAATTAGGAGCATTGACGCCCATGAACATGTGGTTACTGGCAGCCGGCGGCCTGATGGTCGCGAACACGCTGTTGCACATCTTCGCCGGCGGTAAGAGCGTTGCACGCCCCCTGCTGAACGCGCGCGAGCTGTCTGCCGAGGTACGATATGTAAACTACTACTGTTGGCACCTGGTGAGCATTAACCTCGCTGCGGTGGCTGCGCTCTTTTTATGGCCTGCGCTGCTGAACGGGCCAGTCGTCGCCGCGATCATCGCCACCGCTCTGGCCGCCTCATATGCCCTCTGGGGGCTGGCCTTGCCGGTTCTGAACGGCCAGCGCTACAAGGATATTCCCCAGGGGTTCCTGTTTGTCCCCGTCACTCTGTCCGGTCTCGTCGGCCTGATGATCTGACACCTGTCAGGCACGATAACCACGCAAGTATCGGTATGGGCCGCGAGATGGCGGCCCAACCTGAGACGAGGTCAAACAGTTGGCCAATAGTATTTCATAGATAAAATATCTTCTGTTGATTACCCGACATCTTGTGGGCATTGAGCCTGTTCCTCATAGAAAACCACCAAAAACACCCTTAACAGCTCATGAATCGGCCGCCTTCAGGGCAGGCGCGCGCTCAACTCATAGCTGTCTGGTTAAAGTCTTAACGACACTAGGCGGGCATATTAATCATTTGTTAGCGGCAAAATGACAGTCTCAGGCCAGTCTTTGGAAAGGGCGTTATCAAGAATGGTACTGAGGTTACGACACAAACCAACCACGCGACACTGCCCTCCGGCAACCTATGTGTCCTGGTGCTGGATGACAGTGAGTTTGACAGAACACGGATGCGAAGGCTGATTGCCCAAGCGGACAGATCTGTGAATGTGATCACCTGTTCGGATATCAAGGACTTTGAAAGAGCACTGGACGAGAATATCGTCGACCTCTGCCTGATTGACCATCAGCTGCGCGACGCCTCGGGGCTGGATGCCGTCGCCGTGGTCAAACAGCAACTGGAGACCGCGGAGGTCCCGGTGGTCATGATCTCCGGTCGTGAAGATACAGAAGCGGTTGTCAGTTCGATCCGCGCCGGCTGTGTCGACTACATCGGCAAGGGCAATCTGACGGCTGAAAAACTTCATGGTGTGATCTACAATTCCATCGCTGAAACCTTCTCCAACCCGGCCATGAAAGCCGAGGTGCAGGAAGCAACCCGTAATGTGATCCGTGGCATGGCTGAAGGCTGCATCAGCGAGCTGCAACCCAAACTGCGGCGCATGTACCGTCAGATCTCCTTTATTCGCGGCTGCCACAATCAGGGCCTGACCCCCTCCCCTGAGGCGCTGGATGAGATCGAAACCCATTGCCTGAACATCTGGCGGTTCTTCGACGAGATCGAACACTACAGCAATAGCTTCAACGAAGTTCGCCACTAGGTGGATCACCTCACCGCGGCTCAGCCACGGTGAGGTTGCTTCAGACGCACCCGAATAGTCGCCCCGTGCCGATTGGTCCGGGGCGACAACGCGTCTACAAGACCGCCATAGCTATCGGCAAGGCGCCGCAGGATCGCCAACCCCATGCCTGCCCCTCCGGTGTCGGCGATCGAGAATTTGCTCATCGGATCAAAAATCCGTTCCAGCTTGCCTGCTGGAATTCCGACACCATCGTCTCGCACCAGCATCTCCCACATGCCGTCGTGGCAGCGGCCAACCACGGCAATGCGCACCGGCTCCGGGTTATGACCGGCCGCATTTCCCAGCAGGATCAGGAACATCGACATCAGGGCATCGGGGTTCATGTCAATCTCAGGCGGATCGAACCGCGCCCGCACCCGCAGGCCATCTGGCAGATTCAGCGCCGCAATCGCACGATCAAGGCAAGCTTGAACCGACACGTTCTCCGTCTCCCGGTATCCGGTCTTGGAATATCGCGACAGCTGGTCAAGCATCATGTTGAGCTTCTCAGCGTGCTGCCGCATCAGATCAAGGGATTGCGCCGGGGCTTCCGGCAGGGTCAGGCCTGCGTCCTCCAGATCCTCCCCAATCCAGTTCGGCAGTTCGGCAAGCGCCCTCACCGACCCCCGCAGATCATGCACGATTTTGTAGACCACTTCCATCATCGCCTGATCGCGCGTGGTCTGGCCAGCCGCCTGGTCGGGGGTATCATGTTTCATCGCGGAGCGCCTTTCGAAGTTCGGCAGGATAGGTGTCACGCAGGGCCATCCAGCGGCGTGCCTGCAACGTGGCACCCGCACGATCCGTTGTCGCACGCCAGGACTGGGCCACATTGTTGAGCGCGACCTCCGGCGTGGCGTCACCCGCCAGCGCAAGCTGAAGCCAATAGGACAAAGCGTCGAAATACTCCCCCCGCCGCGCCAGATAGAGATCGGGCATAGACGAGCGCATTGCCTGTTCATGCACCCTCAGGAACTGTGCGCCATAGGCATCGACGATTGCGGGATCCTGATATTGATCGGTCCGGAAAGGGTCAAAAAAACCACCCGTCTGCGCGATCGCCTCGGCGCCGACTTTCTGCGAAACGGCATTCACGCAAAACTGATATGCGAGCTCGGGCTGCCTTGAATTTTTGGCGACGACGTAACTCCACCCCCAGTTGAAATACGACATGGGCACCAACGCCCCATTGATGCGCCCACCGGGCAGCGAGGCGTTGACCAGATTATCGCGCATCGCCGAGTCCGGCGCATAGAGGCTTTTCTGTGTCCCCCCCCAACCGATATTGGCGTAGATGTCACCCTCCCGGTACCGTGCCCAATTGGCAAAGAGGCCCAGGTCGGCCCCAACCAGATGGGCGCTCGAGGCGATCATCTCTTCCAATGCGGCGACGCCCTGGGCACCGGCAATCTGCGGCTCCATCGTGGGTGAAAACGGCCAGGCCCCCTTGGCGTGGAACCGGGCCCACCATTCCCAGGCCACCTTGTCGGCAGCGCGGAACAGGCAGCCGCCATAGCGTCCCGCATCCGGGTCGTGAAAGAACGCCATCTGGCGGTCCAGCTCTTCCCACGTCGCCGGTGTTGTCAGGTCTGTCCCGGTCTGATCCGCATATTTCTGTCTTAACTCAGGGTTCTCCATAAACCTTTTGTTATAAAACATTAAGAACACGTCACCGTCGGTTTGATACCCCCAGAGCCGGTCATCGAAAACATCACCGCTGGTATACATCATCGCGTCGGTCAGATCCTGCGGCGCGTATTGCTGCGCCAGCCCGTCCAGGGGCAGGATCGCCTCTGCCTCGACAAGATCGGGGATTCCAAACGTTGCAGGCAGCGCCACATCGACACCGACGTCATTGAGCATTGCCTCCAGCGTCAACACCGCATTAATCTCTCCCACACCGACAACGACCAATTCCGTGCGGCAGCCACATAACGCTTCGAAACTCTTGGCAACCGGGGCCAGATTCGCCTCTGCCCCATGAGGGGTCAGAATACGCAACAGGTTGGGAGACTGGGGATCAGTCGCAGCACGTCCGGCTGCAGGCAGGCCACCGCCCACCCCCAACGCCAGCGCATGCGTGGTAAAGGCGCGTCTTGTGAACATGGGGATCCTCGCGGTTGGCTATATGTCGTCAAACCTATCGTCGCCCAGTTAACGGCTGGTAAACCTCTCAACCTTATGTTGAGTCTCGCAAACAGCAAAAGGGACCCGCAGTGTCGCTAACCGCACGCCTAAGATCCTGTGTCGTCATCTGCCTCGCGTCGATCTGTGTCGCGATGTATACGGAGTGGAACGACCTTAGCCGTATTGAGCGCAAGACGGAAAACCTGTCGGACCGCACCATCCCCCTACTGGACAGGATCGCCGATCTTGGCGACCTGCAACATGGGCTGGAGGTGACATTGGCGAGGATCCGGCTCGTCGACGAACCGGATGGGCTAAAGGCGCTTGGACAGCGGCTCGACACGCTTGCACAGCTCTTTCGCGACAATTTCAGCGATCAGACAGATACAGTCACCAACGGTCCGTCCCCTGCAGATGCCGATGTCTTCCAAAAGGTTGTCAAAGGTCGGCAAGACCTCGTCGCCCAGTATGACCGGCTGGAGGTGCTTATCTCACAGGCGGCCTCCAAGATCCTGGCCCTGGAGAAATCCATCATTGTCGCGCAGATCGAGTTCGGCAATCAACAGCGTGACACCGGGAGTTCGAGCCAGTCGTATTCCTGGGCAATCGACACCGCCAAAACCCTTGGGGAGATCTCCGGCAGCGTTGCATCGCTTGCCATCCTGACCAAGGATTTCTCCATTGATACGGGCGAAAAACACAGCGCGGAAAGTCAGCGCCTCGTCGCCCAGATCAATACTCTTGCCTCCCGCCTTGCCCGGCTCAAAAACATCGATGCGCGTCACGAGATTGCCGGTGTGCTGGTCGACTATCGCAAGATAATGCTTGGCCCGGATGGCGTCGTCGAAGGATTGTCGCAGTTACAGATCAGCGAAGCGCAACAGGATCGTCTTTACAAAGAGGCTGAAGCCGTCCTGAACCGCATTGGCACCTGGAGCAGGTCGAACACGCAGCGTGCGGCGATGGAGTTTCGACAAAGCGCGGCAGAAACCACGCGAATCGTGGAACGCATTCGCTTTGTCGATGTCGCTTTCAACATGTGTATGCTGTTGATTTCTCTGGCGCTCTTGTGGTTCATGATCGAGGTTCGCATGATCTCGCGCATCCACCGCCTGACCCGCCATATCCAGCGCATGTCCCGCGGCGAGCTCGACGACCCGATCAACACCAGCGGCTCGGACGAAATCTCGGAGATCGCAAAGGCTGTCGAGAAATCACGCCTCACCGCCGCTGCGCTGAAGCGCTCGAACGAGGAGCTGGAGAGATTTGCCTATGTGGCCGCACATGACCTGCGTGCGCCATTGCGGGCGATTTCAAATCTGATCGAATGGACCGAAGAAGACTTTGCCGATGAGATGCCGGCCGATGCGCAAAAGAATATCGGATTGATCCGCAATCGCACGGACAGACTATCCAGCCATCTGTCGGCGCTGCTGGATTATGCACGTGCAGGACAGATCGAGGGCGAACACGGCGCATTCAGCCTGACGCATTTTGCAGATGAGCTGCGGCTCTATTTCAATTCCAACCCGGAATTCGAAATCAAGGTCGAGCAGGATTGCGGTCCCTTCGGTGCATATCTGACACCGTTGAAAACCATCCTGATCAATCTTGTCAGCAATGCCAGCAAGCATCACGACAGATCATCGGGCACCATCCGCATCAGCAGCGAACTCTACCCGAACTATGTGGAAATAACCGTTGCCGACGATGGTCCGGGCATCCCGAAACAATACCAGGAGCAGATTTTCGTGCTGTTTCAAACGCTGAAATCCCGTGATGAAGTCGAAGGGTCCGGCCTGGGTCTGGCTCTTGTGCAAAAACTTGCCAGATCACTGGGTGGCAGCGTTTCTGTAGTTTCCAATCCGGAGGTGGCGCGCGGCACCGTGTTCACGGTCCGGATCCCGCTCAACTCCAAATCAAAGAAACCGCTGAATGACATCCAAGGATTGGCCGCATGACCAATAAAGAATCCGTTACATTCCTGATTGTCGATGACGATGAAGTGGCTGTCATGGCCATCAAACGCGCCTTGAAAAAGCTGCGTCTCGTGAACCCGGTAGAGGTCGTGGGCGACGGGCAGGAAGCGCTGGACCTGTTGCGCGGCGTGAACGCTGCCGCGCTGGAGCGCCCCTATATCATCCTGCTTGATCTGAATATGCCGCGCATGGGTGGTCTGGAATTCCTGTCAGAGGTCCGGGAAGACAAGGAACTGGCAAATTCCGTGATCTTTGTTCTGACAACCTCCGATGCGCCTTCCGATATCGCGGTCGCTTATGAGCACAAAATCGCAGGCTATATCGTGAAAGAAAACGCCTATGACGCCGTCAAATCGGCCGTTGAAATGCTGGGCGCCTATGTCGAGATTGTGTCGCTTGAAAACAAGCTGAGATGACGCCGGTCAGCGGATCAATGCTGTTGGCGCCAGCTTGCCGAAAAGGCGGGCCCTTACAATCTGTGCGGTCCATGAACGCAACGGCGGGAGAAGACTGATATTCCCGGCGCCATCGATGGCAGCATTCGTATGGTCGATGCCCCGGCGCGACTGAACGCTAATGGCGTAGCTACTCTCGCGGCGGCGCTGTTTCTTCATGGCGATATCTAGCCCCGATGCCCCCGTGGTTGCCCCCGCCCCTCAAGGCATATGGCAATACCAAGCTGTCGCTGGACCAGATGCACCTGAATGGTCTCCGGGATGCGGGCTCCGTCCATTCGGAGGCCGCGCATTCCAGTCCGAATTCTGACCACGGATCGACAGCTTGCGGCCTGACATCGATGATCGGGAAGATTTTCCGATCCAGAGACGCTCAAATCTGCGCGACACATCCCATGTTGGAACGCGCGCATTCGAAAGACGCGCAAGATTGGAAAACGGGTCGGGCCCTGTGCTCAAACCTGCAATCGTTCTAGATTGCGACCATACAGATTGGCCGCATGGCAGAGCGGGATCGCCCGCTGCACCCTCAGCCCCAACGCCTGCGTGGTCTTCCGGTCAACTCTGAACCAACCTGCGCGCCGGTCAACAGCGCTGCTCTGCGCGTGCAGCCGGTTGCCCGCCCCACGGTTGTCGCACAAGTCTGCGGACCGCAGCCCCTACATCACCGTCAGCCACTCAACCAGTCACTCAACCTATTCCAATGCAATCATACCGGTGAAACCGACCCGCGCCAGCTGGCGCGGGATATCAGTCTTCGACGGTTTGCCCCAGTTCGCACCAACCATCAGATCCCGCGCAGCAAGTTCAGCGCAGAACCAGTCTGGTCAGCCCTCTTTTCCAGCAGGATCAACCTCTTAACTGGGGTGACGTGACCCAGCCTAACCCTACATTTGCCTCCCCGCCATGGGCCAGCAAAACCCCGCGTGCGCGCCATGGACGGCGCCAAGGGCATGACCGGCCATCCGGGACGCCCCAGAACCACGCCTGCCCAGACGCGGGCATCATTTCAGCGTCAGCACAACAAACAGCGTCCCCGCAATCCCTGCAAAGATGGTGAGCCAAATGAGCCCCACCAGCTCGGTCGTGCTTTCCGCTTCAAGCTGGTTGGCCAGCGAGATGATTTCAGCGGTGACATTCGTCTCTTCCCTGCGCAGAAAGTCGATCCATTCCGTCGACGCCGCAACCCAGCGCTCGCTGTTGAGAGCCGCCGGCCCGGAGGCCGCTTTTGCTGACCTGATGGTATCACGCAGGTCGCTTAAGGTGAGATATTGGTCCGTCCTTTGCAGCGATGGCAGCCAGCTTCCACTTCCCTTGACGACCGCTGCTTCGGTCAACAGGATGATCTGCGCGCCGCCGAGGGCGGCAAAATGCTCCCGCAGCGCAGAAGAATTTCCCGTTTCGATGACCGCAGCGCCAGTTGCCCGCTCAAGTCCGGCCTTTTCCTTGGCTTCGCCGATCAGGAAACGCGCCTGTCGCAGCGCTTGGTATTCGGTGGAACTGTCCAGCCCGACGCTTTGTCGGGTAAGAGCCATGATGGTGCTGATGAGTTCCGTGTAGGGCCCAGCGACATCCGAAACGATGACCGGCCTATCAAAGCCGAGGCCATCGACATGCTGGCGCAGTTCCGCCAGCCGTTCCACCCCGTGAACAACGCGATCAAAGGCCAGGCTATGATCGTCGGCCATCAGGGTGATGCGCGAAAGTGCCGAGGCGACCACCGCATCAGTCTGGCCGCGCTGACGTATCAACGCATCTGGAAAAACCCGCCCATCTGAGGAAACATATCCGACGGAATACCCGCGCTCGCGCTGCAGCTCATGGATCATATCGCTGATCGCGCTTTCCTCCTGCGCGGTCTGCGCGGCGTATTCCGCAAGGAGGTGGCGAGCGCGCTGCGCCACAAGCGCGCTCGCAGCGAGATACCCTGCCAGCAGGAAAAGCGGCGCAACAACCAGCAATATGGCAAGCCTGAGCGGCATGATTTCCCCAATCGGATGAGACACCGTTGGAACAATTATAGGGATAAATCGTTTACCATATGCTACCAAAACGTGTATCATTTCAGTTTCCTCAGCGCAGGGTCTAGAGCCGCGGCTTCCAGCCCCGCCGGATCGGCTGTCGTTCAGGACCGGCAGCAGCGGCGTGAGAGGCGCAGACAGATCGCGCACAGCGGCACCTGCGCAGGCCCCCTTTCTGGCTTGCCGTGTAAACGCATCCCCTCCTGCGCTGATGTGCTACACTGATGCTTCGGGCAGCGGCATTACGCGCCAATCCGCTGACCGGCGAACGGGCTTGATTTTTGCAACTGTTAGCGATAACGATGCGGCAATTGTCAGGCCACCGGGCGCGCCCGTCGAAGGCTGAACCCCTATCACCATCGGAGTTGCACAGATGACCTTGAAAATTGCGATCAATGGATTTGGACGAATTGGCCGTGGCGTTTTGCGCGCCTTGCTGGAGAGCAACGCCGACGATATCTCGGTTGTGGCGATCAACGATCTGTCGCCTGCGGAAACCCTGGCGCATCTGTTGAAATACGACAGTGTCCATGGCCGCCTGCGGAACGAGGTGACCGTCGACGGCGATACGATGACTGTCGGCAATCACAGCATCCGCCTGACGGCGATCCGTAATCCCGAGGATCTGCCCTGGCAGGACGTTGATATCGCCTATGAATGCACCGGCCTGTTCACCAGCCGCGAGACTGCTGCCAAGCATCTGCAAAACGGCTCCAAACGTGTCCTGATCTCCGCCCCCGGCAAGGAGGTCGATCGCACCGTGGTGTTCGGGGTCAATCACAAGGATCTGACCAAGGACGACGTCATTGTCTCCAACGCCTCCTGCACCACCAATTGTCTGGCCCCGGTGGCAAAGGTTCTGGACGATACATTCGGCATTAAGACCGGGTATATGACCACGATCCATGCCTATACCGGTGATCAGCCGACCCATGACACCAGCCACAAGGATCTTTACCGCGCCCGTGCTGCGGCGCTGTCGATGATCCCGACCTCAACAGGCGCAGCCCGCGCGATCTCGGAGGTCCTGCCGCATCTGAAAGGCCGCCTGGAGGGTTCAGCAATCCGCGTGCCGACCCCGAATGTTTCGGTGGTTGATCTCAGCTTCATTCCTGAAAAACCTGCCACTGTTGAGACAATCAACGAGGCGATGAAGGCTGCCGCGGCGGGCGATCTGGCAGGGATCCTGTCCTATGAGACGGACCCGCTGGTCTCCATCGACTTCAACCACGACCCGCATTCCTCCTGTTTTGCGGCACCACAGACCGCGGTTACCGCCGAGGGGCTGGTCCGCGTTGTCAGCTGGTATGACAACGAATGGGGCTTCTCCAACCGGATGGTCGACACCGGCCGCCACATGGGCAAGGTGATGAACGGCTAAGCGCGCGGAAGATGCGCTGACAGAACAGGAAAGGGCTGCCACTGGCAGCCCTTTTTGCGTTGAACTCTCAGGCCTTGCCCACCCCTCGCGGGAAGGCCCTTGTGCCGCTAGATGCGGAAAATCGGTTGCAGCAGGCGCGGGACAAAGGACCGGAACCGCAGTGCAGCATCAGTCGCGGCAAGGCAGATGCAGGTCTCACCGTCCTCGGCAATCGGCGTATGTTCCAGGCGATCGTCCGCAACTTCCAGATCCCCGACACCGAAGCGCCCGGTTTCATCGCGAAACGCGCCCTGCAAAACCAGCGTCAGCTCCAGCCCGTTGTGGCCATGGTCAGGGACCGCCTGTCCCGCAGGAATATAGAGCAGCCGCACGCTGCCCTCCTCGTCATGGCTGAGGATTGACTGACGCACACCCATGCCGAGCGACTTCCACTTTGGCGGCAGCCCACCCAGCGCCTGCATCACCGGCGCCGGAAAGATGCCCGAGCGGTTGAACTTCGGTGCGTCCTCAAAGGGTGAATCCAACTCGGCAAACACGCGCTCCCGCAGATCATCCGAGACATCCCGGGTTCCACAGGTTTCCAGTACCGACCCGCCGACCGCCTGATGCGCATTCAACCGGGCGCGGCAGTCGTCACACATCGACAGATGGGTCGCCATAACCAGAGAGTAGGCATAGGGCAAATTGCCGGAGGCATAGGCCACCAGCAACGGGTCAGGGATATGATGGCGTACGCCGGTCATGATAGTCCTTGTTCCTTCAACTCATGACGCAACCGCTCAAGTCCGAGGCGGATGCGGGATTTGATTGTCCCCAGGGGCAATCCGGTCTGTTCCCGGATGTCCGCATGGGTCAGCTCGCCCAGATAGGCCTTTTCGACCATCTCTCGCTGTGCCGGTTTCAACCGGGCCAGGGCTGCGCGCAGCTTTGTTGTTTCCTGATCCAGCGCCAGAATCTGGGCTGCATCTTCTTGTGTTTCCTCGGGAAGCTTCAGCTCCTCCGGTATTGGCCGCCGTTCCTTGCGGATCACGTCGATCTGCCTGTTGCGGGCGATCTGGTAGATCCACGCCGAGACCTGAGCACGTTCAGGATCGAACATGGCCGCCTTTCGCCATACGGTCAGCATCACCTCCTGAACGACCTCTTCGGCCTGGCTGGGCGGCATGCCGGATCGGCAGATCACCCCCTTCAGACGCGGCGCGAAATAGTCGAACAGACGACCAAACGCCACCTTGCAGCGGTTGTCGCGCACGGCCAGCATCCAGACTGTCTGATCCGACAGGCTTTCCCGTTCCACTTTTTTCCTTTCGCGCATTACACTTGTGTCACGGTCTACCGTAACGGGCGGCGCAGGCGCTGCAAGAGTTGGATGGCTCAGCATGGTCAACATGTACGGATTACGCATCTTTCACGGTGCTGGATCACTCTGAGCGCAATTAATTTCAGTTTTTTCCATTCGTCCGGAGAGGCCCGTCATCTTAATCACCATCTTTTTTGATCCGCCCGGGCGAGCGGCCCGTAACAAGTTGAAATCACAGATGGAGACAGCATGTCCTTCGACGCATTATCATCCGCTCGCCAGCGTATCGCCGTTGTCGGTGGTGGCATCTCCGGGCTTGCCACCGCCTGGCTGCTCGCAAAAAGCCACAACGTCACGCTTTATGAAGCCGCGCCGCGACTGGGTGGGCACGCGCGGACCGTCGTCGCCGGTCGTAATGGCGACCAGCCCGTGGATACCGGCTTCATCGTCTTCAACTATGTGAACTATCCGCATCTGACGTCGATGTTCCGCGATCTGGATGTGCCCGTGGTCAAAAGCGACATGAGTTTCGGTGCCAGCATCGGGGATGGCCGCGTCGAATACGGTCTGCGAGATCTTGGGGCGCTGCTCGGGCAGCGTCGCAACATCGCGCGGCCCGCCTTTTTCCGCATGGTACGTGATATCCTGCGCTTCAACGCCAACGCCGAAGAGGTCGCCAAGAGTGACAGCGTCACTATCGGCGAACTGGTCAATGATCTGAAGCTCGGCGACTGGTTCCAGCGCTATTACCTGATGCCCATCTGTGGCGCGATCTGGTCGACGCCGCCGGATGAAATCCGCGGTTTTCCGGCGCAGTCGCTGGTCCGCTTCTTTCGCAATCACGCATTGCTCAGCGCTTCTGGACAGCATCAATGGTGGACGGTCAAAGGCGGCAGCATCGAATATGTCCGGCGTCTGACCGCCCGATTGGACCAGATGGGCTGCCAATTGCGTCCGAGCACCCCGGTGAGCAGCGTCGAACGGACATCCGAGGGGGTACGCATCCACCTCCCCGATGGCACCTCCGAAAACTTTGATCAGGTGGTGATGGCCTGCCATTCCGATGACAGCCTGCGCTTGCTGGCGCAGCCGACAGCGGCAGAGCAGGCAACGCTGGGGGTCATGCGCTATCAGGATAACGAGATGATCCTGCACCGCGACACCGACCAGATGCCGCGCCGCCGTGCCTGCTGGTCGTCCTGGGTCTACAAGGCTGACACCCGCGACAACCGGGCCGCCATCGGCGTCACCTACTGGATGAACCGGCTCCAGAATATCGACGAAAACGATCCTCTGTTCGTTTCGCTGAACCCGGTAAAGGATGTGCGGTCGGATCTGATCTACGATCAAAAAACTTTCCGCCATCCGGTGTTTGACACCGCCGCGCTGCGTGCTCAAAGCCGGATTGCCGATATCCAGGGGCAGAACAACACCTGGTTTGCCGGTGCCTATCTGCGGCATGGGTTTCACGAAGACGGCTTTGCCAGCGCGGTGCGCGTCGCACGTGGCATCAGCGCGCGGGAACGGGTGATCGGATGACCCTGTGGCCCGAGCATATCGCCGGACAGACCACCCATGCCCGCCATGGCGCCATCTCCAACAGCTTTCGCTACGGCGTGGACTATGTGCTGATTGACCCGCGCTCCGAGAGCGGCCCGCTGCTGTTTTCGCGCAATCGCTTCAATCTGGCTGCGGTCCATGATCGCAACCATGGTGGCGCACCAAAACAGGGGATCGGCCTGCCATGGGCGCAGGACGTGTTCGCCCACGCCGGGCTGGATATGGAGGGGATCACCATTCGGCTGCTCACTCAACCGAGCTATCTGGGCCATATTTTCAACCCGGTCAGCTTCTGGCTGGCCTTTCGCGGCAAGGCGCTACATGCGGTCATCGCAGAGGTCAGCAATACCTTTGGCGACCGCCACAGCTATGTCTGTCACAAACCCGGCTTCACCGCCATCGCCCCCTCCGACAAGCTTCAGGCCAAGAAGATCTTTCACGTCTCTCCATTTCAGGACATTGCCGGGGACTACTGGTTCAACTTCGACATCGACCCCCGGCGGATCGCCATCCGGATCGACCACAAGAACGATGGCGAAGGGGTGGTCGCCACGCTGACCGGCCCGCGCCAGCCGCTAAGCAACGCCGCACTCATATGCTCCAGCCTGCGCCGCCCGGCCGGCACGCTGCGCACGGTCGCGCTGATTTACTGGCAGGCGCTGAAATTGAAACTCAAGGGCGCCAGCTATCGCCCCCGCCCTACCCCACCGGAACATGAGGTCAGCTGATGATTTTCCTTACCAAACGCGTAAAACACGACTTTCTCGACAGCTGCGCGCGCATCCGCAAGGGCAGTCTGCGCCTGCTGACCCCAGAGGGCGACACCCATGATTTCGGCACCGGTGAACCACGCGCCGAAATCCATCTGCGTGACTGGAGCGCCATAACCGCCATGGCCGCCCGCGGCGATATCGGCCTCGGCGAGGCCTATGTCGCCGGACTTTGGGAGACGCCCAGCATCGAAGACGTCATCAAGGTGGCGCTGCTCAACCTCGATCATCTCACCGATTACGCCTACCCGAGTTTCTGGGCCAGTCTGAAGTTCCGGGTCGTGGACCGGATGCTGCGCGCCAATTCGATCAAGGGCGCGGCGCGCAACATCAAGGCCCATTACGACGTCGGCAATGAATTCTACCAGCTGTGGCTGGACGAAAGCATGACCTATTCCTCGGCCCTCTTTGCGCCGGGTGACAATGACCTCGCGCGTGCGCAGACCCGCAAATACGACCGGGTGCTGAGCCGCCTCACCGCCGGTGATCGCGTCCTGGAGGTTGGCTGCGGCTGGGGCGGATTTGCCGACCGCGCCGCCGAACAGGGGCGCCATGTCACCGGGCTGACCATCTCCCCCAGTCAGTTTGGTTATGCCGACGCGAGGCTCGATGGGCGCGCCGATATCCGCCTTTGCGATTATCGCAAATCGGAGGGAAAATTCGACAATATCGTTTCCATCGAAATGGTTGAGGCCGTGGGCGAACGCTATTGGCCCAGCTATTTCGCCACGCTGAAAGACCGTCTGGCCGATGACGGCCGCGCCGTGGTGCAGGCGATCACCGTTCAGGACAGCTATTTCGACATCTATCGGCAGTCGTCGGACTATATCCGCCAGTATACTTTTCCGGGCGGCATGTTGCTCTCTGATGCGGTGATCTCACATCAGGCGCGCACCGCAGGTCTGAAGGTTACGGATAATTTCGCCTTTGGCCAGGATTACGCGCGCACCTGCCGGGAATGGGCGGCGCGCCTTGTCGCGATGACCCCCAAAATCCACTCTCTGGGCTATGGCGAGGCCTTCCTGCGCAACTGGCGCTACTATCTGGAAACCTGCGCTGCCTCCTTCGAGGTCGGCCAGACGGACGTGATTCAGGTGGAGCTGGCCCATGCCTGAGATCCGCCAAAACCACCTGCGCTCCGCCATCGCCGCATTTGCCGTCAGTCTCGGAGTGGGTCTCGCCAGCGCTGCAACCGCAAACACCGGCCTCAGCTCCCCGACCAAACTGGGAGAGGTCACCTTCCGCTGGTTTGGCCTGCCGCTCTATGATGCCAGCCTTTACACCGAAGGGCAGACCCGCTTTGACTGGCAGAACCCGATGGCGCTCAAGCTCAGCTATCGGCGCGGTTTCAGCAGATCCCAGCTGATGCAGGCCACGGTCGCGGAACTGCTGCGGCTGGAAGGCAGGCGCGCCGATCACGATCAGCTGGTCGGCAAGCTGGATCGCTGTTTTCGCGATGTGAGACCGGGCGACAGCTTCGTGGCAACAACCCGCGCGCCTGATCAGGTGGCGCTCTATCTGAACGGAAAACAGACCTGCGATCTGCGCCATGCAGACGCCCGCAAGCGGTTTCTGAATATCTGGCTGTCGCCCAACAGCCGCGCTGCGCGTTTGTCCAGCGAGCTGCGGGGCAACTGATGCAAGCCACCCGTATCTCCCTATTTGCGCTGATGCTGGCCGCCGCCGGTCTGCCGCTCTATATCCATCTGCCGCGCTTTGCGACGGCGGGACTGGGACTGAGCCTGGCAACCCTCGCAGCGGTGCTGGCGGCGATACGGGTGCTGGATTTCGTGCAGGACCCCCTGCTGGGCTGGGTCACCGACCGCTGGCCTCAGGAACGCGCAACCTTTGCAGCTCTGGCGGCCTTTGGCATGGCGGTGGGGTTCATCCTGCTCTACACCTACCGCCCGGCGGCGGGGGGCGTGCTGCCATGGTTCGTCATCGCCCTGGTGCTTCTGTTCACGGCCTATAGTCTCGGAAGTGTTTTGTTCTACGGGCAAAGCACCGCGCTTGCAGGCAGCCCGGAGGCGCTGATCCGTCTGGCCGGGTTTCGCGAGGGCGGCACATTGGCCGGTATCATCCTGGCAGCCCTGGCGCCGGGCGCGCTGGTTGCCGTCGGCGCAGGCCACGGCGGCTACCCCGCTTTTGGCTGGATGCTGGCCGCACTCTGCGGTGTGGTCTGGTGGCTGACCCGCGGCCTCTGGACAGCGGCACCGCGCCCCGAACACCCGCTGTCCATCACCGCACTGCGTGCAGCGGGTGGCCTTCGCCTTCTGGCGCTGGCCCTCGTGAACAGCCTGCCGGTCGCCATGACATCGACACTGTTTCTGTTCTTCGTTGAGGACAAGCTGGCGCTTGCCGATATGGCCGGCCCCTTTCTGGTCCTGTTCTTTCTCGCAGCGGGACTATCGGTGCCGCTATGGACCCGCGCGGCAGAGCGGTTCGGCGCGCGCGAGGTGTTGTTTCCGGCGATGGCACTGGCGATCCTTGCCTTTGTCTCCGCAGCCTTTCTTCCGCCCGGCGCCAGCCTTGGCTTTGCCGCCATCTGCATTGGTTCGGGGGCCGCGCTCGGCGCGGATATGGTGATCCTGCCGGTGCTGTTTTCACGCGCATTGGCGCGCGCCGGGTTGCAGGCGGGGCAGGCCTTCGGGCTGTGGTCCTTTGCTGCCAAACTCGCGCTTGCCGCCGCTGCTGTGCTCCTGCTGCCGCTTCTGCAGATGAGCGGCTTCACCCCCGGTGGCGAAAACAGCGCCGCCGCCCTGCAGACGCTGACATGGGCCTACGCAATCATTCCCTGCTGCATCAAACTTATCGCCATCGCGATGGTGATCCGCCTCCCTGGAAAGGTAACCGCGTCATGAAACTCCTGCTTGTTGCCATCATTCTGCTGCTGCTGCTTGCGCTCCTTCGCCCTGGGCTGGGATTTCGCAGCCAGCACCCCGAACACTATGCCAATACCAGTCCCGCCTTCGACATTCGCACACATCTGAGCGGCGAGATGATCTCCGAAGGTATGATTTACGGCCCGATGGGGCGCGTCTCCTCGCGGTTTGTCGCCACGATGACGGGCGAATGGGAGGGCGACACCGGCACGTTGAGCGAGAATTTTTCCTACGCCAGCGGCGGCACGCAAATGCGGAAATGGTTCCTCACCATGGGCGAAAACGGCAGCTTCACCGCCACCGCAGATGACATCATCGGCACCGGACAGGGTCAGCAGATGGGAGCCGCCGTGCGCCTGACCTATCGCATCCGCCTGCCAGAAAGCGCCGGTGGCCATGTGCTGGATGTCACCGACTGGATGTATCTGATGGAGAACGGCACGATCATGAACCGCTCCGAAATGCGCAAATTCGGCATCAAGGTGGCCGAGCTGATCGCCACCATGCGACCGAAGGGAGAGTGAGATGTTTGCAGGACAGACCTGGTGGATCGTCGGCGCGAGCGAGGGGCTGGGGCGTGCAATCGCCGAGAAGCTGGATGCCGCAGGCGCGCGGCTGGTGCTGTCAGCGCGCAGCGAAGAGCGCCTGCAGGAGCTGGCGGGCACGCTGAGCAATGCCACTGCCCTGCCACTGGATGTGACCGATCCCGACGCCATCAGCCGGGCCGTGGAGCAGATCGGCAAGGTGGATGGCCTCCTTTACTGTGCCGGGGCCTATGACCCGATGCCTGCGCAGGACTGGGACGCAGAGAAGGTCGAGCTGATCTGCGACGTGAACTTCATGGGCGCAATTCGTGTGGTTGGCCGCGTCATACCGCAGATGGTCGCTGCCAACGAAGGGCATATCGTGCTGATCGGCTCACTCGCCGGTCACACGGGCCTGCCCGGAGCGACCGGCTATGGCGCGTCGAAATCGGCCGTTATACACATGGCCGAAAACCTCCAGGCCGATCTGATCCAGACCCCCATAAAGGTTCAGGTGATCAATCCGGGTTTCATCAAAACCCGTCTGACCGACAAGAACGATTTCAAGATGCCGATGATCCAGACCCCGGATGAGGCCGCAGATGCCTGCCTGAAAGCGATGCGAAGCGGGCGCTTCAGCACCAGTTTCCCCGCCCCCTTCGCCTGGGTCTTCACCATCGGCAAACATCTTCCCCGCAAACTGTTCCTGCGCCTGATGGGGGCGGGAAAATGAGCCCCCATTCGCCGCGCCACATCGTCATTATCGGTGCCTCCGGTGGCATCGGGTCGGCGCTGGTTGACCATTTTGCGGCGCGAAACCCCGCCAGCCTGACGGCGGTCGCGCGCGGCGCATTGCCACCGAAGGCCGACGTCGACAGCTACCGCGCCGATATCACGGATGAGGACCAGCTGGCCGGGTTTGCCGATGATCTGCGCCGCAGAGGGATCGCCCCTGATCTGGTCGTCGTTGCAACCGGGGTTCTCTCGGACGAGGCCGGGCTTAAGCCTGAGAAATCCTATCGTCAGCAGGACCCGGTCGCGTTCCGCAAGGTATTTGAAATAAACACCTTTGCCCCCGCCATCATTGCCAAACATCTGCTGCCGATCATGCCTCGCAAGGGGCGCGCGGTCTTTGCCGCCCTGTCCGCGCGGGTCGGCTCGATCAGCGACAATGGCCTCGGCGGCTGGCATGCCTATCGCGCCTCCAAAGCGGCACTGAACATGCTGATCCGCAACTACGCCATCGAAACCGCGCGCAGCAACGAGGAGATGATCTGTGTCGGCCTGCATCCCGGCACCGTAAAAACACCGCTGTCGGAACCTTTTTCAAAGAACGTCCCCGACGACGCTCTGTTCGAGCCACAACAGGCCGCGGCCTACCTCGCCCAGGTGATCGACCGGTTATCGGCCAAGGACAGCGGGCGGGTGTTCGACTGGGCAGGCAAGGAAATCCCAGCCTGATGATGGGCTGATCGCCACCAGATCGTGGCGACCGTGTCATCAAACACAGCGCCGGACTTGCTCATCCAGCAGGCCCCATGCGACAGTGGGTGAACACCGCACGCAGCCATGCGCTCTGCGGACTCACCCGATGTGCCAGCTGCCTACAGGACCTTGCCGCCTTGAAATCCGTCCGGCTCCGCCTCCTATTGCTCGCACTTCTGCCGCTCAGCGTGGTGATGCCGCTGCTGCTGGTCGTGGCCATGGCGCGCTGGAACGCGGATTACGACAATGTTCTGATCGTCAATGTGGAAAGCGATCTGAAAATCGCCGACCAGTATTTGCGCCAGTTGCAGGCCAATACCGGCGATGATCTGGCAGCAATCGCCAGCTCGGCCCGGTTTGCCGAGGTCCTGCGCGCACCGTTGCAGGATCAGTTGCGGTTTCTTGACCAGCAGCGGCAATCCCTCCAGCTTGATTTCCTCTATTATCTGCCATTGCGCAATATTGACCGCGAGGCGCGCCGCTGGCCGGTGATCGACCGCGCCGCGCAGGGCAGGCTGGCCTCGGAAATCGACATTTTCTCCGCTGCGGACCTGGATGAGATCTCTGCCGACCTGCGTGACCGGGCCCGTATTTCCCTGATCGAGACCGAGGCCGCCGCGCCGACAACCCGACCGGCGGAAGATCGCGGCATGGTGATCCATTCCGCCGCGCCGGTGACCAATAACGGCAGTGAAGGCGTGCTGGTGGCGGGCCGGCTTCTGAACCGGGATCTTGATTTCATCGATACGATCAATGCCCTGGTCTATCTGGGCGACAGTCATCGCATCAGCCGCAAGGGCACTGCGACACTGTTTTTGGAAGATACCCGTATCTCCACAAACGTTCGCCTGTTTGAAGACGTCCGCGCCCTTGGCACCAGGGTTTCGCAGGCGGTGCGCGATGCGGTGCTGGGTGAGGGGCAGACCTGGCTCGACCGTGCCTTTGTGGTGAACGACTGGTATATCTCCGGCTATCTGCCGCTCACCGACAGCTTCGGGCGTCGCGTTGGGATGCTCTATGTCGGCTTCCTTGAGGCGCCCTTTGCGGCGGCCAAACTCTCCGCTTATTGGACTGTGGTGCTGTCATTCCTGTCCGTTCTGCTGTTGTCCGCGCCCCTGTTCCTGTGGCTGGCCAAAGGGATCTTTGCGCCGCTGGAGCAGATGAGCCACACCATGGCCCGTGTCGAACGTGGCGATCTGACCGCGCGCAACGGCAATGTCGGGCGCCGTGACGAGATCGGACAGGTTGCGGCCCATCTCGACAGCCTGCTTGATCAGGTTCAGGATCGTGACCAGAAACTGCGCGACTGGGCAGAGGAGCTGAACGCGCGTGTCGACCAGCGCACCGCCGAACTGCGCGCCGCCAACGAAAAACTGGAGGCAACCTATAAGCAGCTGGTGATGAGTGAGAAACTCGCCTCCATCGGCGAGATTACAGCCGGTGTGGCGCATGAGATCAACAATCCTGTCGCCGTGATCCAGGGCAACGTCGATGTGATGCGGATGACCCTGGGCGCCGCCGCCGAGGAGGTGGACACCGAGCTGGCGCTGATTGACGATCAGATCCTGCGGATCAGCGCCATCGTAGGCAAACTGCTGCAATTTGCGCGCCCCACCGAATTTGGCACCTTCGAGGAAAGCCTGGATCTGGCCCCGGTTGTCTCCGACTGTCTGGTGCTGGTCGATCACGTGATCACCAAACAGGCCATTACCGTTGAAAAACAGTTCGCCGCAACGCCACCGGTTCGCATAGACCCGGGCGAATTGCAGCAGGTGGTGATCAACCTGATCCTCAACGCGGCGCAGGCCATGGAGGGCTGCGGCAGGCTCCTGCTGGCCCTGAGGCCGATGGAGCGCGACGGTGTCAGCGGCGCCTGTCTTGAGGTTTCGGACACCGGGCCGGGCATCGCTGCCGAAGATCTGCCGTCGGTGTTCAACCCGTTCTACACCACCAAACTGGGCGAAGGCACCGGGCTGGGGCTGTCGATCAGCCAGACCCTGATTCAGCGCGCCGGCGGGGTGATTTCGGCCGACACCCGGATTGAGAACGGGGAGATCAAAGGCGCCGTCTTTTCGATCTGGCTGCCTGCGGTCAAGGCCGGGGACTGAGCCACAGCCCGCGACACGCTGGCCGTCCATCCACCTATCGCTCGGATGATATCACAGCCCCCAACTGGCGCATTTTCGATCAATCGTTTTCCGCGAAACCCCCAACCGTCGGGCGGCCTCGGCGCGATTGCCGTCACAGGCATCCAGCACATGCACGATATGGCGCTGCATCACCAGATCGAGCGTATCCATCGCAGCACTGCCCGTGATCCCGCCGGTGCCTGCGAACTCCTCAGGAAAGGCGCCGAGAATGACCGACCGTTCAATCAGGTTGCGCAGCTCACGCACATTACCGGGCCAGTCGTAGCGGCTGAATTTCAGCAGGGTCTCAGCGTCGAGCTCCAGCGCAGGCATGGCCAGCGTGGTAGAGAACTGCTCCATAAACAGCGCCGCCAGCTCCACGATATCCTCAACCCGTTCACGCAGCGGTGGCATCTGGATGTTGACGATATTGATCCGGTGATAGAGATCGGCACGGAAACGGCCCTCGGCCACGGCCTGTTCCAGATCGGCATTGGTGGCAAACAGGAACCGCAGGTTCAGCGGGATGTCGCGCTCTGCGCCGACCGGCCGGATGCGCTGGTCCTCCAGCACGCGGAGCAGCGCGGCCTGCACCTGTTCGGGCATCTGGGCCACCTCGTCCAGAAACAGCGTGCCGCCATCAGCATAAAGAAACAGCCCGTCCTGTCGGCGGTCCTGCGAATCCACCATACCGAACAGCTCATGCGCGATGCGATCAGGCGCGATGGCCGCGCAGTTCACCGCCACAAACGGCTTCTCCGCGCGGTCCGACAGCGAATGCAGCGTCCGCGCCGCGATTTCCTTGCCGGTACCACTGGCGCCGGTGAACAACACAGGCGTCGGCAGCGGCGCCAGCCGGGTAATCATGTCACGCGCGGTCTGAATCGCAGGAGATTTCCCCAGCAAACGCCCCCGCGCAGCGGTGCCCTCCGCCGATAGCGCATGTTTCAGCAGGTAGTTTTCCCGCCGCAGATGCTTGCGGTCCAGGGCCCGTGCCACGGAATTGAGGATCTGATTGGCGCGAAACGGTTTCAGCACGAAATCCGCCACCCCGACCCGCAGCGCCTGAATGGCAGTTTCCAGATCCGCATAGGCGGTGACCAGCACCGTATCGGCAAACAGGCCGACCTTATGCTGTTCCTGTACCCATTCCAGCCCGGTTTTGCCGGGCATGATATTGTCGAGGATGATCAGGTCGAAATGCGCCTGATCCAGAATATTGGACGCCTCCGCGGCAGACGCCGCCTGCTCCACCCGCTTGCAGCGGGGGGTCAGGATCTTGGTCATGAAATTGCGCATACCTGGTTCATCATCGATCACCAGGATCGACGCACCGGCAAGGTTTTCCCCATATTCATCGCGGGGCGGCGGCGCGGTTGTCAGCACGGTCAATCCAGTCGGACGGCCGGCCCGGAATGCACCTCATAAGAGGCGAACCCCGCCTGATCCAGTGCCAGATTGGCGCCGGCGGCGATCACGATGATGGCGGCAAACCCCGTCAACATGGCTTTCATTGTGTTACTTCTCCACCTTGGTTGCGCGTTTCAGAAACGCAATCAGATCGCGCCGGTCCTGCGGATCGGTAATCCGCTGCATCGGCATCTTGGAGCCGGGGATATAGTGATCCGGCCCCAGATCGAAGAGGGCATCAATTGTCGCCTCTCCCCAGATTATATCAGATCCATCAAGGACCTGCGAATAGCGATAACCCGCCAGCGTGCCCGCCGAGCGACCAAAAACATCATATAGGCTCGGTCCCGCCTTGCGACTCTCACCGGGGCCGAGCGCGTGGCAGATCGAGCATTTCCGCATGAACTGCCGTTCGCCGTTGGGCATCGTTTCGGGGTCCTTCAGGAACCCGCGGTTGCCTGCCATCTGTGCCTCGGCCTCTCCCATCAGGGCAACCGGCCAGCCATAGGCCAGATCATCCAGCCCGGCGGCCCAGATGGTCTGCCCGTCCGGCGCAAACTCCAGCGCCCAGACAGGCCCGTCGCGGGTGGCGCGAAAATCGGCACTGATGCGCCAGGTCTCGGTGTCCACCATCATGATATAGCCCTGCCCGTCCCCGACGGCGAGCCGCGCAGTGCCCTCATGATGGGCCATTGCAAGGATAGGCCGTCGCTCCAGCGTGAAATCGGCTACAGGCTCGCCGGTCTGTGTGTCGACAACGCGCGTCGCACCATCCACAGCCCCATAGGCCAGCCAGTCGCCACCGGGGTCAAGCGCCAGCTGGTTGATGCCAAAGCCCTGATCGACCAGGCGCCGGGGCGGTTGGCCTGCGTCCTCGTAGACCAGTATCTGCCCCTCCATCGTCGCGGCATAAATCGCCCCCCCTGGTCCGATTGCCACGTCATTGATGCCGCTGCCAACCGCTATGCGCTGTTCCGCTCCTCCGTCAAATGGCCAGAGGCCGATATTGCCGTCCCAGCTCGCCGACACCAGCATTTCGCGGTCAGGGGCAATGGCCAGCGCCCGGATCTTGCCCAGATGGCGGCCGATCAGCTCGGCCTGCTGGCCGCCCTTCGGCCACAGGTAGAGCGCGAAATCATCCCCCGCCGTGACCAGACGACCGGCATCCACAAAGGCCAGAGCGGTGACCGCTGCATCATGGGCCTCAAGCCAGCGTGGCGTGCGATCGCTCCACAGGCCCACGGCATTGTCGAAACTGCCGGTGGCCACCTGACCCTCAGGCGACACCGCCAAGGCCATCACCGGGCCGCCGTGGCCTTTCAACGTGGTGAACTCATCCCCGTCGGCCGGATCGGCACCTGCGGGCAGCGCCAGAACAGTCGCAGCGCAGGCGGCCCACAGATAGCCCATCCGCAGGACCAGCGCTGACAGGCGGCACCACACCGCCGGTCACTCCGCCGGTGTTGCGCCCTTGGCGCTGCCGCTGCTGCCCTCTGGCGTGACTTCGCCCTTTTCGCGCATTTCCTCCAACCAGATGGAGTGGTGCTGATGCGCCCAAGCCTCATCCACGTCGCCGGTTCCCATCGCGTCAAAGGCACCTTCCATGCCCAGCGAGCCGATGTAGATATGCGCCAGAATAATCGCCATCAGCACAAAGCTGATAATGGCGTGCCAGCTCTGGGCCAGCTGCATTTCTTCCTGCGGTGCAAGGTCAACCGGCAGGGTGCCATAACCCACCAACTGCGGCAGGCCTAGATCATTCAAGATGGCAAAGGTCTTGGCAAAGAGCGGCATCTCAAACGGGAACAGGAGCGACAGGCCCGAAACCGAAATGGAGGTTCCAAGAACAATCACCGACCAGAAAATCAGCTTCTGGCCAAAGTTGAACTTCTTAGCGGGCGGATGGGCCTTGCCGACAATGCCGCCCATCTGGCGGATCCACACCAGATCCGTACGGTTGGGGATATTGTGGGCCACCCACATGACAAACACCATGATCAGCGCCAGCATGAACGCCCAGGAAACATTGTTGTGGACCCATTTGCTCCAGATCAGCAGGCCCGCGTTGATCTCCTTGCCCAGATAGGGGGCGATCACCATCCGGCCAAACAGGCTGGCCAGTCCGGTAACGCCCAGCAGAATGAAGGATCCCGCCAGCATCCAATGGGCAAAGCGTTCGATGAACTGAAAGCGGGTGACAGTGCGTCCGGTGGAGGGCTCGTCTATGCGAATACGGCCGCGCAGCAGATAGAACAGCGCCAGAAAGCCTATCGTGCCCAGCAATAGCCAGCCACCATAGGTGCGAAGCGGCCCATCGCGGAAAGTCAGCCAGCGCATACCGCCATCCTGCACCAGAACAGTGGCAACATCGCCCCCCGCCGAGACCCGCAGATCTGCCGCGTTGTAGCGGATTGCGCGCCAGAGTTCGGGATCGGAGGCCCCACCGAGCGTGCCCAGCTGTTGCGTGATCCCGGCGCCAATCGCGCCCGCACCGGTATCGTCGCTGCGGAAACTGTCGTCGATTTTTTCGCCGCGCTGACGGGCCAGGATATCCTCCAGCGTCTGCGCCCCACCCGTGGCACTGCGATCCGGCACCGCCTCCGCCGCAGGGGCACCCTGGGTGTCCTGCGCCGCAGCGATCCCCGCCATCAGCGTCAGTTGCATCAGAATTGCAAAGGCGATGCGCAGCATGGGCCACACTCCTTCATGGGTTGTCTTGGAAACTGAACAGGAAAACAGGACGGCCCGCGCGGGCGGGCCATCCCTTCATGTCAAAGAGGGCTGATCAGCCGCCCTTCTGGTCATAGGCTGTCCCCCAGCCCCAGGCACCCGAGCCAAAGCCACGGGCGACAACGCGTTCGCGGTAGACCGCAGACACGACATCGCCGTCACCGGCCAACAGCGCCTTGGTTGAGCACATCTCGGCGCAGATGGGCAGCTTACCCTCTGCAATCCGGTTGCGCCCGTATTTGGAGAATTCCGCATTGGAATGCGTCTCCTCGGGACCACCGGCGCAGAAGGTGCATTTGTCCATCTTGCCGCGGCTGCCAAAGTTGCCTGCCTGCGGATACTGCGGCGCACCAAAGGGGCACGCGTAGAAGCAATAGCCACAGCCAATGCAGAGATCCTTGGAGTGCAGGACCACGCCTTCTTCGTTCTGGTAGAAGCAATCGACCGGGCACACCGCCATACAGGGTGCGTCCGAGCAATGCATACAGGCGACCGAGATCGACCGCTCGCCGGGTTTGCCATCATTGATGGTCACCACCCGACGCCGGTTGATGCCCCAGGGCACCTCGTGCTCGTTCTTACAGGCCGTCACGCAGGCGTTGCATTCAATGCAGCGTTCGGCGTCACAGAGAAACTTCGCTCTTGCCATATCTCTTTCTCCTTATGCTGCGCTGATTTTGCAGAGAGTACATTTGGTCTCCTGCATCTGGGTCACGCTGTCGTAGCCATAGGTCTGTGCGACATTGCAGCTTTCGCCCAGAACATAGGGGTCAGCCCCATCCGGGTATTTGTCGCGCAGATCCGTGCCCTGGTAGTGACCGCCAAAGTGGAACGGCATGAAGGCAACGCCCTCTCCGACCCGCTCTGTGACCATTGCCATGACTTTGACCTTGCCGCCTTCCGGGCCTTCGACCCAGACCTGAGAGCCATCGCGAATGCCGATATTGTTGGCATCGCGCGGGTGGATCTCGACGAACATGTCCTGCTGCAATTCCGCAAGCCACGGGTTGGACCGGGTTTCTTCGCCGCCGCCTTCATATTCGACCAGACGACCTGAGGTCAGGATGATCGGATATTCCTTGGAGACGTCGTTCTTCTGGATCGACGCATAGAGGGTCGGCAGCCGGTAGGCGTGACGGTCCTCATATGTCGGGTAGTCTTCGACCAGATCCCGGCGGTTGGTATAGAGCGGCTCGCGATGGATTGGCACCGGATCCGGGAAGGTCCAGACCACGGCACGCGCCTTGGCGTTGCCGAAGGGCGCACATTCATGCGCGATGGCAACCCGCTGGATGCCGCCCGACAGGTCAGTTTTCCAGTTCACCTTGGCCACCTTGTCGTCATAGTCCGACGGGAAGGGCGACATGCTCTGCTCGCCGACTTCGTGGGTGTAATCGGCAAACCCATCCACCCCGGCAGCCTTGGCGATAAAGGCCCGCTCGGACGCGGTCAGCTCGGTGTGCCAGCCCAGATCCTTCAGCATCTGATAGGTGAACTCAGGATAACCATCCTGAATGTCGGAGCCTGCGGAATAGACACCTTCTGCCAGCAGGTTGTCGCCATCCCGTTCCACACCAAAGCGCGCGCGGAAGGTCAGGCCGCCCTCGGAGACCGGTTTTGACATGTCATAGAGGTTTGGCGTGCCCGGGTGACCCATTTCAGCGGTTCCCCAGCAGGGCCAGGGCATCCCGTAGTAATCGCCGTCAGCAGGACCACCCACCGCCCGCAGCGTGGTGCGGTCAAAGGTGTGCTGATTGGCCATATGCGTTTTCATCCGCTCCGGCGACTGGCCGGTATAGCCGATCGTCCACATACCACGGTTGAATTCGCGGGTGACGCTTTCGACATTCGGGGTCTCGGCATCTTCCATCTCGATATTGCGGAAGAACCGGTCGCCCCAGCCGAATTTATTGGCGAATTTGGCGATGATCACATGGTCCGGCAGGCTTTCGAACAGCGGATCGACGATCTTGTCGCGCCACTGCAAGGACCGGTTGGACGCGGTGACCGAACCCCGGGTCTCGAACTGGGTACAGGCGGGCAGCAGATAGACACCATCGGTGCGATCATGCAGCACCGCAGAGACGGTGGGATACGGGTCGACAACGACCAGCATGTCCAGCTTCTCCATCGCCGTCTTCATCTCCGTCATACGGGTCTGAGAGTTCGGCGCATGGCCCCACAGGACCATGGCCCGCACGTTATTGGGCTGGTCTATGTTCGCCTTGTCTTCCAGAATGCCGTCGATCCAGCGGCTGACCGGAATACCCGTCAGGTTCTGCATCGACTTGTCCTTGCCATCGGCCCCTTTGGTGGTATCGAACTGACCGGCAAGCCATTCGCTATCCTCACCCCAGACACGGCCCCAATGCGCCCATGCGCCCGCCGACAGGCCATAGTAACCCGGCAATGTATGGCTCAGAACGCCAAGGTCGGTTGCTCCCTGCACGTTGTCGTGGCCACGGAAGATATTGGTGCCGCCGCCCGATGTGCCCATGTTGCCCAGCGCAAGCTGCAGAATGCAGTAGGCACGGGTGTTGTTGTTGCCGGTGGTGTGCTGGGTGCCACCCATACACCAGATCACGGTGCCGGGGCGGTTGTTGGCCATTGTCCGCGCCACGCGCTTCAGCTGGCTGCCGGGGGTGCCGGTCACACGCTCGACCTCCTCGGGCGTCCACTTGGCCACTTCTTCGCGGATCTGATCCATGCCCCAGACACGGGTGCGGATGAATTCTTTATCTTCCCAGCTGTTCTCGAAGATATGCCACAGGATCCCCCAGACCAGCGCCACATCGGTGCCGGGGCGGAAACGCACATATTCATCGGCATGGGCTGCCGTGCGGGTGAAACGCGGATCGCAGACGATAAGCGGCGCGTTGTTCTGCTCCTTGGCCTTCAGAACATGCAGCAGCGAGACAGGATGCGCCTCTGCCGGGTTGCCGCCGATGATGAAGATCGCCTTGGAGTTATGGATATCGTTGTAGCTGTTGGTCATGGCGCCGTAGCCCCATGTATTCGCAACACCCGCAACCGTGGTCGAGTGACAGATCCGCGCCTGGTGGTCGACGTTATTGGTGCCCCAATAGGCGGCGAACTTGCGGAACAGATAGGCCTGTTCGTTGTTATGCTTGGCCGAGCCAAGCCAATAGACGCTGTCGGGTCCGCTCTCTTCGCGGATCTGCATCATGCCGTCGCCGATCTCATTGATCGCCTGTTCCCAGCTGATGCGCTTCCATTCCCCGCCTTCTTTCTTCATCGGGTACTTCAGACGGCGTTCACCGTGGGCGTGTTCGCGCACGGAGGCCCCCTTGGCACAATGGGCGCCGAGGTTGAACGGGCTGTCCCAACCGGGTTCCTGACCGGTCCAGACGCCATTCTGCACCTCTGCTACGACGGTACAGCCGACCGAGCAGTGCGTGCAGACGGATTTGACGGTTTCCACCGCGCCAGCCGCAGCCGTGGCGGCATTGGCCTTGGTGACGGATCCACCGGTGGCGCTGATGGCGGCAAGCCCACCAATCGCGAGGCCGGATCCGCGCAGAAACGCGCGGCGGTCAACGGAGCTTTCTGCAACCTTGGACAGGATACTGGTCCGCTGGGGGCGTCGCGCAACCCCGTTGGTCTTTTTCCTAAGCATGTGTTCCTCCCTTGCTTCCCTTACGGGTTCGCTGGGTTATCGGGGGCCTTTGGCAGTCGGGCGTCACGCAACCAGTCGCCGTGGGCGTTCAAAACATCACCGGTCGGTCAGAACCGGAGACTGTCGTAATAGGCGCGGGTGTGCGCGGTATCCTGCATCACTTCCGATGTCAGGTTAGGCTCGGCCGCCTCGGCCGTGCCGCCGGTCGTCGCCACCGCAATCGCCGCAATCGGCGTTGTGGTCGCTGCCAGCTTGAGAAAGTCGCGGCGGCTCTGGGCCTCCTCGGTCTTTCTGGTCATGTGATCCTCCTCCTCAGTTGGTTGGCTCACGTGGGTTAAGGACGGCACGCCGTCCCGGCTCAGGCGGATTGCTCCGCACTCATTCGAAATCCTTCGGCCTCGATCTCCATGAAGACCCGGCCCACGGCACCGACGGCGGCATAAAGAACCGAGTTCTTCGCCGCCTCCAGATCGGAATAGAAATGCCCGGCCCAGGGGCCTATGTGTTTGTTGAAGAACTGTTTCTGGTCACCCAGCGGTGCTGCCGTGCCGAAACGTCCGGCAATCAGCGCCCCCATCATCTCCATAAGGGAGGCGATATTATCCTCCGGCTCATAGACATTCTGGGCCCGTGTCATGCCCCGCGCGGCCATGTCCTGCCGCAGGGCTGCCAGCGGTTTCTCGTTCAGAAATCCGGTCAGATAGTAGCTGGCATAGGGCAGCAGCTCGCCACGGCCCAGACCGATGAACAGCTTGTTGAACTCCCGCTCAGCGGCCGCAGGTTTGGTCAGCCGCGCGATTTTCGCCAGCGCGTTGATCGCCGTGCCCAAGTCGGTGTCATCCCCGGATAAACCGGCCACCTGCGCCAACAGCATCTCATCCGGCGGCCCCGACAGCATCAGGCCCAGAAAATTGTAGAGATCCGCACGCAGACGGTCTTCATCCTGCGGAATGGCAGGACCGGCCGTCTGTTCGGCTGTCTCTGTCTGGGCGTGCTCGGCGGTCATATGTGTCTCCTCGCAGGGGTCTTGGTCTGGGTTTCGGGCGGATCAGGTGACGGGTGCGTTGGTGTCAGCGGCAAAGGTGAAGCGCATACGCCTCGGCGCTGACGCCACCGGATCGGGAACGGGATCAGCAACAGCGGCAAAGACGGGATCAGCCGCTGTCGGCATTGACGGCATCCGGGCCGCCGCCTCCTGTGCATGGTCTGGACCGGCACCATCTGACGGCGACTGCAAGCCCATGGTCGGGCGGCGCACGGATTCGAGCGGCGCTGTCTCGGCCTGCCCAGCACCGGCCTGCAAAGAGTCGCATGAGGCTGCCTCATGCGGCGCGACCGCCGCGACCGTCTCCTCAGCGGCCAGCGCTTCGGCCTCCTGCTCGGCGTCAGCGGTCGTGGCTGCGGCCTCTTCTGCCTGCCGCGCCAGCTCCTCTACATGCGCGGTCATGCCCTTGCCGACCTGATATGCGGTCTGAAGATTCTCGATCACCATGGCGCTGTCGGTGAAATCCTCGCCGTAATCCAACAGCCCGTCGACATTGGCCAGAACCGGATTACTGGTCCACAAACGGCGAAGGGCGCGGGTACGGATCCGCGCCGGAATGGTCTCTTTCAGGAACACGCTGAAGTCATCGCCCTGTTGCATCTCATCGGGGTCCGGCAGGTTCAGCTCTTGCAGGATCTCGGCGTCACTTTTCTCCTCCAGCGCCTCTTCGGCGGCCTGACGTGCGGCAGCAGCGACCTCGGCAGCCTCGGCCTCCTGTTCGGCCGCAACACGGGCGCGGCGGCGGGACCAGAAATCATCCCGGCTCATGACAGGCGCGCCTTCTTCAGGGCGGGCGAGCGATAGACATCGGTCATCTGCGAGATGCGCGGATCGCCGATTCCGTCCTCGCTGGCGTCGGTCTTGACCCGGTCCCGGCGCCGTTTCTTGAACGGCTCGTCGTGAAAATGCAGCTGCGCAAAATCGCGGACCCAGGCAATCAGCCCGTCCGGCATCGGTACTTTTTCCACCAGATCCTCGCCGTTGTCGGCGTAATCCTGCGCCTCATAGGGCGAGGCCGTCACCAAGAGCACCTCAAGCGGCCGATCGTCCGACACGCCGTCGCGCAGGACCACATAGATGCAGGGTGGTTCCGCGGTCAGCCCGTGCAGATAGGCCTCGGCCTCGCTCCGGTGCAGCTCCAGCGGCAGGGTGGCGGCGTGGTACTCCCGCACCTCGCCCGCTTCGCGTAACAGCTGCCAGTCCGCCTGCGCCGCGCCCGGTAGCACCGAGGTTGCCTTCCACGACCAGCGCGCCCAACGGGTCACCCCCGGCTGACGCCGCAGGACGATACCCAGCGGCATCACATCCGTCTTTGCACTGCGATCCCCGGTCTCAGACACGTCAACGCCCTATTTGGTCAGTTCGGTTGACAAAACAGTGCCGCATTCTGCGACCACACGGGAAGATAACTTTTGCTGATGGCGCGTTAAATCAACATCAAAGGTCAATTTGACCAGCCCGATATGCCCCCTTTGGACAGTGCGGACGAAAAGTCTAATTCGACTAATTCACTCAGGCTTAACGCAGGGGAAGCGCGATGCCTTGCCACGGCGAATCACTTGCCTCATCTAAGCCACCCGGCGGCACGGCTGACCGGCAAATTGCGGTTTACCTGCTTGCGCAAACATGCCTAGTCTAAGCCCGGAGCGGCGGATTTTTGCTGCTTTCACCAAGCGAGAAACACGCGGAGAAAACATGTCTAAGCAATTGATTCTATGTGATTGTGCCGGAACGCAATCAATCGATTCCGAGGCATTGTCGCGTAGCACAGGCCTGCCCTGTTCAAAGCTGCATTCAGCGCTTTGTACCGATCAGATCGAACAGGCGGCACAGGCCATCTCGCAGGGGGACGCAATTATTTGCTGCGCCCAAGAGCACCGGATTTTCGAGGCGCTGGCACAGGAAATCGACCAGCCGGCCCCGGCCTTTGTCGACCTGCGCGACCGGGCCGGATGGACCGCCGATACGGCCTCGACGCTGCCCAAAATGACCGCGCTGATTGCTGAGGCAACGCTGACACCGCCCCTGTCAAAGACCATAGACCTGCATTCGGAGGGGCTCTGCCTGATCCTTGGCGCGCCGGAGGTGGCCTATGCCGCAGCCGAGCGGCTGCAGGAGAGCCTCGCGGTGACCGTGCTTCTCGAGACGCCGAGCGCCCCCCCTCATAGCCGCGCCTACGATGTGATTTCCGGCCAGCTGCGCCACGCGCGGGGCGCCTTGGGACAGTTTTCCGTCACCATCGACCGGCTGCAACAGCTGGACGTCACTGGGCGCAGCTGGACCTGGGACGAGGCCCGCGACGGCGGGCAGTCGGTCTGCGATATCATTCTCGACCTGCGCGGCGTCCAGCCGTTGTTTCCCGCGCCCGAAAAACGTGACGGCTACCTGCGCGCCGATCCAAAGTCCGCCCCGGCCGTCGCCGAGGCCACGCTGAGCGCTAGCCAGCTGGTCGGCACTTTCGAAAAACCCCTCTACGTGCGCAGCGAGCCGTTGCTTTGCGCCCATTCGCGCGCCGAGCAGACCGGTTGCACCCGCTGCCTCGATGTCTGCCCGACCGGTGCCATCAGCCCGGCCGGCGATCATGTCAGCATTGACCCGATGATCTGCGCCGGATGTGGCTCCTGCGCCGTGCTCTGCCCCTCCGGCGCAATCACCTATGACGCGCCGCCAACCGATGCGCTGATGCGCCGGATCCAGACCCTGGCCAAGGCATATGCAGAGGCTGGTGGCAGCGCCCCCCGCCTGCTGGTGGTCGATCAGCACGGTGATCAGATGGTCGAGCTGGCCGCCCGCCACGGCCGCGGCCTGCCGGCGGATGTGATCCCCCTGTCGGTTGAGGCGCTCAACAGTTTTGGTCACGCCGAAGCCCTCGCCGCCCTCGCTGCCGGTTTCGCCGAGGTTTCGGTGCTGCTCTCGCCTAGGGCTGAGCGCGACGTGCAGGACCACGAGCTGGCTCTGGCCACGGCGATTGCCGGGCCCTACCTGCATCTGCTGGAGCTGAACGACCCGGATCAGCTGAGCGACCGCCTCTTTGACCGCAGCGGCGCTCAGGCGCGGGTGGAAACCCCGCAGCGCCCGATGGGCACCCGGCGCCAGATCACCCGTCAGGCCGCCAAGGCTCTGCTGCCCGAAGCCGAAACGCTGCCCCT
The DNA here is from genome assembly GCF_048056175.1 of Phaeobacter sp. JH20_29. Lineage (NCBI taxonomy): Bacteria > Pseudomonadati > Pseudomonadota > Alphaproteobacteria > Rhodobacterales > Roseobacteraceae > Phaeobacter > Phaeobacter sp. JH20_29. The sequence continues at coordinate 186,705 of NZ_JAYMWO010000009.1, forward strand.
GCCCGAAGGCGCCCCCTATGGCGCTGTTCTGGTCGCCGCCGACAAATGCACGCTCTGCCTCTCCTGTGTCTCGCTCTGCCCCTCCGGCGCGCTGGGGGACAACCCGGACCTGCCGCAGCTGCGCTTTCAGGAGGATGCCTGTCTGCAATGCGGTCTCTGCGCCAATGTCTGCCCGGAGGACGCGATCCGCTACGAGCCACGCCTGAACCTGACATCCGACGCGCTGTCACAGGTGGTCCTGCACGAGGAAGAACCCTTTGCCTGCGTCGAATGCGGTTCGCTCTTCGGCGTCAAATCCACCATCGACAAGATCACCGAGAAACTGGCCGGGAAACATTCGATGTTCGCCAACCCGGATGCCGCCCGGATGATCCAGATGTGTGACAACTGCCGGGTCAACGCGCAGTTCCATCAAAAGAACTCGCCCTTTGCAGGCGCGGAGCGCCCCCGTGTCCGCACCACCGAGGACTACCTCAGCAAACGCAAGGATCACTGATCCCGAAATGCCGCGATAAGATGATGACGCTACTTATGCTCCAACGGCGCCCCCAGATCCGCGGGGCTGAGCACGGCCACATAGGCGAGGATATTCTCCAGCTCGTCCAGCGTGAGTTCGACCGGAACAATCGGCGAGGGGCGTGCCTCGTCGAAGGGCGGCGTGATCTCGGCAATCTGGGTAAAGGCGGGATGCGGGTTCAGCGCGTAGAAGGCCTGAAACCGCTCCTCCCAATTGGCAAGGCTGCGCAACACATAGAACGACGGGGTCGAGCCGATACTGTTGATCCGTCCGGCCTCCTCCACCGCGTGACAGCGCCCGCAGTGGGATTTGGACAGATCGTATCCGCGTCCGGCGTCGCCGTCCCATGTGGTCACAGCCACCGCGGCCTGTGCATGCTTCGGCACCCGGAACATCTGGCGCCCCTCGGGGGCAAAGGCGGCAATCGTGCGCGCGCCCACATCAGAGGTCAGCCAGTCTGCAAAGCGCCGCGCCCCGGCGTGATCCGGCGCGATCAGCTCCAGATGCCAGACGGTCCCGTCCCCCTCCATCACGGGCTGGCCGGTCGTGCCCAGCATCATCTCGGCGACATCATTGCTGTCGACCAGTTCGATCCGCACCTGCGTCTTCAGCGAAAACCGCGGCAACAGAAACCCCAGCACCCCGGTCTCCACCAGTGGCGCAGGCACGGCCAGTCGCAGCTTTGCCGGATCGCTCTCGGCCTGTCCGCTGGCCGGTCGCAGGATCAGCGCAAGCAGAATTATCGCCAGTATTCCCGCGTAACCGCGCAAAAGAGTACATACCCAGACCATATGAAATGCTAGGAAACCACCTACATCCCCGTCAAGAGCCGTTACAGCCGGGGCCAAAAGCCCCGCAGGCCATCAAAAACAATCAAGCCAGCTTAGACCAAGCTCGCCCCAATAAGGAGCAACCCCGGCGTGTCCCTCACTCGTGAAACTGTCCTAGAGGCGCTCAAGACCATCAAAGACCCGGTGTCCGGCAGCGATATCGTCGCCGCCGGCATCGTCCGCGCGCTCAATATCGAAGAGGGCACAGTCCGCTTTGTGCTGGAAATCGACCCGGCCAAATCCGATATCTACGCGCCCGTGCGCGATGAAGCCGACGCAAAGGTGACGGCGCTGCCCGGCGCGGGCAAGGTTTCGGCCATGCTGACGGCCCATTCCGAAAAGGCGCCGCCGGACCTGAAGCCCAAACCGGCCGCCCAGCCGCAGGGGCCGCAGAAAATTCCCGGCGTCGACCGGATCATCGCGGTTGCCTCCGGCAAGGGCGGCGTCGGCAAGTCCACGGTTTCGGCGAATATCGCCTGTGCCCTGGCCGCTCAGGGCCGCCGTGTCGGCCTGCTTGATGCTGATGTCTACGGCCCTTCGCAGCCCAGGATGCTGGGGGTCTCCGGTCGCCCCGCCAGCCCGGATGGCAAAACCATCCTGCCGATGCGCAACCACGGGGTCACCATGATGTCGATCGGCCTGATGACCAACGAGGATCAGGCGGTTGTCTGGCGCGGCCCGATGCTGATGGGGGCCCTCCAGCAGATGATGATGCAGGTGCAATGGGGCGCGCTGGACGTGCTGATCGTGGACCTGCCGCCGGGCACCGGTGATGTGCAGATGACGCTGGCGCAAAAGGCGCATGTGGACGGCGCCATCGTGGTGTCCACCCCGCAGGACGTGGCGTTGATCGACGCCCGCAAGGGCATCGACATGTTCCAGAAACTCAACGTGCCGATCATCGGCATGGTGGAAAACATGTCCACGCATATCTGCTCCAACTGCGGGCATGAGGAACATGTCTTTGGCCATGGCGGCGTTGCTGCCGAGGCTGAGAAACTGAATGTGCCGCTGCTGGCGGAGATCCCGCTGCATCTGGATGTGCGCGTTGCCGCCGACGGTGGCGCGCCGATTGCGGTCAGCAAACCCGACAGCGCGCAGGCCAAGGCGTTCCACGATCTGGCGGCAGATCTGATCGCCAAGGGTCAGGCCTGATCCGATGGCCGAAATGAGCGACCTCAGCTTCCCCCCCCTGATGGAGGGGCTCGCGCTCAGCGGGGCCGACGATCCCTTTGCCATCGCCTGTCAGAAGGCGGTTCTGGGCTGCGACGCAGGTCTGGTGGTGCATAACCTGCTGCATGACCGGCTTCAGGCGGCCTTTGTCTTTGCACCCGAGGTTGCCCTGCGGCAGGCCATGACCATGCTTCCGGTCTGCGGTATTGCACTGCAAAACGCCCTTGGCGCGCTGGCCCCGCCCGAGGTGGCGGTGCATCTGCAATGGGACGGCGGTCTGCGCATCAACGGCGGGCGCTGCGGCCGGCTGCGTGCCGCCGCCAGTACAACCGCGCCATCAGAGGTGCCAGACTGGCTGGTCATCGGCCTCGACCTGCCGCTCTGGCCGCCGAGCGACGGGGAAACCGGCGATCGTCCCGAGGATACCGCGCTTTATGCCGAGGGCTGCGCCGATGTGGATGCAGGCCAGTTGCTGGAAAGCTGGGCCCGCCACGCGCTGCACTGGATCAACCGCTGGGAAGAGGACGGCACGGAGCCGGTGCACACGACCTGGCGCGGCCTTGCCCAGGATATTGGCGAAACCGTCACCCATGCGGGCCTGAATGGCACCTTCCTCGGCGTGGACGAAGATTTCGGCCTGCTGTTGCGGGACGAGGCGACAACCCATCTGATCCCCCTGACCACCCTACTGGAGACACCGTGATGCAGCTTGCCCGCGCCATTCATTTCGACGAGAGCGATCAGAACGTCTTTGCCAGCCCGGCCCGCACCGGCGAATGGTGTATTTCGGGCGGGTTTGAGTTTTCCAACTGGGAAGAGGCCGACCTGATCGGCAAGCAACGCCAGGCCTTTGCCAATGGCTGGATGGGGCTGGAAACCGGCGGGCGTGTCACCTTTGTTGCGGTGACGCGGATCGAGGAGAGCGAGCTGGCAGGCCTCACCGATCTGCTGGCCGCGCATTTCGTCAGCTACTACGGCGCCCCGGATCTGGCCGCCGCCCACCCGGTGGCTGCGGAAGAGCTGGCACATATGGCGGAACTCTGCGCCGATCACGCGCCCAATACGCTGCTGACGGTGATGCGCGAGCTGACAGCGGCGGGCGTCAAGGAAAGCTATCGCAGCATCGAGCCGCAGGAGGCGGGCCTGGAACAATTCGCCATCCATGTGACCGACGACTGATTGACCACGCACGGCGCGAAGCCCGCAACCGGCCCCTCCCGCCCGGAGTGCGGCGGGTCAAAGCCCCCCGCTCCCGTTGGGCCAGGCGCCGCGCTCAGGCGCGGCGTCTGCACATTGCAACCGCTGTGGATGCCGCTATCGCCTATGGCGCCGCGTTGAACACAAACAGCGCCTCGCCATTGATCTGGTAGCCGTTGATCAGCTCCTTGGCGGTATCCGACACCAGCCAGCCTTCCAGCCGGGCTGCGGATTCTGCCTTCACATGGGGGTGTTTCTGCGGGTTGACCGGCAGATAGGCATATTGGTTGAACAACACCGGATCCCCCGCATAGAGCAGCGCCAGATCGCCCTTGTTGGCGAAATTGAGCCAGCTTGCGCGGTCCGACATGATGTAGCCCCCCATGCCAGAGGCTGTATTCAGCGCTGCCCCCATGCCTGCGCCAACAGCGTTGTACCAGCCGCCAAATCCGTCAGGTGACAGATCCGCCGCGGCCCACAGGCTCAGCTCTTTCTTGTGGGTGCCGCTGTCATCGCCGCGACTGACAAAAGCCACCTCGGATACGGCCACTTTTTGCAGTGCCTCCGCTGCCGACTGCGCGCGGCCAATGCCCGCCGGGTCCGCCTTGGGGCCTACAAAGACGAAATCATTATACATGATCTCGCGGCGATGGGTGCCGTTGCCGCCTGCCAAAAACGCCTCCTCGGCCTTCTTCGAATGCACCAGAATCGCATCCACATCGCCCGCCTCGCCCAGACGGATCGCCTGACCGGTGCCTACCACCAACAGCTGCACCTCCAGCCCCAGATCCGACTTGATCTGCGGCAGCAGAACCTCTGCCAGACCGGAGTTGTGGAAGGATGTGGTCACCGCCAGCTTCATCTCCTCCGCCAGCGTCGCCGTCCCCATTGTCAGCGCAGCCAGTGCCCCCAGCACAATCCGTTTCATTCGACAATATCTCCTCTTAGAAATGCGCGGCCCTGTTCGGTATGGGGCCGGGTAAAAAATGCCTCCGCCGCTGAAAACTCGGCAATCTGACCGTGCAGAACAAACAGCACCTCATCCGCCAGACGCTGCGCCTGACCCATATTGTGGGTCGACATGATCAGCCGGGTGCCTGCCGCTGCCGCTTCGGTCAGGATCTCCTCGATTTCGCGAGTGGCGCGCCCGTCGAGCGAGGCGCAAGGCTCATCCAGGAACAGCAGCTGCGGCTTGCGGATCAGGGCCCGTGCCAGCGCCAGTTTCTGCCGCTCACCGCCCGACAGCAGCACCGCAGGCCGGTGCAGCGCATCGCCGCCCAGACCGATCCGCTCAGCCCAGATCTCGGCCTCGGCCAGCGCCACCTTGCGGGGCACCCGGTTCAGCCGCAGCGGATAGGCGATATTTTCCACCACAGAGCGGCGCATCATCACCGGCGTCTGAAACACAAAGGCCTGGCGCCGCTGGGCTTCGGCCATGGCGCAGCCCCAGCTGATCCGCCCCTGCCCCAGTCGCAGGATGCCATGCAGCATCTTCAGCAGGGAGGTCTTGCCCGAACCATTCGGCCCGATCACGATGGTCGTCCCCTGCCCGTCCAGCCGCAGATCCACCGGACCGATCAGTGTCTTGCCACGGCGGCGCACCTGCGCCGCCTCGACAACCAGCGGAAAAAGACTGCTCACCTTGCTCACCAGCGGCCCTCGCTCTCGGTCTGACCCAGCCAGTGGATGGTCAGATTCACCGCCACCGCCAATGCGATCAGCACAAAGCCAAGCCCCAGCGCCATGGCAAAATCCCCTTTGCCGGTCTCCAGCGCAATCGCCGTCGTCAGCACCCGGGTGGCATGGTCGATATTGCCGCCAACGATCATGATCGCCCCAACCTCACCGATCGCGCGACCAAACCCGGCCAGCGCCGCCGTGAGCAGCGCCCGCCGCCCGTCCCACAGCAGCGTGGCAATGCGCTGGCTCTGGCTGGCATTCAGCGAAATCAGCAGATCGTGGTAATCGCTCCACAGATCGCGCAGCGACTGATGCGCGATCGAGGCGATGAGCGGCACGATGATGATCACCTGCGCAATGATCATCGCGGTCGGGGTGAACAGCAGCCCCAGTACCCCGAACGGACCGGCCCGCGACAGCAGCACATAGACCACCAGCCCCACGACCACCGGCGGCAGCCCCATCAGGGCGTTGAGCACCGCAATAGTGACCCGACGCAGGCGAAACCGGCGCACCGACAGCAGCGCCGCCAGCGGCAGCGCAATCACCGAGGCAACCAGCAACGCGGTCAAAGTGACCCGCAACGAACGCAGCGTGATCTCGACCAGATCGCCATCCAGCGTGACCACCAGCCAAAAGGCCTGGACCAATCCTTCCCAGAGATCAGACATGGAGGCGGATTTTCTCCCTTGCGGGACCGGTCTTACCGCTTCCCGATACTATGTGAACGCTATCTGCAAACCACAATATCAGCCCGCCCAATAGACAAAAACGACACCGGGTGTGAAAATTGGACAAATTGACCGCGCACTGTTTGCGCTGACATCGCCCGATGGTCAGATGGTCTTGGCGCCGCCCCCAGCGTCAGGTTGCCGATGCGCCCCGATTGCCACCGATTTGCACCAGGATTTCCGGTTTTTACGCAACAAAGCGGCTGCACTCGCTTGCGTGCTAAATGTGAACATGAAACAAGAATTCCCCAAAGTGCCACGTCAGGCGCAGCTTTGAGGAAATGCCATGTTCGATCTGCAAACCATGCGCGATCAGCTCGCCAATCACTATGACCTTGCGCCAAATCCTGCTCTGGCCGCAGAGATGTCAGAGATCTACGCCAAGATGGACCGGGTGGTGAACCCCGTCGACTGGGCCACCTACGCGCCCTATGTCGCCGCCATCCTCGCCTTGAAAAAAGAACGCAACGCTGTGATTCTGGCACATAACTACATGACGCCTGAAATCTACCACGGGGTCGCCGACGTGGTGGGCGACAGCCTCCAGCTCGCCATGGAGGCCACCAAGGTGGAGGCCGACGTCATCGTGCAATGCGGTGTGCATTTCATGGCTGAAACCTCCAAGATCCTCAGCCCCGACAAGATCGTGCTGATCCCCGATATGGAGGCCGGCTGTTCGCTGGCGGAATCGATCACCGCAGAGGGCATTGCCCAGATGCGGGCTAAATATCCCGGCGCGCCGGTTGTCACCTATGTGAACACCACGGCCGAGGTCAAAGCCGCCTCCGATATCTGCTGCACCTCCTCCAACGCGGCCCAGATCGTGGCCACACAGGACGCCGACACGGTGATCATGACCCCGGACCAGTATCTGGCGCAGAACATCGCTCAGCAGGTGCCGGAAAAGAACGTGGTCTGGTGGGAAGGCTCCTGCATCGTGCACGAGCAATACACCGCCAAGGACCTGCGCGATTTCCGCGAATGGAACCCCGGCACCCGGCTGATTGCGCATCCCGAATGCCCGCCGGATGTGGTGAATGAGGCCGATTTCTCCGGCTCCACCAGTGGCATCATCAAATATGTGACCGACGAAAAGCCCGAAAAGGCGATGTTGATCACCGAGTGTTCGATGGCCTCGAACATTGCCGACCAATTGCCGGAGGTTGAATTCGTCGGCCCCTGCAACATGTGCCCCTACATGAAGAAAATCACGCTGGAGAAAATCCTCTGGTCGCTGCACACGATGTCCGAACCGGTCGAAGTCGATCCCGAGGTCGCCGAAAAGGCCCGTGTGGCGGTGCAGCGGATGATTGATCTCAGCCAGAAACTGGGAATCTGATCATTGGACACCCCCGGCGCCAAGGTCGTCTCTGACCATCAGGCCGACAACACGGCAGAGGCCCAGCTGGATGTGCAGGCTCTGACCGAAGCCACCGCCGCCTGTGACACTGATCGCGTGGTGATCGTTGGCGCGGGGATGGCCGCGCTCTATGCCGCCCTCGAACTGGCCCCGCGGCCGGTGCTGATGATCTCACCCGAAACACTTGGCGAGGGCGCCAGCTCGGCTTGGGCGCAGGGCGGCGTTGCCGCTGCGATGGATCAGGCCGACAGCCCTGCCGCCCACGCCACCGATACGGTGCGCGCCGGTGCTGGCACTGTCGACGCCGAGGTCGCCGCCATGGTCACACAGGTTGCCCAGGATCATATTCTCGATCTGACCGACCTTGGCACACCCTTTGATCGCACCGCTGACGGCGGCTTTGTCATGAGCCGCGAGGCCGCCCATTCCATGGCTCGTGTCGTCCGGGTGAAAGGCGATCAGGCCGGTCGGCAGATCATGGAAACGCTGATTGCCGCCGTGCGCGCCACAGCCTCGGTTCAGGTCCACGAAGGCACCCAGGCCGTGCGGCTGGAGGTGGCAGACGACCGCGTCACCGGCGTCTGGGTCAGCGATGCTGGCGGCACCTCGGTGCCCGTGCTGATCCGCGCCCCTGCAATCCTTCTGGCGGGGGGCGGTTCCGGGGGGCTGTTTGCGCATACCACCAACCCGCCCCGCATCCGGGGCCAAGTGATCGGATTTGCCGCCCGCGCCGGTGCCCGCATTGCCGATCCTGAATTTGTCCAGTTTCACCCCACCGCCTTTGACATCGGCGAAGACCCCGCGCCCCTCGCCACCGAGGCGCTGCGCGGCGATGGCGCCACGCTGATCAACAAGGATGGCATCCGCTTCATGCTGGCCGCGCACCCGGACGCTGAACTGGCCCCCCGTGACATCGTCGCCCGCGCAATCTTTGCCGAAACCCAGGCCGGCCGCCGCCCGATGCTGGACACCCGCGAAGCTCTTGGCGCCGAGGTGCTGACCCGCTTTCCAACCGTGGCTGAGACCTGCGCCCGCGCCGGTATTGATCCCGTTGCGGACCCGATCCCGGTGGCGGTTGCCGCCCATTATCACATGGGCGGGATCGACACCGACATGCAGGGGCGGGCCAGCCTCGGCCGTCTCTGGGTCTGTGGCGAAGCCTCCTCGACCGGGCTGCATGGCGCCAATCGGCTTGCCTCCAACGGGCTTCTGGAGGCTCTGGTCTATGCCCGCACCGCTGCCCGGGACATTGCCGCAACACTTGGCCCGCAACCGGACCAGATGCGCACGTCGCCTGCACTGTCCCTCAGTTTCGCCCCTGCCACAACGCCCGCCGCCCCGGCCAGCGCCATCGCCCGCCTGCGCGAAACCATGACTGCCCATGTCGGCGTTCGCCGCGACGAAGCCGGGCTGAAAACCGCCCTCAGAACGATCGAGGAGCTGCTGGCAGAGTTCGGCGACGACGAGAGCTTTGCCAATATGTGCGCCACCGCCACCCTGATTGCTGCCGCCGCGCTGGACCGCCGCGAAAGCCGGGGCGGCCATTTCCGCGACGATTATCCTGAGGCCGACCCGGCGCAGGCCCATCGCACTCGTATTACCCTCACCGAGGCGCGTGCGATCCGCGCCGCCGCCGTCAAGGATCCGCTATGACCCCGTCCTTTGCCACTCTGCCCGACCTGATCCTGGAACCGCTGGTCCGCGCTGCCTTGCTGGAAGACCTCGGCCAGAGCGGGGATATCACCACCCGCGCGGTGATCCCGGCAGGCACCACCTATGAGGCCCGGCTCAATGCGCGCGATACCGGCGTTATCTCCGGTATGCAGATTGCCCGTATCGCTTTTCATCTGGTTGATCCCTCGCTGAAGATCGAAACGCGCGTGGCTGACGGCAGCCCCTGCACTCCCGGTCAGACCCTGATGACCATCGCAGGATCAGCCGCGTCGATCCTCTCGGGCGAACGTGTGGCGCTGAATTTTGCAGGCCGCCTCTCTGGCATCGCCAGCCTGACGGCCTCCTTCGTGGCAGAGACCAAGGGGACCGCCACCCGCATCACCTGCACCCGCAAGACCACACCCGGTCTGCGTATGGTCGAAAAGCAGGCCGTGCTGCATGGGGGCGGCTACAACCACCGCTACGGTCTCTCCGATGCGATCCTGATCAAGGACAATCACATCGCCGCCGCAGGCGGTGTCGCCGCCGTCCTGCGCGCAGCCACGGCCAACGTCAGCCACATGATGAAGGTCGAGATCGAGGTGGACACCCTCCAACAGTTGCAGGAGGTGCTGGAGACGGGCGGCGCCGATGTGGTGCTGCTCGACAATATGGACACGCCAACCCTGACGAAGGCCGTGGCGATGGCCAAAGGTCATCTGGTCACCGAAGCCTCCGGCAATATGCGCCGCGACCGCATTGCCGAGGTGTCAGCCACGGGGGTTGATTATATCTCCTCCGGCGCGCTGACCCATTCGGCGCAGACGCTGGATCTCGGTCTCGATTTCTGAGGTCTTCGCACCTTCTGGTTTCTTGACCAGACCTGATCAGAAAAACGGGGGCCTGCACGCCCCCGTTTCTCGTTCGATGTTCTTTGCGCCGTCCTCAGCCGCCCGCAGGCACGTTATGCGCCGCCGCACGGATCGGCGTTGCCGACAACATCACCACGCTGCCCACGTCCAGATTGCGCACCTCATAGTCGGGCCCCTTGGCACCGGCCTGGACCTCCGTCGGCAGATGGGCGCAGGCCGTCGGTGTCATCGCGCAGATCACCACATCACGCCCGGTCAGTTGCGTCAGGCGAAAGGCCACCGACAGATCGTGCTGCAAGCCGGATTTCTTGCCCGATGGCAGCGACAGATAGGTGCCGGTGACATAGATCGGACCTTCCACCGGGAGGATCTGATCGGCCATCCTGCGGCTGTCGGCTTGCCAGGCGGTCACATCGCGATGCTGGAGCAGGTTGAACGCCAGGTAGATCAGCGCCACAAAGGCCAGGAGATTGCGTCCGATGCGGTCCCAGACGCCGCCCCGCGCCGCCAATTCCTGCGAAAGCAGCCCCAGCAGCACCGCGTAATACAGCCATACAAAGCCGGAGACACGCGGCGGCAGGGTGATGCCGGTCTTGATCGTCTGCACAAAGATCAGCCCCATCCCGAGGCAGATCCCCGCCAGCGGATAGATCGCGCGCCAGGGGTCGGATCTGCCGACCAGCCAGACGGCCCAGCCAAACAGCGCCACCTGAAATACGGTCAGCGGCAGGAAGTGGAACGAGACCAGCGAGGCCGAGCTGCCGAGGAAATCACCAATCAGCCCGATATTTGCCAGCAGCGATGCCAGATCATGCGCCGGCTTCGGCATCCGCCACTCCGCCATCGGGATCCCGAAGACACCGTGAAACAGGTAGTTCAGCGTATAGATCGACGCCATCGCCAGCGCAAAACACAGGATAAACAGCCCCAGCAGCGATGCCAGATCCCGGGCAGAGCGCTGCGTGTCCGCACGGGTCAGACAGAGCGCCAGCAGAAAGAACGGATAGGTCGTATAGGCGGTCAGCGCCAGCGGCACAAAGGGCACCAGCAGCCAGCGGCAGGCCCGATCCGACAGTTGCGTGGTCGCCAGCGCATAGATGGCAAGGATCGCCATGCCCGGGATCAGCGTGTTGAACCACAGTGAAATCAGCAGCGCAGGCGCCGACAGCCCCGCAATCAGCGCCACCGCGCCCTTGCGCCACAGCGCCGCCCCGGCCCCCAGCGCATTATGCGCCAGACAGCCCAGCACCACCGCCCATAACCCGTTGTAGATCAGATAGTTGGCCCAGCTCGGTAACAGTGTCTCGCGCAGGTGCCACAGGTAATTGACCCAGCGCCCCTCCATCAGGGTTTTGACATAATAGGTCTCTGCATCGCCAAACAGCGCAGGGTAATCATCGTGACGGATCAGCGGATCCGGCAGCTGGAACACCGCCGCGATCAGCAGCCCGAAAAAGGCCACCGCAATTGTCGCCAGCAGGGGCGTTGCAGCGTCCCGGCGCGCCACAACCGGGCTGTCCATCACCAGTGTCATTATATCGTGCCCTTTGCCGTATCCGCACCCACCAGCCCTGCCGCCCGCGCCTGCCGCGCGATGATCGCAGCGCGGATCTGTGCGATCCGGGTCACCATCAATTGCGGCATCAGCGACACCACACCCCGGCGCAGCCGCCAGCCAAGACTGCCCGCAGGCGGCACCGGCTGCCCCGCCAAAAGCTCCGTTGCCAGAACCTCCTCCGGCAGACCCGCACGCCCCGCTTCATTCACATAGAGCAAGGTATTGTAGCGATACCAGGGTTCTACCCCCTCGGCCTCTCTCAGCGCCGGGCGTACGCAGTCAAACGCCCGATAGCCCCGCGCGGCAAAGAGATCCTGCCAGAAGGACAGCGGCTGTTCATTGATATGAAACTCGCCGCCCTGCCCCGGAACAGCCGCCGAAAACAGCACCCGATCGGCATGGCGCGTCAGCCCCGCAACCAAGGTTGCGGAGGCCGCCGTCGGCAGATGTTCACCAACCTCCAGGCTCTGCGCCAGCTCGAACCGCCGACCCAGATCAAACTCGCCAGTCAGATCCGCCGCATGGTAACACGCCGCCGGGATCGCCAGACGGTTACGATCCACATAATCGCCGTCCACCCCGGCGATGTCAGCAACGCCGGAATTCGCCCATTCACTGAGCCAGACACCGCGACCGCTGCCCAGATCCAGCACGCTCCGCGCGCCAAGCCAGGGCTGCACCGCCGCGATCAGCGCCTTCGCCGAGCTGCGCGCGCCGGCCTCGATGTAATCGTAGAATTCATTTGAATACACATGCGACATTTCTTGCCACTCCTCTTTACGCGCCGTGTCCGGCGTAGACCCAGATCTTGAAAAACAGGTAGTTCTGAACCGGCAGCCAGACTGCGGCGGTGGTTGCCGCCAGCCACTCCGGCCAGCCCAGCATCGGACCGATGACACCCGTCAGCAGCGCCGAAGTCACAAACCCAAGGCCGACCGTGCAGCCAAACCGCAGCGCCTGGTCCGGCTGGCCCAGCTTCTGGCGGAACGTCCAGACGGTCTGGCCGACATATTGCGCCAGAACCGCCAGGCCAAAAGCCAGCGCATTGGCCAGCCCCGCCGCCAGACCGATATGCAGGAACCCCAGGAACGCCAGCACATAGAGCGCTGCAACCGAGACGCCGACAATAGCAAAGCGGATCAACTGGCCGAGATCTTTCTGAACGGCAGCGCGGATCATGACGCTTCTTTTTGGTCCGGTTCAGCCAGTGGCGCCGCTACGGCGCGGCTGTCGCCGATGAAATCGACCGCATGGGCGGCGGGATGCCCGGTCTGCTGCGACAGGAAATACAGCGGGCGCTGTTTGCTCTCCATATAAAGCCGTCCGACATATTCGCCGAGGATCCCCAGCGTCAGCAGCTGGATCGCGGAGAAGAAAGAGATCGCCAGCAGAACCGAGGCCCAACCGGCAACGGTGTTGAACAGGATCAGCGAGCCAAAGACATAAATCGCCATCAGCACGGTCACCAACAGGCTGAAAAACGCCAGCCGTGTGGCCATTTTCAGCGGTTTGGTGGAGAACCCGGTCAGCGCATCGGTGGCAAAGCGCAGCATCGCCTTGAACGGATATTTGGTTTCCCCCGCGACACGGGCTTCGCGGATGTATTCGAGACCAATCTGGTGAAATCCGGCCCAGGCAAACATGCCGCGGATAAACCGCGCGCGTTCCGGCATTTTCAGCACCGCATCCAGCGAGCGACGGCTGACCAGGCGGAAATCGCCTGTGTCTTTGGGGATATCCACATCCGACAGCGTATTGAGAAAACGGTAGAACAGATAGGCCGTCGCCTTCTTGAACAGGGTTTCCCCCTGGCGCTCGGCGCGGCGGCCGTAGACCACGTCATAGCCGCGATCCATCATCATCATCATGTCGGGCAGAATTTCCGGCGGATCCTGAAGATCGGCATCCAGCATGAAAATCCGCGCGCCGGTCGCCGCCTCCAGCCCAGCCGTCAACGCAACCTGATGGCCGCGATTGGCCGACAGACGGATGCCCCGCACCACCGGATGACGCTTATGCGCCGCTTCCATAGCGGCCCAGGTTTCATCGCTGGAACCATCATCGACCAAAATGATCTCGGCCCGCTCCGCCCAGGGTTCGATTGCCTGCACCAACCGATCCACCAGCAGGGGGATGGACTCTTCCTCATTATAGCAGGGTACAACAACGGATAGATGCACCTTCTCGCCCCAATTCTGTTTATCGTCTGCTCACAACCGGGGGACCACCCGCCCGGCATTCCAGCGCGATGAAAACATCTCAAGGGGGGTATTCTCACCCGAAATGGTTAACGCGCAGTTCCGTTTTTGGTCACAGAACGTGGCCAAACCGTGGCGAACTGGGGGTCAATCCGGGGAAAAACAGCGATTTTTAACAGGATTTGATGCGAAATCACAAACAATCGCGCGGCAGGCTCTCGCTCCATTCCTTAACGCAGACTTCGGTCTGCCCGGCACCTTCGCAGGCGACAACCCTGCGCCAGAGATGGAAATTCTCCCGATCACCGCGCATCTCATTGTCGGTATCGACCTGCACCTGCCAGTCACCGCGCGCGAATGTAAACCGCCACTGGCTGGTAAAGGTGGCGCTGGCCGGATCATCCGGATGCACCGCATAGCGCATGGCGACATGGCTGCCGACCTCCATCCCATGCACCGGGTCAATGGCCGCGCCATAGTCATCAAAAGTTTCCAGCACCAGCGTGCCGTCGGCCTCTTCATAGGTGTTCGATGTGCCGGAGGGCGCGCGGGTGACCTCTGCCTGATAGGTCGGATAATCCCGCGCGGCGCTTGGCGCCTGCGCCTCGACCTCCTCAGCGACCAAACGTTCCGGCAGGATCAACGCGCAGCCCACCAGATGCAGGGTCAGCGCCACAGGCTCGGGCGCGGGCCAGATGATCGGCCAATAGGAGGTCGACAGCGCCAGCCGCAGCTTATGCCCAGCCCTCAGACGATGCGCGCATTCATTAAGCGCAAACTCCACCTCATAGCGCCTGCCGGGAACCAGCCGCGCCGCGTTCTCATGGCTCTCATCATGGCATAGGTTGCGTCCCCGATAGGTGATGCGCTGCGACACCCCATTCGGGGCCACATCACACAGCCGCGCCATCACCTGCGCCACCGGTCTGTCGACAGAGAACGCCAGCCGCAGCCGCGCCCGACCCAGCAACTCCAGCGGGGTCTCAAGCGGCGCCGTATCGAAATAGGCCGACAGCGCATCATCACCCGCCTGATCGCCCGGCAGTTCATTGTCGATCCGCATACCTGCGCAGAAATACCCGCTCCCCATGCCCAGGGTTGCTGGATTGGATACCACAACCTCCCCCGCACCCGGCACCGCCTGCAACGTACCCTGCTGTCCCAGATGATGCGCCACCTCGCGCACATTCGGGGAGGGCCATGCAGTCTCAGCAATCCAGCGCCCCTGCCGGGGTTTGTTTTCCTTGGTCGGATTGAAATGCTCCTGCATGTAGGTGCGATAATCCGGCAGATCCTCCGCGCCGCTGTCTACGCCCTTCAGCCAGCGATCAAACCAGCGCAGCACCTCGCCGTGGAAATCATGCCCTTCCAGCTTGGAAATATGGGCATAGCGGTGCTCCCACGGGCCGATCAGCGCCTTGGCGGGCGCCTGCATATGGGCCGCCAGTGCAGGTGGTGCATTCACATAGGCATCGGCCCAGCCGGTGATCGCCAGCACTGGCACCTTGATCGCAGACCAATCCTCGCAGACCGATCCATGTTTCCAGAAATCATCCCGCCGACTGTGACGCAGCCAGTCTGCGGCCATAAACGGCAGCGTCTCGATCCGCTCCACCCAGGCCTCGCGCCAATCCGGGCGCAGCTCGGGATCCAGCGGGCGGGTTTGATAGGCAAACATCTGCGACGCCCAATTGGCATTATCGCTAAGCAGGCAGCCCCCCATGAAATGGATATCATCGGCATAGCGATCCACGGTTGAGGCCACGCTGACCACCGCCTTCAACGCCTCTGGCTGACGCGCGGCCAGCTGCAAGCCGTTGAAGCCGCCCCAGGAAATCCCGATCATGCCGATATTCCCATCGCAACAGGCCTGCGCCGCAAGCCAGGCCAGCACCGCCTCGCCGTCGCTCAGCTCCTGTTCGGAATACTCATCGTCAAACACCCCCTCGCTATCGCCCGTGCCGGCGATATCCACCCGCAGGCAGACATAGCCCTCAGCCGCAAAGACCGGATGCGTAGTGGCATCGCGCGGCGCGGTGCCGTCTCGTTTGCGATAGGGCAGATATTCGAGGATCCCAGGATAACACCCCTCTGCCGCTGGCCGCCACATCCGCGCCGCCAGCCGACGCCCATCTGGCAGCGGGATCCACAGATGTTCAACTCCGGTGATCTCCATCGCCATGGCGCGCCCTCTTCCTGTCTGGTTCAATCTCAAGCTGTTGCCGCCCACCCAAACGGTCGGCGATCCGGAGGTCTAGTCTCCCTGCGACATATCCTGCGCCACCGGCAGGATTGGCGCGGATTTCGCCAGCGCCAGCTCCGCATCGGAAAACACCCAAGGACCACGCACGCCCGGCACATCCTCCGGCGCAATCTGCATCTGGCGGTGCTTGATCTGCGGATCGTCAAACGCCTGCCCAATGGTGTTGATCGGCCCCGCAGGCACGGTCGCGGCCTCCAGCGCCGCCAACAGATCCGCCTGCCCCCATTGCGCCAGCGCTGCCGCCAGCATCGGTGTCAATTCGCCCCGGTTGGCCACCCGCAGCTGGTTGGAGGTAAAGCGCGGATCAACCGCAAGCGCCGCCATGTTCAAAACCTCGCAGAGCCGCGCAAACTGGCCGTCATTGCCAACGGCAAGGATCACATGCCCGTCGCGCACCGCCATCACCTGATAGGGCGCAATATTGGGATGCTCATTGCCCATCCGGGTCGGGCTGGTGCCGGTTGCCAGATAGTTCATGTTCTGATTGGCCAGCATGGCGGTGGCGCAATCCAGCAGAGACATGTCGATATGCTGCCCCCGCCCGGTTCTATGGCGCTGCTCCACCGCTGCCAGAATGCCGATGGTGCCATAAAGCCCGGTGACAATATCGGTGATCGCCACCCCAACCTTCTGCGGCTCACCATCCGGCGTGCCGGTGATCGACATCAGCCCGGACATGCCCTGCAACAGGAAATCATAGCCCGCCCGCGTCGCATAAGGCCCATCCTGCCCAAAGCCGGTCACCGAACAGTAGATCAGACGTGGATTGACCGCTTTCAGGCTGCCATAGTCCAGCCCGTATTTCGCCAGCCCGCCGACCTTGAAATTCTCGATCAGGATATCGGCATCCCGGATCAGCTCCAGCACCGTCTGTTTGCCGTCTTCAGTGCGAAAATCCGCAGTGACGCAGGACTTGCCCCGGTTCGCCGCATAGTAATAGGCCGCTGTTTTATCACCGTCGCGCTCGATAAAAGGCGGGCCCCAGCGACGGGTATCATCCCCCTCGGGGCTCTCGACCTTGATGACCTCCGCCCCCAGATCGGCAAGCGACTGGCCAATCCATGGCCCCGCAAGAATACGGGCCAGCTCGACCACCTTCAAACCTGCAAGCGGTGTCATGGGCACTCCTGTCAGTCCGCCCGCGATCTGCGGGACATCCCCCTGCCAAGGCACGGCAGAGTGTTCTGACAGAGACTTAGCCTATCCATTCCTCTGCGGGCAAATAATTTGATCAAAACATGCGGAGTGTCTTAAGAAGAGAGTGGCCAGGCCGACAAACTTGCCGTTCATTTCTGGTACCTTCACGCCTACTCACGTGCTAGCGCCATAAGATGCTCAAGTCGAAAACGCTTCGTATAGGAATGGCGGCCGTTTTTCTGGCAGGTTGCTCATCAATTCCCGAAATGACATCGCAAGATGGATCAACTTTCGCCCTCAACCGTGATATTATTACCTATGCTGGGCCGGAGGGCTCGGCAACTATCTCTGTGCACTCAAAGAAGCTTCCAAACTTTGGGTCTGCGAAGACGGCACCACATCAATGTTGGTCACAGCAAGATTACCTTTGTCGTTCCAAGGAGTTTTGCTTGTGGAATTCGACGGCAAAACCTTCACGAACTCCCCGCTGCTAGGCGAGTAATTTGCTAACTTGTTCGCGGCACATTTGACTAATTTATAGGCCGACATTCGATTGCAGTGCAGAATCGGTGACTCTAGGTTCACAGCCGACCAGCAGGACTTCCAGCCCCAGCAAAACAATCGGCGCCAAATTTCACCGTATGAGGCATCGCTGAGCGACACGATGCAACAGCAGCTACAGCGCCAAGCCGCCCTGCCAGACCTGCTGCAGCTCCAGCGCGTCGTTCAGATGCAGCACATCGGCGCGCGCGCCGGGTTACAAGCGCCCCAGATCGGGCCGCCTGATCAAATCCGTCGGTCGGCTCGTGGCCATCTCCAGCGCCGTCTCCAACGGCAGATCGCAGGTCTCGACCAGGATCTGCACCGCCGTGGCCAGCTCCAGATGGGCGACCGGGGCTGCCATCATGCGGCGCGAGCCAGGTCATCTCTTTGTCCAACCAGATCAGAAGCGACCCGCGCTTTCTGAGCGCATCGTTGTAGCTGAACCAATTCGTCGTACGGTAGCGGGCAGGTGCGGGCTTGCTCATCTGCCCCGTCTAACCGCATGGATTCGTGATGTGAATCCTTAACACTCAGAGTTCTGCAACAACGCCTTCAAAGCTGCCAATACGACTTTCACCTTGAATGCAGGGCTGTGGTTCCGTCTGGGTCGTCTTGCCATCGTTGTTCCTTCGTCCCGGCACACTGCCGGATGAGGAACGGGAAATCCACCTAGCTCAACTGTTCATATATCTCGGGCCACATCTCCATCACGGTCAAGGCAATGTTTCCCCCACTCTTTAACAAGCTTTTTGGCCCGACTGAGCACTTCGTCACTGGAGGTCGGGTGATCCGGTGCGATCGGTACTAGTATTTTCCGGGGCATGAATGTGATCCTTTGCTGTGACGAAGGTTAGATGACTGCCCCTCGAACCTATCGACGTTGCCGAACATCAATAAAAATCAAAAAAAATCTCAAATTTCATAAATGAAATTTATACGATACCTTGCGCGGCGAACACAGTAAGCCTCAATGAAGCATTTTCCGAACGACCTCTATCGGAGAAGACAGGAACAGAACCAAATGAACACTCGTCTCAACTTAGAACAAATACGGGCATTTCTGACCGTCGTGCGCCTCGGTGGATTTAGCAAGGCAGCCGATGAGCTAGGCTTGACACAACCAGCCGTGACTACGCGGATCAAAAACCTAGAAAACACCTTGGGCGTGGAGTTGTTTGAAAGAACGAGTGGAGGCGTTCTTTTGACCAAGAGAGGGGATATTCTCGCCCGCTATGCAAAACAGTTCGAACAGCTTTCAGAGCTCGTGCAACGAGATGTTATGGATCCCTCAGGTATCGAGGGCCATCTTCGCCTAGGAGTTTCCGAAACTATCGTTCAATGCTGGTTACCGTTATTCATTGAAGAGCTTCATCGAATGTATCCTGCCCTCGAAATCGAGATCAACGTCGATATATCGGTCAACCTCCGTACAATGTTGCTTGATAGAGAGATCGACCTTGCCGTCTTACTAGGGCCAATTTCTGAGTACTCTGTCGACAACGTCGAGTTACCAGAAGTGGATCTTGCCTGGTACCGAGCCGAAAGTGACCAAAGCTCCAACGACCACCCGTCTCGATACCTAGAAAAGCCCATATTTACATATGCAAGAAATACGCGTCCTTTTCGGGAATTGCGCTCTGAACTTCTTGAACATTTGGGTCCAAACTACTCACTCTTCCCCTCCTCTTCGCTGTCAGCTTGCTTTCGCTTAGTTGAATCTGGCTTGGGCGTCGCTGCATTGCCGCGTGTCTTGGGGCAGCGCTTCGTATCTGAAGGGCGAATTTGCGAGTTCGATCCTGGGTGGCGCCCAAACCCCCTGAAATTCTCAGCGTCTTTCCTCGGTGAACCAAAGAGCCATCTACTAGAAACCGCAGCGGCCATCGCAAGCGCCACTGCACAAAGCTTCGACGATAAAAAACTTTAATGGGATTGCGAAGATCTTTTTAATTTGTTTTTATGTTAGCCCAGATCGATACTCCCACCACTGGGAGGAATCGTACTTTGCCAATCTCACATGCAGAACTTGTCCAAAAACCTCTAGCAGAAATTCGAGACGTTATTCGCCGCGACAGCTACCACTCTCACACAGCTGGGCTGGGTAACGGATTTCTTCAAGCCAACATCGCAATCATGCCCTCAGAGTCCGCCCTGGACTTCATGCGCTACTGCCAACGCAACCCCAAGCCATGTCCGTTGACCGGTGTCTCCGACACTGGGAATCCAAAGATGTTCACCATGGGCAGGGACATCGATATTCGTACTGATGTTCCGGCTTACAATATTTATCGTGACGGGAAGCTGGAAAGCACTGTCGGGAACATTCGAGACATCTGGCACAACGACTTGGTCGCATTTGCTCTGGGTTGCTCTTTCACATTCGAGCATGCACTCAATGATGCAGGCATCCAACTGTGGCACATTAATAATAACAAAACAGTGCCAATGTTCCGCACATCAATCGAAACCGTTCCATCGGGCCCGTTTGGCGGTCCGATGGTCGTCAGCATGCGGGCAATTCCTGAAGATCAGCTAAAAACCGCAATCGCCATTTCTAAGAACTACCCCCTTGCGCATGGGGCACCAGTGCATTGGGGCGATCCTGCGGAAATCGGGATTCAAGACGTTAACCTCCCTGATTGGGGCGATCCAGCGCCAGTGGAAGCCGGGTTTATACCCGTTTTCTGGGCCTGCGGCGTTACTCCACAGGCAGCTATCGAGCAGGCCAAACTCCCTCTCTGCATCACACATAAGCCGGGTCATATGCTGATTACCGATATACCGCAGGATGCAGAGAATCCGATCTTAGCACCCGACAATCATCAATCAAACTAAGTCCAAACAGGAGAACTAAGATGAGAAAATTCACTGCATATCTGGCGGCAACCGCATTGCTTGCATCGCCTGTAATCGCAGAAGATTTGGCTGTCGTCGGCAGTTGGTCCGGCTTGCCACTTCACAAACAATTTGAAGCACCTTTCTGGTCGGAAACCCTTCCAACAGCTTCCGGTGGATCAATCAACGTAAGCCTGACCACGCACAACCAAATGAACCTTGGGGTTGGAGACGTTTTCCGTCTGCTCGGGGACGGCGTTTATGACGTTGCAATGACAGTTGGCGACTATGCAGTGGCCGATGCGCCAGAACTCGAAGGTCTGGATGTCCCGCTGCTTGCACTTACGGCCGACGAAGCCCGCGCGATGGTCGATGCTGCACGTCCGATGGTTAGCGACATCTATCGGGACCGCTTCAACAGTCACGTTCTGGCGATCGCGCCCTACCCACCACAGGTCGTATTCTGCAATGGTGACGTGAACTCTCTTGCTGACCTCAAAGGCCTAAAGGTCCGTGCCTCTGGGCGTATGACCGCCAAGTTCCTCGAAGCCCTTGGAGCTGAGGGTGTCAACGTCAGCTTTGCCGAAGTACCTGGTGCTCTCCAGAAAGGGGTGGTCGATTGCGCGGTAACTGGTGCCGGATCTGGCTACAGCTCTGGGTGGTGGGAAGTATCTACCAATCTTTTGGCCATCCCCTTGGGTGGTTGGGATCCGGTGGTCACCGCCATCAATCTGGACAAATGGAATTCTCTAAGCACCGAAACTCAGGAATTGATCCAAACCCAGGTGTCAGCCGAATTTGAGGAGCCTGCATGGGAAGTCGCTCAAGACGCGCTGGTCAATGACATCGCCTGCTTGACAGGGAATGGCGAGTGCCCATCTGGCGAAACGCGTAACATGAAGCTTGTCGAAGTTTCGGAAGAAGACTTCAACAACGCGAGGGAAACCCTGGTCAGCGAAGTTCTCCCGGCGTGGGCTGAACGCGCCGGTGCTGATTGGGCCGAGCGGTGGAACACTAGCGTCGGTCAAGTCGTCGGCGTGTCTGTTGCCGTAGAATAACAGATAGTTCCCTGGGAGTGCTTCCAATGCCCGAGAAAATACTTGCGACGATGAAGCGGCTCAATCGAGCAGTAGCAATGCTGATTGGTGTTCTGCTCTTGACATGTGTCGTGTTCATCATCGCTGAAATCATGATCAGGCAGTTGGGAGGCACTCTCGGCGGAACTGATGAAATAAGTGGCTACGTCATGGCTGTTGTTACGTCCTGGGGTATGGGATTTGCCCTGCTCGAACTCAGTCACATTCGGATCGATATTCTCCGGGGGCGTGTCAACGCCCTCGGACGGTCCCTCTTTGACCTGTTCTCTCTGTTCGTCTTGTCGAGCACCGTCACCGTGATTGCCATCAGGTCCTGGCCTGTCGTTGAGCGGTCAATCATAAACAGTTCGCGCGCCAATACACCGCTGGAGACACCTCTGGCACTGGTTCAACTACCGTGGTTTGCGGGCTGGCTTTGGTTTGCCGTCATCGCATGGCTCACGTTGGTCGCCGCAGTCATGCTGGTCTTGCGCGGTGAATTTGAAAAATCCGAAGCTGCTGTCGGGATCGTCGGCGAAGAAGACGCGGAGATCCACACATGATTTGGTCAATTTCAGTCGGCCTGCTGGCCCTGCTTTCGCTCTCAATCCCTGTTGGGATCGTGTTATTCCTCCTTGGATTCGGAATCGACGCATTCTTCAGCCCTTTTCCGCTGACCAAAGGACTCGGAAACTTGGTCTGGTCGACATCAAACAATGCCACATTGATCGCCATTCCATTCTTTGTCTTGCTCGGTGAGGTCCTGGTCCGCAGCGGTATCGCCAACAGAACTTACGCCGCGCTGGACCGTTGGGTGTCTTGGATGCCAGGGGGGCTGGTCCACGCGAATGTGGCTACCTCGACGATGTTTTCGGCCATTTCGGGCTCGTCTGTCGCGACGGCCGCGACCGTCGCAACGGTCGCCATGCCACAGGCTGAAAAGCTCGGGTATGACCCAAAGCTCTTCTCAGGGGCTATCGCCGCTGGCGGTACACTTGGCATCATGATCCCGCCATCAATCAACCTTATCGTCTACGGTTTCCTGACGCAGTCATCTATCCCGCAACTTTTTCTCGCGGGTCTCATGCCAGGTCTTTTGCTTGCGGTGGGCTTCATGCTCATCACTGTGCTCATTTGTATGATCCGACCCGAATTGGGCGGTGTTCGACGGGTGTTCCCGATCTCTGAGATGATCCGCGGACTTTTTCAGCTCATCCCCATCGTCATCCTTTTCGGTGCTATCATCGGGACCATCTACATGGGGTGGGCCACTCCGACAGAGGCAGCGGCAGTTGGTGTTGCAGGCGCAGTGCTCATCGCAGCAGCCTTTGGTGGCGTTTCAATCAAGATGATCAGTGAGAGCATCGTTGGCACCATCAAGATCACCTCCATGATCATGCTGGTTATCATTGGGGCGTCTTTCCTGAACTTCACACTGGCCTCGGCCGGTCTGGGCGCGGAACTTCAGGCTCTGCTCAATGGGCTTGGGTTTTCACCATTGATGACCATGCTGGTGATTGTCTGCATGTACATTGTACTCGGATTTTTCATCGAGACCTTGTCGCTGATGGTTGTAACGATCCCGATCATCGTGCCCCTGGTCACGGCGCTTGGGTACGATGTGATTTGGTTTGGGATAATGATGATCGTTCTCGTTGAAATGGCTCTTATCTCACCCCCGGTCGGCTTGAACCTCTATGTCGTGCAAGGCGCACGTAAGAGCGGGAAACTGAGCGACGTGATGCTGGGTACCATCCCGTTCGTCTTTGTGATGCTGCTTATGGTAGCGGCCTTACTCGCGTTCCCTCAGATCGCTCTCTACCTTCCGGAATCCATCCAGCGATAACCGCGGCCCTAAGGGGCCGCATTTCACCAAAGAAAACATGCCGGGCAGTTGCCCGGCAAACAAAGGAGCTATGCCATGTGGCAATTTTGGGTCGACCGAGGCGGTACGTTTACCGACATCGTCGCACGAAAACCGGACGGAACGCTTCAGTCCCATAAACTACTTTCCGAAAACCCCGAGCGTTACAAAGACGCGGCAGTTCAAGGGGTCCGAGAAATTCTAGGCTTGGACGCGGACAGCCCTATCCCCGAAGGCACGATCGATGCAGTCAAGATGGGGACAACCGTCGCAACCAATGCGCTTCTGGAACGCAAAGGCGATCGGACAATCCTGCTCATCACCAAAGGAATGAGAGACTTGCTGCGCATCGGCTACCAGAACCGGCCGCGCCTATTTGATCTGAACATTCAGCTGCCTGAGCTGCTCTATGAAGAAGTCATTGAAGTTGAAGAGCGCGTCGATGCCGATGGCAATGTCATCGAACCCTTGAACCTGCGTCAAGTCCGCGACGCGCTGTCTCAGGCCTACGGGCGCGGGTACCGCTCTGTCGCGGTGGCACTGATGCATGGCTACAGATTCCACGACAACGAGCTAAAGATCGGCGAGATGGCAAAGCAATCCGGCTTCACCCAGGTCTCGCTTAGCCACAAGGTTAGCCCGCTGATCAAGCTTGTCTCCCGTGGGGATACAACCGTTGTGGATGCCTATCTGTCGCCAATCCTTCGCCGATATGTTCAGCAAGTCAGCGATGCGCTTGGTGCCACACGCGGTGGATGTAGGTCCTTGATGTTCATGCAGTCCAATGGTGGGTTGACCGATGCAAACCTGTTCCAAGGTAAGGATGCAATCCTATCTGGCCCTGCTGGCGGCGTGGTCGGCATGGTGCGCAGTGCAGAAGCCCTTGGTTTTAACAAACTCATCGGTTTTGACATGGGCGGCACTTCTACCGATGTGTGCCACTATGCGGGAGAATTCGAACGTTCCTTTGAAACCGAGGTCGCAGGCGTGCGGATGCGAGCACCGATGATGAGCATCCACACTGTTGCAGCTGGCGGTGGCTCGATCCTCAGCTTCTCAAACGGACGCATGCAAGTGGGTCCCGAGAGCGCCGGTGCAAACCCAGGCCCGGCTTCATACCGCCGTGGCGGCCCGCTTGCCGTAACCGACTGCAACGTTTTGCTTGGCAAGCTTCAACCAGATCACTTCCCGCATGTGTTTGGCCTCAATGGCGACGAGCCGCTGGACGTGGCGGTCGTGCGTGAGAAATTTACAGCGCTTGCCAAAGAAATATCGGCAGAAACCGGGGAACCAGAGCGCAGCCCGGAACAACTTGCCGAAGGTTTCCTGCGCATCGCCGTGGAAAACATGGCAAATGCGATCAAGCAGATCAGTGTTCAGCGCGGCTATGATGTGACCCAATACACCATGAACTGTTTTGGTGGTGCGGGGGGGCAGCACGCCTGTCAGGTTGCGGATGTCCTGGGCATGGAGAGTATCTTCATTCACCCGTTTGCGGGCGTTCTCTCAGCATTCGGTATGGGGTTGGCGGATGTACGTGCCCTGCGGGAATACCAGTTTGCGCAGCCCATCAATAATGTCTCTGAAGCGGAAACTGTTCTGAAAGGGCTGGATGCTGAAACGCATAACGAAGTTCTGGAACAGGGTGTATCCAAAGAGGCGATTCAAATTGTTCGCACAGCTCATATTAGGACCGATGGCTCACATCAGACCCTGGACGTTCCTTTTGGAACCGTCGAGGAGATGCGTAAAGGATTTGAGGAAGCGCACGAGCAGCGCTTCGGCTTTGTGCCGGACTACAATCAGCTAATCATCGACCTTCTGACATCAGAATCCATCGGATCCACTGGCGAAGATGTAACGCTTCCTGTCAATGAAGAAGGGCGTGGTAAGAACCTGAACGCCTCCATGTATAACAATGGCCGTTGGCAAGATGTTCCAATGGTGGATCGAACCGGCTTGACCATTGGTGACAAGGTCACCGGACCAGCAATCATTTTTGAGCCCACTGGGACCAATGCCATCGAAGATGGTTGGCAAGCAGAATGCCGCGAAGGTGGCAACCTTGTGCTGACGCGGATTGTGCCATTGGAACGCAAAGAGGCGATTGGCACGACGGTCGATCCAGTAATGCTTGAGGTGTTTAACAACCTGCTCATGTCGATTGCCGAACAAATGGGGGCAACTTTAGCCAACACCGCTTATTCGGTAAACATCAAGGAACGTTTTGATTTTTCCTGTGCGATCTTTGATGCCAACGGCGACCTGGTGGCCAATGCACCACACGTGCCTGTCCACCTTGGGTCCATGAGCGGCAGCGTCAAATCTATCCTCAGCGAAAACACAGACAAGATCCGCCCGGGCGATGTGTTCATGATGAACAATCCCTTTAATGGCGGCACACACCTGCCGGATGTCACAGTCATCACTCCGGTGTTTGATGCCGATGGGAAAAACATCATCTTCGTCACAGCATCCCGCGGTCACCATGCAGATATTGGTGGCAAAACCCCGGGTTCAGCCCCGCCAGACAGCAAGACCATTGATGAGGAAGGTATCCTGATCGACAACTTCCTGCTGGTGGATCGCGGCACTTTGCGCGAAGCAGAAGCGCGCGCTTTGCTGGGCAGCGGACCATATCCCTGCCGGAACATCGATCAGAATATGGCTGATCTGGCAGCGCAGGTGGCTGCAAATGCCACGGGCGTCAAAGAGTTGCAGAATATCGTAGAGCAGTTTGGGCTTGGTGTCGTGCACGCCTATATGGGCCATGTGCAAGACAACGCCGAAGAAAGCGTACGCCGGGTTCTGGATGTTCTAAAGGATTGCTCGTTTGAATATCCACTGGACGGTGGTGCAAAGATCTGTGTCAGCATTTCGGTGGACCGAGTCGAGCGCAAGGCGATCATCGATTTTGAAGGCACCTCTGATCAGAGTCCTTTGAATTACAATGCTCCTTACTCGATTTGCCGCGCAGTTGTTCTTTACGTTTTCCGCACGCTGGTCGGGTCCGATATTCCGATGAACGAAGGTTGCATGAAGCCGCTGGAGGTTCGAACGCCAAAGGGATCAATGATCAACCCGGAATTCCCAGCTGCGGTGATCTCCGGTAATACCGAAGTCAGCCAGGCCATTGCCGATACGCTTTATGGTGCTTTGGGTGTTATCGCCGGCTCGCAGGGCACTATGAACAACTTCGTTTACGGGAACGATGAGTATCAAAACTATGAAACGATCTGCGGTGGCACAGGCGCAGGGGATGGTTTTGACGGGGCCAGTGCGGTGCACAGCCATATGACAAACACCCGCATGACGGACCCGGAGGTTCTGGAAACTCGGTTCCCGGTGCGCGTGGATGAATTCTCGATCCGGCAGGACTCTGGCGGCGCGGGAGAAACCACGGGCGGCAACGGGATTATCCGCAAGCTGCGGTTCCTCACTCCGATGACCGTCACGGTGCTGTCTTCGCATCGGGAAACCGTGCCCCATGGCGCAGCAGGTGGTGAACCGGGCAAACCCGGTGAAAACTCGGTTAAGCGCAGCAACGGGGATGTCGAAATGCTGAAAGGGAATGATGAAACTCAAATGGGGGTCGATGACGTCTTCATCATGAAAACCCCAGGCGGAGGCGGCTTTGGCATCGCAAAGGCATCTTTGATGTCCCGCCTGCTGGGGGCCATCCGATGAGTCGTGCGTTCTTGCCTGATGTGAATGCCATGTTTAACGACATAGCATCCACAATCGATTTGCCAGAAGGGCTGGATGAGAAATAATCCGCATCTGCCACGCGACCTATGTGACCCGCTTCGGTGTGCGGCTGCGTGGCAAAATGCACTCCTTTACAGGGTGGCGCGCGGTGCATTCCACCCAAAACCCTCCGGCAAAGGGCGGCATCCGATATTCTCCGGATACCGATCAGGAAGAGGTTGAGGCGCTGGCGGCGCTTATGACTCATAAATGTGCTTTGTTGGGGCCGCCGTTCGGCGGCTCCAAGGGCGCCCTGCGGATCGACCCACGCCACCGGGAAGAACATGAGCTGGAAAAAATCACCCGGCGCTTTGCCCAGGAATTGATCCGCCATGGGTTCCTGAACTCAGGCATGAATGTTCCGGCACCCGATAGGGACACCAATGAACTGACCATGATGTGGATCGCCGATGAATACCGGCGCCAGAATCCCGAAGATATCAACGGCCTGGCCTGTGATACCGACAAACCCCTGGGGGGCAGCGGGATTGAAGGCGGCACCTATGCCCCAGATGGAGCAGAGGCGCTGCACGATGAATGCGATATTCCGATCCCAGTCGCATTCGAACGGAAGGTGGCTTAAACGAGCACCTGGGGCGGCACTAAAACGTGACAGGTCCAACACGGGCCGCATCGCAGAATTATTTTTGCTGCAACCGCGAGAGATTGCTGTGTAAGCACTGGCTGCATTAGCAAAAGTCGGGTCCGTCCCGCATTGTGTCAGCTCACCGGCTGCAAAACCTCGCAGTCGCAGCGAACGGCCGGCTGCGGCGCAGCAGAAACCCTCGGCTGGTTGCGTCAAATGACCGACTTTGCAACGCACACTATCCGCGCTTTTCTGCCGTTCGTGGGTCGTGCAGGATCGGTCAGCATGACCTCAGAGCAGACCAGCAGGACTTCCTGCCCCAGCAGAACAGTTGGCGCCAAGTTTCACCGTATGAGGCATCGCTGAGCGACACGATGCAACAGCAGCTACAGCGCCAGGCCGCCCTGCCAGACCTGCTGCAGCTCCAGCGCGTCGTTCAGATGCAGCACATCGGCGCGCGCGCCGGGTTGCAAGCGCCCCAGATCGGGCCGCCTGATCAAATCCGCCGGCCGGCTCGTGGCCATCTCCAGCGCCGTCTCCAACGGCAGATCGCAGGTCTCGACCAGGATCTGCACCGCCGTTGCCAGCTCCAGATGGGCGCCCGCAAGGGTGCCATCAGCCAGCGTCAACCGATTGCCGTCACGGCGGATTTCGCGACCATTCAGGGTAAAGCGGTCGATATCGGAGCCGCCGGTGGCCATGGAATCGCTGACCAGAAACAGTTGCCCGGGCCCGGTCTTGGCCGCCAGCGCCGCCCGCATGGATGCCGGATGCACATGCACCGCGTCCGCAATCAGCCCCGCTGACAGCCCGCCAAGATCAAGGGCGGCGCCGACAACACCGGGTTCGCGATTGCCAAGCTGGCTCTGGGCGTTGAACAGATGGGTGACGCAGCGCGCGCCTGCCGCAACCGCCGCCACGCAATCGGCGTGGCTCGCATCGGTATGACCCAGCGACACCAGCACGCCCGCCTCGCTCAACCGCCGGATCTGCGTCGGGGTCGCCGCTTCGCAAGCCAGGGTCACCTTCAGCACCGGCAACCGGGTGGCCGCTGCGCATAACATCTCCAGATCGGTCTCGCTCATCGGGCGTATCAAAGACGCATCATGCGCGCCCTTGCGCGACACCGCCAGATGCGGCCCCTCCAGATGCAGCCCGATGATGCCCGGAACCCCGGCGGCAATCGCGGCGTCCACGGCGTCGATGGCGCGGGCGACGAAATCCGGCGTATCGGTAATCAGCGTCGGCAGGATCGAGGTCGCGCCAATCTGCGCATGGGCCGCCGCAATGACCTGCAACTGCTCCAGCTCGGGCGCGTCGTTGAACATCACCCCGCCGCCACCGTTGACCTGCAGGTCGACAAACCCCGCCGTCAGGATCCCACCGGTCAGCTCCGTCACCTCCGCCCCCTCGGGCAGTTTGCCGACGGGCAGGACGGCCGCGATCTGGTCGCCGCGCAGGACCAGCGCGCTGTCCTCCTCCCAGCCCACCGGGGTCAGGATGCGGGCACCGGTCAGCGCACGCAGCGGTTGCCGGTCGCCGGTCATACCGTTTCCGTCACTTTTTTCAGGTGGCGGGGCGCATCGGGGTCAATCCCGCGCGAGGCGGCAAAGGCTTCAACCATCGCATAAAAGGACACGATCAGGCTGATCGGATCAGTCAGCGCATGGTCCGTGCGGATATGATCCACACGCCGCGCCGCCGTCACCTTGTCGCTGGTGGCAAAGACCTGCGCGCCCTTGCCCGCGATCTGATCGGCGATACCCGCCAGCGCGTCCTCAGCGGCATCCGCCGCCGCAAAGCCCAGCACCGGGAACCCCTCTTCCACAATAGACACCGGCCCATGCAGCACCTCCGCCGAGGAATAGCTCTCCGCATGAAGCTGGCAGGTTTCCTTGAACTTCAGCGCCGCCTCATTCGACACCGCCAGCGCCTGACCACGCCCCAGCGTGAACAGCGATGACCGCGCGCCGATGGCCTCGCGCACCTCGGGCCAGTCAATGCGGCAGGCGCGCTCCAACTGCTCCGGCAAGGCGTGCAGCGCCGCAAGCACCGCTTGGTTGCGATCCCATTTGGCCAGCAGCCACAGCCCCGCCACCGCCGAGGTGACAAAGGTCTTCGTCGCGGCCACGCTCAACTCGGGCCCTGCGTGAATATCCAGCGCATGGTCCGACGCAGCCGCCAGCGGCGAGGCGGGATCATTGGTCAGCGCCACCGCCAGCGCCCCGTCACGGCGCGCGCTTTCCGCCATCGCCACGATGTCCGGGCTTTTGCCCGACTGCGACACCGCCAGGCTCAGCGCCCCCTGCAGCCGCAACGGCGCCTTGTAGATCGACGCAACCGACGGCCCGACCGAGGCAACAGGCACTCCCAGCAGGATCTCGCTGGCATATTTCAGATAGGTGCAGACATGGTCGGACGATCCGCGTGCCACCGTCACCATAATATTCGGATCAAGGCGGCGCACCGCCTCGGCCACCGCGTCAATATCCGCCTCGCCCTGGCTCAGCAGCCGATCCACGGCGGTCGGGATCTCGTCGATCTCGCGACGCATCTTGGTGATATCTGTCATGGTTCCCTCCTCAGGGTCGCCAGGTTAGCTCGTCCCGAGCCGCAGCTCGGCGACAAAATCATAAGCATCGCCGCGATAGATCGAGCGGGTGAACTCCACCACGCGACGGTTGCGCAAGTAAGACGTCCGCACGATGCTTAGGCCCGCCATTCCCGGCTCCACCCCCAGCAGCTGCGCCTCATACTCCGGCAGGTTGATCGCCGAAATCCGCTGCAAGGCCCGCACCGGGCGGCTGCCGGTCTGCTCCAGCACCTCATAAAGCGACCCCCGGACTGCCTGCGGATTGGGCAGGATATCCACCGGAAGCGAGGCCCGCTCGATCGCCATCGGACGCCCATTGGCACGCCGCAGACGGGCAATACGCGCAACCGCCTCCCCCGAGGTCAGCGCCAGCGCCATCACCTCCTCCGGCGAAGGGGTATGGATGCCGCGTTCCAGCCATTCGACGCTGGTGTCATAGCCGCGCCGCTCCATGTCCTCGGTAAACGAGGTGAGCTGCGACAGCGATTGCTCCACCTTGGGCGTGCCATCGGACACAAAACTCCCCGAGCCCTGCCGCTGCACCACGATGCCCCGATCCACCAGATCCTGCATGGCGCGGCGCACGGTGACGCGCGACAGTCCGGTCAGCGTTGCAATCTCTCGTTCGGCGGGCAAGGGCGCGCTCTTGGGCAGCAGCCCGGTCTCGATGCCGTCCTCGATACGCTGGCGCAGCCGCACATAGCGTGGCCCGGCGGCGTCCTCCAGCCAGGCGGCCGGTTTCAGGAATTCCTCGACCGTCATAGCGCCTCCTGCCGGATCTCGCGGGCAAAGCGGCGCGCCAGCTCCAGCGCCCCGTCCAGCGGCGAGCCCTCCGGCGCCTGCAGGTACTCCGCCACATCAGCAGGCAGATAGGCGGCGTATTGCGCCGCCACACCGCCGATATGATAAACCGGTTCCTCCGGCCGACGTCCCAGCGCCTGCAACCCGTGGCACAGATACTCCGCGCCTTCGGCCATCAGCCGCCGCCCTACGGAATCGCCCGCAGCGGCAGCCTGCGCCACCCGCGGCGCATAGGCGCCAAAGGCCGCCGGACGCGCGGTCTGGGCAAACCGGACAATCTCGGCAGTCTGATTGGAAAAATCCCTGAGACAGCTGCGCAGCAGCGGCGTCATCGGCTCGATCCCTTCGGCCGCCTGTAGCGTCAGCTGCAACACACGCCGCCCCAGCCAGCCGCCCGAGGCCTCATCGCCAAGAACCGCCCCGTGACCACCAATAAGCGTGACCTGCCCCGCCACCTGACGGCCCAGAAATGACCCGGTGCCGACACCGATCAGACAGGCAGTGCCCTCGCCAAGCGCCCCGACAACCGCAGGCATCCGGTCATCTTCGACCCGGATATGCCGATGCGGCAGGGCCGAGGCGACAAAGGCTGCCGACCCGGCATCAATCACCCCTGCCAGTCCTGCATAGACCGGGATCTGGTGAAAAGCCTCATCGTCAAGGCCCGCCTGACGTTGCAGATCGCTCAATCCCGCGCGCAGCGTCTCAACCGCAAGCTCGGGCGCGGTATAGACATTGGCGCTTCCCCCGGTGACCACCAGCCGGCGCGGCGACGCCCCGCAGCTCTTGGGCGCGGAGGTATCAGGCAGATCAGCCGCGGGATCGCCCGCCCCCAGCAGGACAAAGCGACAGGAGGTCCCCCCTCCATCCACGGCGATCAGATATGGAAAGCACGAGTCAGTCATGCAATACCTATAAGATACCTTTTAACCAAAAGAAAGACCTATCGGCCGCAAGTATTGGCGCCACAGTAGATAACTCCTTGAAAAACCTACACCAGACCAAGAAAATAATTAAATGGTAGACAAGTGGTATTGTATAGGTATTAAATACTTCTCATTCACCTGAGGGGGAGGAATCACATGGCATCGACCAGCCAACAACCGTCCGCAGCACGTATATCGGCGCCCACCGATGCGCAGACGGAAACGCTGCACCCCCGCGCCAGGGGGCTCGATCTGCGCGCCGATGCCGATATCCTCGACACGCTTCTCGACGGGCAATCGCGCGCACTGGCAGCTGTAGACAGCGCCCGCCCCGCCATCGCCGCAGGCGCCGCTCTGCTGACGGAATGCCTGCGCAACGCTGGTCACCTGCACTATGCGGCGGCAGGTTCCTCGGCCCTTATGGCGCTGGCTGATGGCGCCGAACTGCCCGGCACATTCGGCATCAGCGCCGATCAGATCTCCATTCACATGGCCGGCGGCATCCCATCCGACGGGCGGATGCCCGGCCATACTGAAGATGACAGCGCGGCCGGCAGCAAGGCTGCCGCCGCAGTGACCGCAGGTGATGTGGCGATCACCCTTTCCGCCAGCGGCACCACGCCATTCCCGATCGGCTTTGCAAAAACCGCACAGGCCGCCGGCGCCAAGGTCATCGCGATTGCCAACAACGCCGACACGCCACTGCTGCAACTGGCCGATGTGGCAATCTGCCTGCCAACACCGCCGGAGGTCATCGCAGGCTCCACCCGCATGGGCGCCGGAACCGCGCAGAAGGCCGCGCTCAACATGATGTCGACGCTGGCAGGCATCCGGTTGGGGCATGTGATGGACGGCATGATGGTCAATCTGATCGCAGATAACGCCAAGCTGCGCCAACGCGCGATCCGCATAGTCTGCACCCTCACACAGCAGGACGCCGAGGCCGCCGCCCGCGCGCTGGATCAGACCGGCGGCGCGGTGAAAGCCGCCATTCTGCTGTTGCAGGGTGCGGCCTCCCCCACTGCGGCGGACACGCTGCTGCGCCATAACAAGGACAACCTGCGAGCCGCGCTCGCACAGGTGTAACGGTCGGCCACGCGCCACCCAAGAGGTCACCAAGACCCTGATTTCAAATACCAAACATGCAAACTGGGAGATACAGAATGACACGCAAACTCTTTACCCTCGCGCTGCTCGGCTCGACCGTGCTCGGCGGCGCAGCCGCTGCCGAAGACGTCACGCTGACGATTGAGAGCTGGCGCAACGATGACCTCGCCCTCTGGCAGGACAAGATCATCCCCGCCTTTGAGGCCGCCAACCCCGGCATCAAGCTGAAGTTCACCCCCTCTGCCCCGGCGGAATATAACGCCGTGCTGAACTCCAAACTGGATGCGGGCAGCGCCGGCGATCTGATCACCTGCCGCCCCTTTGATGCCTCGCTTGGTCTGTATGACAAGGGCCAGCTGGCCGATCTGTCCGATCTTGAGGCGATGAGCAGCTTCTCCGATGTGGCCAAATCCGCCTGGCAGACAGATGACGGCTCCGCCACCTTCTGCGTGCCGATTGCTTCGGTGATCCACGGCTTCATCTACAACAAGGACGCCTTTGCCGAGCTGGGCGTGGACGTACCGGAAACCGAAGACGAGTTCTTCGCGGCGCTGGAGAAAATCAAACAGGACGGCAATTACATTCCGCTGGCGATGGGCACAAACGACCAGTGGGAAGCCGCC
This sequence comes from Phaeobacter sp. JH20_29, assembly GCF_048056175.1. Classification (NCBI taxonomy): domain Bacteria; kingdom Pseudomonadati; phylum Pseudomonadota; class Alphaproteobacteria; order Rhodobacterales; family Roseobacteraceae; genus Phaeobacter; species Phaeobacter sp. JH20_29. Next base: position 220,572 of record NZ_JAYMWO010000009.1, read on the forward strand.
ACCATGGGCTATAACAACATCGGCCCGAACTACTGGAAAGGCGAGGAAGGCCGTCTTGCCCTGATCGCAGGCGAGCAGAAACTGACCGACGAGCAGTGGGTTGCCCCCTATGAGACCCTGTCGAAATGGGGTGCCTACATGGGCGACGGCTATGAAGCCCAGACCTATCCCGACAGCCAGAACATCTTCACCCTGGGCCGCGCCGCGATCTATCCGGCAGGCAGCTGGGAAATCTCCGGCTTCAACACCCAGGCCGATTTCGCCATGGGCGCCTTCAAACCGCCAGTCAAAGCGGCGGGCGACACCTGCTACATCTCGGATCACACCGATATCGCGGTGGGCCTGAATGCCGCCTCCCCCAATGCAGAAGCTGCCAAGACCTTCCTGAACTGGGTCGGCTCGCCTGAATTCGCCGCAATCTACGCCAACGCGCTGCCGGGCTTCTTCTCGCTGTCAAACCATGAGGTCGCGATGGATGATCCGCTGGCGCAGGAATTCGTCTCCTGGCGTGGCGAGTGTGAGAGCACCATCCGCTCCACCTATCAGATCCTGTCGCGCGGTACGCCGAACCTCGAAAACGAAACCTGGGGGGCCTCCGTTGCCGCAATCAAGGGCACCAAGGCCGCTGCTGATCTCGGCGCTGAACTGCAAGAGGGTCTGGCCAGCTGGTACGAGCCGCAGAAATAAGCGCGCCGCGATCTGACTGACCACAGACTCAGGCGTCCGGGCGGCCTCACGCGGCCCGGACCCGTCGACAGATGGGACACATCATGCAAAACACCCCTCATAAACCGCGCAGACGCTGGCATATCGCCGTTTTTCTGGCGCCCGCTGTGCTGGTCTATACGGCCATCATGATCTTCCCGCTGTTCAATACCCTGCGGCTCGCGCTCTATAGCGAAAGCGACCAGATCCGCCAGTTCGTCGGCCTCGCCAATTTTCAGACCCTGTTCGGCGACCCCAACTGGTCGGAACAGTTCTGGAATGCGCTTGGCAATAATTTCTGGTTCTTCATCGTGCATATGCTGGTGCAGAACCCAATCGGGGTGGCGCTGGCGGCGATCCTCAGCCATCCCCGGCTCCGGTTTGCCGCACTCTATCGCACCGCGATCTTCGTGCCGACCATCCTCAGCTTTGTCATCGTCGGCTTCGCCTGGAAACTGATCCTCTCGCCGATCTGGGGCATCACCCCCGACCTCCTCGACGCCATTGGCCTGAAGTGGCTGTTTGCCCCCTGGCTGGGCAAGGAAGACTACGCGCTGACCACGCTGGCGCTGATCTCTGTCTGGCAGTTTGTCGGCATCCCGATGATGCTGATCTACGCAGCCCTGCTGTCGATCCCCGAAGAGGTGATCGAAGCCGGCGAGGTTGATGGCATCACCGGCATGTCCGCCTTCTGGAAAATCAAACTGCCGCTGATCCTACCCTCCATCGGGATCATCTCGATCCTGACATTTGTAGGCAACTTCAACGCCTTCGACCTGATCTACACCACCCAAGGCGCGCTTGCCGGGCCGGATTTCTCCACCGATATTCTCGGCACCTTCATGTATCGCACCTTCTTCGGCTTTCAGCTGCAACTGGGCGATCCGCATATGGGGTCCGCCATTGCCACCGCCATGTTCGCGATCATCCTGATCGGTGTCTGCATCTATCTCTTCGGCATCCAGACCCGTCTGCGCCGCTACCAGTTCTGAGGATCCGATGATGCATAAATCCCGCTCAAACCCGTTCAACAGCATCCTCGCCCACGGTGCGCTGATCACCTACACGCTGATCGCCCTGTTTCCGGTGTTTGTGATCCTGGTGAACAGCTTCAAAACCCGCAAAGCGATCTTTCGCGACCCTCTCGGCCTGCCGACATCCGACACATTCTCGCTGGTCGGCTATCAGACCGTCCTGAAGCAGGGGGATTTCTTCCTCTACTTTCAGAACTCGATGATTGTCACCGTGGTGTCGCTGGCGCTGGTGCTGCTGTTTGGCGCCATGGCCGCCTTCGCCCTCGCCGAATACCGTTTCAAGGGCAATATGCTGCTCGGCCTGTACCTCGCCCTTGGCATCATGATCCCGATCCGCATCGGCACCGTCGCCATTCTGGAGCTGATGGTGGACACCGGGCTGGTCAATACGCTGACTGCGCTGATCCTCGTCTATACCGCGCAGGGCCTGCCGCTGGCGGTGTTCATCCTGTCGGAATTCATGAAACAGGTGAGCGATGATCTGAAGAACGCAGGCCGCATCGACGGGCTTTCGGAATACACCATCTTCTTCCGCCTGGTGCTGCCGCTGGTGCGCCCGGCCATGGCCACCGTCGCCGTCTTCAACATGATCCCGATCTGGAACGATCTCTGGTTCCCGCTGATCCTGGCCCCGGCCGAGGAAACCAAGACGCTGACACTGGGCAGCCAGGTCTTCATCGGCCAGTTCGTGACAGACTGGAACGCCGTGCTCTCGGCGCTGTCGATGGCGATCCTGCCGGTCATGGTGCTCTATGTGATCTTCTCGCGCCAGCTGATCCGCGGTATCACCTCAGGAGCGGTGAAATGATCCGACATATCACGCTATGCGCTCGTCCGGCAGCAGTGCCGGGCTGCGTCGGGCCAGCCCCCCGGAGCGGCAGTCTTCAGCCGCTTGTTGGCCCGGCGCTCAGCCTGTCCTCTCGCCATCGTCACAGCAGCCATCCTCACCACAGCGGAGGCCTCAAATGACCCGCGTACTGATCGCAGGCCTTGGCAATATGGGCTTTGCCCATGCGCTGGCTCACCACAATGACGAAACCGCGCAGATCGTCGGCCTCGTCAACCGCTCCGGCGCGCCTGCACAGGCCCCCTTGCAGGACTATCCGGTTTATAGCGATTTCCATCAGGCGCTGGCGCAGACCAAACCCGATCTGGTGGTCATCGCCACCTATTCCGACAGCCATGCCGCCTATGCCATTGCCGCAATGGAGGCCGGCGCGGATGTCTTCGTCGAAAAGCCGCTGGCCACCACGGTTGCCGATGCCCGCGCAGTGACCGACGCCGCCCGCCGTCTGGGGCGCAAGCTGATGGTGGGCTATATCCTGCGTCACCATCCCAGCTGGCAGCGCCTGATTGCCGAGGCCCGCGATCTCGGGCCCCCGTATGTGTTCCGCATGAACCTCAACCAGCAGTCCGATGGCCCTACATGGCAGACCCACAAGGCACTGATGCAGACCACTTCGCCAATCGTGGACTGCGGCGTGCATTATGTCGATGTGATGTGCCAGATCACCGATGCCGTACCCCAGCGCGTCCATGGCATCGGCCTGCGCCTGTCGGATGAAATTGCCGAGGATATGTATAATTACGGCCAGTTTCAGGTGACCTTCTCTGACGGGTCCGTCGGCTGGTACGAGGCAGGCTGGGGACCGATGATGTCCGAAACCGCGTATTTCGTAAAAGACGTGATTTCCCCCAACGGATCCGTCTCGATCACCGAAACAGACAAGGCTGGCTCGGACGATGTCGATGGCCATACCGCCGTCGGCAGCCTGATCGTGCATCGCAGCACGCAAGACACCCCGGACCGCCGCATCGACCTGCCCGAGGAACCCGACCATCAGGCGCTCTGCGCTGCCGAACAGACCCATATGCTGCGGGTCATTGCCGAGGACATCGACATGGAGCGGCACATGCAGGACGCCGTTGCCTCGCTGGCAATCTGCCTGGCCGCCGACCAGAGCATCCGCAGCGGCGCGCCCGTTGACCTGACCACAGTACAGACAGAACGGACCGAGGCCGCGGCGACAGCGCCCACCTCGCCCTCTGCGAACCCGAAGACCTGAAGGATCCCCGCCATGACCGCCCTACAGCTTACCAATGTCTGCAAATCCTTCGGCCCGGTCGAGGTGCTGAAAGATATCAACCTCACCGTGGAGGACGGCGAATTCGTGGTCTTTGTCGGCCCGTCGGGATGTGGCAAATCCACCCTTCTGCGGGTGATCTCTGGGCTTGAGGACGCCACGGCGGGTGAGATCACCATCGGCGACCAGACCGTCACCACCACGCCCCCCGCCAAACGCGGCATCGCCATGGTGTTCCAGTCCTATGCGCTTTATCCGCATCTCACCGTGCGCGAAAACATGGCGCTCGCCCTGAAACAGGAACGCCAGCCCAAGGAGGAAATCGCCGCCCGCGTCGCCGAAGCCAGCCGGATGCTGTCGCTGGAGGACTACCTTGATCGCCGCCCCTCGGAACTGTCGGGCGGTCAGCGGCAGCGCGTCGCCATTGGCCGCGCCGTGGTGCGCGAACCCAAGCTGTTCCTGTTTGACGAACCGCTCTCCAACCTCGATGCCGCCCTGCGCATGAACACCCGTCTGGAAATCGCCCGCCTGCACCGTCAGCTGTCGGCCAGCATGATCTACGTCACCCACGACCAGATCGAAGCGATGACCCTTGCGGATAAAATCGTCGTGCTGCGCGACGGCCGTATCGAACAGGTCGGCACCCCGATGGAGCTTTACAACAATCCTGCCAACCGTTTTGTGGCGGAATTCATTGGCGCACCAGCCATGAATTTTGTCCCCGCCCCGCGTCTCGGCGGCAACCCCGGACAGTTCATCGGCATTCGCCCGGAATATGCCCGCATCAGCCCGGATGGCCCACTCACAGGCGAGGTGATTCACGTGGAAAAACTGGGCGGCGACACCAATATTCTGGTCGACATGGGCGAGGATCTGACCTTTACCGCCCGCCTCTTTGGTCAGCATGACACCCATGTGGGCGAAACGCTGACCTTTGACTTTGATCCCGCCAACTGCCTCGCCTTTGATGCTGCGGGTCAGCGGGTCTGATCCGGCACGCCCCTCATTCCGGCTCCCGTGTTCACCCGTGACAGCCCGATTTGGGCCTATTCGCGCGGCCTGCTATATTAGGGCGTTACAAATGCACATGTTAGCGCTAACTAATCGGCAGCGGTGCCCTTGAGTGATTCGCAACGGGGCAAGGACAACCGAGGGAGACCGACGATGACGCAGACCCGGACGCAGATCTGGCAGCTTCTGGAACAGCACCGGACAGAGACCGCCGATATCCCGCTCCTGTCGCTCTTCGAGACGCCAGACCGGTTTCAGAGCTTCTCCGCCGAAACCGACGGGCTGCTGCTGGACTATTCCAAAACCGCGCTGGACGCCACCGCGCTCTCGCTGCTGGAGCGTCTCACCGCCGAGGCCGGTCTTGCCGATCGCATCAGCCAGATGTTCCGGGGCGAGAAGATCAACACCACCGAAGACCGCGCCGTTCTGCATACCGCCCTGCGGGCACAGACTGACGCGCCGATCCTGGTCGATGGCGAGGATATCCTGCCGCCGGTGCGTCAGACCCTGCAACAGATGGAAAGCTTTGCCGAGGCGCTGCGCGATGGCAGCCTGCGCTCCAGCACCGGCGCCAAATTCACCGATGTGATCAATATCGGCATCGGCGGCTCCGACCTTGGCCCGGCGATGGCCACGCTGGCGCTGGCGCCCTACCACGACGGTCCGCGCTGCCATTTCGTCTCCAACGTCGATGGTGCCCATATCGCCGACACGCTGAAAGCTCTGGATCCGCAGACCACATTGGTGATCATCGCCTCCAAAACCTTCACCACCATCGAGACGATGACCAATGCCCGCACCGCGCAGGACTGGCTGCGGGCCGCACTGGGGGATGACACCTCTGCGCATCTGGCGGCCGTTTCCACCGCGCTGGACAAAACCGGTGCCTTTGGCATTGCTCCCGAACGGGTCTTTGGCTTTGCCGATTGGGTGGGCGGGCGTTATTCGCTCTGGGGGCCGGTTGGCCTGCCGATCATGATCGCCATCGGGGCCACGAATTTCCGCGAGTTCCTGTCGGGCGGGGCGGCGATGGACCGCCATTTCCGCACCGCACCGTTTCGCGAGAACCTGCCGGTGATGCTGGCCGCCACAGGGATCTGGCACCACAATACCTGCGGTTACAGCAGCCGCGCCATTCTGCCCTACGACCAGCGCCTGTCCCGCTTCCCGGCCTATCTCCAGCAGCTGGACATGGAGAGCAACGGCAAGAGCGTCGCACTGGATGGCAGCCCGCTGCCACGCAACTCCGGTCCCATCGTCTGGGGCGAACCCGGCACCAATGGCCAGCACGCCTTCTACCAGCTGCTGCATCAGGGTACCCGCGTGGTGCCTGCCGAATTCCTGATCGCCGCCGAGGCGCATGAGGGCGATCTGACCGATCACCACCAGCTGCTGGTCTCCAACTGCCTCGCCCAGTCCGAAGCCCTGATGCTGGGCCGCTCCCGCGAGGAGGCCCGCGCCATCGCTGCCAAACGCGGCTTTACCGGCGACGCGCTGGAGCAGATGGCAGGCCATCTCGCCTTTGCAGGCAACCGCCCCTCGGTGACCCTGGCCTATCCGAAGCTGACGCCCTTCGTGCTGGGCCAGCTGATCGCGCTATATGAACACCGTGTGTTTGTCGAAGGTGTGGTCTGGGGGCTCAACTCCTTTGATCAATGGGGCGTCGAACTGGGCAAGGAGCTGGCCGTCAGCCTGTTGCCGCTGGTTGATGGCAGCGCTCCGGCCGAGGCTTATGAGGCCAAAGACGGCTCCACCCGTGGCCTGCTGTCGAAACTCACCCAACCGCAACCCTAGCCACCAAAAAGACCGCCAATTTCCCCTTCGAGCTGTCAGAGAGAGAGCCATGGTTTCCCGCGTCATTCCCGTCCAGTCCTTTGATCTCGTGCTGTTTGGCGCGACCGGGGATCTTGCCCGCCGCAAGATCCTGCCCAGCCTGTTCCACCGCTTCCAGATCGGCCAGTTCTCCGACGATTGCCGCATTATCGGCACCTCCCGCAGCGACATGGACCGCAAAGGCTTCCAGCAGATGGTCGCCGATGCCATCCGCACCTTTGGCCAACCGGGCGAAACCAGCGACGACGAAATCGCAGCCTTCGTCACTCTGCTGCATTACACCGCCGTCGATGCGCGCGGCGACAATGGCTGGCAGGCGCTTGGCGATCTGCTGCGCGACGATGCCATCCGCGCCTTCTACCTCTCGGTCGGGCCCAGCCTGTTCCCCGATATCGCCGGCCGTCTGCGCTCCACCGGGATCGCCACCCCCGACAGCCGCATCGTGTTGGAAAAACCCTTCGGCCATGATCTGGCCTCGGCCCAGGCGCTGAACGCCGCCTTGCGCGCCAATTTCGAAGAACATCAGATCTACCGGATCGACCATTATCTGGGCAAAGAGACCGTCCAGAACCTGATGGCCCTGCGCTTTGCCAATTCGCTGTTTGAACCCCTGTGGAATTCCTCCCACATCGACCATGTGCAGATCACCGTCGCCGAAAGCATCGGCGTCAAAGGGCGCGGCGAATATTACGACAAATCCGGCGCCATGCGCGATATGGTCCAGAACCACCTGATGCAGCTTCTGTGCCTTACCGCGATGGAGCCCCCCGCCCGTTTCACCCCCAACGCCGTGCGCGACGAAAAGGTGAAGGTGATCGAGGCGCTGAACCCCGTCGCCCCGGATCAGATCGCCCGTGGCCAATATCGCGGCCCGGAGGGAGAATCCTACCGCGAGCACGCAGGCAACCCTTCCAGCACCACCGAAAGCTTTATCGCGATGAAGGTGGAGGTCGCCAACTGGCGATGGGCCGGCACGCCGTTTTATCTGCGCACCGGCAAATGCCTGCGCGCCCGCGAGTCGGAAATCGCCGTCTTCTTTCGCGATCCGCCGCATAACATCTTTGCCGAGGACACCGGCACCGGCGGTATCAAGGGCAATGTGCTGGTGATCCGCCTGCAACCGGACGAAGGCATCACCCTGCGCACCACGATCAAGGATCCCGGCCCCGGCGGCATGCGTCTGACCGGCGCCAATCTGGACATGACCTTTGCCGACAGCCTGCCAGAGGCTGGCCGGCCGCAGGACGCCTATGAACGGCTGATCATGGATGTGATCCGCGGCAACCAGACGCTGTTCATGCGCGGCGATGAGGTCGAGGCCGCCTGGGCCTGGGCCGATCCCATCATCGCGGGTTGGGCTGACAACAGCAATGACACCCCGCAGCCCTATGATCCCGGGAGCTCCGGGCCAGAGGACGCGCTGCTGCTGATGCACCGCGACAATCGCCGCTGGCGTGGCATCGGCTCCTGAGCCTGCCCGCCCACCCCGCCACTGAGACCCACGACCAACCGGCACCTGACGACTGAAAGAGGCACCCGATGCGTTTGAACCAGACACTCCGCGACGTCACAGACCGAATTATCGCCCGCAGCGCCAAACCTCGCGCCGCCTATCTCGACCGGATGCGCGCCGCCAAGGGCAAAGGCCCCGCCCGCGCCCATCTGTCGTGCAGCGGTCAGGCCCATGCCTATGCCGCCACCGGCGAGGACCAGATGTCCCTCGCCGAAGGCACCGCCGGACACCTCGGCATTGTCACCGCCTATAACGACATGCTCTCGGCGCATCAGCCGTTTGAAACCTATCCGCAGCGGATCCGCGACGCCGTGCGCCGCGTCGGCGGCACTGCGCAGGTGGCCGGTGGGGTCCCTGCCATGTGCGATGGCGTCACCCAGGGCGAGGCGGGGATGGAGCTCAGCCTGTTCTCCCGCGATACCATCGCCATGGCCACCGGCATCGCCCTTAGCCACAACGTGTTCGATGCCACTGTCTATCTCGGCGTCTGTGACAAGATCGTGCCGGGTCTGGTCATTGGCGCGCAGGTCTTTGGCCATCTGCCCGCCGTGTTCCTCCCCGCAGGCCCGATGACCTCCGGCATCTCCAATGATGACAAGGCCAAGGTCCGCCAGAAGTTCGCCGCCGGTGAAATCGGGCGCGACGAGCTGCTGAAATCCGAGATGGCCGCCTATCACGGCCCCGGCACCTGCACCTTCTACGGCACCGCAAATACCAACCAGATGCTGATGGAGTTCATGGGCCTGCACCTGCCCGGCTCCTCCTTCGTCAATCCCGGCACCGACATGCGCGCCGCGCTGACCGAGGAAGGCGCCCGCCGCGCCCTCGCGCTCAGCGCGCTTGGCAATGATTACACACCGGTCTGCGACATCCTTGATGAACGCGCCTATGTGAACGGCATCGTCGGGCTGATGACCACCGGCGGCTCCACCAATCTGCTGATCCACCTGATCGCCATGGCCCGCGCCGGCGGCATCATTCTGGACTGGCAGGATTTCTCCGAACTCTCTGACGTGGTGCCGCTGCTGGCGCGGGTTTATCCCAACGGTCTGGCCGATGTGAACCACTTCCACGCGGCTGGCGGGCTTGGCTATGTGATCGGCCAGCTGCTGAACTCCGGCCATCTGCATCCCGACACCAAAACCGTGGCGGGCACCGGGCTGGACCGCTACACCAGCGAACCCTTCCTCACCGGCGAAGGTCTGGTCTGGAAACCCGGCTCCGGCGAGACCCTCAACGACAAGATCATTCGCCCCGCCAGCGCCCCCTTCCAGCCCACCGGCGGGCTCTCCCGCCTCTCCGGCAACCTCGGCACCGGCGTGATGAAGATCTCCGCCGTGGCCGAAGAGCACCGCATCGTCGAGGCCCCCGCCCGCGTCTTTCATGATCAGGAGGAGGCCAAAGCCGCCTTCAAGGCGGGTGAGCTGGACAAGGGCGATGTGGTGATCGTGGTCCGCTTCCAGGGGCCAAAGGCCAACGGAATGCCGGAACTCCACTCGATGACGCCGTTCCTCGGCATCATGCAGGGGCGCGGCCAGAAGGTGGCGCTGGTCACCGATGGCCGCATGTCCGGCGCCTCGGGCAAGATCCCCTCCGCCATCCATGTGGTGCCGGAGGCGCTGGATGGTGGTCCGATTTCCAAACTGCGCGACGGTGACATGGTGCGGGTTGATGCCCTCACCGGGACGCTGGAGGTCAAGGCCGAGGGCTTTGACGACCGCGCCCCCGTGGTGGCCGACCTCTCCGCCTATCAGCACGGCACCGGCCGCGAGATGTTCGCACTGTTCCGCAATTCCGTCACCTCGGCCGACACCGGCGCCACCGTATTCTCGACCCTGATCGGAGACTGACCCATGCCCATCACCCCAAAAGATGCCAGCGCCCGCGCCCGCGAGATCTGCCAGCTGGCCCCGATCGTGCCGGTGCTGGTTGTCCATGACGTCGCCCACGCCCGCCCGCTGGCCGAGGCCCTGGTCGCCGGTGGCCTGCCCGCGCTGGAGGTCACCCTGCGCACCCCCGCCGCGCTGGATGTGATTGCCGAAATGGCCAAGGTCGAGGGCGGCGTTGTTGGCGCCGGCACGCTGATCACGCCGGAGGATGTGACCCGCGCCGTTGCGGCCGGTGCGCAATTCGGCGTCTCCCCCGGCGCCACCGACACGCTGCTGGACGCGGCCGAGACCGCCGGTCTGCCCATGCTGCCCGGTGCCGCCACCGCCTCCGAGGCGATGCGCCTTCTGGACCGCGGCTATGACATGCTGAAATTCTTCCCGGCTGAGGCCTCCGGCGGCGCTCCCGCGCTCAAGGCCATCGGCGCTCCCCTGCCGCAGATCAGCTTCTGCCCCACCGGCGGCGTCAGCCCGGACAATGCAGACAGCTACCTGTCGCTGTCCAATGTGGTCTGTGCCGGCGGCAGCTGGGTCGCCCCGTCCAAACTGGTTGAGGCAGGCGACTGGGACGGCATCCGCGACCTCGCCCGCGCCGCAAGCCAACTGGCACGCTGACCGCGCAGACCCGAAGCCCCCATCCCCCGCAGCCCCGTGCAATACGGCGCTGCGGGGCAGTCACGCCCCTATGGGTCTAGATCCAGATCGATCAGGCCGGATGGCCGCTGGATTTTGGCGCATCGTCGCAAATCTCGTACCAGCCAGGCTTCTCCGACACGAATTCATGAAACCGGTTTCTCGTCGCAATCTCGCTGTCCAGCGCATTTGCGGCAATCGGGAAACTGTCCTCCTCTGACAGGATCTCCCCAAGCGAGCTGCCGCAGACCCTGCAGAAACATCTGCCGTATTTGTAAGGCGCAGTCGGCTGGTACAGGGCCACCTGATCTTTGCCCTCAACCCAGCTCAGATCCTCCCGCTTGACAAAAACGATGGTGCTCGCCCCTGCCTTTCGGCAACGCGAACAATGGCAGGTCCCCATCATGGATGGTTCCGCCTTCAGTCGGAATTTGACCGTTCCACAGCAACAGCTCCCCTCAATCATCTGATAATCCTTCACTAGACAATTCGTGAGAACATTACGTGAACATATGATCCCTGACAATCCCCAACGCAAAGCGCCACACCGGCAGTTGTGACCGGCTGGCGCCTCAGCAGATCAAATGTTGGATCGCGGCCCTAGCCCGCCAGCTCGTCGCGCCAGGGCGGATTGGCACCGGGGCGGGAAACGGTGACGGCGGCGGCCCGTGCGCCATAGCCCAGACAGGCCCGCAGCTGCTCCAGATCCATTGCGCCGCTGGCGGCATCCTCCAGCACGCCTGCCTCGCTCGCTGCCGCCAGAAAGCCTGCGTTGAACGTGTCGCCCGCGCCCACCGTATCGGCCACCTCCGCCGCCTGTGCGGGCACCTCCACCGTCGGGCCGGAGCGCAGATAGCCCTTGGCGCCCTTGCTGCCCAAGGTGAGGATCACCAAGCCGGGGCCCTGTCCTGCCTCTGCGGCCAGAACCTGCCGGATCTTGTCCTCAATCGGAGCGTCGCCCGGATAGATCCAGTGCAGATCCTCATCCGATACCTTGACGATCCCGGCCCCTGCCACCATCGCCGTGAGCCGCCTGCGATAGGCCGCCTCGTCGCTGGCAAACCCGGCCCGCACATTGGGGTCAATCATGATAATGCGCTGTCCGGTTTCCCGCGCGGCCAGACGCGCGTAGGTCTCAGCCGCCGCGCCGTTGCACAAGGATATCCCCCCGAAGAACAGCGTCTTGACCTGTTCCGGCAACTCGGGCAGCCGGTCCGGTCGCAGGCTGGCCCCGGCCGAATTCTCGTCAAAGAAATGATAGGCCGCATGGCCATCCTTCAGATGCACAAATGCCAGTGTGGTCGGCTGATCAGAGACCTCCGCCAGCGCGTGATCCACATGCGACGCGTCGAGCGCCGACATCAGCTGCTGCCCGAAGAGATCCCGCGACAGGCCGGTGAACAGGCCGGTTGCCTGCCCCAGCCGCCCCAGAGCGATTGCGGTGTTGAACACTGCGCCGCCGCAATGGGGCACAAAACCGGTCTGCGCGTCCGCGCCGTCCACCATTGGCACGGCTCCCGCGACCGGTGCCGGGATCATGTCGATCAGCGCCTCGCCACAACACAGGATCATTCTGTCTCACCTTTCCAGATCACATCCGCAGGCAGCGCCGCCTCGGCGATACGATCGGCATTGACCATATCGTTGCGCTCGGCCCGTGCCTCGGCCTCGGCGTCGCTCAGCCCATGGGCCTGCCAGCGCGCCACAAGCCGCTCCCGCAGCACCTCGCGCGGCACATCGACCCGGACCGACAAATCCCAGATTGCCGCCAGATCCCGCCAGACGGGCGCGTCGAACAGCAGGTAATTGCCCTCGACCACGGCAACCTCGACCCCTGCATCAACCCGCGCTGCGCCTGCAATGGCGATATCCTGCGCCCGGTCGAACAGCGGATAGACCACCTCCTCCTCTGTCGCCATCGCCGCCATCAGCCGCTGAAACCCCGCCGCATCAAAGCTCTCGGGCGCGCCTTTCCGCGCCAGCAGATCCATTTCGGACAGCAGCCCGTTGTCCAGATGAAACCCATCCATCGGCACCACCGACGCCGGTGTGCCATTGGCGCAGAGCGCCCGCACCAGCAGCTCCGCCAGAGTGGATTTGCCGCTGCCCGGCGCGCCCGCCAGCGCCACCAGACGGCGCGCGCGCCCATCGGCAACGGGCAGCGCCTGCACGGCGGTCACCAGATCCGCCAGATATGTCATGTCCCGTGTCATGCTGCTGTCAGATCCCCGGATGGGTCCTGCGCGCCAGTCATATAGGCCACCGCATCGGACATGCTGTGCTGTTTGGGGTCGATCACGCAAAGCCGCTTGCCCAGCCGATGCACGTGAATGCGATCGGCAACCTCGAACACATGCGGCATGTTGTGGCTGATCAGGATGATCGGGATGCCGCGCGACCGCACGTCCTGGATCAGCTCCAGCACCCGGCGGCTTTCCTTCACGCCCAGCGCCGCCGTTGGCTCGTCCAGAATAATCACCTTGGACCCAAAGGCCGCCGCCCGCGCCACGGCCACGCCCTGACGCTGACCACCCGACAGCGTCTCCACTGCCTGATTGATGTTCTGAATGGTCATCAGCCCCAGCTCATTCAGCTTGTCGCGGGCAATCTGCTCCATCCGCGCGCGATCCAGCTGCCGCAGCAGATTGCCCCGCCAGCCGGGTTTGCGCAGCTCCCGCCCCATGAACATATTGTCGGCAATCGACAGCGCAGGCGACATCGCCAGCGTCTGATAGACCGTCTCGATCCCCTCTTCACGGGCATCAATCGGCGACTGGAACGCCACCTTTCGCCCCTCCAGCCAGACCTCGCCCGCGTCGGGGATCACCGCGCCGGAGATCGCCTTGATCAGCGAGGATTTCCCGGCGCCATTGTCACCGATCACCGCCAGAATCTCCCCCGGCATCAGATCGAAATCGCAATGGTCCAGCGCCGTGACACGCCCATAGCGCTTTACCAGACCTCGGGCTTTCAAAATGGGTTCCATCAGACCGATACCTTTCTGATCCACTGGTCTACCGCCACCGCGGCAATGATAAGCAGGCCGATCAGCAGATAGGTCCACTGCGCATCCGCCCCCAGCAGGCGCAGCCCCAGGGTAAAGACGCCCACGATCAGCGCGCCGAAGAATGCCCCCAGGATCGAGCCGCGACCGCCAAACAGCGAAATGCCCCCGATCACCACCGCCGTGATGCTCTCGATATTGGCGAGCTGTCCCGAGGTCGGCGAGACCGACCCGATCCGCCCGATCATCGCCCAGCCTGCAAAAGCGCAGATCAGCCCCGACAGCATATAGACCGAGATCAACACGCGGTTCACCTTGACCCCCGACAGCTCCGCCGCCTCCGGGTCATCGCCAACCGCATAGACATGCCGCCCCCAGGCCGTATGCCGCAGCACATAGGCCAGCAGAACCACCAGAATGACCAGGAAAATCACACCATAGGTGAAGACCGCACCACCAATCTTGATCTTCTCGCCAAACAGCTGCAACAGCGGCGCGTCGGTGGCGATCACCTGGCTGCGAATGGTCTCATTTGCGGAATAGAGGAAATTCGTCGCCAGCACGATCTGCCACATGCCCAGCGTCACGATAAACGGCGGCAGCTTCATCCGCGCCACCAGCCAGCCGTTGATAAAGCCGCAGAGGGTGCCGCAGATCAGTCCGCAGACCACCGCGATTTCCGGCGGCACCCCGTAGCGAAAGGTGAACTGACCCATCACCACCGAGCTCAGCACCATGATCGCCCCCACCGACAGGTCGATACCTGCCGTCAGGATCACCAGCGACTGCGCGCAGGCCACAATGCCGACAATGCCCACCTGTTGCAGGATCAGCGTCAGCGCAAAGGGCGAAAAGAACTTCGAGCCCAGCAGCAGCCCAAAGACGATCACCGACAGCACCAGCACGATCAGCGGCACCAGCGATGGCGTCACATGCAGCAGATGCTGCAACCGGCTGATAAAGGAGGCCTCTCCCTGGTCAAAATCCGCAACGGCCTCGGGGCTGCCGCTGGCCGCCGCTTCATAGCTGTGGGGCGTGGTCATATCTGTCTCCGTAAGATCCGGCGTCCGATGGGCCTGACACCCACAGCCGGGGATGCGGCTGCGACAGGGATCGCAGCGGTGCAGAAGGGGCGATGTTTCCACCGCCCCCATGGCTCGCCTTGGCTAACAGCCCCTTGTCTGGCCTGCCTCTAAGGGGTGTGTCACCTGATCACCCCCAGCAGAGGTTCATGCCCTCTTCGGTGTCGATGCTCTCGACGCCCTCGGCAGGCTGATCGGTCACCAGCGCCACGCCGGTGTCAAAGAACGCCTTGCCCGGTGTCGGCGCAGGCTTCTCGCCCGTGGTGGCCCAGGCGCTGATCGCCTCGATCCCCTTGGACGCCATCAGCAGCGGATACTGCTGCGAGGTCGCACCGATGACGCCGTCCTTGATGTTCTGCACGCCGGGACAGCCACCATCGACCGAGACAATCAGCACGTCGTTTTCACGCCCGATTGCCTTCAGCGCCTCATAGGCACCGGCAGCGGCGGGTTCATTGATGGTATAGACCACATTGATCATCGGGTCCTTCGCCAGCAGGTTCTCCATCGCGCGGCGACCGCCCTCTTCATTGCCTGCGGTGATGTCATTGCCGACAATGCGCGGATCGGTCTCATCGCCCCATTTGTTGGGATCGCCAAGATCAATGCCGAACCCCTGCAGGAAGCCCTGATCGCGCAGCACGCCCACGGTGGGCTGGCTGACAGCAAGGTCCAGCATCGCGATCTTGGCATTGGCCGCCTCATCGCCAAGGCTCGCCGCCGCCCATTTGCCAATCAGCTCACCAGCCAGGAAATTGTCGGTGGCAAATGTCGCATCGGCCGAGTCGATCGGCTCCAGCGGCGTGTCCAGCGCAATCACCACCAGCCCCGCATCGCGCGCCTGCTGCACCGCCGGTACAATCGACGAGGTATCGGAGGCGGTCAGCAGGATGCCCTTGGCGCCATCGGCAATGCAGGTCTCAATCGCGGCAACCTGGGTTTCATGGTCGCCATCCACCTTCCCGGCAAAGCTCTTGAGCGTCATGCCCAGCTCCGCCGCCTTGGCCTCGGCGCCCTCTTTCATCTTGACGAAAAACGGATTGGTATCGGTCTTGGTGATCAGGCAGGCCGTCACACCCTCTGCGGCAAAGGCGCTGCCGGTCATGGCAGCAATTCCAACGGCTGTTCCCAGTAGGATCTTCTTCATGATGTCCTCCCTCAGCATCACAACGCAACAAAACAGGACGGGCAAACCGTCGTGTCGCCCATAGTGGGCCGTGATTCTGGCCTCTCTGTCAATATATAAATCAACTTGACTTATTAAGTCGATCTTCGCACTTTTCTTAGGTCTCAAAGCGTGATTAGGGTCCGCCGCATGGAACATGAGCAAGTCAGATCCCTGAGCGGCGGTGTCAATCAGACCGGCGTGCGCGTCTTCAACGAACGGCTCATCCTGTCCCTGCTGCAACGCCACGGCCCGATGCCCGGCAGCGCGCTGGCCCGTGGCACCGGCCTGTCGCCGCAGACTGTCTCTGTCATCCTGCGCAAACTGGAAACCGACGGGCTGTTGCAGCGTGGCGAAACGCAGCGCGGCCGGGTCGGCAAACCTTCGGTCCCTATGGGCCTCAATCCCGATGGCCTGTTTTCCTATGGGCTGAAGATCGGCCGCCGCAGTGTCGAAGTGCTCTTGATGGATGTCTGCGGTGCGGTGCGCCAGCAGCTGCGCCTGCGCTACCCCTATCCCACCCCCGCCGTGGTCTTCGATTTCCTGCGCGACAGCATCGCCCAGATGGAGGCCGCGCTGCCCGCAGACCTGCTGCCCCGCATCTGCGGCATTGGCGTGGCAGCCCCCTTTCAGCTTTGGACCTGGCACGCCCAGATCAATGCCCCGGCAGAGGCGCTTGCGGCTTGGCAAACGGTTGATTTCGCGTCTGAAATAGCGCGCTTCAGCACCCTGCCCGTACATGTCGTGAATGACGCCACCGCCGCCTGCCGGGCCGAGCATATGTATGGCCGGGGCAAGGCCTATCGCGATTATGCCTATTTCTTTGTCGGCGCCTTTATCGGCGGTGGCGTGGTGCTGAACCACCGCGTGCTTGAGGGCAATCAGGGCAATGCCGGCGCGCTTGGGTCCCTGTCGATGCTGGGTCCGGACGGGCAGGAAACCAAGCTGCTGGATCTCGCCTCCATCCATCTGCTCGAACAGCGGCTGCGCGATGCGGGCAAGGATCCCGGCCAGCTCTGGCAGCTGCCGATGCACTGGTCCGGGTTCGAGGCGGAGCTGACCCCCTGGCTCGATCAGGCCGCCGACGCCATCGCCCGCGCCAGCCTCGCCACCTGCGCGGTCATCGACTTCGAGGCGGTGCTGATCGACGGCGCCCTGCCCGACAGCGTGCGCAGCGCCCTGGTCGAGCGTACCCGCACAGCCTTGTCCACTCTCGACGCCCGTGGCCTGATCCTGCCGCGCATCGACCCCGGTGCCATCGGCCCCAACGCCCGCGCCATCGGCGCTGCCAGCGGCCCGATCATCTCCCAATATCTGCTCGACACCAACTCGGTGTTCAACGCCGCCCTGTGATCGCCATCAGCCGCAACAGGCCCGCGCAAAGACATCATTGGGATAGGCTTGATCCGCGATCAAAAACCGTGTCTCGCCAATCCGGTCAAAACCTTGCGACAGGTAAAACCCCTTGGCGGGCGCGTTCTCGGCATTGCTGGCCAGCCAGACGGATTGCACGCCCTCCTCCACGCAATATTCCAGCCCCGCCCGCAGCAAGGCAGTCCCAATGCCCCGCCCGTGGTGGCGCGGCTGCACATAGAGCGTTGTGATCTCCACATCCGAACAGCCTGGCACAGGCCCCGGACTGCCCCGACTGATGCGGATATAGCCATCAATGCCGACCCTATTTTGCGAGACGATAAAATGCTCCTGCGGGTTCGCCAGATGCGCCTCAAACCGCGCCGCCGTCAGCTCTGCCAGTGCATAATCGGCAAAAAACCCGCTCACCCCTTCACGCAGATAGGTCCCGATCCAGACCTCCAGCGACAGCGCCGCCAAGCTGGAGGCATCCGCCACATCTGCAACCCGCAGGGTAAAGTCGGGATGGTCGGTCACGTCAATGGGTCCTTTCTCTCATCGGAAATTCAGCGTGGGAATATGATGGGCAAGGTTCTGGTTTGGCGCGGCCCGCGCCTGTCAGCCGGGCAAACGGCAGTCTACACCGTCAAATCTCCTCAACATCCATCACCCCGTCCAGCGACTTTAGGGCGCCTTTGATCTGGGGATTGATGGGGAAGGGCTGGCCCAGATCCATCTCAACGTCACCGGGCAGGCCGGGATCCTGCAGGTACATATAGACCTCCCCGCGCGAGGCGTTGCGGGCAGCTTTCTTGGCGTCTTCCAGCACCTGCGCCACCGTCGCCACTGCGCTTGCCTGCGAGATATAGACCCGCAGCGAACTGCGGCCGGCATCGGCAATCGCCGCATCCACCGGCCCGACAGATCGCACCAGCAGCTTCAGCTGATCGCTTTCCATCGTGGCCTCGGCGGTGATCACCACCTTGGCACCGGTTTCCAGGTATTCGCGTGATTTCTCCAGCACTTCGGAAAACAGCGTGACCTCATAGCCGCCGCTGGTGTCCGACAGCTGGGCAAAGGCAAAACGGTTGCCGCGCGCCGATTTGCGTTCCTGCCGCCCGGCCACAACCCCGGCCATCTTCGCCATGAAGGGACCGCGCTCGGCCTTGGCCGTGACCTCGTCCAGCGTCATCACATCCTTGCGTTTGAGCGCAGGCATATAGTCGTCCAGCGGATGGCCCGAGAGGTAAAAACCAATCGCCTTGAACTCCTCCGACAGCCGTTCGGCGGGCAGCCAGTCGGGCACGTTGGGCAGGCGCGGTTCGGGCAGGTCCTCGCCCGCCTCGCCAAACAGCGATACCTGGCTGGAATTGCGCTGATCATGCACTGCGGCGGAATAATCCACCAGCGCGCCGAGGCTCTCAAACACCCGGCGCCGGTTGCTGTCCAGCTGGTCAAAGCCGCCCGCCCGCGCCAGCATTTCCAGCGGACGCTTGCCGACCTTTTTCAGATCTACCCGGCGGGCAAAATCAAACAGCGTGGCAAAGGATTTGTCCTGCCCACTCTCGCGCCGCGCCGTTGTCACCAGCCGCATCGCCTCGACACCGACGTTTTTCAGCGCGCCCAGCGCATAGACCAGCTCGCCCTTGACCACATTGAACGTCGCCTCGGAGCGGTTCACACAGGGCGGCACATAGGGCAGGCTCAGGCCTTTTTTGACCTCTTCGAAATAGATCGCCAGCTTATCCGTCAGATGGATATCACAGTTCATGACGCCAGCCATGAACTCCACCGGGTGGTTCGCCTTCAGCCAGCCGGTCTGGTAGCTGACCACCGCATAGGCCGCCGCGTGCGATTTGTTGAAGCCGTAGTTGGCGAATTTCTCCAGAAGGTCGAACACCTCCGACGCCTTCTTGGCAGGCACGCCGTTTTCTGCCGCCCCCTTTTCAAATTTGGGGCGTTCGGCGTCCATCGCCTCCTTGATCTTCTTACCCATGGCGCGGCGCAATAGGTCCGCACCGCCAAGGGTATAATTCGCCATCACCTGGGCGATCTGCATCACCTGTTCCTGATAGACGATAATGCCTTGGGTTTCCTCAAGGATATGGTCGATCAGCGGATGCACCGACTGGATCTTGCGCAGTCCATTCTTGACCTCGCAATAGACCGGGATGTTCTCCATCGGACCCGGACGATAGAGCGCCACCAGCGCAACAATGTCCTCGATACAGGTGGGTTTCATGCGCTTCAGCGCATCCATCATGCCGGTGGATTCCACCTGGAATACCGCCACCGTCTTGGCCCGCGAATAAAGGTCATAGGTAACGGCATCGTCCAGCGGGATGGCGTTGATCTGGTTCTCCGCCCCCTCCGGCGGATCATAAAGCTGGGTGCCATCGGCGGTGACATGCAGATCGCGGCCCGACTGGAAAATCAGGTCCATCGCGTTCTGAATGACGGTGAGCGTCTTCAGGCCGAGGAAGTCGAACTTCACCAGACCGGCCTGTTCCACCCATTTCATGTTGAACTGGGTGGCGGGCATGTCCGAGCGCGGATCGCGGTAAAGCGGCACCAGCGCATCCAGTGGTCGGTCACCGATCACCACGCCCGCCGCGTGGGTGCCCGCTGATCGCAACAGCCCCTCAACCTGCATGCCGTATTTCAACAGCCGGTCGACAACCTCTTCGTTCTCCGCCTCCTCGCGCAGCCGCGGCTCTTCGCGCAGACTGTCCACAATCGACATCGGTTTCACGCCTTCGACCGGGATCAGCTTCGACAGCCGATCCACCTGGCCATAGGGCATCTGCAGAACCCGCCCCATATCGCGCACCGCCGCCTTCGACAGCAGCGCGCCAAAGGTGATGATCTGCCCCACCTTGTCGCGGCCATATTTCTCCTGCACGTATTTGATCACCTCTTCGCGGCGATCCATGCAGAAGTCGATGTCGAAGTCGGGCATCGACACCCGTTCGGGGTTGAGAAAGCGTTCGAACAGCAAGCTGTAGCGCAGCGGGTCAAGGTCGGTAATCGTCAGCGCATAGGCCACGAGCGAGCCCGCACCGGAACCCCGCCCCGGCCCCACCGGAATGTCGTGATCCTTGGCCCATTGGATAAAGTCCGCAACGATCAGGAAATAGCCGGGGAACCCCATCCCCTCGATGATGCCCAGCTCAAAATCCAGCCGCTCCTGATACTCCTCGACGCTGACGGCATGGGGGATCACGGCGAGACGTTTTTGCAGCCCCTCATTGGCGATGCGGCGCAATTCGGCCACCTCGTCATCGGCAAACTTCGGCAGGATCGGATCGCGCCGATAGGCCATGAAAGCGCAGCGTTTGGCGATCTCCACGGTGTTTTCCAGCGCCTCGGGCAGGTCGGCAAACAGCGCGACCATTTCCTCCTGGCTCTTGAAGTAATGCTGCGCGGTCAGCCTGCGGCGCGGCTCCACCTGATCGACATAGGCGCCTTCCGCGATACAGATCATCGCATCATGGGCCTCATACATTTCCGTGTTGGGGAAATAGACATCATTGGTGGCAACCAGCGGCAGGTCCATCGCATAGGCCATCTCGATATGGCCCCGCTCGGTCAGCTGTTCGGCCTCGGGCTGGCCGTGTTCGCCCGGATGGCGCTGCAACTCCACATAAAGCCGATCTGGAAAGATCGCTTTCAGCCGCTGCATCAGGGCCTCTGCCGCCGGGCGCTGCCCCTGCTGCAACAGCCGCCCCACCGGCCCGTCCGGCCCGCCGCTCAGACAGATCACATCGCCTGCATATTGCGCCAGCTCCTCCAGCGTCACATGCGGCAGCTCGCTGCCCTGCCGCAGATAGAGGCAGGAATTGAGCTTCATCAGATGCTCATAGCCGGTCTCGCTCTGCGCCAGCAGCA
Organism: Phaeobacter sp. JH20_29; assembly: GCF_048056175.1. Lineage (NCBI taxonomy): Bacteria > Pseudomonadati > Pseudomonadota > Alphaproteobacteria > Rhodobacterales > Roseobacteraceae > Phaeobacter > Phaeobacter sp. JH20_29. The sequence goes on from NZ_JAYMWO010000009.1 coordinate 241,763, forward strand.
CCAGCGGCGCTGGCGGTTTGGGCCGCTCGCCCGGGGCAGGCTCGGCAGACCGCAGATCGACCTGGCAGCCGATGATCGGCTGCACCCCCGCGCCACTGGCCGACACCGAAAACTCCAGCGCCGAGAACAGGTTGTTGCTGTCGGTCACCGCAATCGCGGGCATCTCGTGCTTCTTGCACAGGTCCGGCAGCTTCTTCAGCCGCAATGCGCCTTCCAGAAGCGAATATTCGGTATGGGTGCGCAGGTGAATGAATCGGGGAGAGCTTGTCATCCCGCCAAGCTAGCGTCAGCGCCGCCAAGGTTAAAGCGGTTCCGCACCGGAGAAGCCGCGACCCTGCCCGTCCCCCGTTCCGCCGCGCAGGTTTCACCCGATGCCGTAATATTCAGCGATTATTATTCTGCTTTCTTTGAAAGTCTTATCGAACCCAACCATCAACGCCGCGACAATCTGACCTAAAGTCGTTCAAAAATAACAGCATACGCCGGTATTCAGCAAGGATCTTGCGCCCCGTATCGACTCCATGGCAGAGTCACTTTTCCTTGCCAGAACAACAGCCTGCTTTCTAGGCTATCGGCAACGGAACCACCAAGGCCCGCCATGTCTTCTACGTCGCATCGAAGGGATGGCACCAAGGGAAAACCAGAGTAACGCGACGGGTTTCTGACATGACAATCACCTTTCGGCTGAACGGTGAAGAGGTCGCGCTGACGGAGGTTTCTCCGACGGCGACGCTGCTGGACTGGCTGCGCGAAGAACGCGGGCTGACCGGCACCAAAGAAGGCTGCAACGAGGGCGACTGCGGCGCCTGCACCGTGATGGTGACCGACGCCAAAGGCGCCAAACCGCTCAATGCCTGCATCCTGTTCCTGCCGCAGCTGCACGGCAAATCCATCCGCACCGTCGAAGGCGCGGCCGGCCCCGATGGCCAGCTGCATCCGGTGCAGGAGGCGATGATCACCCACCACGGCAGCCAATGCGGTTTCTGCACGCCGGGGTTCATCATGTCGATGGTGACCGCCCACAAAATTGGCGCCTCGGATCACGACGACCAGCTGGCAGGCAATCTCTGCCGCTGCACCGGCTATGCGCCGATCATCCGCGCCGCCGAGGCCGCCAGCGCCGAACCCGTCCCCGACTGGATCCACGGCGAAGATGCCATCAGCCTGCCTGACACAGGCGGCGATGCCACGTCTCTGCGCCCCACCTCCGCCGACCAGCTGGCCGCCGCCTATGCTGCCCGCCCGGACGCGACGCTGATTGCAGGCGCCACGGATGTCGGTCTCTGGGTGACCAAACAGCTGCGCGATCTGTCGGATGTGATTTTCCTCGATGGCTGCGATGACCTGAAAGGTATCTCCGAACAGCCCGACGGCAGCCTGCGTATCGGTGCGATGGTGGATATGAACCAGCTGCGCAGCGCCCTCGCCGCGCGGCATCCGTCTTATGGCGAAATGCTGCGCCGCTTTGCCAGCCAGCAGGTGCGCGCCGCCGCCACCATCGGCGGCAATATCGCCAATGGCTCCCCCATCGGGGACAATCCGCCTGCGCTGATCGCACTTGGTGCAACGCTGGAGCTGCGCAAGGGCGACAGCCGCCGCAGCCTGCCGCTTGAGGATTTCTTCATCGACTACGGCAAGCAGGACCGCCAGCCCGGTGAATTTGTCGAGGCGATCACCCTGCCCGCATGCCCGAAGGGGCAGACCGATGGCTTGCGCGTCTACAAGCTCTCCAAACGGTTCGATCAGGATATCTCCGCCGTTCTGGGGGCCTTTAACCTGACGGTCGACGCCGGCCGGATCACCGCCGCGCGCATCGCCTTTGGCGGCATGGCGGGCGTGCCCAAACGCGCCAGCCACGTGGAGGCCGCCCTGATTGGTCAAGACCTGTCGGCCGCAACACTCGCCACCGCGCGGGGCGAATTTGCCCGCGACTTCACCCCGATGAACGATATGCGCGCCTCTGCCGATTACCGGCTGGAGGCTGCGGCAAATATGCTCGCACGCTACTTTGACGATCTGGGCCAGACAAGCGCACCCACACATGTGCTGGAGGTGAAGTGATGGCTGTTGCAATACCCCTCCCCCATGATGCGGCACGGCTGCATGTGACCGGTCAGGCGCGCTATGTCGATGACATCCCGACCCCGCGCGACACCCTGCATCTGGCCTTTGGCCTTTCGACCGTGGCCCATGGTGACATCACCGCACTGGAGCTGGACGCCGTGCGCCAGAGCAATGGCGTGGTTGCCGTGCTGACGGCGGAAGATCTGCCGTTTGACAATGACGTCTCGCCGTCTGCCCATGACGAGCCGCTGCTGGCCAAGGGGTCTGTCCACTATATCGGCCAGCCGGTGTTTCTGGTGGTGGCAACCTCCCATCGCGCTGCGCGGGTGGCCGCGCGCAAAGGTCAGGTCAGCTACGCCGAACGCCCGGCCCTCCTGACGCTGGAGGATGCGCTGGCCGCCGACAGCCGGTTTGAAGACGGCCCACGCATCTACAGCAAAGGCGACGCAGGCAGCGCCATCTCCGCCGCCGCCCATGTGGTCGAAGATACGTTCGACATTGGCGGGCAGGAGCATTTCTACCTCGAAGGTCAGGCCGCCCTCGCCCAGCCGCAGGAAGATGGCGGCATGCTGGTCAACTCCTCGACCCAGCACCCGACCGAGATCCAGCACAAGGTGGCCGAGGCCATCGGCCTGCCGATGCACAGCGTGCGGGTTGAGACCCGGCGCATGGGTGGCGGCTTTGGTGGCAAGGAAAGTCAGGGCAACGCGCTGGCCGTCGCCTGCGCCATCGCCGCACGCGCCACCGGTCGGACCTGCAAGATGCGCTATGACCGCGACGACGACATGACCATCACCGGCAAGCGTCACGCGTTTCGCATTTCCTACCGCGCGGGCTTTGACGCCGAGGGGCGCATTCTGGGGGTTGAGTTCACCCATCTGGTCGATTGCGGCTGGGCGCAGGATCTGTCGCTGCCGGTGGCCGACCGCGCCATGCTGCACAGCGACAACGCCTATGCAATCCCCGCGATCCGCATCGAAAGCCACCGGCTGAAGACCAACCGGCAGAGCGCCACCGCCTATCGCGGCTTTGGCGGTCCGCAGGGGATGGTCGGGATCGAGCGGGTGATGGATCACGCGGCCCATAAGCTAGGGCTGGATCCGGTCGATCTGCGCATGAAGAACTATTACGATGCCCCCCAAACGGCGGGCGACGGGGGCGCTGCCCCCCGGCCTGCGGCCTCCCCCCGGGATATTTCCGGCCAGAAGATATCCGGCCAGAAGACGGACAATACCACGCCCTACGGGATGGAGGTCACCGATTTCGAGCTGCACGGGATGACCCGGCAGCTGCTGGAGAGCGCGGATTATGCCGCGCGCAAGGTCGAGATCGCCAAATGGAACGCCGGGAATGAGCGGCTCAAGCGCGGGATTGCGTTTTCTCCAGTCAAATTCGGCATTTCCTTCACCCTCACCCATCTCAATCAGGCGGGTGCGCTGGTGCATGTCTATCAGGACGGCTCGGTCCATCTGAACCATGGCGGCACCGAGATGGGGCAAGGCCTATTCCAGAAGGTGGCACAGGTGGCCGCCAGCCGTTTTGGCATCGGGCTGGAAAAGGTGAAGATCACCGCCACCGACACGGCCAAAGTGCCCAATACCTCGGCCACCGCCGCCTCCTCCGGCACCGATCTGAACGGGATGGCGGTAAAGGCCGCCTGCGACAGCATTCGCGACCGTATGGCCGATCATCTGGCCGAGCGCTATCAGGTCACCGCAGCGGAGGTGGTGTTTGCCGATGATGAGGTGCGGATCGGCGCCGAGGCCCTGCCCTTCGCCCGTGCAGCACAGATCTGCTATGAGGGGCGTATCAGCCTGTCGGCCACCGGGTTCTACAAGACGCCGAAACTGGAATGGGACCGCATTCAGGGCAAGGGGCGGCCGTTTTTCTACTTTGCCTATGGCGCTGCGATCACCGAAGTTGTCGTCGACCGCCTGACCGGCGAAAACCGCATTCTGCGCGCCGACGTGCTGCATGATGCCGGCGCCTCGCTGAACCCGGCGCTGGATATCGGCCAGGTCGAAGGCGCCTACGTGCAGGGTGCAGGCTGGCTCACCACAGAGGAACTGGTCTGGGATCAGACCGGCAATCTGCGCACCCATGCGCCCTCCACCTACAAGATCCCCGCCTGTTCGGATCGCCCCGATGTGTTCAACGTCGCCCTCTGGGATGGGCAGAACCGCGAGGACAGCATCTATCGCTCCAAAGCGGTGGGAGAGCCGCCCTTTATGCTGGGGATTTCCGCCTGGCTGGCGCTTGGTGATGCGGTCGGGCACTTCGCGCCCGCCTATCCTGCGCTCAATGCCCCCGCCACGGCGGAGGAGATCTGGCGCGCGGTGCGTCGCATCGCGCCGGGGGCCTGAGCCATGGGGTTTGATCTTCAGGATCTGCGCCGCAGGATCGGCGCCCATGGCACGGTGGTGCGGGTGGTGATTGCCGCCATCCGCGGCTCTTCCCCGCGTGAGGTGGGCGCCGCCATGCTGGTCTGGGACGACGGCCAGTCCGGCACCATCGGCGGGGGCGCGCTGGAGCATGAGGCCGCCGAGGCTGCCCGCCGCCAGTTGCAGGATGGCAAGACCCGTTTGCAGACCATCCGCGCGCTTGGCCCGGATCTGGGGCAATGCTGCGGCGGCTCCGTCACCCTGTGGAGCGAGATCTACCGCGCTGCCGATCTGGACCGGCTGGATGGCGATGTGATCCTGCGCGCCCTGTCCACCGAGCTGGGCGAGCCACCCCTGAGCCTGCGCCGCAAGCTGGCGCTGGCCCGCAGCCAGGGGCAGCGGCCCGACGCGCAGCTGGCCGACGGCTGGCTGCTGGAACCGGTCCATCGTGCCGAAACCCCGCTGTGGATCTGGGGGGCGGGCCATGTCGGCCGCGCTCTGGTTGATGTGCTGGCGCCGCTGCCGGATCTCGACATCAACTGGGTCGATACCGGCCCTGACCGTTTTCCCGCCCGGATCCCGCCCTCAGTCACCATGGTTCCGGCGGCGGAACCTGCGGCACTGGTGCCGCATGCCCCTGAAAATGCACGGCATTTGGTGCTTACCTATTCCCATGCGCTGGATCTGGCGCTATGCCACGCCTTATTGCTGCGCGGCTTTGCCTTTGCCGGGGTGATCGGATCTGCCACCAAATGGGCACGGTTCCGGTCGCGGCTGGCGGATCTTGGCCACCGGCCCGAGCAGATCGCCCGGCTCACCTGCCCGATCGGGGATCCCGGCCTTGGCAAACATCCGCAGATGATTGCGGTCGGGGTCGCGGCAGAGCTCTTGCGGATGGGCGCAACAGACGAGTTGAAGAAGGACAGACGCGCGTGACCCAACCTCTCCTGAGCCTGCAAGGTTTGACAAAGGCCTATCCTGGTGTTGTTGCCAACGATACGGTCTCCTTTGATATCGGCGCGGGAGAGGTTCATGCCCTACTCGGCGAAAACGGCGCCGGGAAATCGACGCTGGTCAAGATGATCTACGGGCTGGTGAAACCGGACAGCGGTACCATGCTGCTGCGCGGCGCCCCCTATGCCCCGGCCGAGCCGCGACAGGCACGGGCGGATGGCATCGCGATGGTGTTTCAGCATTTTTCGCTGTTTGACGCGCTGAACGTGGCGGAGAACATCGCCCTTGGCATGGAACAGCCGCCTGCCCTGCGCGATCTGGCCAGCCGCATCCGCGAGGTTTCGGAAACCTATGGCCTGCCGCTGGATCCCTATCGCACGGTGGGCGATCTCTCTGCCGGCGAACGCCAGCGGGTGGAGATCATCCGCTGCCTGTTGCAGGACCCCAAGCTGCTGATCATGGATGAGCCGACCTCGGTTCTCACCCCGCAGGAGGTGGATATCCTGTTCCAGACCTTGCACAAGCTGCGCTCCGAGGGCACCTCGATCCTCTATATTTCGCACAAGCTGGAAGAGATCCGCACGCTCTGTGATCACGCCACCATCCTGCGGCTGGGCAAGAATGTCGGCGAATGTGTCCCCTCTGAAACCTCGGCCCGCGATATGGCCGAGCTGATGGTGGGCACCGCGCTGCAGACACCGGAGCGCGCGGGCCGCGATCTGGGCGATGTGGCGCTGGATATCACCGGCCTGTCGGTGCCTGCGCCCTCGGCCTTTGGCACGGCGCTGAAGAATGTGCATATGACCGTCCGCAAGGGCGAAATCCTCGGCATTGGCGGGGTGGCGGGCAATGGCCAGGACGAGCTTCTAGGCGTTCTGTCCGGCGAAACCACCACCGCTGCCGATGCGGTCAAGATGCATGGCGCGCCGGTCGGCCACCTTGGCCCTGTTGCGCGTCGTCGCCTGGGTATTCTGGCCGCGCCGGAGGAGCGTCTCGGCCATGCCGCCGCACCGGATATGAGCCTGACGGAAAATGCCATGCTGACCGCCGCCACCCGCGAAGGCCTGTCCAGCAACGGCTTTCTGAAATGGGGGCTGGCCAAGGAATTTGCCGAAAAGGTCATCAAGAATTTCGACGTGCGCACCCCCGGACCTGAAAACGCGGCGCGTTCGCTGTCGGGGGGCAATCTGCAGAAATTCGTCATTGGCCGCGAGGTGCTGCAAAACCCGGAGGTTCTGGTGGTGAACCAGCCGACCTGGGGTGTGGATGCCGCCGCCGCCGCCGCGATCCGCCAGTCGCTGCTGGATCTGGCCGCCGGGGGCACTGCGGTAATCTGCATCAGCCAGGATCTGGATGAGCTGATGGAGATTGCCGACAGTTTTGCCGCCCTGAACGAAGGCCGCCTGAGCGCGCCGCGCCCCACAACCGGGCTGAGCGTCGATGAAATCGGCCTGATGATGGGGGGAGCACATGGGATGGAGGTCGCGCATGTCTAGCCTCGCAGCCGGGCGTGCCCGTCCCGGCCGCAGCGTGGGCTGCCGGGTCGGGAGTGTGAGTATTTTTGGAAAGATGACAGGCACGCAGGCACAGATCTGCGACCGGGGGGGACAACAACAATGATCCGGCTAGAAAAGAGACCACAGCCCTCGCGGGTCTGGTCGATGGCGACGCCGCTGGTGGCGGTGCTGGCGACCATGATCGCGGGCGGGCTTTTGTTTGCGGCCCTTGGCAAGAACCCGGTTGAGGCGATCCGCACCATTTTCTGGGATCCGCTGTTTGGCGAATTTGCTTTTTACTACCGCCCGCAGCTCTTGGTGAAGGGCGCGCCACTGGTGCTGATCGCCATCGGCCTGTCGCTGGGCTTTCGCGCGGGCATCTGGAACATCGGCGCCGAGGGCCAGTATATCATGGGCGCCATCTGTGGCGCCGGGGCTGGCCTTGCCTTTTACCCTACAGACTCGGCACTGATCTTTCCCTTGATGGTGGTGGCAGGCGCGCTGGGGGGTTGGGCCTGGGCGATGATCCCCGCAGTGCTGAAAACCCGCTTTGGCACCAATGAAATCCTGGTCTCGCTGATGCTGGTCTATGTGGCCGAGCAGTTCCTCGCCTCGGTCTCGCTGGGATTGCTGAAAAACCCCGAGGGCTTTGGCTTCCCCGGCTCGCGCAACCTGCAATCCTGGGACAGCGCCCATAACGCCGAGCTGATCACGGGCACCGGCATGCACTGGGGTGTTGTGGCGGCGCTGATCGCGGTGATCTTTGCTTATGTGCTGCTCAACCGTCACATGCTGGGCTATCACATCCGCCTGACTGGCGAGGCGCCACGTGCCGCGCGTTTTGCGGGCGTGAACCCCACCCGCCTTGTGCTGTTTTGCCTTGGCACCTCCGGCGCGCTGGCGGGTCTTGCGGGTCTGTTCGAGGTCTCCGGCCCCTCTGGCCAGATCTCCATCGATTTCAACGTGGGCTACGGGTTTACCGCCATTATCGTTGCCTTCCTGGGCCGGTTGCACCCTGTCGGCATCCTGCTGGCGGGTGGTCTGATGGCGCTGACCTATATCGGCGGCGATATCGCCCAGTCCAACATGGGCCTGCCTTCGGCGGCGATCCAGGTGTTTCAGGGGATGCTGTTGTTCTTCCTTCTGGCGCTGGATCTCCTGACCAATTTCCGCATTGCGCTCAGCAAACCCGAGGTGGTGTGACATGGATCTTTCTGCAATCAACCCGGTCCTGCTCATCGCCTCGCTGATGGTGGCGGCCACACCGATCCTGATCGCTGCCATTGGCGAATTGGTGGTGGAGAAATCAGGCGTTCTGAACCTTGGCGTCGAAGGCATGATGATCACCGGCGCCATCGCAGGCTTTGCCACCGCGGTGGAGACCGGCTCGCCCCTGATCGGGTTCCTTGCCGCCGCTGTTGCCGGGGCAGCGCTGTCGGTTCTGTTTGGCTTTCTGACCCTTGTGGCGCAGGCCAATCAGGTGGCCTCCGGTCTGGCGCTGACGCTGTTCGGCCTCGGCCTGTCGGCGCTGATGGGGCAATCCTACGTCGGTGTGAAACCGCCACAGATGAGCGACATCCACATCCCCGTCCTGAGCGACCTGCCGGTGATTGGCCCGATCCTCTTTGGCCATGACATCATCCTCTATTTCGGCATCGCGCTGACCGCCGCAGTCTGGGCGCTGCTGAAATTCTCTCGCGCCGGACTGGTGCTGCGCGCGGTGGGGGAAAACCACGATGCTGCCCATGCGCTGGGGTATAAGGTGATCCGCATCCGCCTGATGGCGATCATGTTCGGTGGCGCCTGTGCCGGTATCGGCGGGGCCTACATCAGCCTTATCCGGGTGCCGCAATGGACCGAAGGCATGACCGCGGGCGTGGGCTGGATTGCGCTGGCGCTGGTGGTCTTTGCCAGCTGGAAACCCTGGCGCGCACTCCTTGGTGCCTATCTTTTTGGCGGCGTCACCGTGGTGCAGCTCAATCTGCAAGCGGCAGGCGTTGCCATCCCGGTGGAGTATCTGGCAATGTCGCCCTACGTGATCACAATTATCGTGCTTGTCATTCTTTCGGCGGACAAAAGCAGCGCACCTGCCGCCCTTGGCCGCAACTTCCACGCCTCCCGCTGACGGGGGGCTTTTCACTGCCCCGCTGTCGGGGTCAATAGATGCAACTGGGGAGAACCTGATGAAACTGACCAACCTTCTGACCAGCGCCGCCGTGGCGCTTGGCCTGGCCACCGGTGCGGCCTTGGCCGAGGACAAGACCAAAGTGGGCTTTGTCTATGTCGGCCCTGTCGGTGACGGTGGCTGGACCTATGAACACGATCAGGGCCGCAAGGCCGTGGTTGCGGAATTCGGCGACAAGGTCGAAACCGTCTATGTCGAGAACGTCGCAGAAGGCCCCGATGCCGAGCGCGTGATGACCCAGATGGCGCTGGAAGGTGCGGATCTCATCTTCACCACCTCCTTTGGCTACATGGATCCCACCATCAACGTCGCCAAGAAATTCCCGAACGTGAAGTTCGAGCACGCCACCGGCTACAAGCGCGCCGACAACGTCTCGACCTACTCCGCCCGCTTCTACGAGGGGCGCGCGGTTCAGGGCCACATTGCCGGCCATATGACCGAGAGCAATATCGTCGGCTACATCGGCTCCTACCCGATCCCCGAAGTGATCCGCGGCATCAACTCGGCCTATCTGCACGCCAAGAAGGTGAACCCCGACGTCCAGTTCAAGATCGTCTGGGCCTTCACCTGGTTTGATCCCGCAAAAGAGGCTGATGCCGCCAAGGTGCTGATCGAACAGGGGGCTGACGTGATCCTGCAGCACACCGATTCCACCGCACCGCAGGCCGCCGCACAGGCCGCAGGCAATGTGATCACCTTTGGTCAGGCGTCTGATATGGCCGAATACGGGCCCAAGCCGCGCGTCTCCTCGATCATCGACAATTGGGCGCCCTATTACATCGCCCGCACCAAGGCCGTGATCGACGGCACCTGGACAAGCAGCGACACCTGGGACGGCATTGGCGCCGGCATGGTTGGCATCGGTGAAATCTCCGATGCGGTTCCCGCTGATGTGAAAGCCTCCGCACTGGAGCTGAAAGCTGCGCTGGCCGATGGCTCCTACCACGCCTTCACCGGCCCGATCAAAAAGCAGGACGGCTCCGACTGGCTGGCCGAAGGCGAGACCGCCGATGACGGCACCCTGGCCGGCATGAACTTCTACGTCGAAGGCCTGGAAGGCGACATTCCGCAATAAGCGGCCACCGCCTTCAGATGACCCGCAGCAGAAAGGCCCGCCAGTCCGGCGGGCCTTTTTCATAGCGGCCGTCGCTGTTCCTCTCGCGCGACCGCAGGGCAAATGCCGCCGTCTAGATGCTGCCCGCCGTTTCAATGACAAGCGCCCGCACCGGCCCATCGGGATGCGCCACATGTTCATCGCCGCTCTCGGCATGAAAGATGTCACCCGGCAGCAGGCGCAGGATACGCTCGGCCCCGTCGATGCGAACATGCATGTCGACCTCTCCGTCCAGCACGACAAAGACCTCAGGGCCATCGTTGACATGCCATTTATACGGCGCGTCGGTCCAATGCAGCCGCACGGTTGCATCGCTTATGCGTTCGATATCCAGCGCGTCCCAGGCCTTTTCGCCCGTAAACGCCGTTGCGGTGATCTTCTTCATGCCCTAGCCCCGGCTGCTGTGGTTGATGTGGTTCATCTCAACTGCGATGTTAAGGCTGCGACAACGGATCGGATACTTGCGGTCCGACGTGATCAGCCTGCCAATCGGGGAATTCAACGTGGATCGGACGGACAAACGGATATTGGCGGTTCTGGAACGGAACGCCCGCACCAGCGCTGCCGAAATCGGGCGCCAGATCGGCCTGTCCCGGACCGCGGTTCAGGACCGGCTGTCGAAGCTTGAGACACGTGGCGTGATCAGCGGATATCGGGTTCAGCTATCGGAGCCTCAGGACGACCTGATCCGGGCGGTCCTCTTCGTCAGAATTGCGGTCCGCCCATGCACCGATGCGCTGACCTGGATGGCCTCGCTCGAGGGCGTGCAGGAGGTGATGTCTCTGTCCGGTGAGATCGACGCCATCGTCAGATGTGCCGTGCCGGATGTCGCCGCGCTGACGGCGCTCAATGACAGGATCGGGGCCAGCGACTGGATTGCCGGTTCGAACTCGAACGTGGTGCTGCGCACCCTCCGATAACCCCGCGCAGATGCCGGCCGCAGATCTCGGGTCCGCTCCCGTGTCCGTTCATGGGCCAAACCTCAAAGCGCGCGCGGCCCTGCCCGTCATCTTTCCATAAATACTCAAACCGCACCGGCAGCGGCGCTGCCCATCAGTCGCGGCGGAACACCCGCAGCGCCAGGAGCACGCGGGAGGTGGCGGTCACCAGACAGAGCGCGCCAAACACCCAGGCCATCGGTGCAAACCACGCAGGCAGCAGGCACAAGAGCACGAAAAAACCGATCGTCTCCGCCCCCTCCAGCAGACCGCCGGTGAAATAAAGCGTTTTGACCCCGCGCGCCGTGCTTGTCATCTTGTGTTTCTCCGCCAGCACCGCATAGCCGAGGAAACTGGTGCCATTCACATAGAAGGTCATCAGCAAGAACGCCCCGGCCACGCCATTCTGCGCAGGATCCGCCAGCACAAAGGCAAGGGGGACCGCACCGTAGAACAGGAAATCGCAGGTGATATCGAGATAGCCGCCAAAATCGCTTGGCTCGCTGGCGCGTGCCACCGCGCCGTCCAGACCATCGGCCAGCCGCGACAGAAGCAGCGGCAGCAGCGCCAGCGCAAAGAGCGAACAGGCGATCATCCCGGCCGCCAGCAGCCCCAGCGCCAGCCCAAGAAGCGTCACCTGATTGGCACTGATGCCCGCGCGCGCGATGACCTGCCCCTGGGCATTCAGCATCGGGTCGATCAGCGGGCGGATTTTTGAATCGAACATACTCTCCCCTACCCTGCGCACCGGGGCTTTGCCACTCACGATTATGATAGGGCAGAGCCGGTGTCTCGCGCAGATCTCTTTATGCCCCGCGCCGATATTTTGCGCTTTTGATTGCCGCAGATGCGTGCCACCCTCCGCCGCATGAGCACCGAACTGATCAGCCTCGACGGCACCCCCGCAAGCCCCCTTGCCTTTGGCACCATGCAATTTGGCGGCCGCGCCGATGCTGCCCAGTCGGCCGAAATGTACCAGGCCTGCCGCTCTGCGGGGGTGACCCATTTCGACACCGCCTGGGTCTATACCGAGGGCCGTAGCGAGGCGCTGCTGGGCCAGCTGATCCGGGAAGACCGTGACAGCCTGCTGATCGCCACCAAGGTCGCCTATACCGGCGGCGCAGGCCCTGACAATATCCGGCGCCAGCTCGATCAGTCGCGCGCGCGTCTGGGGCAGGACATGGTCGATATCCTCTACCTGCACCGCTACGACGAAGAGACGGACCTGCGCGAGACCCTTGCCTGTCTCGCCGAGCTGCGCGACGCCGGGCAGATCCGCTATCTGGGGCTGTCGAACTTTGCCGCCTGGCAGGTGATGAAGGCGATCATGATCGGGCAGGAATTCGACCTGCGACCCGCCATCCTGCAACCGATGTATTCGCTGCTGAAGCGTCAGGTCGAGGTGGAGATCCTGCCGATGTGCGCTGATCAGGGCCTGCATGTGGCCCCCTATTCGCCACTGGGCGGCGGGATGCTGACGGGCAAATACAGCAGTGCCCAGCAGGCGGGCCACAGCCGGGGGCGGCTGGACGAGGATCCGCGTTACGCCGAACGCTATGGTCAGCCCTGGATGCAGGAGAGCGCCCGTGCCCTGGCCGATCTTGCCGCCGAACTGGAGGTTGATCCGGCCAGCCTCGCCGTGGCCTGGGCCGCCGCCTATGGGCGCAATGTGACCCCCATAATCTCGGCCCGGTCACTCGCACAGCTGCGCCCCTCGCTGGCGGCGCTGGAGATTGAGGTGACGCCGGACCTCTACGCCCGCATGTCGGCGCTGTCACCGCGTCCGGCGCCCGCAACAGACCGGCTGGAGGAACAGCAATGACAACGGTCGACTATCTGATCATCGGCGGCGGGCTTGCCGGTCTGAGCGCCGCCGCCGCCCTTGCGCCACGGGGGCGTGTTCTGGTGCTGGAGCGGGAAGAAGCGCTTGGCTATCACTCCTCCGGGCGCTCTGCGGCGATGTTTGAGGCCAATTACGGCCCCGCGCCGGTACAGGCGCTGAGCCGGGCCAGTGAGGCCCACCACCGCGCCCATGGCTGTCTCAGCCCGCGCGGGCTGCTGCTGGTCGGGCGCGCCGATCAGGCCGCGCGTTTCGAGGCCGATTGCGCCGAGCTGGATCTGACGCCGATTTCGGTTGCGGCGGCCTGCCAGATGGTGCCGGTGCTTGATCCCGAGCAGGTCAAATTTGCGGCCAGCCATGATGCGGCGCAGGATCTGGATGCGGACCTGTTGTTGCAGGGCTTTGCCAGAGAGCTGCGCGCCCATGGGGGTGACATCCGCACCCGCGCCGCTGTCACCGGTCTGGACCGCAGCACCGCGGGCTGGCAGGTGAGCTGCGGTGACGATCTGATCACCGCCACCACGATTATCAATGCGGCCGGGGCCTGGGCGGATGAGCTGGCGCAGATGGCCGGGATCGCGCCCATCGGATTGCAACCCAAGCGCCGCTCCATGGCGCGGCTGCCCGCGCCCGGTGGCCACGATGTCACCACCTGGCCAATGATCATGGGTGCCGGTGAGAGCTGGTATGCCAAACCCGATGCCAGCAAGCTGCTGGTCTCGCCCGCTGACGCCGATCCGGTGCCGCCGCAGGATGCCTATGCCGATGACATGGTGCTTGCCGAGGGGCTGGCCCGCTATGAGGAGATGGTGACAACCCCGGTCACCCGAGTTGAGCACAACTGGGCCGGCCTGCGCAGTTTTGTAGCCGATGGCGTGCCGGTGCTGGGGCCGGATCCGGCGGTGGCCAGTTTTGTCTGGTGTGCAGGTCAGGGCGGCTATGGCGTGCAGAGCTCCCCCGCCGCCGGGCGGCTGATTGCCGATCTGGTCACCGGGCAGACACCGGATATCGACGCCACGAACGTGGCCGCGCTCAGCCCGGAAAGGCTGCGCTGATGGTTGTGCGCACGGTGCCCGGAGAGGCCTCCGTCACGCTGCCGGATGCAGGGGCAAAACTCTTTGCCCCGTCGGCGGCGCGCAATCTGGAGCCGATCGCGGATCTTCTGGCCCGGATAGCCCCGCAACCCGACAGTGCGGATGGCCCTCGCCCCCGCGCGCTGGAAATTGCCAGCGGCACCGGGCAGCATGTGGTCGGCTTTGCCGGCCGCTGCGCGCATCTGGACTGGCAGCCCAGCGATGTGAACCCGGCACGCCTGACCAGCATCAATGCCTATACCGGTGACAGCGGCTGTCGCAATATCGCGACGGCGATCCAGCTCGATGCCACCGAAGCCCCCTGGCCCGACGGGCTGGGCCGCTTTGATCTGATCGTGCTGTGCAATCTGCTGCATCTGATCAGCACGCCCGAGGCCCAGACCCTGATCCGCGAGGCCGCGCGCCATCTGGCGGCGGGCGGGCACTTCCTGATCTACGGCCCGTTCATGCGCGGCGGTGAGCTGACCAGCGAGGGCGACCGCAGCTTTCACGCCAAGCTGACCGCCCATGACCCGGAGGTCGGTTACAAGGATGATTTCGACGTGATGGACTGGCTGCAAGACAGCGGGCTGGAGATGCGCCAGGTGATCGAGATGCCCGCCAACAATCTGGCGCTGGTGGCGATACGTCAATCGAGGTGAGAGCTGGCACATAGGTGACCGCGTCGGCCCTGCGCCACGCAAGGCACCGGTCAGATATTCAGCTGCATCGTCGACTTGGTGCGGTCCATAGTGACAAAGGTGCGGAACTTCCGAATATTGTCATTCGGAAAAAACAGCCGTTGCGTCAGAGCTTCATATTCCGACATGTCCCCAACGATCACCACAAGGATGAAATCCACTTCGCCGGTAACATAGTAGCATTGCTGGATTTCCGGAGCGTCTTGGAAGCTGCGCTTGATATCGTCGATCCGGCCCGCTGTCTCGGCCCTCAGTTCGACCTCCACAAGAATGGTCAGCGGCAGGCCGACCGTCTTCGGCTCGATCTGGGCGGCCTGGGTCGAAATCACGCCATCCGTCTCCATGCGCCGGATACGCCGCTGGACCGATGCGGTCGACAGATTGACCATCTCGCCGATCTGACGCTGTGGCTTGGTGCAGTCCTGTTGCAGGATCCGCAGGATCGCCAGATCATAGGAATCCAGCCCCTGTGATAAATTTTCTTTTCCCATGCCATATCTGTGCGCAATTTTTGCACGGTAGTCCATGATTCCGAAGCCATATCCCATGTAGAGCGACGTATTTTTGCGCAGGCGCAAAAAAGGATCGTATGATGCTAGACATATTCAGAACCACCAAACCAGATGTCTTTACCACCCAACCAAGGTTGGGGCCGAAGGTACAGGACGCTCTGCCTCGTCGCGGATTTGACGAGGCTGCCCGCGAAATCGGCACCTGGGACGGCTACCAGCCGACCCCGATGCCAAATTTGACCAGCCTTGCGGACAGGCTGGGCATTCAGGCGATCCACTACAAACACGAAGGACCGAGGTTCGGTCTGGGCAGCTTCAAAGCCTTGGGTGGGGCCTATGCTGTTCTGCGCGTGCTTCAGCGCGAGCTGTCAGAGACCACGGGCCGGGCCATCACCGTCGAAGACCTGCACAGCGGCAGTTTCGCAGATCAGATTTCGGAGATCACCGTGATTTCGGCAACCGATGGCAATCACGGCCGGTCGGTGGCCTGGGGCGCGCAGCGGTTTGGGGCGACGTGCCGAATTTACATCCATGCCGAAGTGAGCCCCTTTCGCGCCGAAGCGATGCAGGCGCTGGGAGCCGAGGTTATTCGCGTCGATGGCGACTATGATGCAACGGTTGCGCAGACCCGTATTGATGCCGAGAAACACGGCTGGAAAATTGTGTCGGACACCTCTTGGCCCGGTTATAGGCAGCCACCGCTGGATGTCATGGCCGGCTACGGTGTGATGGCGCGGGAAATCGTGAGAGACCTGCCTGAACCGCCAACCCATGTGTTCCTTCAGGGCGGCGTTGGCGGGCTGGCTGCATCGGTGATTGCGGTTTTCCATCAGGAATGGGGCAATGCCGCTCCACGCAGCATCATTGTCGAGCCGGAACTGGCGCCCTGTCTGTTTGCCAGCGGCAAGGCCAATGCGGCGACCGCTGTTGCGATCACCTCGGAAACGCTGATGGCAGGATTGTCCTGCGGCGAGCCTTCGCAGATTGCCTGGGAGGTTCTGGGCGAGTCCGTCGATAGTTTCATGACCATTCCCGAAAGCCTGGTCGCCCCAGCCGTCCGGCTGCTCGCAGGTGGAGCATGTGGCGATCCCGGCATCGACGTCGGCGAAAGCGCGGTTGCCGGTCTTATCGGGTTGATGTGCGGAGCGCTGGACCACGACCTGCGTGATGAGCTGAAGCTGGATGCTGCGTCACGTGTTGTGATCATCGGCTCCGAAGGAGTCACCGATCCAACTGTGGTCAAGGCGATCATGGAGGGACGTATCTGACGGGGTTTGTCAGCCCTGTCAGGATCGCGCTGTTGGGTCCGGTACACATGAAAAAAGCCCCGGCACAATGGCCGGGGCTTTCTCATCTCTTCCGTCAGACCTTAGCCATTCATGCGGATGGTTTCGTTCTTTGGATCGTAGGGGCTGTCGCAGGTGACAACCGCATCCCACAGCTTGTCCTGGATCTTCACCTTCAGCTTGGTGCCTTCCACCGCGTGCTCAGGCTTTACGTAGCCCATGCCGATGGATTTCTCGAATGCCACCGAGTAGCCGCCGGAGGTCAGGCGGCCTACACGGGTGCCGTCCTCGGCATAAAGCGCCTCGCGGCCCCAGGGATCGGCATCTTCCGGCCCGTCGATCAGCAGGGTGCAGCATTTGACGCGGACGCCGGTCTCAACCAGCTTGTCCTTGCCGTGGAAGTCCTTCTCCAGATCGACAAAGCGCGGCAGGTCGGCTTCCAGCGGGGTCGCGTCGCGGCCCAGTTCGTTGCCGAAGGCGCGGTAGGATTTCTCCTGGCGCAGCCAGTTCTGGGCGCGGGCACCGACCAGCTTCATGCCGTGCTTCTCGCCCGCTTTCTCCAGCAGGTCGAACAGGTAGTTCTGCATCTCGATCGGGTGATGCAGTTCCCAGCCCAGCTCACCGGTGTAGGCCACGCGGATCGCGTTCACCGGACACATGCCCAGTTCGATCTGACGGGCCGACAGCCAGGGGAAGCGCTTGTTGGAGAGTGCGGTTTCCGGATCGGCGTCGACGATCACCTCTTTCAGCACATCGCGCGACTTGGGGCCTGCGATGGCGAAGACGCCCCACTGGGTGGTCACATCCTGGATCTCGATGTAGCCGAACTCCTCCATCTTGTCCTCAGCCGCCTTACGCAGGAAGTCGGCGTCATACTCAGACCAGGCACCGGCGGAGACCAGGTAGTAGTTGTTCTCGCCGTTGCGCACGATGGTGTATTCGGTGCGGGTGGTGCCGAAAGCTGTCAGCGCATAGGTCAGGTTGATGCGCCCGATCTTCGGCAGCTTGTTGCAGGTGAACCAGTCCAGGAACTGGGTCGCACCGGGGCCTTTGACGACATGCTTGGTAAAGGCGGTTGCATCCACCAGACCAACGCCTTCGCGGATGGCCTTGGCTTCGTCCACAGCGTGCTGCCACCATTTGCCACGACGGAAAGAGCGGCTTTCCTCGTCGAAATTGTCGGGTGCATCCAGCGGGCCGAAGTAGTTCGGGCGTTCCCAGCCGTTGACCCAGCCGAACTGTGCGCCGCGCGCTTTCTGGCGCTCATATGCGGGCGCGGTGCGCAGCGGGCGGGCTGCCGGGCGCTCTTCATCCGGGTGATGCAGGATGTAGACGTGCTCATAGCACTCTTCGTTCTTGCGCGCGGCGAACTCGGTGGTCATCCAGTTGGAGGAGTAGCGTTTCGGGTCGAGCGACGCCATGTCGATCTCGGCTTCGCCATCGACCATCATCTGCGCCAGGTAGTAGCCGGTGCCGCCTGCGGCGGTGATGCCGAAGGAGAAGCCTTCTGCCAGCCACATGTTGCGCAGGCCCGGTGCCGGACCAACCAGCGGGTTGCCGTCGGGGGTGTAGCAGATCGGGCCGTTGAAATCGTCCTTCAGGCCGCTCTCGGCGCAGGAGGGCACGCGTTCCGCCATCGCCATATACTGGTCGGCAATCCGGTCCAGATCCAGCGGGAACAGGTCGGCGCGGAAGCTGTCGGGCACGCCATGCTCAAAGCGCGCGGGCGCGCCGTGCTCATAGATGCCGAGGATCCAGCCGCCGCGCTCTTCGCGGGCGTAGGATTCATTGTCGGCGTCGCGGATCACCGGGTGCTCCGGGTTGCCGGCTTCGCGCCATTTGACCAGCTCGGGGTCCTTGTCCATGACGATGAAGGTGTGCTCGACCGGGATCGCAGGCATCTTGATGCCCAGCATCTTGGCGGTGCGCTGCGCGTGGTTGCCGGAGGCAGTCACGACATGCTCGGCGGTGATCACCACCTGCTCGTCGCTCTCCACCAGGTTGCCGCCTTTTTCGATCATCTTGGTGCAGGTGACTTCCCAGTGGGTGCCGGTCCAGTGGAAGGCATCGGCCTGCAGCTTGCGGTGGATCTCAACGCCGCGCTGACGGGCGCCCTTGGCCATCGCCTGGGTCACGTCTGCCGGGTTAATGTAGCCGTCTTCGGTGTGGTAGATCGCGCCTTTCAGGTCACCGGTCTCGATCAGCGGCCAGCGCTCCTTGATCTGATCCGGGGTCAGCCACTCATAGGCCACGTCACAGGTCTCTGCGGTAGAGGCATAGAGCATGTATTCGTCCATGCGCTCCTGGGTCTGCGCCATGCGCAGGTTGCCCACCACGGCGAAACCTGCGTTCAGGCCGGTTTCCTCTTCCAGGGTCTTGTAGAAATCGACCGAGTACTTGTGGATGTGGGTGGTCGCATAGGACATGTTGAACAGCGGCAGCAGGCCGGCTGCGTGCCAGGTCGAGCCGGAGGTCAGCTCATCCCGCTCGATCAGCATGACATCGTCCCAGCCTGCCTTGGCGAGGTGATAGGCAATGGATGTCCCGACGGCACCACCGCCGACGACCAATGCTTTGACTTGGGTTTTCATGGGCCCGCTCTCCGGAAAATGATGACTCGTTTGCAGGGAGTTATGCCCCGCCTGCAAATTCCGCGCCAAATCCATCCGACCCAAAACATAACAAAACCGACCTAGCATCGCCCTGAATGCAGGTTTCTGCCCACCCCCTGTCGGTTTTCGCGGTCATGGCCGCGATTTGCCTCTTTGGGTTTGCACAGGCCGCGATGCGCATGGATATGGTCCGGTCGGGGCATATTGCCCTGCCGGAGTGTCCTTTTCTTGTTCTCTGCTGCGACTGTTTGGTCGGTGGTGATATCCGGCCAGAACAAAGAGCAATAACAAGTGGCGGCGCCGCCAGAAGCGGAGGCGGGACGGAGCACTCTGCCCCGCACGCAAAACGTCGTCTGTGCGTGCCCATGCCAATGGGCCCTGTTCCATGGTGCCGGGGGTGTCAGGCCCGGCGGTGATCGCGATCAGCTCAGATCCTGCCATTGCGCCATTGAGCAAAGGTAAGCCGACCGTGCGGCGGCTTCGCAACGGGCCAACTTCTGCTCCTGCGAGGGCAGCGCCGTGAGTATTTCAGGAAAGGTGACAGAGCGAGGTCCATCCCGTCACCTTTCTCCAAATACTCAAATTCCGCCGTCAGCCCGGCGCGGTGGCGGCGGCGGGCAGTCCTCAGATCTCCAGTATCTTGCCGGGATTGAGGATATTTTCCGGGTCCAGCGCCGCCTTGATCGCTGCCATATAGCGGGTGGTCTCGCCGAGTTCCTGCGTCAGATAGGGGCGTTTGCCCTGCCCGATGCCATGTTCGCCGGTGCAGGTACCCTCCATCGAGATCGCCAGCTCATTGAGCCAGCCCACATAGGCATCGGCTTTTTCGCGTTCTTCTGCGCTGTCCATATCTATCAGCAACAGCGCGTGGAAATTGCCGTCGCCGACATGGCCCACCATCGGTGCCAGAAGCCCCATCTCCTCAGCCTTTGAGCGCGCGGCGCTGACACATTCCGCCAGTTTCGAGATTGGCACGCAGACATCGGTGGAGATCCCCTTGGCACCGGGGCGCAGCTGCAGGCAGGCCCAGTACATATCGTGGCGCGCCTGCCAGAGCTTGCTGCGGTCCTCCGCCGTTGAGGTGGCCGCGATGTCAAAGCCGCCGTACTCCTCGGCGATGGTGGCAAACATGTCGCTCTGCTCAACCACACCGGCCTCGGAGCCGTGGAATTCCAGCAACAGCAGCGGCATTTCCGGCAGGTCGAGGCCGGAATAGGCATTGGCCGCCTGCACGCTGAGCGCATCCAGCAGTTCGATGCGGGCGACGGGAATGCCGTATTGGATGGTCATCATCACCGCACGACAGGCATCATCGACGCTGCGAAAGGCGCAGCGGGCCGAGCGGATCGCCTCCGGGATGCCCTGCAGACGCAGGGTGAGTTCGGTGATCAGACCCAGCGTGCCTTCGGAGCCAACCAGAAGCCGTGTCATGTCATAGCCGGCCGAGGATTTCCTGGCGCGCTGAGCGGTGCGGATCACCCCGCCGTCGGCCATCACCGCCTCAAGCGCCAGCACATTGTCCTTCATGGTGCCATAGCGCACTGCGTTGGTGCCCGAGGCGCGCGTTGCGGCCATACCGCCGAGCGAGGCATTGGCGCCGGGATCAATGGGAAAGAACAGGCCCTGATCGCGCAGATAGGTGTTGAGCTGTTCGCGGGTGACGCCGGGCTGCACCACCACATCCAGATCCTCGGCATGGACGGCAAGGATCTGATCCATCCGCATCATGTCGATGCAGATGCCCCCGGCGGGGGCGTTTACGTGCCCCTCAAGCGAGGTGCCGGTGCCATAGGGGATAACCGGTACGCCGTGGTCCGCGCAGATCTTTACGATCTCGGCCACATCGGCGGTGGAGGTGGGAAAGACGACCGCATCCGGCGCCTGATTGCTGATCCAGGTGGTGGTGTGGCCGTGCTGTTCGCGGATCGCCTGCCCGGTCTGCAGCTGTGTGCCAAAGCGCGCCTTCAACGCGTCAATGACGGCGGCAATCCCGGCGTCGTTGCGCGGCAGTCTTGTGGCTTGCACCATGGTTCAGTCTCCCCCCGTTCAGCGGCCGGGGCTGACGCCCGGACCTGTCACCTGTCAACCTAAGGTCGGCGCGCGGGCCCGGACAATACCCAGAACAGGGTAGGTGCGGGATTATCCGCAAAAGACAACGCCCGCCCCGGTGTCCGGAGCGGGCGCGCAGTGTGCGGCCCTGAGCTGAGGCCCGGAGAGCCGATCAGCCCCCCAGCGCGATGCCTTCGCGGCGCGGATCTGCGCCGCCTTTCAGCCCGTCACCGATCTCGATGGCATGCAGGCCGGAGGTCAGATCGCGGGCGTTGACCTCAAACCCCATATCCATCAGCGGCTGGGCCATCTCCTCGGCGCTGGTGCCGGCCTCGACATCATAGGTGCCAAAGCGGTTCACCGCATGGGGCAGTGCCACGGCCTGCTGCACATCCATGCCCCAATCCGCCCAGGCGACGATGGTCTTGGCGACATAGCCGATGATGCGGCTGCCGCCGGGGGAGCCGATGGCCAGAGCGGGCTTGCCGTCCTTCAGCACGATGGTGGGCGCCATCGAGGAGCGTGGGCGTTTGCCCGGCTCCAGCCGGTTGGCAATCGGCACGCCGTCGCTGTGGGTGCGGAAGGAAAAATCGGTGAGCTCGTTATTCAGCAGGAACCCAGCCGCCATCAGCCGCGAGCCAAAGCCGTTTTCAATGGTCGTGGTCATCGACAGAACGTTGCCATACTGGTCGACGATGGAGATATGGGAGGTCGAGGGCAGCTCAATCGACTCATCATCGGCCAGCAGCAGCGCGTGATCGAACTCCGGCGCGCCTGCGTTCACCGCCGGCAGGGCGGCATCGCCCTCAAGCAGGGTTGCGCGGGTCGCGAGGTAATCCGGCGCCACCAGACCCTGCGTGGGCACCGGCACGTAATCGCTGTCGGCCATGTAGCGGCCGCGGTCGGCAAAGGCGAGGCGCGAGGCATCGCCGATCAGGCGCCAGGACTGCGGGTTATCGGCGCCCAGTTCCGCCAGATCATAGTTGCCCAACATGCCGAGGATCTGCCCGACGGTCAGCGCCCCGGATGACGGCGGCCCCATGCCGCAGGCTTCGAACGCGCGGTAGGTGACGCAGACGGCGGGCCGCTCCTTTACCTGATAGAGTGCCAGATCCATCGCCGACAGCACGCCGGGGTTGCCCTCGGCGTTGCGCATCGCATTGGTGATCGCCTCGGCCACCGGGCCGGTGTAGAAACCGCGCGCGCCCTCATCCGCGAGGCGGCGCAGGGTATCGGCATAGGCCGGGTTCTTCAGCGTGCTGCCCACCGCCAGCGGCGTGCCGCCGGGCAGGAAGTAATCGGCGGTATCCGACCAGCGCGACAGCCGGTCGGCGTCATTTTCGATCAGGCCGGCCAGCCGGGGGGAGACGGCAAAGCCCTCTTCGGCCAGATCAATCGCGGCGGTGAACAGGCCCGGCCAGGCGGCACGGCCCCAGCGACGATGCGCCGCCTCCAGCAAGGCAGGCGTGCCCGGTGTGCCCACGGACCGGCCCCCGACCACGGCATCGTAGAATTTCAGCGGCTCGCCCGCGTCGTCCTGAAACAGGGTCGGCGTCGCTGCCAGTGGCGCGGTTTCGCGCCCGTCCAATGTCGTGACCTCGCCGCTGGCGGCATCATACCAGACCAGGAACGCGCCACCGCCCAGACCGGAGGATTGCGGCTCAACCAGCCCCAGCACTGTCTGCACCGCAACCATGGCATCGGCAGCGGTGCCGCCTGCGCGCAGCACCTCGGCACCGGCAGCCACCGCATGGGGGTTGGCAGCGGCAATCATCCAGTTCTCGGACTCGACCGGGGTGCCTGCGGATTTGGCCTCAAGGGCGGCGGCGACATCGGCGCTGATGGCCGCAAAGCCGGCATCGGCGGTTTCTGCCGCGCCCTCTGGCGCCACGGCATCCGCCGCTTCCTGCGCCATAAGCGGCAGGGCAGCGCCCAACGTCGTGATCCAAACCCCTGCAATCAGTGTTCGTTTCATCGTCCCTCTCCTCTCGTCTGTGGTGATCTTCTGCGCATGCTGGCATTTCACAGAGCAACCCGGCAATGCTGAGATACCGCCATCGGCGCACAGATGCCTGTGCGTCCGCGACATATTGACATAGGGATGATGTTCCGAATCGAAACGATAAACCGGAACACTATTCCAATAGTTGAACTTCATTGAGAACCCTGATCCACCCCTATCGTTGCAGGTGGACATATTTCCTTCCTGAGATCCCTACAGCATGGAGGGGACAACCTGATCTGGTGGTCGATGGCCGTCCTCGAATGTCTTGATATTCAGCAGAACTTTCTCGCCCATCTCCAGACGTCCCTCAAGCGTGGCGGAGCCCATATGCGGCAGCAGCACGACGTTTTCCAACTCGCGCAATCGCGGGTTGATGTCAGTGCCATGTTCATAGACGTCGAGACCGGCGCCGGCGATTTCACCGGAGCGCAACATACGGGTCAGCGCGTGTTCGTCGATCACTTCCCCGCGCGAGGTGTTCACGATCACCGCATCAGGCTTCATCAGTTTCAGCCGCCGTGCGTTCATCAGATGAAAGGTCGAGGGCGTCGAGGGGCAGTTGATCGACAGCACGTCCATGCGGGCCACCATCTGATCGAGGCTCTCCCAATAGGTGGCTTCAAAGCGCTCTTCGATCTCCGGGCGCAGGCGTCGGCGGTTGTGGTAATGGACCTGCATACCAAAGGCCGCGGCCCGTTTGGCCACCGCCTGCCCGATGCTGCCCATGCCCAGAATGCCCAGACGCCGCCCGGCCAGCCGCCCGCCGAGCAGGGCTGTGGGCGACCAGCCCTGCCAGTCGCCTTTCTGCATGATCGCAAGCCCTTCGGGGATTCGGCGGGTCACCGCCATGATCAGCGCCATTGCCATATCGGCGGTATCATCGGTCAGCACGCCGGGCGTGTTGGACACCAGAACTCCCCGCTGGCGCGCAGTGGCCACATCAATGTGATCGACCCCCGCGCCATAGTTGGCGATCAGTTTCAGACGCTCACCGGCCTGCGCCAGCAAGGCGGCATCTATGGTGTCGGTCACGGTTGGAACCAGCACATCGGCGTCCTTCATCGCGGTGGCCAGCTCGGCGCGGGTCATCGGCGTGTCGTCCTCGCGCAGACGCACATCGAACAATTCGCTCAACCGGGTTTCGACCGGCTCCGGCAACCGTCGCGTAACGACAACACTCAGACGTTCTCTTGCCACTGCTGCTCTCCCTCGGCTTTGCAATCTCTCTGGCCTCATGGCATCGTGGCGCAGGACGCGGGCAGGCACAAGAACCCATCCCGCCCTCCGGCCTCTCTGACGCGGCTTTCTTTTTCCAGATGATCGGCACCCGGACATCAGATCAGGGGCAGGTCGGCAAAAAAACGCAGCGCTTTTGGATTGGTCAGGCAGGTAACAGGCAGCGACAATAAGAAGCGAGCAGGCAGTGAAAATTTCGGCATCATATCTGCGGTCCCGGCTGGCCGTGGTCGGCATGATCCTGATTGGCGTGACCGGTGCGGTGGCCCCTGCCCCCGGCCATGCCCGTGACGAACGCGGGCCGGTGACCAACCTGCCCCTGCCCCGGTTCGTGTCGATGAAGGCTGCCGAGGGCAACGTGCGCCGGGGTCCGTCGCTGACGCATAAGATCGACTGGGTGTTCAAGCGGCGCGGGATGCCGCTGGAGATCACCGCCGAATACGGGCACTGGCGCCGCGTGCGTGATCGCGACGGAGCCGGCGGCTGGGTTCATTATGCGCTGCTGTCAGGGTCACGCACCGTGCTGATCGAAGAGGACATGCTGACGGTCCATGCCCGCCCGGACCCCAACGCCCCTGTGACCGCCGCCTTTGAGCTGGGCGTGGTGGCGCGGCTGGGCAAATGCGACATCAGCTGGTGTTCAATCTCTGCCGGTGGCTATCGCGGCTGGGCGCCCAAGGAAAAGCTGTGGGGGGTGGCCCCGGATGAGCTGCGCGACTGAGCCATCAGCCCGTCAGTCGCGGCGGTCGGCGGGGCGGATCGCAAGGCTGGTGCCGCCCAGTTCGCGAAAGCTCTTCTGACGGCAGGAAAACACCAGAATTTGCAGATCATTGGCCTGTAGCGTCAGCGCGTCAAACAGCGCCTCGATGCGGGCATCGTCGGTATAGGCCAGCGCATCATCCAGAATGACCGGGATGCCGCGCCCGGATTTCGCCAGGAGCCGGGCAAAGGCCAGCCGCACCATCAGCGCCAATTGTTCCTGTGTGCCACCGGAGAGCTGGGTCAGCTGCTCCTCTGTGGCGCCGCGCGCCAGCTGGCTGGGCAGCACGCTGTCGGCATCAACCTGCACCTGTGCCTCCGGCCAGAGCCTACGCAGCAGCGGCGTCAGCTCGGCCATCAACGGCCCCAGATATTGCGCCTGCGCGCCTGCCTGCGCGGCTTCCAGCGCCTGATCCAGACGGCGCAGGGTGGCCACTTCGAAATGCAGCGCCGCCAGCGTGGTTTCGGCAACCGCCAGCTGATCGGTGACCTCGGCCAGTTCTTCCTCCACCGCGTGGCTGGCATGGGCGCTGACACGCGCGTCCAGAACCGCCAGATCGCGCGCCAGCGCCTGCAGGCGAGCCTGCGCCGTCTCGACCACCGAACGGGCACGCTGGCAGGCCGCCTGAGCCTGTTCCAGATCCGGGGCCTCGGCGGTCAGGCGGGCCTCTTCGGCGCGGGCCTCGGCCACGGCCTGCTCCAGCGCGGGCAGCCCGGAGCGGAGGGTTGCCAGCTCTGCCGTGGCCGCCTCGGCATCTCCCAGCGCCACGGTGGCGCGGGCCAGCTCGGCCTCGGCAGCCTCGGCATGGGCCAGCGCGCCATGGGCCTCTTTCTGAGCGGCGGCCTCCTCGGTGCGGCGCTGTGCAAGTGTGGCATCTGCGGCCAGTTCGCCAGCCTCGGCCCCGGCCTGCGCCGCGTCCAGGTCGGCCCGGTCCGGCTCGGCCTCGCCCTCCGCATCGGCCTGCCCATCCGACCCAACCGGCAAGGCTGCGATCGCCGCGACCAGCGCTTCGCGCCCCTCCGGCGCGAGCGCCCGCTGGGTGGCCTCGCCCTCTTTCAGGTGGGCCGTTGCGGCATTGCGGGCATGATGCGCCCTGCGGGCCTGTTCCAGCGTTTCGAAACCCTGGTCGGCCAGAGCCCGCGCCAGGGCGGTTTCGGCCTCGGACAATGCGCCACTATCGCTGCCGCGCGCGGGATGCAGGGTCACGGTGGCAAGGCCCGGTATCTCCAGCCTGCCGCCATCGGGCAGGGCCACCTCTGCCCCCTCGTGCAGCGGTTCACCGTCAAGGCTCAGCCGCGCCTCGGCGCCGGGCAGATAGGCAACGCTGAGTGCGGCAGCGGAGGCGGCGCGGGCGTGGCGGGCCAGAGCAACCGACTGTGCCAGATCTTCCAGCCGGGCCATCGCCGCGGCTGTGACAGCCTCCTTGGCCAGCTGGCGATCGCCCACCAGATCTGCCTCTAGCGCATCGAACTGGGCCAGACGCTCGGTCAGCTCGGCACGGCGCAATTGAGCCTGCTGCGCAGCCTCGGCGCGCAGGGCGGTGGCGATGGATTTGCGGATCGCGGCAACGGCATCGCGCGCCTTGGCGGCGGCGAGTTCGGCGGATTTCAACTGTGCGGCGGCCTGTTCGGCGGTGCGGGCGGAGTCCTCCCGCCGCTCCGTTGCCTGCGCAAGCGCCTTGCTGGCGCGGGCATGATCCGCGAGGCGCGCCGTCTGGGTTTCGATCCGCGCCGCCTGCCCGTCGCGGCGCGACAGCGCCAGATCAAGCGCGCGGCGAGCCTGTTCGCATTGCTCTCGGTGCCGCTTGGCGGCGACCAGCGCGGCTTCGGCAGCTTTCAACCGGGACTGGCGGGCTGCGGTCTCCTGTGGTGCGGAGAGATCGGCCTGTTCGCGGCGCAGCAGCTGGCGCTGGTCCAGCAGCTGGCGCAGATCCGCGACCTGCCCTGCCAGAGTGTCGCGCTGTTCAGCCAACGCCGCCACGCGGGCCTCGGCCTCGGCCAGCGGGCCGCCCTTGCGGGCACCGCGACTGGTCACCAGCCGGTCCAGATCGGCGCGCAGGCGGCGGCGCAGGCTCTCCATCTGCTGACCGCCGGTCACCGCCTCGACCTCGCCGCTGAGCGAAGACATCAGATCGCGTCGCGCCTCCAGCGTGTCCTTGGCATCGGCAAAATCGGTCAGCCCCTGTCGCAGCCAGAGCATCCCCACCGGGCCGTCCTTTGGCGGTGCAATGAGGTCGCGCAGCCAGGCCTCGGCGGCATCGGCCTGATACAGCAGCGCGCCCTCCCGCCAGATCCGCGCGGTGCCCTTGCCGGAGGCTTTGGTAAAGGTCTTGGCGATGCGGTAGTGGCTGCCCTGATGGGTCAGCTCGACCTCCACCTCCGGGTCGCCGCCGGCATAGGGGGCCAGCGCGCGCACGTCCTTGTCCCAGGATTTCGCGTCCTTGAAAAACAGCGCCTGAAGCGCGTCGAAGATGGTGGATTTGCCCTGCTCATTAGGCGCGCTCAGCAGGTTGAGACCGGGGCCGATGCCGGTGATTTCAACCGGATCGACAAAGCGGCGCACATTGGTCAGGCGAACGGCCGTCAGCTTCATTCCGCGCCCTCCTGCACCGCCGCATAAAGCCGGTTCAGCGCCGCTGCGGCCACGTCGCGGTCGTCCTGCGCCAGCGCGCTGTTCCGGCTTTCCGCCATCAGGGTTTCGGCGGCGACCCGCAGCGCGCCGGCGGTGGCGATCTGGTCCAGATCCTCGGCCCGGTGTTCGATCCGCAGCGCCTCCTCGTCGAGGCTGAGATGGCAGAAGGCCGGGGCCTGCTCGACCACGAAACGCCGCAGCTGCATATGCTGATCGGCGGTGACCCAGCCCCGCGCGCGCAGGCGGATCAGACAGTCGGGCCAGTCCGGCGGGTCGGCGGGCAGCGCGGCCCTGATCAGGGCGGTGATATCCTGCCCCGGAGCCAGGTCCAGCGCCAGCTCCTGCCAGTGGTACTGGCCGATCTCGATCTGGCGCAGCTGTGGTGGCTGACCCGGCCCCGGCAGATCCACCAGCAGGCAGCTGCCGCGGCCCGGATGTTTGAAGCGGTCCCGTTCCGGCGTGCCGGGATAGCGGCTATGGGCATTGAGGGTAAAATCGCCATGCCAGTCGCCAAGCGCCAGATAATCCAGCCGCGCGCTGCTGGCGCGGGTGGTGGCGATGGTCTCGGCACCGTTCTGGTCGCGGTCGAAATCGAGCACTGCGCCATGGGCCAGCCCGATGCGCAGGTGGCCCTCGGGCGTCTCGGCGCTCTCCATCCAGATGGTGCGATCCTGACCGGCAAAACGATGCTGACAGGGGGCGGGCAACAGCGTGGCACCGGGAGCCATCTCGACCGGGTCGGGCTGCATCAGCAGATGGACATTGTCCGGCGCATGGCGCGCCATCTCCGCCCAGAGCGGCTCGGCCGCGCCGCTGTCGTGATTGCCGGGGATGATCCACCACTGCACCGGCTCGGCGGCGGCCATTGCGGCCAGCGCCTGCCGGATCACCCGCGCTGAGGGGGTTTCGGTGTCAAAGAGATCCCCCGCAATCAGCACATGTTCCGCGCCCTGCTCTGCCGCCGTCTGCGCCAGCCGAGGCAGGATCCCCTGCCGGGCCTGTTGCAGCGCGGCGCGGGTTTCCTCGTCGAACTGGCCAAAGCGTTTGCCCAGGTGCAGATCGGAGGTGTGCAGCAGGCGTAGGCTGGTCATGCGGAATGGGTCCTCTGGTGGTGGGCTTCACAGGTGAGTGACGTGCAGAAGTGACAGAGCCGCGCCGGGGCGTCAACGCGGGTCTGCACGGCGGGCTCAGGGCAGGTGTCGGGCGGTCGGCAGGCTGGCGGCGGGCAGCCACGCGGCGGGCAGAAGGATTGACAGACCCGCAATCACCCGGCAAAAATATTGGAGATTTTCCAAAATAGGGATCAAAGCATGTTTGGTCGGCGCCCCCGCTCGGAGGAAGATACGGTTGTCGCCGTGCTGGCGGCAGCGCTGCGGCGGGATATTTCCTTTGGCGTGCTGCGACCGGACCAGAAGCTGAAGATCGAAGCGCTGCGCCAGAGCTATGGCGGCTCCAACCATTCGATGCGCGAGACCCTACGGATGCTCAGCGCCGAGGGGCTGGTGGAGGCCACCGCCCAGCGCGGTTTTCGCGTCACCTCGGCGACCGAGGATGACCTGCGGGACATTCTGTTCATGCGACTGGAGGTGGAACGGCTGGGCCTGAGGATGGGGCTGGAGCGCGGCAACGTCCAGTGGGAGGGCCGGGTTCTGGCGGCGCATCACGCGCTGCGCCGCACCGAGGAAGCGCTGGTTGAGGAGGCCAATGACGCGCTGGCGCTGGATTGGGACATGGCCTGCCGGAACTTTGCCGCGGTGCTGGTGGAGGCCGCGCAATCGCCCCGGCTGTCGGATATGCAGCTGAAATTCTACGATCAGTCCCGCCGGTTCCGACTGGCGCAACTGCGCGAAGGGCGGCTCGATTTTGCCACCCGCGCGCGACAGCAGCAGGTGCTGGTCGAGGCTGTGCTGGCCCGCAATACCGAGGCCGCCATCGCGGCGCTGGAGATCTATGTGACCGGCGATATGGGCGGCTAACAGCGGGCTGCGGTCAACGCGCGCCGGAAACCGAGACTAGATATCAGCGGGCCTGACCGACCCGATGGGACACCAACATAAGAGGGAGGATTTGAGAGATGACCAATTGGACACGCCGCCGCACGCTTGCAGCACTTGGCGGTGCTGCCGCAGCTGCGGGGCTGGCGACACCGGCGCTGGCAAGCAATCGCAAGATCGTGCTGGGGGCGCTGCGCTTTACCAGCCATTCAGCCAGCTTCATCGCGCAGGAGCGCGGATATTTCACTGATGCGGGCCTTGACGTGGAGCTGCGGTTTTTCCAGGCGGCCTCGCCGATGTCGGTGGCGATTGCCTCGGGCGATGTGGATTATGCGATCACCGCGATGTCGGGCGGGCTGATCTCGCTGGCCGATCGCGGTGCAATCAAGGTGATCGGTGGCGCCTTGTCGGAGGAGCCGGGTATCGACGGGCAGAAGATTCTGGTCTCCGACGCCGCCTATCAGGCCGGGGTCACCAGCCCGGCGGCGCTGGACGGCAAGAGCTTTGGCATGACCACCGCCGGTTCCTCGTTCCACTACATGGGGTCGCGGATGGCGCAGAAGGAAGGTGTCTCGCTGTCCTTCAAGCCGCTGCAAAAGGTCGGTGCGATCATCGGCGCGCTGAAATCAGGGCAGATTGATGCCTGGTCCATCGTGCCTCATATCGCCAAGCCGCTGGCAGGATCGGGCGCTGTGCATATCATCGGTGATGTGGCGGACTATCTGCCCGACTATCAGGTGACGACGGTGTTTACCTCGGCCAGCAATGCCAGCGGTGAGCAGCAGATGACCCGCGATTTCCTGAGCGCCTACAGCCGCGGTGTCTCCGATTACAACGCCACCATGATCGACCGGGCCAGCGGTGATGCAGGCGTCGACCAGATGGTCGATCTGATCCACAAATATGTCTACGCAGATCGCCCCCGCGAGAAAGCCGCCAAGTCGATCATCAATGGCACCATGCGTCTGAACGAAGGGGCGGCGATGAACACCAGATCGCTGGCGGATCAGCTGGCATGGTTCCAGGCCGAAAAGCTGGTGGATGCGGATATCACGCTGGAGACGATCATCGACTCCAGCTACGTCGACACCATCGGCTGATCACCGGACCGGTGACGCACAACTGACAGTGCCGGTGACCCAGACCGGCACCAGCGCCGGGGCGGCCTGCCCCGGCCCTCTCATGCGCGGAGCAAGACTATGGATATTCGCCTGTCCGGGGTGGGCCATGCCTATGACGACATCCCGGTCCTACGGGACATCACGCTGGAGATCCCCAGCGGCAAGATCATCTGTATCGTCGGCCCCTCCGGCTGTGGCAAATCCACCCTCCTGCGGTTCATCGGCGGGTTGGAACGCCCTAGCCAAGGCGAGGTCCTGCAGGTGGGGCAGCCGCCCGAGGGCAGTCTTAATCCGCTGACTTATGTGTTTCAGGATTTTGCCCTGCTGCCATGGCGCACGGTCCGGGGCAATATCAGCCTGGTGCTGGAGGATCACGGCATTCGCGGCGCGGCAGCGGCACGGATCATCGACGATGTTCTGGCGCGCACCAAGCTGAGTGATTTTGCCGAGGCGCTGCCCAAGCAGCTGTCGGGCGGGATGAAACAGCGGGTGGCAATAGCACGGGCGCTTGCCGTGAACCCGGCAGTGATGCTGATGGATGAGCCGCTGTCGGCGCTGGACAGCCAGACCCGCGAACTGCTGATGGATGATCTGGTGGCGCTGTGGACGCGCACGCCCTTCACCGCCGTCTATGTCACCCATAATCTGGCTGAAGCGGTGCGGCTGGGTCATGCCATCGTGGTCTTGTCCCGCCGTCCCGGCCAGATCCGCGAGATCGTGGAACTGGACACGCCGCTGGCCGAGCGCGAGTTTGGCGATGCTGAGCTTGAACAGAAACAGAAATACCTGTGGCAGCTGATGCGTGACGAGGCGCGGGCGGCGGATGCGGAGCTGATGAATGTCTGACACCCAATTGGCCGGGGCGCAGCCCGGCAAGACGGCGGGCACCCCCGCAACACCGACGATCCGCCCGGTCCAGTTTCGCGGCGGCGGCTTTGCCCCTCGCGGCGGGCGCTGGGTGGGCGGGCTGGTCTTTGTGCTGCTGTTGCTTCTGGCCGAACTTGGCACCCGTCAGGGCTGGATTTCCAACCTCACCCTGCCGCGCCCCAGCGATGTGCTGGCGACGTTGCGGGAGCTCTATGCCACCGGCCTGCTGTGGACCCACGTCAGCGTCTCGCTGTCGCGATTGGTCGTGGGCGCGGCCTTGGGGGCCAGCGTCGGTATTGGCGTCGGGCTGATGATCGGGCTGTTTTCCTATGTGCGCGCGGGGCTGGTGCCCTTGGTGGCGGCGCTATTTCCGATCCCGAAGATCGCGCTTTTGCCGCTGTTTGTGATCTGGTTCGGCATTGATGAGGGGTCCAAATATGCGCTGATCGCCTTTGGCACCTTTACGCCCACCGTCGTGGCCACCTATGGCGCGGTGGACAATGTCGACCGCTCGCTGATCCGCATGGGGCAGAGTTTCAACCTGTCGTGGCTGTCGATTGTCCGCAAGATCGTGCTGCCGGGGGCGATGCCCGGTATCCTGTCCGGCCTGCGCATCAGTCTGGCGATTGCCATCATCCTGCTGGTGGCCGCTGAAATGCTGGGGGCGGAGCATGGCATTGGTGCGTATATTCTGGAGGCCGGGTCGCTCTATGATCTGGAGCGGCTGTTTGCCGGTGTGGCGATCCTGTCGGTACTGGGGGTGCTGGTCAGCAGCCTGATCGGGCTGATCGAACGCCACCTGCTGCGCTGGCGCAGCTGAGCGCGACCGAGTCGCGCATGTGACCCGCCCCTGCCTGTCGCAATCGCATAGAATCGAGGCCAATGGCGCCAAAACGCGCCAATAATCTCAAAAGCGCGGCAATCTGCGCCTCACAAAGCCCATGCCGGCAATTGCACCCGCGCGCGACCTGATTTACACGGGGGCCATATGAATGGCTGTTGTCCTTGCGGGCTGCCGGTCTGTCAGACCAGTTCTGACCCAAGATGACCGCCCGCCGCATCCTCACCGGGCAGCAGCACCCCGTCCATCAGGTGCAGCGCCGACCGCTCACCCAAGTTTCCGATATCGCTGAAAAAAGGTTGTGGAATATGGCAGAAAATTCGACCCCCGACATTTTGTATACCATCGTAGACGAAGCCCCCGAGCTGGCCAGCGCCTCTCTGTTGCCGATCATCCGCAGCTTTGCGAATGCGGCGGGCGTCTCCGTCGGGACCAAGGACATTTCGCTGGCGGGCCGCATCCTTGCGACCTTCCCCGAAGCGCTGAGCGACACCCAGCGTCAGAGCAACGATCTGGCCGAACTGGGCGAGCTGGTGAAGACCCCCGAAGCCAATGTCATCAAGCTGCCGAATATCTCGGCCTCGGTGCCGCAGCTGACCGCCGCGATTGCCGAGTTGCAGGCGCAGGGGTTCGACATCCCCGACTATCCGGCGGACCCGGTGACCTATGCGCAAAAAGAGATCCGCGCGCGCTATGACACCATCAAGGGCTCGGCTGTGAACCCGGTGCTGCGCGAAGGCAACTCGGACCGTCGCGCCGCCCGCGCGGTGAAGAACTTTGCCCAGAACAACCCGCATTCGATGGGCAAATGGTCTGCTGACAGCAAGACCAAAGTCTCCTCGATGCCGGGCAATGATTTCTACGCCAACGAAGTCTCCGCCACCATCTCCGCCGCGCAGGCCGGGACCGCGAAGATCGAGTTTGTCGGCAAGGACGGCGCCGTTACCGTGCTGAAGGACAGCTGGCCGCTGGAAGAGGGCACCGTTGCCGATGCAACCTTCATGTCGGCCAAGGCGCTGTCTTCCTTCCTGACGGATGCGATTGAAGACACCAAATCCGATGGCACCATGTTCTCGCTGCACATGAAAGCCACCATGATGAAGGTCTCCGACCCGATCATCTTTGGCCACGCGGTGAAGGCATGGCTGGGCCCGGTCTGGGACAAATACGGCGCTGAAATCGAAGCGGTTGGCGGCTCGGCGAACTCGGGCCTTGGTGCGGTTCTGGCAACCATCGACGGCCTGCCCAATGGCGATGCGATCAAGGCAGAGATCGCCGCGCTGGACCGTCCGTCCATGTATATGGTGGACAGCGACAAGGGCATCACCAACCTGCATGTGCCCTCCGATGTGATCATCGACGCCTCCATGCCTGCGGTGATCCGTGCCGGTGGCAAGGGCTGGGACGAAGCGGGCAACAAGGGCGACACCAACTGCGTGATCCCCGACCGCTGCTATTCCACCGTCTATGACGAGAGCATCAATTTCTTCAAAGCCAATGGTGCGCTCGACGTGACCACCGCAGGCTCCGTCGCCAACGTCGGTCTGATGGCGCAGAAGGCAGAGGAATACGGCTCGCACCCGACCACCTTCGAAGCGCCCGCAGATGGCACCATCCGTATCGTGCTGGCAAATGGCGAGACGCTGCATTCGCACGAGGTCGAGGCCGGTGATATCTGGCGCGCCTGCACCGTGAAAAAGGCCCCGATCGAAAACTGGATCCAGCTGGCGATGGACCGTCAGCGGCTGACCGGTTCCGAGGCGATTTTCTGGCTGGACGCCAACCGCGCCCATGACGCCGAGCTGATCAAATACGTGCAGCCCGTGCTGAACGCAGCTGGCGTGGCGGATAAGTTCCAGATCATGGCGCCGCGCGAAGCCACCCGCCAGAGCCTTGAAACCATCACCGCAGGCAAGGACAGCATCGCCATCACGGGCAACGTGCTGCGCGACTATCTGACCGACCTGTTCCCGATCCTGGAGCTGGGCACCTCGGCCAAGATGCTGTCGATTGTGAAGCTGATGAACGGTGGCGGGTTGTTTGAAACCGGGGCCGGCGGCTCTGCGCCCAAGCACGTGCAGCAGCTGGTTGAAGAAAACCACCTGCGCTGGGACTCGATGGGCGAATTCTGTGCTCTGGGTGAATCGCTGAACTTCCTCGCCGACAGCAAGGGCAACGCCAAGGCTGGCGTGCTGGGTGCCGCCGCCGAGGCGGCGACGCAGGGCATTCTGGATCACAACCGCTCGCCCTCGCGCAAGGTGGGTGAGCCGGACAACCGCGCCAGCCACTACTGGTTTGCCCGCTACTGGGCCGAAGCGCTGGCCGCACAGGGGGATGACGCCGAACTGGCCGCGCATTTCGCGCCCATCGCCGCAGAGCTGGCGGCCAAGGAAGAGCAGATCCTGTCGGAGCTGGCCGAGGTTCAGGGCAAGGCGGTTGATCTGGGTGGTTATTTCCACACCGATCCGGTGAAAACTGCCGCCGTCATGCGCCCCAGCGCCACGCTGAACGGCATTATCGGCTGATCACGCATCGCCGTGATCGGGCGTCATGCTGCCCCTAGACCATAGAAAACGCCCGGAGTGATCCGGGCGTTTTTTTCGTTCAGACTGCAAAGCCTCGGGGGAAAGTGTCAGGGCGGATCAGCCGACCATGTCCAGCGCTTCGACCGGGTCGTCGCGTTTGGATCTCGCCGCCTCGACCAGCGCGCGAAAGAGGTTCAGATGGGCGGGCTGGTAGAACAGATGCTCAGGATGCCACTGCACCCCGACTGCAAACCGACGGCCCGGATCCTCGATCGCCTGCACCATGCCGGACTGATCGCGCCCGGTGACACGCAGCCCCTGCCCGAGGCTGCTGACCGACTGACTGTGCAGCGCGTTGACCTTCAGCTCAGGCACCCCGAGGATACGCCGCAGTGTGCTGTTGTTGGTGATCGTGACCTTCTTGCGGGGGAGCACTGTCTTGTAGTTTTCCAACCCGTAAAAGGCATAGGCATCCTGATAGAGCGCGCCCCCGCGGGCTACATTCAGCATCTGCGCCCCGCGACAGATCCCCAGAAGCGGAACATCCTGTTGGGTTGCCTGCCGCACGATATCAGCCTCAAGCGCGTCGCGCTCGGGGTCCAGACGGACCTCCGGCATGATCTGCCCCTTGTAGAGCGTTGGGGCAATGTCGTCTCCGCCACCGATGACCACACCATCCACCTGCGCCAGATCGGCGGCGCGGCCGCTTTGCCAGCGCACGGCGCGGCCACCGGCCAGCCAGATGTTCAGGGCCATCAGCGGAAAGATCCGCCAGCCGCTGCGGCGCGAAACGGTGACTGCGATGACCGGTTTCATGCGGCGTCTCCTCGTGCTGCGGTGTTCAGGACGTCGGCCGCGTGTTTGGCCCATTCGCGGTTCAGCAGCTGTTCGCTGCGCGGGCGGCTCCGCCAGGCCTTGATCAGCTGGTCGAGCCGGCCGTCGCGGGCGATCTGTTCCAGCTCTGCCCAGCGGTTCCATTCCTGGCTGATGGACCACCCCGGCTGGCCCAGACGGCAGTCCGGCAGACGGTAGTGATAGGCCGGACGGGCGGCGGTTTTGTCATCCTCGCCCAGCGCGGCGCGCACGCGATCGGGCGCGTAATCGGCCAGCAGTGGCAGCAGATCCAGCGCGTGGTTTCTATCCGCCGCATGGTCGAGATAGAGGTCGCAGAGCGCCTCCATCGTCTGTGGCGGGTGCTCACAGAGGGCATCAATCAGCGCCGCCGGATAGGGCGCGATAAAGGGCTGCACCCGGCGCGACACGTCGATGCCCGGGCTGCGGCGCAGCACC
This sequence comes from Phaeobacter sp. JH20_29, assembly GCF_048056175.1. Taxonomy (NCBI): domain Bacteria; kingdom Pseudomonadati; phylum Pseudomonadota; class Alphaproteobacteria; order Rhodobacterales; family Roseobacteraceae; genus Phaeobacter; species Phaeobacter sp. JH20_29. The sequence continues at coordinate 278,238 of NZ_JAYMWO010000009.1, forward strand.
GGATCCAGCAGAGCAAAGGCGGTAAGCACCGGGACGATGTGATCCGCCGTCATATCCGCTACTTCGACATTCAGATGTACGCCAAAGCCGTTCAGCACGCCGTCCTGCGTGCCCGTGGCCCCCGCCTCTGCCAGTTTGGAACACAGCCGATCCAGCTGCGGCAGCTGCGATTGCGCCAGCGGCGGGGTCACGATTTCAACAGGGATTAGCGGCTCCGCGAGGGAGAACAGCGCCTTGCCCAGCCCGTGGACTTCGGTCCGGTAGCGGCTGTCCAGATAGACCTCGACATCGCCCAGCCGGGTGTTCTTGACGTGCGGTTTCGGGCCGTCGGTATCATCCTGCGCGTAGATGTCGCCGCCAAGTTCGCGCTGGACAATGTCCTGCGCCTCGGCGGCGGAGAGGCCACCGAACTCGATCTCGACGCCGACCTTGCGATCATCGGCGGCGGTGCGGGCCCCAGACATCTGCGGCAGCGATTTGACAGCGTCCTGCGCATCCGCGCGTCCCGCCGACCGGCCGTCAAGGGGAGAGGCAAAACCCGCCTCGGTACTCAGATCACTTTCCAACATAATGGGCTCCGTGCTCGCTCACAGACCCAACGTCACCGATGCAAAAATGTTCCACCCCTGCGGGCGCGGGCACGATCCTCTCGCGTTTTTTACGCTGCTTTGTTGATGGGGCGATCGGTCGAAATCCGCCGCGGGACAAGACAGGCCCCGTCGGATTAGCATTCAGATCAACAGCATCCAGAGGCCGACAGCCGCCAGCAGCAGGGCAAACCCCCGGTTCATCTTGCGCGCCCGATCATCGCGGAAGATCCGTCGTGCAAGCCCCTCGCCGATCCATGTCCAGATCGAAAAAGCCACCAGATTGTTCAGCGTGAAGATCAGCGTGATGATCATGACCAGCCCCAGCTGTCCCGAAAAAAGAAGGGACGCTGCATCATCGGCGGTGCGCGCAGGATCAGCGGGCGCCAGAAACTGGCTGAACATCACCGCAATGATCACATAGGCCTTCGGGTTCAGCAGCAGCAACACCACACCATCACCAAAGCGCGCCGGTCGCGCCTGTGCCCCTGAGGCCGCCCCGTCGGCGCCCCACATGCCCCAGGCCAGCCACAGGACATAGGCCGCCCCGGCCAGCGTCAGCCATCGAAACACCTCCTGCGAGACCGCCTGAGCCAGCAGGGCGCTGGATCCGATCAAGAGGGTCACCAGCGCCGTGGCGATATGATAGCCGGCCGTGGCCGGGATCATGGCGCGCATCCCGAACCGCGCGCCGTTGGCGGCAAAGAACAGATTACCCGGTCCCGGGCTATAGGCCAGCGGGAACAGAAACACGAGCAGGGCAAGCGTCGTCTCAAGGGTCATATCAGTCTCACATGGCAATGCTCATCCTGACCTAATTGCACCGGCCATGGGTCGCGACCCGGATCCTGCGCATAATATTGCGGTCTGCGGGAACACTCCGCCCGGCTGCGGCGTTCTTTCCCTGTCTCCCGGCGGCCAGAGCCCTGGCGGGGAGGCTCAGCCCAGATAGGTCAATCAACCGGAGAGCCGCTATGCCATCCATCTATGACGCCATCAAACAGGACCATGACGCCCACCGCGAGTTGCTCGCCTCGATCGAGGACAGCAAGGTTGAGGCGCGCGGCGCCCTCTGGAAACGCTTCTACGAGGATGTGAAAAGCCACGCCGCCGCCGAGGAAGAAACCTTCTACTCAAAGCTGATCAGCCAGACCTGGGGTCAGGATGCGGCCCGCCATTCCGTGCATGAGCACCAGCAGCTCGACGATCTGATGGAAGAGCTCAACGTGATGAAAATGTCCTCCGACCTGTGGATGAGCAAGTTCCAGCAGCTGAAGCACGACTACGAACACCACATGGAAGAAGAGGAAAACGAGGTGTTTACCCGGGCCAAGGAGATCATCTCCGATGAGGAGATCGAAGGCTATGGCACACGTTTCCAGAAGCGCAAGGAAGAGGAACGCGGCCTGATTGACGAAAAACGCGAGGACAGCCTCGAAGACTGACGGCAGCGATCCCGGGCAGCCCGACGTCAAGCCCTACGTCCAGCCCGGTGCAGGGAGGCAGATCCGGGCGGGGACCTCTCGGCGCCGCACGCATCATACCGCCGACAAGAGAGAGCCGGCCGCCGCGCGGCTCTCTGTGTTGTCTATCCATGAGAGCCTGCGGGTCGGCGGGCAGGACCGCCTCGGCCTTCAGCGGCGATCAGAGCTGTCGCGCAACCGCCAGCGTTGCCATGGCGGGCAGCGTCAACAGCTCTTTCGCCTGCGCAACCCGCGCCTGCGTGTAGTACCCCGGCTCGTGCAGGATATTGATGGTCGCGGCCAGTTCCCCCTCCAGCAGAACCGGCAGGTTGATCACCGCGCCACAGCCCAGCGCGCCGATCAGCTCGGCGTCGGGAAACACCGCGTCGATCTCTTCCAGCGTATTCGCAACGAAACTGCGGTGCTGACCGTGGACGATATCGAACCAGCTGTTCATCTCGATCGGTTTGGTGCCGGAGGTCGGGTAATTCACACTGTCGTCGGTATAGGTGCGACAGGCCAGCATCGCGCCCATATCCACCGTCATCACGGTGAACAGCTTTGCCCCAACGGTGGCCTTGGTCAGCGCGCAGAGTGCATCATAGGCCGCCTCGGCCGTTGTGGCGGCGGCCAGCGCGTTGGTGAAATGGCGCAGCGCCTCGGCGGAGGTATCGTCTGTTCGGCGGCTGCGCATGTTATCGTCGGGCATCGGGTCTGTCCTTTGGCATGGGGTCGGGTCTGCTGTCGTGATTGATGGTCAGTCCGGCAGCTGTCACACGGTCAGCTCCGCGCCACCGCTGGCGGCATAGAGCGCCTGAGTATAGGGATCGCGAAAGGCGCCGTCATGCAGCGCCTCTGCCGGGGCGATCTCGACAATGCGCCCCTTGTTCATCACCGCCATACGGTCACACATAAAGCTGACAACCGGCAGGTTATGGGTGACCATCAGATAGGTCAGCCCCTGCGCATGGCGCAGCGCCTTCAGCAGGTTCAGGATCTCGGCTTGCACGGACACATCCAGCGCCGAGGTCGGCTCATCCAGGAGCATCACCTTGGGCTCCAGCATCAGCGCCCGCGCAATCGCGACCCGCTGGCGCTGCCCACCGGACAGTTGATGCGGATAGCGAAAGCGGAACCGCTGGTCGAGGCCGACAGCGGCCAGTATCTCTGCCACGCGGGCGTCGCGCGCGCCGATGCCATGCACCCGCAGGGGCTCCCGCAGCACCCAGTCGACCGGTTTGCGCGGGTGCAATGATCCGTAGGGATCCTGAAACACCATCTGGCAGGTTCGGGAAAACGCGCGATCAATCCCGTGGCTACGCGGCTGGCCCAGAACCGAGATCTCGCCGGTCCAGTCAGGCGCAAGCCCGGCAATCGCCTTCAGCACGGTGGATTTGCCAGATCCGCTTTCGCCGACCAGGGCAAAGCTCTCCCCCTCGGCCACATCCAGGGTGACGCCCTGCACCACCCTCGTGTCGCCGTAGGAAATATCGAGGTTTTTCAGAGATATCGCTGTCATGTGCCACTCCAGCTTGATCGGTCCAGCACAGGCAGCGTGTCGCGGGTTTCCTTCATCCGGGGCACCGCTGCCAGCAGACCTTGGGTATAGGGGTGGCTGGCTTTGTGCAGATCAGCAGCGGCGCAGCTTTCGACCACGCGGCCGGCATTCATCACCATGATCCGGTCGCAATAGCGCGCCACCAGATTGAGATCATGGCTGATCAGGATCAAGCCCATGCCCTTGTCCCGCACCAGATCGTCAATCAGATCCAGCACCTGCGCCTGTACCGAGACATCCAGCGCCGAGGTCGGTTCATCCGCGATCAGCAGATCCGGGCGCGGGATCAGCATCATCGCGATCATCACCCGCTGCCCCATGCCGCCCGAGACCTGATGCGGATACATCTGCGCCACCAGTTCGGGGTCGTTGATGCGCACCGCCTCCAGCATCTCCAGCACGCGGGCGCGGGTGTCGCGGCGGCTGAGACGTTCGTGGACATCCAGCGCCTCGGCGATCTGTGCGCCGATGGTCATCACCGGATTGAGCGAGAATTTCGGATCCTGCATGATCATCGAAATCCGCGCGCCGCGTATATTGCGCATCTGACGTTCGCTGAGGGTTTGCAGCTCCTGCCCCTCCAGCGCCAGCCGGTCCGCCGTCATCTGGCCCGGGCGGCGGATCAGCCGCAGGATCGCACGGCCGGTCATGGATTTGCCCGATCCGCTCTCGCCGACGATACCGAGGCGTTCGCGGCCCAATGTGAAGCTCAGCCCCTTGACCACCTCTACCCGCCCCTGGGGTGTCGGGAAGCTGACGCGGAGGTTGTCGACCTCCAGCAGGGGTGTGGACGTGGATTGGCTCATGACTTGCCCCCCTGTTTGGGGTCCAGCACATCGCGCAACCCGTCACCAAGAAAACAGAAGCCAAGGCTGACAACGATGATGGCAATGCCGGGCATGGTCGCCACCCACCATTGGTCCAGAATGAACACCCGCCCGCGCGAGATCATCGCGCCCCATTCCGGCAGCGGCGGCTGCGCGCCCAGACCCAGAAACCCAAGACCCGCCGCCGTCAGAATGATCCCGGCCATATCCAGCGTCACCCGCACGATCATCGAGGAGGTACAGAGCGGCAGCACGTGGTGCAGGATGACCCGGCTGTGCGAAGCCCCCAGCAGGCGCGTCGCGGCGATAAATTCAGCGTTGCGGAAGGTCAGCGTTTCGGCCCGTGCGATGCGGGCATAGGCAGGCCATGCGGTGATTGCGATGGCGATGATCGCGTTTTCGATCCCCGGCCCCAAGGCGGCAACAAAGGCCAGCGCCAGGATCAGCTTGGGCATCGACAGGAAGACGTCCGTTATCCCCATCAGGATGCGGTCGATCCAGCCCCCGAAATAGCCCGAAATCGCCCCGATGATCAGCCCCAGCGGCGCCGATATCACCGCCACCAGCGCCACGATCATCAGCGTGATGCGCGCGCCGTAAACCACGCGGGAGAAGATATCGCGCCCCAGCTCATCGGTGCCCATCCAATGGGCGGCAGAAGGCGGTAACAGGCGCGAGGACAGGTCCTGCCCCACCGGGCTATGCGGCGCGATCCAAGGCGCCAGCGCGGCTGCAAGAATAAGGATCGTGATGATCAGTGCCCCCAGCACCGCCAGCGGGTTGCGCATGAGCGCCAGCGTCATACGATAGGCGCGCCCTGCGGTGGCCTGGGTCCGTGTGGTGGGGGAGTCGTCCAGCAACCAGTCGCGGCTCAGCATCACAGGCTCCTTGGATCAAGAACCCGGTACAGCACATCCGAGATCTTGTTGATGAAGATGAAGACCGCGCCAATCACCAGCGTCGAGCCAAGCACGGCATTCATATCCGCATTCAGCAGCGCCACGGTGAGGTAATTGCCGATGCCGGGCCAGCTGAACACCGTCTCAATCATCACCGACCCTTCCAGCAGAGCGGCATAAGAGAGGCCGATTACCGTGATCAGCGGCACCCGGATCGGTTTGAACCCATGCACCCAGATCACTTTCCATTCCGGCACGCCTTTGACGCGGGCGGTGGTGATGAACTCCTGACTGAGCTGGTCCAGCATGAAGCTGCGGGTCATACGCGCGATATAGGCGAGGCTGAAAAACCCGAGGATGGCCGCAGGCAGCACCAGATGCGAGAGCGCGTTCCAGAACACCTCGGTGTCGCCGACCAGCAGACTGTCCACTAGCAGCAGGCCGGTGACCGGCTCGATCAGCCCATCATAGAAGATATCGACCCGCCCCGGTCCGGCGACCCAGCCCAGACCCGCATAAAACACCGCCAGACCAACCAGCCCCAGCCAGAAGGCGGGCACCGAATAGCCCAGCAGCGCAAAGACGCGGATGATCTGATCGACCCAGGTGCCCTGTCGGGCGGCGGCCCAGACGCCCATGGGCACGCCCATCATAACACCAATCAGTATGCCAAGCGTGGCCATCTCCAGCGTGGCGGGAAACACCCGCGCGAGGTCGGACACGACGGGCCGGTTGGTGGAGACGGAACGCCCCAGATCGCCCTGAAACACATCGCCCACATAGGATAGGAACTGGATCACCAGCGGCCGGTCCAGCCCCATGGCAACCCGCGCCGCGTCATATTGATCCTGTGTCGCGCGGTCGCCGACCACGGACAGAACCGGATCAATCGGCACCACACGGCCAATGAAAAACGTGATCGCCAGAAGCCCGAGAAAGGTCAGCGTCGACACGATGGCAAAACCGGCAAGCCCCTGCCCCCAGCGCAGAATTGCGCGCCGTTTCTGTGCTGCTCTGGTCAAGATATCCTGCCCTCCACATGGTCGATCCGCACCGCATCCGATCGGCGGACGGTCGGCGCGACACCATCAGGCATAAATATTATTTTTCTCGATAGCAAAATTTTTTTGCTTCACAATAATTTTTTTCCTAAGCTGCCCGAAGCAAGCCCAAACCGAGAGCCACCGATGACCCCTGCCAGCCCTGCCGCCAAACCCGCCAAGACCCGCAGCAGCACAGGGCCGATGCTAGGCGCGCTGATCCGCAAGCGGCGCAAGCAGATGGGGCTGACGCTTCAGGCGCTTGGCGATACCGCCGGGGTGTCGGTGGGCTATCTGAGCCAGGTGGAGCGCGACAACGCCACCCCGACGCTGGGCACGCTGGCGCAGATTGCCGCAGCGCTGGAGGTGGGGCTGGAGTATTTCATCGCCACGCCCAAGCCGTCGGATGCGCTGACGCGGGCGGCAACGCGCACGCAGTTTTCACTGGCGGGATCGTCACTCACCTATGAGGCGCTCGGCGCGCAGTTTCCGGGTGCGGAGCTGTCCAGCTACATCCTACATGTCCCGCCCGGATACGTCTCCGAAGAGGTCAGCCACGAGGGCGAAGAGATGCTTTATGTGCTGGAGGGCGAGATCGACCAGTCGCTGGACGGGCAGGTGTTCCGCCTTACCGCCGGCGACAGCCTGCATTACAGCGGCCTTACCTCACATTCCTGGAGCAATCCGACCGAACAGCCCGCGCGGCTGTTGTGGACCGGCACGCTCAGCGTTTTGCACAGCAAGAATACCCCCAACCTGCCGTGACCCGGATCGCTCCCCAGTGGGCAGAGCCGATGCGGCAGACAACAAGACATCAAAACAGGGAGACTGACATGAAACTCGTGAAATCCGCCTTGCTGGCCAGCGTGATGGCCCTGCCCTTGGCGAGCGGCGCTGTTGCAGACACGCCCGCCAATGCGCTGATCGTGGCGCAGAACATCGACGATATCGTCGCCATTGACCCCGCACAGGCCTATGAGTTCACCTCGGGCGAGCTGGTGACCAACCTCTACGACCGGCTGGTGCAATATGACGCCGAGGATCCCACCGTTCTGGCGCCGGGCCTTGCCAGCGCCTGGGACATCGACGCGGAGGCCAAGACCATCCGCTTTACCCTGCGCGATGATGCGGTGTTCCACTCGGGCAATCCGGTGCGCAGCGAGGACGTGGTGTTCTCGCTTGCCCGGGTGATCAAGCTGAACCTGACCCCCGCCTTTATTCTGGCGCAGCTGGGCTGGACGGCGGAGAATGTCGATCAGATGGTCACCGCAGATGGCAATAGCATCACCATCAAATACGAAGGCGATTTCTCACCCGCCTTTGTCATGAACGTACTGGCCGCCCGCCCCGCCTCGGTGGTGGACAAAGAGGTGGTGATGGCCAATGCCGTGGACGGCGACATGGGCAATGGCTGGCTGAATGAAAACGCCGCAGGCTCCGGCCCGTTCAAGCTGCAGGGCTACCGCCCGGCGCAGATGGTGCGGCTGGCGGCAAACCCCGCCTATTTCAAAGGCGCGCCGAAGATGGAGAGCGTCATCATCCGCCATGTGGCCGAGGCGGCGACGCAGGAACTGCTGCTGGAATCCGGCGATATCGACATGGCCCGCAACCTGACGCCCGATCAGATCCGCGGCTTTGACAGCGACGCCATCAAGGTGGAGACCTACCCGCAGGCCGCGGTGCATTTCCTGTCCTTCAACCAGAAGACCGACAGTCTGACCGATCCGGCCGTCTGGGCGGCCGCGCGCTATCTGGTGGATTACAAGGGGATGACCGATACCATCATCAACGGCCAGATGGAGATCCATCAGGCGTTCTGGCCCAAGGGCTTTCCCGGCTCCTACGATGAGACCCCGTTCGGCTATGACCCGGAGCGGGCCAAGTCCATCCTCAGCGACGCCGGGATCAAAACCCCGATCACCGTCTCGCTGGATGTGATCAACGCGGCCCCCTTTACCGATATGGCGCAGTCCCTACAGGCCAGCTTTGCCGACGCCGGGATCAACTTTGAAATCCTCCCCGGCACCGGCAGCCAGGTGATCACCAAATATCGCGAGCGCAGCCATGAGGCGATGCTGCTCTACTGGGGCCCGGATTTCATGGACCCGCATTCCAACGCCAAGGCCTTTGCCTATAATTCCGACAACTCGGACGACAGCTATGCGGCGACCACCACCTGGCGCAACGCCTGGGCTGTGCCGGAGGAGATGAACGCCAAGACCAAGGCCGCCCTCACCGAGGCAGATCCTGAAAAACGGCTGGAGATGTACCGCGAATTGCAGGCCGACGTGCAGCAAAGCTCCCCCATCGTGATCATGTTCCAGGCGGCCTATCAGGTGGCGATGGACGCGGATGTCTCCGGCTATGTGAACGGTGCGACCTCTGATTTTGTTTTCTACCGTCTGGTGGAAAAGAACTGATCCCCGGCGCCCCCTGGTGCCTAGGCCTGTCCCCTGTCTGACGGGGGCAGGCCGCTCGGGGCCGGTGCTGACATGAGCCGGCCCCTTTTTCCAATGTCGACCGCAATCAAGACGCCCCGCCCCTCACAACCGGGCGCGCGGCAGGAGCCAGATAGATGACAACGCCCCCCTATGCAGACCGGCTGAACCGGCTGCGTCACCGCATGACAGAAACCGCCACCGATCTGGTGGTGCTAGGCCCCTCCAGCCATATGATGTGGCTGTCGGGTGTGAACCCCCATGGCGACGAACGCCCGGTGATGCTGATGGTCAGCCAGAGCCATGCGGGATTTCTGATGCCGGCGCTTAATGCTGATGCCGCGCGCACGGCAACCGACCTGCCATTTCGCTGCTGGTCGGATGACGAAGGCCCGGATGCGGCCCTTGCCACGCTGCTGAGCGACTGCGATGCCACAGCTGGCGGCCTGTCGGTGGTGCTGGATGAAACCATGCGCGCCGATTTTGCCCTGCGGGTTTTGGATGCGATGGACGCGCCCAGCCGCCGCTTTACCGATGATACAGTTGGCCTGCTGCGCGCGATGAAGGACGCCGCGGAATATGACGCGCTGAAGGCTGCGCATCTGTTGAATGATGCCGCCGTGACCGAAGCATTCTCCCGTCTCGAACAAGGCATGAGCGAGCTGGATGTGCAGGCGATCCTGCATGAATATTACAAGGCCCATGGCGCCAGCGCGGAATTCACCATCGTCGGCTTTGGGGCCAATGGCGCTTTCCCGCATCACCACACCGGTGACACAAGGCTGAGCCGCGATATGGCTGTGCTGATCGACACGGGATGCCGTCTGAATGGCTACCCCTCTGACATGACCCGCTGCGGCTGGTTCGGCACACCGGAAGCGGAATATGAGCAGGTGTTCGAAGTGGTCGAGGCCGCGGTAAAGGCAGCTGTTCAGGCGGCAAAACCCGGCGTTCGCGCCAGTGAGGTCGACCGTGCCGCCCGCGATACCATTGCCGCCGCCGGCTATGGGGCGCAATTCCTGCATCGCACCGGCCACGGGCTGGGCATCGACGTGCATGAACCGCCCTATATCACCGCGACATCGGAGGTTGAGCTGCGCGCAGGCAATGTGTTCTCGATCGAACCGGGGATTTACCTAAAGGACCGTTTTGGCGTGCGTCTGGAGGAGATCGTGATCCTGCGCGAAGATGGCGCCGAGATCCTGTCAGAGATGCCCCGCAGCATGCAGCGGCGCTGACTGATCAGGCTCCGAAAAAACGGTCGGCGCCCCGGTTTCTGGTGGCGCCGATCAGACTTCGCTCTCCAGCAGCTCGTCGATCAGGGACAGCAGCTCGATTGGTTCAAAGGGTTTGGTCAGCGAAGCCGTGGCCCCAAGATCACGTGACGTGACCAACAGATTCTCCAGCCCCGGGGCTTTGGTTGCACCGGACATTGAGATAACCGGCGGGATCTTGTGGCCCTCTCGGGCACGCCCCTGCATGAAGGCAAGCAGGATCACGCCGCCATCCGGCACCGCACGGTTGTTTTTCTTTACGATCAGATCGGCGATTACCAGATCGAAGTCATATTCATCGTATTGCGCAATGGCCTGAGTTGCGTCCGCGCAGAAGATCGGGAAATGCCCGGCCCGCTCCAGCGAGACCTGCAACAGGTCGGCAAAAACCTCGTCGTCTTCGAGAACCAGAAGATTTGCCATCGCATTCCCTTTTCAAACGGACCAGTACCACATAACTGCGCCGAAACGCCGACCGGATTGCTGATGTTTCCCATGCCGCATCGGTTTTAACGGCCAGCCCGGGATTGATCAATTGTGTTGGCTGCGACAATTCGTTTTGATTGCAACTGTTGGTCGGTTTGATCCGACATTGCGCCCGGACAGGTGGTAGCCTGACGGCATCGGACCGGCGATATCAGGCGGGCAGCATCAGGCGGGCAGAGGCAAGGCGGAGCGTTCGAGACATGATCAGACAGGTTTGGCGCGGCGTGGCCTTGCTGGCGGTTCTTGCCATAGCCCCGCCCGTGTGGTCGCAGCAGGCCCCGGAGCCGTTACGGATCGGTGTGCTGCCGATCCCGCCTTTCGCGCAGCTGGATCCTGATGGGCAGGCAAACGGGTTCCTGGTTGAGCTCGCCGAGGAGATCGCGGGCGAACTCGGCACCGGCATCACGCTGGTTCCGCTGTCCACCAGCCGCGAGTTCGTCGAGTCACAGGCCACCGGGCGAACCGATATGATCGCGGGCATTGCACAGCTGCCCGCACTGCGTGACACCAATGTGTTTTCCCGCAGCATTTCGCGTGAAACCCTGCGCCCGATGGTCCGTATCGCACAGGCGCAATCCCTCTCGACCACCTCGCTCAGCGGCAGGCGGGTGGGCATCGTGCCCCCGGCTGTCGGATCGGAGGAGCAGGCCTTTCTCGCGCGCAACACGGCCGTGGAGTTCGAATCACCGGAGGCCGCAATCATGGCGCTGCTGTCAGAGCGGGTTGACGCCGTGCTGATCCCGGAGCCCGTCGCTTTCAACATCGCGAAACTGGCGTCCGTTGATGGCCGGGTCAGCTTCCTGAACCCGCCCTTGCGGCAGTTCGAGAGGTTCATCGCCCTGCATCAAAGCCGTGCCGACCTGCTGCCTGACATCGAAGCCGCGCTGGACCGGATCGAAGGCGACCGTCGACTAGATAATCTGCTGCGCAAGTATTTTCTGGACATTCCACTGCCCGCCCCCGAGGTGCTTCGCGTCGGCGTGCGCCACGCGCCGCCCTATCAGGTGATCGAACCGGATGGCAGCTTTTCTGGTTTTGGCGTCGAGACCCTACGCGACCTGGCAGGGCGCACCGGGCTGAAACTGGCATTCCACAGCATCAGCGACGACGACTGGCGACGCGGGCCGCAGTCGGACACCTACGATATCCTGCCCGCCGCCAGCGTCACGACCGAACGTTCTGCAAGGATGGATTTTGCCCATCCCATTCTGGCCACGGATCAATCCGTCTTTACCCGTCCGGCGGATGCCGCAGAGCTGAGGCGGCCCGAGGATTTGCAAGGGCGCCGCATCGGCCTGCGATCAGACAACGCAGCCGCGATCGCGCTGGCAACCGCCAATGGCTGGACCATCGTTGCGATGGCAGAGGCCAGGGACCTGCTGGCGGCGTTGCAGGATCGGCGGATCGACGCGGTGATCTATCAATCTGACACCCTGCCCCTGGCGGCGGCGCGATGGGGCGATCCTGAGAGCATAACCGAGGCGCTCCCCGCGCTGCTGACCACGGAACGCGCTGCCGCGCTGCGCTTTGGTCTGGGCGAGATCCGCGACAAGCTGGATCTGGCCCTGCCGCAATATCTGGTGTCCGCCGATTACGCCGAGCTGCGCCGCCAGTATTTTGAACCGGCAGTGTTCTGGACCTCGGACCGGCTTGCGCTGCTGGGCTATGGCCTTGTGGGCGGTGTTCTGGGCCTGCTGGGTATTCTTGGCACCGGCCAATTGCGCGCCCGACGCCGTACCGCCGCTGAAAAGGCCAGACAAGCCGCCGAGGTGGCCGAGATCCGCGACGAGCTGGAAACCGTGCTGAATGCCGCCACCAGCGGTATTGTCGCACTGGATCGCGACGGCCAGATCATTCGCATCAACCGCCGCGCCCGTCGCATGTTGGGGGGTGTCTCGCAACCGGTGCCATTCGCCTGGCCGCAGGATATCTATTTTCTCGACAGTGAAAGCAACACCCCGCTTGAAGACAGCGCCGACCCGATCCGCCGCGCCCGCTCAGGCCATGTGTTGACCGGTGAAACCCATCTGCTGCGCCGCCACGCCGACAGCGAGGACTATCGCTATGTCCGCGTCACAAGCGCCGTTCTGGACAATGAGGAACACGGTATCTCGCTGGTTCTTGTGATCGACGATATTTCCAGCGAAGAACGCAACCGACTGGCAAGCGAACGCAAGAATCGGCTGGATGCCCTCGGCCAGCTCACCGGCGGGATCGCCCATGATTTCAACAATCTGCTGGCCTCCATGCTCTACGCCGTGGAACTGGCGCGCAGCTCCGAGACGCCGGACAGCAGGGCGCGGTTTCTCAACGTTGCAGCTGGCGCAATCGACAAAGGCCGCGCGCTCACGGCTCGGCTGCTGGCTTTTGCCAAACGCCAGCCGGGGCTTGCCATGGCCAAAGCTGTCGATGAGGTTTTTGCAGATTTCGAGGAGCTGATCGGCTCCATGATCGAGGAACGGATCCAGCTCGCCTGCGATCCGGTTGACCCCGGATTGCGGGTCTATTGTGATCCGGCCCAGCTGGAAACGGCACTGATGAATCTGGTGCTGAACAGCCGGGATGCGATACTGCACAGCGGTCGCGGTGACAGGATCACCCTGACGGCCCGCGCGGTGCTCTCGACCGATGACGACCTAGACGCAGACCAGCGCGATCATGACAACAGCGCCGCACCCGGCATCTATCGCTACGTGGAACTGTCTGTCACCGACAATGGCCCCGGCATGGACGAGGCAACGGTGGCCCGCTGCACCGACCCGTTCTTCACCACCAAAGGCAGCGTTGCGGGCACCGGGCTGGGCCTGTCGATGGTCTACGGCTTTGCCCGCAATGCCAATGGTGATCTCAGGATCTATTCCGAACCCGGCATCGGCACCACCGTGCAAATGATCCTGCCGCGCGGGACCGAACAGGGCGAGCGTGAAGCGCCCGTCAGCGACGGTGCGGCGATCCGCGGCAAGGGCGAGACCATTCTTCTGGCGGAGGACGAACCCGAGCTGCTGTCGATGATGAGTGGCGTGCTGGAGGAGCTTGGCTATCAGGTGCTTGCGACGTCATCGGCGCAGCAGGCGCTGGATCTGGCAGGGCGTGAGGCGTCTATTGATCTGCTGCTGACCGATGTGGTGATGCCGGGCTCCATCAGTGGTTTTGAACTGGCCCGCCGCATCCGCGCCCTGCGACCGGGGGTCCCGGTTGTCTACACGTCGGGCTACATCGGTTTCACCGCCGCCGAGATGGGCCCGGTTGAGGCCCCGCTCCTGCAGAAACCTTCGCACCCGCACGATCTGGCAGCCACCGTGGCAGCCGCACTGGGGCGGGGCGCCACCGCCTGAGTGCCCGCCGCAGCTAAGCACCACCCGGCGCTCGATCCCGACACGCATAGGTCTGTCATAAGCTGAGGCAGGCAACCACCGCTGCCTGCCTCAATGGATCGCAGTTGATCTACATTCGCCGCGCCTGATCTGGCCGCTCATGCCCGTGGCGTTGAGCTGGCGCTAGGCCCGGGCGGCGACAGCGCCCGGTTCCGGCCGCGCGGCGGCTTCTGAGGGGACCATCGACGGGCGCACCCATCTGAGCCGCAGCGCGTTGGTCAGGACAAAAACGCTCGACAAGGCCATCGCCCCGGCGGCCAGCACCGGCGACAGAAGCGGTCCACCAAACGGGTAGAGCACCCCCGCTGCAACCGGGATCAGCAGGGTGTTATAGCCAAACGCCCAGAACAGGTTCTGACGAATGTTCTTCATGGTCCGCTGCGACAGGTTGAACGCATTCACGACCCCGGTCAGATCGCCCGACATCAGGACAACATCGGCAGCTTCGATGGCGACATCCGTGCCAGTGCCAATGGCGATGCCAACATCGGCGGCAGCCAGGGCGGGCGCGTCGTTTATCCCATCGCCGACAAAGGCCAGTTTGCCGCTCCCCATGCGCAGATCGTCCAGCGCGGCAACCTTGCCTTCGGGCAGCACCTCGGCCACCACATGATCAATCCCGAGATCCGCAGCGATCGCTTTTGCGGTGACCGCATTGTCGCCGGTGATCATCGCCACCTTCAGCCCAAGCCGGTGAAGCTCCGCGATGGCCTGCGGGGTGGTGGGCTTTACTGGGTCGGCCACTGCGATCACAGCGGCAATCTTGCCGTCGATGGCGGCAAAGAGCGGTGTTTTCCCCTTGCCCGCCAGCGCCTTGCCCTGCTCGGCGAGGGCGCCAAGTTCCACGCCGTCCCGGACCATCAGCCTGTCGGCACCAACAAGCACCTGATGCCCGTCAACCTCCGCCCTCACCCCATAGCCGGTGATGGACTGAAAGGATGTCGTTGCAGGTATCTGAAGCCCGCGCGACTGGGCGGCTTGCACGATGGCCTCGGCGATCGGGTGTTCGGAGTGCTGCTCAACTGCGGCAACCAGCGCCAGCACATCGGTTTCCTGTCGGCCCTCCGCCAGTCTCAGATCCGTAAGCGCCGGTTTCCCCGCTGTCAGCGTGCCGGTCTTGTCCAGCGCCACAACGGTGGTTTCCTGCAGCATTTGCAGCGCATCGCCCTTTCGGAACAGGACACCCAGTTCTGCGGCGCGCCCGGTGCCAACCATGATCGAGGTTGGCGTGGCCAGCCCCATCGCGCAGGGGCAGGCGATGATCAGCACCGCAACACCCGCAACCAGAGCCAGGCTCAACGCCGGATCCGGCCCGAACATGAACCAGATCGCAACCGTCAGCGCCGCAACCGCGATGACAGCAGGGACGAACCAATGTGTGATCCGGTCCACAAGTCCCTGAATAGGCAATTTCGCACCCTGCGCCTGTTCCACCATGCGGATGATCTGGGCCAGCATGGTGTCGCTGCCGACCTTCTCTGCCCGGAACGTCAGCGCACCTGTGCCATTGACCGTCGCACCGACAACCTGCGCGCCCTCGGTCTTTTCAACCGGGACCGGTTCGCCGGTGATCATGCTTTCGTCGACATAGGAGGCCCCGCTGAGCACAACCCCGTCCACGGCGATCTTTTCCCCGGGGCGCACATGCACGGTATCGCCCGCCACGATGTCGTCGATTGGCCGTTCCACGACCCTGCCGTCACGTTCAACCCGCGCGGTTTTTGCCTGCAATCCCACAAGTTTGCGGATCGCTTCACCGGTCCGGCCCTTGGCCCGTGCCTCCAGCAGACGACCCAGCAGGATGAGGACAACGATAACCGCCGCCGCCTCGTAATAAACATTGGCGGTGCCCGTCGGCAGGACATCGGGCGCAAATGTGGACACCAGAGAAAACCCGAAAGCGGCCGAGGTTCCCAGCGCAACAAGCGAGTTCATATCCGGTGCCCCCTTGAACAGCGCCGGGAAGCCTTTGGTATAGAACTGCAGGCCCGGTCCGATCAGCACAATCAGGGTCAATGCAAACTGGAGGTAATAGCTGGTCTGCAACCCGATGGTAGAGGAGATCAGGTGGTGCATCCCCGGAATGACATGGCTGCCCATTTCTATGATGAACACCGGCAGGGCAAGCGCCGCGGCCAACAGGGTGCGTCGTGCCAGACTGCGGATTTCCTCCGCTTTCCGGTCCTGCTGGTCAGACATCTCCGCCGATTTCACCTGCGCCGGGTAGCCCGCTTCGGTGGCTAGGGCTGCAATTTCTGCCGGGGTGATCGCCGCCGCCGCGTAGCGGATCGTGGCCGTCTCTGCCGCCAGATTGACGGATGCGGTCAGCACACCATCACCGCTCTGCAATGCCCGCTCCACACGACCGACGCAGGACGCGCAGGACATATCCGCAATCTCCAGCGTGACTTCCTCGGTTACGGCGGGATAGCCTGCCCCCGCCAGAACATCGGCCAGATCCGCAGCCGTGACTTTTGCATCATGGCTGACGCGGGCGCTTTCGCTCGCCAGATTGACGGTCGCCTCCGACACACCGGGGACGGCCGCCAGCGCACGCTCCACGCGGCCCACGCAGGAGGCGCAGTTCATGCCCGTAATTTGAAATCGGGTAGTAAGATTTTCCGTCATGACAACACCAATAAACTCTATGTTGCTGCTGATGTAGGGTCTCCAGCGACTGGAAGGTCAATACCAGAGTTGCAGTTTTTCGCCCTCACCGGCAATACGCCCAAAGCGGCACTGGCCCGCCGGTGCAGACACCTCCCCCCCTTAACCGCACCAGCCAAGGGTCTGGCCGGAGCGGTCTGTTCTGCTGCGGACGTGTTTCGTCATCTGACACGCAGCCAGGTCTTCATACCGGCGGCCTGATGCGAAAGCATGTGACAATGCAGCAGCCAGTCGCCCGGATTATCCGCGATAAAGGCGATTTCGCGGGTTTCCTGACGTGCCATCAGCAGGGTGTCCTTCAGCGGGCCGAAACCTCCGTCTGGCAGCACCTCCTGGAAATGTGTGCCATGCAGATGGATCGCATGGGGAAAGGCGGTGTTGTTCTGGATAGGGATCCGGATGATTTCGCCTCTCTCGGCTGTCACCATCGGTTCGGCCGGCAACCCTGCCTCGCCATTGAATGTCCAGATCTGCCCGGCCGCGACCAGCTCGCGCGATGTCAGCAGCTCCCCCTTGTAACGGCCCTGGCGCAGACCGCCCATCGCGCCTCCCTCCATGACCAAAGGGACACTGCGCGCCTCTGTCAGACTGTCCAGCCGTGTGACCGGATTGTCCGGCAATGCCACAACCGCGCCGCGCGCAGCGTCGGCATGACGGCCGCTTACGTCGATCTCCTGCAACAGATAACCGGTCTCGCCTTCATGGAGAACGATCTGGACGTTCTCACCCGGTGCCGCCGAAACATCCGCGATGATATCCAGCCGTTCCGCCGGCCCCAGAACCATGATGCCGGGATCCTCGGGGGTTTGCAGCGGCATCCCGTCGCGGGCGACAATCCTGCCGGTCACGCCACGCAGCGATACCGCCATGATCCTGTCCGTCGCCACATTGACGAGCCGCAGCCTGAGGCGCTGATTTTGCTGAACCTCAGAGACCTGCGGCGTCAAGGCGGCATGGATGAAATTGCCCAGCCGCCCCGCGTGGGTCCAATCGTGCATCGCGCCGAAATCATCGGTGATCTGCGCCGTCTCGCTCAGACGCCAGTCATCAAGGACAACCACGATATCCTGGTCAATATCCGGGGCGTCGGCCTCATCGACAATCAACACGCCGTAGAGCCCCCGCGCCACCTGTTCGGTCGACTGATTGTGCGAATGATACCAATAGGTCCCCGCATCCCTCATCGGAAATTCATAGAGAAACCCATCGCCGGGCAGGACGGCATCCTGTGTCATCCCGGGCACGCCATCCATGGCATTGGGAACCCGCAGCCCATGCCAATGTACGGCTGTTGGCTGCGGCAGGCTGTTGGTCAGGCGGACCTGCAGCAGCTCGTCCTGGCGGGCACGGATGAGGGGGCCGGGCACGGTGCCATCAAACCCCCAGACTTCTGTCTCCGGGTGGTCGCCAAATTCTGGCGGCACCAGCTGCACGCGGCTTGGTCTCGCTTCAAGAAGGCGCGGCGCGGCAGCCGCAGCGCTGGTTCGTGGCCAAAGCGCCATGGCACTGGCGCCCCCCAGGAATTGTCGGCGGTTAAGGATCATACCGTCTCTCCTTCTGTCTCTGGAACTGCTGTTCGGCGCGCTCATCACGCACCGGGCTGGTCATCAAGCAGGTAGGTCGCCATGGCCCTGCGGTCCGTGTCGGTCAGGAATGCGGTTCCATATAGGACAACTTCGCCCATCGTCCCGCCAAAGACGTCGCCATCCGGCATCACCCCCGTACCAAGGGCATAGGCCAGGCTGTCGACGCTCCAACCGCGTGCCAGAAGAGATGGGGGATCAATGGCAGGCGCCTTTCCTCCCCCCGGCAAGGCATCATTGCCCTTGAAACGTGCGGTGCCCGTCTTCCGCGCGCCGAGTAGATTGCGGCCCGTATGACAGGCGCCACAATGCGCGGCCCCCTCGACCAGCAGTCGACCACGTGACCATAGATCATCCTTTCCGGCGACCGGATCTGTCCGCGGCGGTTCAAGAAACGCCAGACGCCAGAGCTTCAGCCCCCATCGCTGGTCGAAGGGAAACGCCATTTCCGGCGGCCTCGATGGCTGCGCCACCGGGGGAACGGTCTGAAATGCCGCCCAGAGATCGGCAATATCCTGATCGGTGAAATTGCCGTAGAACGGGTAGGGAAACGCCGGATAATAGGGCTGCCCCTCCGGAGACACGCCTTGGCGAACAGCCTTGGCAAAGGCGTCGACCGTCCAGCTGCCCAGCCCATGATCGCGATCCGACGTGAGGTTGGGCGCGTAGAGATCCCCGAACGGCGTTTCGATCTTCGCCCCACCCGCAAGCGCTGCGCCACCGTTGGAAAAATCTGTATGGCACGCGATACATCCCGACGCCCTAGCCAGATAGGCTCCGCGGGCGACGTCGCCGTCCAGATCAAGCGCACTCGGCCTCGTGCCGATCGGCCAGGCCGCCACCGCGGCAAGCCCGGCCGACACCGTCACCGAGGCGGCAAGGAGATAACGAAACATATGTCTCCCCCTCTCACTCTTTACGAAAACGGGTGTGACAGGCCGAACAGGTTTGGCTCAGCATGGTGAAGACAGCATCTGCAGGCATCTGCTGCAGGGCCTCGGCGCTTCGTGGTCCCCCCATCATCTGACCGCCCATCATGCCTCCTGCTCCCATCGCAGTGGCCCCCATCATCGCCCCGCTCGACATCATTCCCGTCCCCTCGGCACCGGCCATCATCAAGCCGTTCTCGGCTGCCAAGGCCAGACCTTCGGAATAGGTCTCCAATTGCAGCGCAAGATCGGCAAACCCCTCCCAATCGGCCCAAATCTCGGGTTTGGCGTCTGAGGGATGCCCGTCGGTTCCCTTGGGAAACAGCCCCGTCAGGACCTCCCCTGCGTGGGTCTGAATTGTCTGCGCCTCTTCGCGAACCACCGCAGCATCATAGGGCGTCTGCCCCTGCATCATCGGCGCCAGCAGCTTCATGCTGGCTTTCATGGCATCCATGCCATCCATTCGTTCTTTTACAACGCCTGTGGCGCCGCTATGCGCATAGGCAGCCACGGAAATGAGCGACGCCAATGCAGCGCCGGTAAGCAGTTTGGAACATGTCATCTTGTTTTCCCGATTGAGGTCCAGAATGCGCGTCACATGCGCAGGATCAGTCTTCAGGACCGGCCACGCGGCGGCGGTGGTTCAAACCCGGTGATGGCCAGCGGTCGCAGCAGCATCAACGGCAGATCAGGACGAAAGTTCCGCGGATCGGGCTGCATCGACGGCCAGCTGCCCAACAGAACCGCAACCCCACCACAAAGCGAGCTGCCATGACAATGATCCGCAGGGCGGCTACCCGCCACATCTTGATCCATGTCCTGAACCGAGACCGCGATCTGCGCCTCCCCGCCGGCACCATGGGCCTCTGCCCGATTTGCCGACAGGACGAGCGCCGCAATCAGCAGGCAGGCCGCCAGCAGCACGGAGCCGATTGCCGATCTGGCCCCGGTTGCAACTCCGGCTCCGGTTTCTACTCTGGAAAAGAGGCACAAGGCTCCGTTCATCCCATTGTCGCGGCCAGGTTCAGCGGCTGAAACAAAGATGCCCGCGCCCCCCGTTGCGGTCAAGCGTTCGGGCGGCGGAGTTTTCCGCGCTGATGTGTACCGCTTTGGTTTGGCGAGCTTCGTTTCATGATTGGTATGATAGCTTTAGGCGCTGGGGCGCTATTTTACTTCGGTATTGCATCCAGTGCCTGTGCCTGAACGCGAAGATCCCCGCCGGAGCGAGGTTTAAGGTGCTGATATTTCATTGAGAATTTGGTTGCGGGAGTAGGATTTGAACCTACGACCTTCAGGTTATGAGCCTGACGAGCTACCGGGCTGCTCCATCCCGCGACATTTTTATTCAGGCTCTGGCGCGTTGCGCGAGTTGAGCCATTA
>NZ_JAYMWO010000010.1:0-2357 GCF_048056175.1 Phaeobacter sp. JH20_29
ATTTTTGAGTGTCATTCGACGCTGGGCATTGCGTGACAAAATGCCAATCAGGGAGATTGCCCGACGGACGGGTTTGTCTCGGAACACGATCAAGAAGTATCTGCGTGAAGGTGCGGTGGAACCGAAGTTCAAGACGCCCAAGCGTCCAAGCAAGCTGGACCCCTACGCGGATCGGCTGACAGCCTGGCTTTTAATCCAGACGCGGAAGTCACGCAAAGAGCGGCGGACAGTGAAGCAAATGCATGCTGATCTGGTGAAGCTGGGATATGATGGCTCCTATGAACGCGTGGCAGCTTTCGCCCGGGTATGGCGTGAAGATCGGCATCGAGCGGAACAGACGACGGGGCGCGGCACCTACGTGCCTTTGGTGTTCGCGCCCGGCGAAGCCTTCCAATTCGATTGGAGCGAGGACTGGGCCAACATCGGCGGTGAGCGCGTCAAACTTCAGGTCGCTCATATCAAGCTATCGCACAGCCGCGCTTTCTTGGTACGGGCCTACCCGCTGCAAACGCACGAGATGCTGTTTGACGCCCACTGGCATGCATTCCGCGTGTTCGGCGGTGTGCCTGGTCGCGGGATCTATGACAATATGAAGACCGCCGTTGATCGTGTGGGCAAAGGCAAGCAGCGGGACGTCAATGCACGCTTCAAGGCTATGGCCAGTCACTACGTGTTTGAGCCCGAGTTCTGTAATCCGGCGGCCGGTTGGGAGAAAGGCCAGGTTGAGAAGAACGTGCAGGATGCGCGCAACCGCATGTGGCAGGTCATGCCGGTCTGCGCCGATCTGGCAGAGCTGAACCAATGGCTTGAAGATCGCTGTATCGCCCTTTGGACAGAGACGCCGCACAAGGCTTTGCCGGGGTCCATCGCTGACGTGTGGGAGGCCGAGAAGCCTACGCTGATGGCACTGCCGCCGGCATTCGATGGCTTTATCGAACACAGTAAGCGTGTGTCACCCACATGCCTGATCACGTTCGAACGCAATCGCTACAGCGTTCCCGCCAGCTTTGCGAACCGACGTGTCAGTTTGCATGTCTATCCCGAACGGCTGATCGTGGTTGCTGAAGGGCAAACGGTTTGCAAACATGCGCGGATCATCGAGCGGTCTCATCGCAAGCCTGGTAAAGTCATCTATGACTGGCGCCACTATCTCGCTGTTATCCAACGCAAACCGGGCGCACTTCGGAATGGTGCGCCGTTCACGGAGATGCCGGATGCCTTCCGTCAATTGCAGGATCACATGCTGCGTAAAGAAGGTGGTGACCGAGAGATGGTCGACATTCTGTCTTTGGTTCTTCAGCACAACGAAGAAGACGTTTTGTGTGCAGTGGAACTGGCACTTGAAGCAGGCGTTCCCACCAAGACACACATCCTGAACCTGTTGCATCGATTGATCGATCGCAGACCGACAGATCACCCCGAGGTCGATCCGCCGGACGCACTGGCATTACAGACAACGCCGGTGGCCAACGTCGGTCGCTATGACGGATTGCGACAGACTGAGGGGAAGCGCCATGCGTCATGACCCAGCAGGAGCATCTATCGTCATCATGCTGCGCAGTCTTAAGCTCTATGGCATGGCAAATGCGATTGAAGACTTGGTCGCCCAGGGCGCGCCAGCGTTCGAAGCTGCCACACCAATGCTGTCACAGCTGCTCAAGGCCGAGATCGCCGAACGCGAGGTACGGTCCATCGCCTACCACACGAAGGTTGCCCGCTTCCCCGCATACAAAGATCTGACGGGCTTCGACTTTGCATCGAGTGAGATCAACGAAGCGACAGTGCGGCAGCTACACCGATGCGAGTTTATCGAAGCGGCCGAGAATGTCGTTTTGATCGGCGGTCCCGGAACGGGCAAGAGCCACACAGCCACAGCAATCGGCGTCCAAGCCATCGAACATCACCGGCGTAAGGTGCGCTTCTTCTCGACCGTGGAATTGGTCAACGCGCTGGAGCAGGAGAAGGCGCTTGGAAAGGCAGGGAAACTGGCTGAGATGCTGACGAAGGTCGACTTGGTCATCTTGGACGAACTCGGCTACCTGCCGTTCAGTTCATCTGGCGGGGCGCTGCTCTTCCATCTGCTCAGCAAGCTCTACGAGCGCACCAGCGTCATCATCACCACAAACCTCAGCTTCTCAGAATGGGCGCAGGTCTTCGGGGATGCAAAGATGACAACCGCGCTCCTCGATAGGCTGACCCACCGCTGCCACATCCTCGAAACCGGAAACGACAGCTACCGCTTCAAGGCCAGCGCTGAGGCTGCAAAGAAAACACGAAAGGAGGCCAAAACATTGACCGCGTCATAAACCACGACGCATAACTGAGGGTGGGTCAAATCTCGGTGAAAATACCGGGTC
>NZ_JAYMWO010000011.1:0-267927 GCF_048056175.1 Phaeobacter sp. JH20_29
CCTATTTCTAAATCTTTGAAATTGCTTACATTTCAACCCTGGGGAGAGGGTCTGGCATGCTCCGCCCGAACCCCTATAGAGGGAACCCGGGCAGAGCGTAGTTCAGTGTGGGAGGGTCTTGTTCACAACGTAGTCTGCTAACCACTGCCAATAGGCCTCGGCATTCACGAAACCCTGTTGTCGCGCAGCAAGATTCTCAGCCTCAGAACGAGAAAGACCGCCATCGTATTCAGCGATAGCGGCCCTTTCCTCGAAGGCATCAATGTCGGGTATCTTGCTCACGGCGAACACCCCGCTGGCAACCTGATCTGGTCCACGATATGCCGCTTCTGCTCGTCCGAGATACCGGCAGAGTAGATGCTATAGGTGATCCCATTCTCAGACCGGGCTGACTTGTGACCAACAATGCTGGCGGTGAAGTGCTCAGGAACACCTGTCCGCTCGCACTGAGTGATGAACCACTTCCGAGTGGAGTGGAATACCAAGCCTTGCCTGTCGATGCCCAGCGCCTGTCTGATCTTTGCGAACCGTTTGGTTATGTCGTTCACCTTCAGGTCTGGGAACAGTGGCCCAGCGCTGGGTAGCTTGGCCAGTACCGGATCGAGTGTTGAGTGGACAGGAACCTGGCGCTCAGCCGCGTCGGTTTTCAGCAAGCGTAATTGGTTCGGGCGCACCAAGAAAAATCCACCAAGATTGCCTTTGGTCACGAGATCTTCCCTGAGCAACCCTGCCGCTTCACCCGCTCTCATGCCGGACAACAGGCAAATCAACAGGACCTTGCCAATTACTGGATCAGCTTGAGCCAGCAGCAGCCTGACCTCCTTGTCCGTCGGAACCGCATATGGCTGGTGCCGAACCTTGGCCTCAAACCTGACCGATGAGAAGGGGTTGGCAACCAGCTCACCCTCGTACACACACCAGTCGAGCCAGTGACAGACCTGTGACCATATGCGCCGCTGGGTCCGCCCGGTGATCTTGGCCTTGCCGTGAGATGACCAGTCCACTGACGCATCCAGGGACATGCCGCGTGTCCGTTCCGACTTGCCGATGGTGGGGCTCAGCTGGGCGATCAGGGATAGGAACTCCCGTCCGTCCTCCCGCGCCAGTTCCACCAGCTTGCGGGTCCCGTACTTGGACGAGAACAGCTCGATCGAATAGCGGACCGACTTAAACCCGCTGGGCCTGAGCTCGTTCTGGCGCAGGATCAGGTAGCGTCTGGCGGCTTCCTGGACCGTCGCCTTGGGCTGGACCACCTGCTGGTACTTAACGGGCTCAGAGTGTTCCAGAGTGGCCCGGAGACGAGCAAGAGCCAGTTCCGATGGGGTTGCCCATTCCGAGGTGGAAGCGTCCGAGAGCGTGGCTCTCTGTGTCAGAGACAGCGCCCCTGACAGAACCTGATCCACGGTATCCTCGTAGCGGATGTTTACCTCGGCAGCCCTTTGTCGGGCCACCTTGGCGTCACTGGTCTTGAGAGACTGCTTCAGGGCCTGTTGGCCGAGGAAAGCAGCCACCTCCTTGGGGTAGTTCCGCCTATAGAGCCAAGTTTGACCCTTTAAATAGGCATAGCGAATTCGAGCAGACGACATGGTCTGTTCCTTTCTTAGTAAGTTGTATGGGTAGGATCAGCCTGCGGCTCGGGAATGAACGCGAAGGATCAGATCGAAGTCTGGTTCTCCGTATTCGTCTTTTAGGGGCCCAGTGATCGAGTATCCGGTTACAAGGTCCTCAAAGACCTCATCGATACGGAACAGGTGTTCGGGCCAGTCTTCCCCAGCTCGAATAACAACAACGTCGCCGGACTTGAGGTCGAGGTAAGTCATACCTAGACCCTCCTCGTGAGAAGGTCGGGCAGGACAACGCCGAGCATGAAACTGAAGGGTAAAGGGAATGGGATCGGGCTAAGCCATTCGGGTAACCCTGCCAAGACTAGTAGGAGAGCAGCCAGTGCTTCAGAGATGGTC
The DNA here is from genome assembly GCF_048056175.1 of Phaeobacter sp. JH20_29. NCBI lineage: Bacteria > Pseudomonadati > Pseudomonadota > Alphaproteobacteria > Rhodobacterales > Roseobacteraceae > Phaeobacter > Phaeobacter sp. JH20_29. The sequence continues at coordinate 1,962 of NZ_JAYMWO010000011.1, forward strand.
AGGCGTAGGTCATACCGCTTCCGCAGGCACCAGGATACGGCCAACCGGAAGCCGCCCCCAGCCGCAACAAGCAACGTGAAAGTTGTAAGCATCTATAAATCTCCATGAGAGTTTCTTTATATAGATGCTTGTATTTCCCCGCCTGGACCCTCTACTGGAGGCTGTTCAGGCGGGGGGGCTTACCCATCTTTTTTTCCCTCAGCCATGCTTAAGACACCACCCAGAGAAACTACTTTGAGGTCTTCTCCGTGGTCATGCAGTACCCCTCCCGTATCGCGTGCCCAGCGGTTCCCGATCACAGGTAAGGCCCCCAAGAATGCCCCAATTCGGCACTTAGCAGGGCTAAACCTATGAAAGGCATCATCCGGCTGCGTTTCCTACCACCCCAGCCATTTTTCCACATATTTTGATGCTTTTGAGGGTCTGGCTTCTCCGGCCACAATCGGCGTTTCGGTGTGGCCAACTGATACCTCGCGGCATATTCGTCTTTAGGTGAAGACCGAGGGGAGGCGCGCTCTACGGTTGTAGTCTCGCTCTGTTCAGCTGCGATATCCGTGCTGAATGCCTCTGGTGCTCGTCAAATCAGAATGGATAAGAGGCAAATACTATTTAAATTTTAATATATTTTACAAAGCAGTATCGATTTTCGAACCGTTGCAGGCCCTGTATTCATTTTGTTTCAACCATAACAGCCTAACCTGATGCACCCGTCGAGACGCGGCAGGCCCACCGGCGCGCACTCGAGGAACGGTAGACTCGGAGGCTGGCCATGACGGTTGGGTATCTTGTCACTCTTGGCGACGGCACACTGGATGCCGGCGATGGGATTTCTGCGAACCAATCCAACTTTACTTCAGCCGACGTCATCGGGACTGGCAGCTGGACCTGGAGCGGTGTCTATCAGGGCGACGGTCAGACCTACTCAAACATCAGTGACACTGGCACCTATCACTATGGAAGTGACGGGAATGTCTATTTTGTTCCAGATACTTGGTACACGACCAGCGGATCCGGCAGTGCGACGACGATCCCTGCCAATTCGATGTCGGGCACATCGGGTAATGACGCAATCAACGGCGACGCCAATGACAATGTTATCTACGGCGGTGATGGTGATGACTACCTGACCGGCTCCTCGGGCGATGACATTATCTTCGGCGGCGAGGGGAACGATAACTACGATACCGATACCGGCAATGACACCTTCTACGGTGAGGGCGGAGATGACTGGGTTGCAATCTATGACAACATGGATGGCGAATCGCTCTACGGTGGCGAAACCGGAGAGACCCTGGGCGATATGCTTGAGGTCTACGGCGATTATGCGGGTGTTGATGTCAACGTCACCTTTACCGGCGATGGGGACGGAACCGTCACATTTGCGGGGCAGACGGCCTATTTCTGGGAGTTTGAGCGGTTCTATCTCCATTCGGGAGACGACACGCTGGACGGCTCTGCGGCGACTTCGGCGCTCAACGTGCAAACCGGCAGCGGTGCCAACAGTGTTACGGGTGGGGCTGGTGATGACACGATATCGACCGGCGCGGGAGCGGATGTGGTCGACGGCGGCGCAGGCGACGATCTTGTCTGGGCCGGGGTAGGGGCCGACACGGTTGACGGCGGCGCCGGGGCCGACAGGCTCTTTGGTCAGGACGACAACGACCTCATCTACGGCGGCACAGGGTCTGACACCATCGATGGGGGTTTGGGCGACGACACGATCTACGGGGGTGAAAACCCGGCAACCTCGGTCGGCGGAAGCAATACCGCAGGGAACACCTACACGGTCATTCATCTTGGGGCGGCGTCCGAGGTCGACAGCGTCGAGGGGAACGCCGCCAACGAAAACCCGAACGCTCTACTGGGGACATACGGGAGCGCGGGGGCAGAGCTATATAACAACTTCCAGACTGCCATCGCGTCAGACGATAATGCGAATACGCGCATCGACTTCGATGACGAAGCCGCGCCGGAAACGATCAATATCAACGGTGTAGACAAGCTCGTCGACACCGGCATGGTCTATAACGCAACGGTAACGTTCACCGACGGCACCACCGGGACGTTCACGGCTGTGGTCATCCAGACCACGGACGGCCACGTCTACATGATGCCGGAAGTCTCGAACAACGCCGAGAACGTTCTTCTAACCAGCAAGACGATCGAGAGTATTTCGCTTGATAGTGTCGTTGCCGGCTACTCAAACGTCACCGCAACCCGGGTAGATGCCGACTATGCTCTGCCGGGTGACACGGATACCTCGGGCGACAGCATCATTGGCGGCGCCGGCGCAGACGTCATCTATGGCGGCGCCGGGAATGACACCATTGCGGGCGGAACCGGCGCTGACAGCATAGATGCCGGGGACGACGCGGACCTCATCCTTCTCCAGGATGGCTTCGGCAACGACACCATTGTTGGTGGTGAAGGGGGCAACGACAGCGATACGCTTTCCATGTCGAGCCTGACCGGGCCAGTGACTGTGACCTATACCGGCGACGAGATGGGGACGATCACCAACGGAACCGATACGGTCAGTTTCTCGGAGATCGAGCGTCTGAACCTGACCGAGCAGGCCGATGTGGTGAATGCCAGCGCGGATAGTGCCGGGGTCGATATAGATGCTCGAGGCGGTGACGACACCATAACCGGCGGCGCGGGGGCCGATTCCATCAAGGGTGGCAGCGGCAGCGATTCCATCGTTGCCGGGGCTGGTGCTGATACGATTGTTGGCGGCATTGGCGACGACACCATTCGGCTGACTGCGGATGCAGATCGCGATCAGCTGGTGTTGGCCGATGGGGCGGGATCCGATCTGATCTATGATTTCGATCTGACGGACAGCGGTGACGGGACCACGGTTGATCAGCTGGATGTTTCAGGGCTCACCAATTTGGCTGGAGATCCAGTTAAAATCGGTGATGTCGTGGTGACCGATACCAATGGTGACGGGACCGGCGATGCGATCATGACCTTCCCCAATGGGGAGAGCATCACATTGGTCGGGGTGCAGCGGTCGCAGGTGGACAACGGGCCCGAAATGCACGCGATGGGCATACCCTGTTTTACGGCCGGGACGCTGATCCAGACGCCAACCGGGCGCGTCAGGGTCGAAGACCTCAGCCCCGGTGATTGTGTCAGCACAATGGGGGCGGGTGCCCAGCAAATCCTATGGGTTGGGGCATCGTCGTTCACCGCCACGCGCAAGCGCCTATCGGAGGCGCTGATGCCGGTGCGACTGGACCCGGACGCCTTTGGAGGTGAGCGGGCGCTGCTTGTTTCGCCTCAGCATTGCGTCCTGATGAAACAGCGCAGTAGCGGGCGCCCGGTGCATGTGCGCGCCAAGCATCTGGCACAGGTAACCGGATTTGCATCGTTCGCACGGGAGGTGACGCAGGTTACCTATGTTCATGTACTACTGAAAAAGCACGAGAATATCCTGTCGAACGGAATCCCCAGCGAGACGTTTTATCCCGGCCCTATGGCGGTCTCCACGCTTGGCCCGGCAGATCGCCTGGGACTGTTTAAATGCCTGCCGCAGCTGATCCTCCATCCGGTAGAGCAGGCTTATGGGCCTCGTGTTCTGCCTGTTCTGACACGCCGGGAGGTGCAATCACTGGCCCGCGCCGGAGACCTGGTGCCCTGGCTGATCGGTGACATATCTCGGCACCCGCCCGCTGAGCAGTGGGCCGAGAAAGGCGGCTGGCAGGCAATGTATTCGCCGCAGTACAGCTTTCAATCCGGCGCCGCAGCAGGGTAGGCAGTCGTCTCAGCCTATCCGCTGTATGGACCTGGTCAGTGGGTGTCGCGCAGGATCATTTCTGCGTCCAGCCTCACCGTTTCTTCGGGGGCCTGCGGGTAATCCAAGCGCCGCTCCAGGCAGCGCAATACGGCGGCAACCATGCCGTCAATCGGGTTTCGCAACGTGGTCAGTCGTATGGTCGGCCAACGGGCCATTTCGATGTCATCAAAACCGATCACCGAGACGTCTTTGGGAACCACCCGACCGGCATCCCGCAGCGCACCGAGTGCGCCGATGGCCATGGCATCATTGGCACAGAATATCCCATCGAAATCCGTCTGTTCCAGCAGATTGCGGGTGGCGAAATATCCACTTTCGGTGGTGTAGGTTCCGGTGATCTCACCCGCCAGTGTGATGCCTTTGGCCGTCAACCCGGCAAGCAGTCCGCTGCGGCGTTCAGCGGTCGCGCCGAATTCCCCCGGACCGCCCACCATCGCAACCCGGCGACGGCCGCGTTGCGCAAACAGATCCGCCGCCATCTGTGCGGCTTCGTGGTTGCGCAGACAGATGTTGTCGACGCCCTCTGCTACGATGATTCGGCCAGAGGCGATGACCGGGATATGCAGTTTGCTACAGAGTTCGACGATTTCGGTCGCAAGACTGCCGCTACGCAGGATCATCGCATCAAGCGGATAGCGGAGCACCTGGGTCACCGCATCGCGGGCATGGTCGCCACCACCGGCGATCACCACCGGCCATTTGCCCGCAGCATTCAGGCCGGCGATCAGGGCAGAGGTCGCCTCCTTGTCGTATTCATTGCGCATCTCACCGGCGAAAACCGCAACCAGATTGGAGCGCGCCCCCTGCAGACTGGCGGCCAGCGCATTGGGCTGGTAGCCGAGTTCATGTGCCGCCAGCAGGATCCGTTCACGTTTTTCTTGATCCAGATAGGCGCCCTCGGTGAAAGCCCGAGAAACAGCCGAACGCGAAACGCCAGCGATTTCAGCCACATCTGCGGCTGTCACCCGGGATTGGCGTTTGCCGCCAGCTGACCCTTGTCGCTTCATCTGTCGTCCCTTTCGGGCGTGATGTTTTTTTTGTGAGACACCGAAACCCTTGACACAACCGTTACATAGCGCCCCTATATGAACACGTGTGCAGTTCTGGTGCAACGGACAAGCTCCTGGCAAAAGACACAGGGCGGAAAGACGCAGCGAGCCGCACAGGCCCAGGGGAGGCCATTTCAAAAAACACCATCGGTGGCCGTTTTCGGCTGCCTTGGACAATTGGATCGTTGGCCCGATTGGGCAACGGCAGACCGGAGACTGATGATGAAGCGTATTACGTTTACGACCGCTGCGACGCTGGCTTTTGCTGCAAACGCTGCGTTTGCCGAAACCGAGATCACCTGGTGGCACGCAATGGGTGGCGCGCTGGGCGACACCGTCAACCAGATCGCATCCGACTTCAACGCGAGCCAGGATGAGTACAAGATCACCCCGGTCTTCAAGGGCACCTATGAAGAGACCCTGACCGCAGGTATCGCTGCCTTCCGCGCAGGCGAACAGCCGAATGTGATGCAGGTGTTTGATGCTGGCGCCGCAACCGTGATCGGCGCCAAGGGCGCGACCATTCCGGTTCAGGATCTGCTGGCCAACAATGGTGTTGAATTCGACATCAACGATTACATTGCCGGGGTGCGCTATTTCTACGCCGACAGCGATGGCAAGATGATCGGCATGCCGTTCAACTCCTCCACGCCGATCATGTATTACAACATCCAGGCGCTGGAAAAAGCCGGCGTTACCGCGCCCAAGACCTGGGAAGAGTTCCAGACCGTCACTGCACCAGCGCTGAAAGAGGCAGGCTATACCGCCCTGTCGCAGTCACATCTGCCCTGGATCTTCACCGAGAATTTCCACTCGCGCCACAACCTGCCGTTTGCCACCAACAACAATGGCTATGATGGGGTCGACACCCAGATCCTGGTGAACAACGACGCGATCAAGGCACATTTCACAGCTGTCACCGACTGGCAGAAAAACGGCTACTTCGAATGGTTCGGCACAGGTTGGGGCGACAACCAGACGCCGTTTGAAGAAGGCAAGGTTGCGATGTGGCTGGGCTCCTCCGGCTCCTTCGGTGGTCTGAGCAAGAAAGACCTGCCGTTTGATTTCTCCGCGACCATGCTGCCCTATTGGGAAGCCGTGACAACAGAGCCGACGCAAACCTTCATCGGTGGCGCCTCGCTGTTTGCCATGGCGGGCCATGATGCCGAAGAAAACAAGGCAACTGCTGCGTTCTTCGACTTCCTGACCTCCGCTGAGGTTCAGTATTTCTGGCATAAAGAAACCGGCTATGTGCCGATCACCGAAGCCGCATATGAGATGGCAAAGGCGGACGGCCATTATGACCGCGCCCCTGCGGCCGAGGTCGGCATCCAGCAGCTTTCGCTGGCGGCTGGTGACAACACCAAGGGCTATCGCATGGGCTTCTACGTACAGATCCGTGACGTGATGAACCGCGAATACGGTCGCATCCTGACTGGTGAAACCTCGGTTGAAGACGCCTTCAACGCGATTGAGTCCGAAGCCAACAACCTGCTGGCCCGTTTCGCCAAGACCCAAGGCTAATCGCGGGGAATTCCCCCTTACCTGTGACGGCCGCAGCCCCTGCGGCCGTCACGCATTACAACGAAGAGGCACACCGTGAAACGCGCCGGATTCTCGACCAAGTGGATGCCGATCCTGCTGCTGATGCCGCAGCTCGTCATTATCGCTATTTTCTTCTATTGGCCCGCCTGGCACGCAATCCAGTCGTCCTTTTACCTGCAGGATCCGTTCGGGTTTGGCTCTACCTTTGTCGGTCTGGAAAATTACACCGATCTTATGGGAAACAGTGAATATCGCCGCGTTGCGGTTTTCACGCTTGTATTTACGGTTTTGGTGACCTTCTTTTCGCTTGCGATTGCACTGTTGCTGGCGGTGAAGGCGGACAATGTCCTGCGCGGCGCACGCACCTATAGGACCCTTCTGATGTGGGTCTATGCGGTCGCCCCGCCGGTTGCCGGCTTCATTGGTCTGATCATGTTCGACCAGAGCTGGGGACCATTGACGCGGCTTGCCGGTTTCTTTGGCTGGGACTTTGTTCTGGGCGTGAACTTCAACGATACGGCAGCCGCGATGGTTCTGGTGTCGGTCTGGAAACAGATTCCGGTCAACTTCATCTTCTTCCTGTCCGGTTTGCAATCCATCCCGCGTTCCGTACGTGAGGCGGCTCTGATCGACAACGGATCGGCGACCAGCCGGTTCTGGGATGTGACGTTCCCGCTGCTTGCGCCGACGGGTTTCTTTCTCCTGATCATCAATATCACCTATGCCCTGTTCGACACCTTCGGCATTGTCGATACACTGGTGAAGGGCGAGCCGGGCAACAATCCGATGACCCTTGTTTACAAGGTTTATGTCGATGGTTTCCGTGGCAATGACCTTGGCGGTTCCTCGGCACAGTCGGTGATCCTGATGGTTCTTGTCCTCGCGCTTACGGTCTTCCAGTTCCGGCTGATTGACCGTCGGATCCACTATACCTGAGGGGGCTGACATGGCTGACCAAACACCCGTTCAAACGCCGCGCCGCTCCATCAACTGGGGGGCCGTTGGCGACCACACCGTTCTGATCCTCGGCTCGCTCTTCATGCTGGTGCCGCTGATCATGGTGGTGATGACCACAACCGTGCCGGATGTGGATATCATCAAATACGGACCGCAGCTGAAGATCGGCGACCAGTTCGACGAGAACTTCAACAAGGCGATGTTCGAGGCCTCCGGCTTTTCCGGGGCCAACACCGGCACGCGGATGCTGTTCAACTCCTTTGTTCTCGGCATCGGCTTTGCGCTTGGGAAGATCCTGATTGCGATGATGGCGGCCTATGCCATCGTCTATTTCCGCCTGCGGTTTGCCACGCTGGCATTCTGGGTGATCTTCACCACGCTGCTGCTGCCGCTGGAGGTCCGTATTCTGCCGTCCTATGAGGTGGTGCAGCAGCTGGGCATGCTCAACACCTACCAGGGTCTGATCATCCCGTTGATTGCGTCTGCAACCGCAACCTTCTTCTTCCGCCAGTTTTTCCGGTCTGTGCCGGAAGAGCTGGTCGAGGCTGCGCGCATTGATGGGGCTGGGCCGGTGAAGTTCTTCATCGATATTCTGGTGCCGCTGTCGCGGACCATGATTGCGGCCATGTTCATCATCATGTTTGTCTTTGGCTGGAACCAGTATCTCTGGCCCACCATGATCACCACCGAAGAGGACATGTATACGCTGGTGCGGGGGATCAAACAGATCACCCAGACCCTCGAAGGCACCAATGTCCCCGAATTCGGTCGCGCAAATCTTCTCGCCGTGATCGCCATCCTGCCGCCCGTGGCAGTCGTCATTTTCTTCCAAAGCTGGTTCGTCAAGGGCCTGACGGAATCCGATAAGTAAGGACTTCAAATAATGGCTCAGGTTTCCCTGAATTCTGTACGCAAGGTCTACCCCAATGGGGTCGAGGCCGTCACTTCCTCCAGCTTCAAGATCGAGGATGGCGAATTCGTTGTCCTGGTCGGCCCATCGGGCTGCGGCAAATCCACGTTGCTGCGCATGATTGCCGGTCTGGAGGATATCACCGAAGGCACGCTGGAAATCGGCGACCGGGTGGTCAACAATGTCGATCCGGCGGATCGCGATATCGCGATGGTGTTTCAGAACTACGCGCTCTATCCGCATATGACGGTGCGCAAGAACATCGCCTATGGCCTGAAGAACCGCAAAACCCCCGAGGCTGAGATCAAGCAGAAGGTGGCCGAGGCCGCCAAGATGTTGAACCTTGAGGAATATCTGGACCGCAAACCCTCGCAGCTGTCCGGCGGCCAGCGCCAGCGGGTTGCCATGGGGCGCGCCATCGTGCGCGATCCGGCGCTGTTCCTGTTTGACGAACCTCTGTCGAACCTTGATGCCAAGCTGCGCAACCAGATGCGGATTGAGATCAAGGCCCTGCAACGCCGTCTGGGCGTCACCTCGATCTACGTGACCCACGATCAGGTTGAGGCGATGACCATGGCGGATCGCATCATTGTCCTGAACGGTGGCCGGATCGAACAGATTGGCACCCCGTCTGAGATCTATCACAATCCGGCGTCGGTCTTTGTCGCCTCCTTCATGGGCGCGCCACCGATGAACCTGGTTGATGCCACGATCTCCGATGGTCAGGTCACCCTGCCGGATGGTGTGGCGATGGGGGCACTGGATGGCGCTGCATCAGGTGCCGTCAAGCTCGGCATCCGCCCCGAGGATGTGCAGCTGGTCAGCGAAGGTGGTATTTCGATCAACGTTGAACTGATCGAAGAACTGGGCGCACATCGCCTGCTGCATGGCCAGCTCGGCGGGCAGCCGTTCACAATCCACGTCCTGAAGGACATTCCGGTTGATCCCGGACCCCATCAGATCTCGGTGGATCCGGCGGCGATCTGCCTGTTTGACGCAGAAAGCGGCAAACGCAGATGACCGAGGTTCTGGACAGTCTGCCGCCGGTTTCCCCCGAGATGCAGGCCCGGATCAAGGCAGCGCCGCGCACTGCAGCGGCGCATCGCGCGCTCATGGCAGAGGTGCCGGCGATGGCCGCCTTGCAAGGCGGTGGTAAGGGTCATCTGGAGGCGTTGGCCTCCTCGGTGTCAGTTGTGGCTTGGAACGTGGAGCGCTGCCTTTTTCCTGAGGATACCGCGGGCCACATCCACCCGCTGGCGCCGCAGGTTGTCCTGCTGTCAGAGGTCGACCATGGCATGGCGCGTACCGGTCAGCGCCACACCACCGAGGAGATGGCTGCCGCACTCGACATGGCTTATGTCTTTGGTGTGGAATTTCACGAGTTGGATCTGGGTGGGCCTACAGAACAGGCGTTCTGCACCGATGATTTCAATCTGTTCGGCTGGCACGGCAATGCCATCCTGTCGGCGGTCCCGCCGGAACGGGTGACGCTGATCCGGCTGGATGATCACGGGCATTGGTTCGCCTCGGATGAGGTGCCGGCTGACCCGGACCAGCCGCGCCTTGGTGGCCGCATGGCGATTGCCGCGGTTCTACCGACTGAGGCTGGACCGATCTGCGTGGTTTCCACCCATCTGGAGAGCAACGCCGACGCAGCCCATAGGCATCAGCAGTTTGACAGGCTGCTCCGCGCCATCGACGCATTTGCGCCGGATATGCCGGTACTGATTGGCGGTGATCTGAATACAGGCAATCACCTGCCGCCTGATTTCGACTGGCAGCGCGAGACGCTGTTCGATCTGGCCCGTTCCCATGGCTACGACTGGAGCGCGACCCCGGATGGTGTCACCACCCGCCCCAGTCTCATCACGCCGCATCCTGATCGGCAGATGAAGCTAGACTGGTTCTGCACCCGCGATATGCGCGCGACCGAGAGCCGGCTGCTGTCTTCAGTTGATCAGAATGGTCGCCCGCTGTCTGATCATGATGCCGTCTGGTGCCGCGTCGCGCTCGATTGATGCGGGCACTGGCCTGATCCATTGACCGGGCGGCATGTGTCCGGCCGGTCAAGGCCCTGAGGTGCTATACGCCCGCGGTATTAAAATACACGCCTGATTATCGGCGGCCGGTCTGCGGTCGCGTGATAAACAGGGCGCATGTTGTTTGATCTTCCTGACCACGAAGCGCTCTATCAGGCGCTGCTGAACCGCGATGACCGCTATGACGGGCAGGCCTATGTCTGCGTGGCCACGACCGGCATCTTCTGTCGCCTGACCTGTCCGGCACGCAAACCCAAGCGGGAGAACTGCCAGTTCTTCGGCAGCGTCGGCGAATGTATCGAAGCCGGGTTCCGGGCCTGCAAACGATGTCACCCGCTGCGCCCGATGGCAGAGGCCGATCCGGCAGTGGCCAGCCTGTTGGCCGCCTTGGATCAACGCCCGGAGCACCGCTGGAGCGAGGGCGATATCCTCCGCATGGGTCTTGATCTCTCGACGGTCAGGCGCAGCTTCAAGCGGCAGTTCGGCATGACCTTTCTTGAGATGGCGCGCCAGCGCCGTCTTCGCGAAGGCTTCACCGCGCTGTCAGACGGCGGCAAGGTCATTGAGGCACAGTTGGATGCGCAATTCGACTCTCCCAGTGCGTTTCGTGCGGCCTTTGCCCGGTTGCTGGGCAGGGCGCCCGGCAGCCTGACCCGCGAAGGCCTTTTGCTGGCCGATTGGATCCCGACACCGCTCGGCGACATGATCGCAGTCAGCAGCCGGACTGAGTTGCACCTGCTGGAATTTGTGGAACGCAAGGCGCTGAAGGGCGAGCTGGACAAGCTGCAAAAGGCGGTGAAGGGCGATCTTGGTATTGGTCCGACACCACCCGGAGAGCAGATCCGTGCGGAACTGGACGCGTTCTTTGCCGGGATCTCCGCCCGGTTTGAAACGCCGCTGGCCTATCACGGGACACCTTTCATGCAGCAGGTCTGGGATGCCCTGCGCCAGATCCCGCCCGGCGTGACGCGTAGCTACTCGGAGATCGCGCGCCAGATCGGACGTCCAGAGGCGACCCGCGCTGTTGCACGCGCCAACGGTGCCAATCAGATCGCGCTGGTGGTGCCCTGTCACCGGGTGATCGGGGCTGATGGGTCGCTGACTGGTTACGGCGGCGGTCTTTGGCGCAAACAGCGCCTGCTGGATATCGAGCGGCAGTATCGCGCGCCCGTCCGGCATACCGCCAGATCCTGCAAGTAGCGGCGGGAAAGGGAGCCCGGATGCCCAGCAGAGGCCTATCGGCGGTTTCCCAAGCCCCGGCAAATCTGTAGAAGGCGGTAACGCCACTCAGAGCCGGAGCCTGAAACCATGTCGACGCCCAAACCTGTTGTTCTGTGTATCCTTGATGGCTGGGGTAGCGCCGATCCGGGAACCGCCAACGCGCCCTATCTGGCCAAGACGCCGACGCTGGACGAGATTGCGAAGACATGCCCGACAGCACGGTTGATCACGCATGGGCCGGACGTCGGCTTGCCGACCGGGCAGATGGGGAACTCTGAGGTGGGGCATACCAATATCGGTGCTGGTCGCGTGGTGGCGATGGATCTGGGCCAGATTGATCTCGCAATCGAGGATGGCTCATTCTTTGACAATGACGCGCTGCAAGCCTTCATTGCGAAGATGAAGCAGACCGGCGGCACGGCCCATCTGATGGGGCTGGTTTCGGACGGTGGCGTGCACGGCCATATCACCCATATCATTGCGGCGGTGAAGGCGATCCGCGATGCCGACGTCCCTGTCTGGCTGCATGTGATGACGGATGGCCGCGACGTGGCCCCGAAATCTGCTGCCGGTTTCGTCGCTGCCCTGCAATCGGAACTGGCGGCTGGCGCGCGCATCGCAACAGTGACAGGCCGTTACTACGCCATGGACCGCGACAATCGCTGGGAGCGGGTCAGCCAGGCTTATGACGCAATGATCCATGCCAAAGGCCTGCACCGGGCAGCGACAGCGGAGGCTGCTATTGAGGCTAGCTATACCCGCGAGGAGTTCGATGAGTTCATCAAGGCGACAGTGATCGAGGGCTATGATGGCGTGAAAGATGGCGACGGCCTGTTCTGCCTGAATTTCCGCGCCGACCGCGCCCGCGAGATCCTGCGTGCGATTGGCGAGCCGAGCTTTGATGCTTTTGACACCGGCGCACGCCCGGATCTTGCGGCGCTGCTTGGCATGGTGGAATACTCCGAAGGCCACAACAGCTATATGCAGACCGTGTTTCCCAAACGGGCCATCGTCAACACCCTGGGGGCATGGGTGGCAAAACAGGGGAAGCGCCAGTTCCGTCTGGCCGAGACCGAAAAATACCCGCATGTGACCTTCTTTCTCAACGGTGGCAAAGAGGATCCCGAGGACGGCGAAGATCGCGCGATGCCGAAATCGCCGCAGGTGGCGACCTATGATCTGCAGCCGGAGATGTCGGCGCCAGAGGTGACGGAGCGCTTTATCGAGGCTATCGAAGCGGGGTATGACCTGATTGTCACCAATTATGCGAACCCGGATATGGTGGGCCATACCGGTGATCTCGACGCTGCGATCAAGGCCTGTGAGGCCGTGGATCGGGGTCTTGGTAAGGTCGTGGCCGCGCTGACGGCGGCGGGCGGCGTCATGCTGGTCACCGCCGATCACGGCAATTGCGAGGTGATGGTGGACCCCGAAACAGGCGGGCCGCACACCGCCCATACCACCAATCTTGTGCCAGTCGCGCTGGTTGGTGGGCCGAAAGGCGCAAAGCTGCGCAACGGTCGGCTCGCGGATCTGGCCCCAACCGTGCTGGAGCTGATGGGCCTTGCGAAACCGGATGAAATGACTGGAGAGAGCCTGCTCGTATGAGGCCTGCGTTTGGCATCACTGGACTGTCGGTAATCCGGCGCGCCCTGCTGATATCGGCGGCGTCGCTTGTCCTGCCGATCCTGGCCGGGACTGCGGCGGCCGCGGATAATCCCGCCGCTGCCGCGCAGCAGGCCGCCAACCAGCTGGAAGCCGCGACGCTGGCCTTGCAGGACGCCGAAAGCGCGCGCGACCGGGTTGCCGCGCTGACCGAGACGGTGCGTGCCTATGAGGCGGGTCTTGCTGCGATGCGCGATGGGCTGCGTCGTGTGGCGCAGCGCGAGGGCCAGCTGGCGGCCCAGCTGAAGGCACGCGAGGACGATGTGGCGGATCTTCTCGGCGTGTTGCAGACCATTGAAACCTCGCCGCCGCCGGTGTTGATGCTGCACCCCTCAGGCCCTCTTGGCGCGGCGCGCTCCGCCATGACACTGGCAGAGGTGACACCGGCGCTTCAATCGCGCGCAACCGCACTGCGTCGCGACCTTGAGGAGGTCCAGACCTTGCGCCTGTTGCAGCAGAACGCGGCGAATACGTTGCAGGAGGGGCTTAACGGTGTGCAGGAGGCGAGGGCGCAATTGTCTGCCGCTATCGCCGACCGGACCGACCTGCCGCGCCGCTTTACCCAGGACCCGGTGCGGACGGCTATTTTGATTTCATCCACTGAAACCCTCAGCGGATTTGCCAGCGGGCTTGCTGAAATCGCCGAAGGCGAGATTGCAACGACTGATGCTGATATCAGCGCCCTCCGGGGTGAGTTGTCGATCCCGGTCGAAGGGCTGGTTCTGCGCGGCTACGGCGAGAAAGACGCCGCAGGCATCGCCCGGCCCGGCTGGCTTGTTGCGGCACGTCCGCGCGCGCTGGTGGTCTCTCCCACGGCGGCAACGATCCGCTATCAGGGGCCGCTTCTGGATCTTGGCAATGTGGTCATTCTTGAACCACAGCCGGAGACACTGTTTGTACTCTCCGGGTTGGCTGAGGTTTACGGCACCATGGGCGAGGTCATCCCGGCAGGAACCCCGGTTGGCCTGATGGGGGGCAAAAGCCCCGAAATCGGTGCCATTTTGTCACTAAGCGGTGAAGGGGCTGGAACTGACCGCACAGAAACGCTCTATATAGAAGTGAGAATGGACAACAGTCCGGTGGACCCCGAAACCTGGTTCCGCACCGACAAGGATGGAAATTAGTTCATGAGAAAATTTGCGATGGCCGCGGTGGGCGGCACGCTGGCAGGAATCCTTGCCACCACCTATGTAGCTGAGCCGCTTCTGGCTCAGGAAGGCAGCCGAGAGGCCAGCGTCTATGAACAGCTGGATCTTTTTGGCGACATCTTTGAACGCATCCGCGTGCAATATGTCGAAGACGTCGATGAGACCGAGCTGATCGAAGCCGCCATTGGCGGAATGCTGGCCTCGCTGGATCCGCATTCCAGCTATCTGTCGCCCGACGATGCCACCAAGATGCGGGTGCAGACCCGTGGTGAATTCGGCGGTCTCGGGATCGAGGTCACGCAGGAAGAGGGCTTTGTCAAAGTTGTCTCTCCGATCGATGGAACACCGGCGGATGAAGCCGGGATCGAGGCCGGTGATTTCATCACCCATGTGGATGGCGAAAGTGTTCTTGGCCTTTCGCTGGACGATGCGGTTGAGCTGATGCGGGGGCCGGTTGGTTCCGAAATCATCATCACCGTTGTGCGCGAAGGCGAGGCGGAGCCGTTTGACGTCTCGATCATCCGCGACACGATCAAGCTGACAGCGGTGCGGGCGCGGACCGAAGACGACACTGTCGTGCTGCGACTGACCACATTCAACGATCAGACCACGCCGAACCTGGAAGCCGGGCTGAAAAAACAGCTCGAAGAAGCCGGTGGTATGGATAACGTCAACGGGATCGTTCTGGACCTGCGCAACAACCCCGGTGGCCTTCTGACACAGGCGATCAAGGTGGCCGACAGCTTCCTCGACAGCGGTGAGATCGTCTCGACCCGCGGTCGTAACCCCGAGGACGGCGAGCGGTTTAACGCTACGCCGGGCGACCTTGTGGACGGCAAACCGATTGTGGTGCTGATCAACGGTGGATCGGCGTCTGCATCGGAAATCGTTGCAGGTGCCCTTCAGGACCATCGCCGCGCGATCGTGGTCGGCACCAAATCCTTTGGCAAAGGGTCTGTGCAGACGGTGATGCCGCTGAAAGGGGAGGGCGCAATGCGCTTGACCACGGCGCGCTATTACACACCCTCCGGGCGCTCCATTCAGGCCTTGGGTGTCTCACCCGATATCGTCGTGGAACAGCCCCGACGCACCCCGGATACCGAGGAGGAGGACGAAAAGGCATCCGCAGCACGCCGGACCCGTTCGGAGGCCGACCTGCGCGGACGTCTGAACAATGACAGCCTTTCCGAGGATGAAATCCGCCAGATCGAAGAAGACCGCGCCAAGGCCGAGGCCGCTGCCGAACGTCGCGAAGAGGATTATCAGCTGGCCTATGCCATCGACATTCTGAAAGGCTTGTCGAAGCTGGGGCCGGAGCAGCAGTAAACACCACCTCGCAGATATGACCCATGATTACCGCCCCGGACCTGTTCCGGGGCGGTTTCAGTTTGACCATCTTGATCGCAAATGGGGTTTGGCCAGGGCGGGGCGGCTCACGCGCGGGGCGGTTTTCCCGCAATGATATCGCGACGAAACCGGCGTGGTGGCAGCCCGGTGCCCCGGGTAAACACGCGGCTGAAATGAGCCGGGTCCGAATAACCCAGCTCGTAGGCGATTTCTGCCGCACTCAGCGCGGTATAGATCAAAAGTCGCCGCGCCTCGCGCAGCATCCGCTCACTGATAAGTTGCGAGGCTGGCTGACCGGTAGCCTGATGGCAGATCCGATTGAGGTGTGTTGTCGAAACGGCAAGTTCGCGCGCATAGTCGCTCACTTGACGCCGTTTGCGGAAATCCCGGTTCACCAGTGTTTCGAACTGCGCAAACAGCTGGTGGGCCTTGGGGCTCGCGTTGCGATATCGCAAGGCGCCGATAGACTGCGCGACAGTGCCGGTAAGCGCGCCGACAAGCCCGCGCAGGATCTGGCGGCGCGCAAATCCATCGGTTTCATAGGCGTCCCGGATACTCTCGACAAGGCGCTCCAGAGGCGCATCCAGCGGGGTGATGGTTGCGCGGTCCAGCGTGGTCAGGACATCGGGAATGTCATCAAGTACCTGATCAATAAGGTCTGATGTCAGGGTCAACACCCAACCGCAGGTGTCACTGTCAAAGCGGAAGCCATGCACCGCACCGCGTGGCACATTGATCACGCAAGGCGGTGTCAACTGTTGAGCGATGCCATCCAGGGTAGCCTCACCGCTGCCCCGCATCAGCACGATCAGTTGGTGCAGCCGCGCGTGGCGGTGTGGTTTCAAAGCCCAATCATGCAGCGAGGAACGCGCCTCGATGCTCTCGATATGCAGAAGGTCTGCCAGCTCTCCATGCTCTCCAAACAGGGAGTAGGTATTGATAGCGTATTCTTCGCTCATGTGCGAAATATACAAGAAATCGGCGGTAGGGTCTATTCGCAACCCTGCCTTCTCCGGGCAAGATAAGGATGCGAACAGGAGAGAACCGGAATGCCGAACCAGACAACACAGGTGGTCATTGTAGGGGGCGGCCCGTCTGGCTTGTTGCTCTCGCAACTGCTGCACCGGGCCGGTATCGACACGATTGTGCTTGAGCGTCAGACCCGCGACTATGTGCTTGGTCGCATTCGTGCCGGTGTGTTGGAACATGGATTTGTGGACCTGATGCGCCGGGCAGGAGCCAATGCGCGTATGGACCGCGAAGGCGTGGTTCATCACGGATTTCACATTGCTCATCAGGGGCGTCTGGACCGGATCGACCTTTCGGGCAGAACCGCCGGTCAAACCGTCATGGTCTATGGCCAGACCGAGGTCACGCGCGACCTCTACGACGCCCGCGATGCCATGGGCGGGCAGATCATTCACGAAGCGATGAATGTCGCCCTTCATGATATCCAGTCGGATCAACCCTATGTCACCTATGAGTTGCAGGGCGAAACCCGCCGGATCGATACCAAGTTCATCGTCGGTGCGGATGGGTTTCATGGCGTCAGCCGTCGCTCAATTCCAGCGGATGTGCTGCGTGAATATGAGAAGGTCTACCCTTTTGGCTGGCTTGGCGTGCTCTCACAGACGCCGCCCGCAACGGCTGAGCTGATCTATGCCCGCCATGAACGCGGATTTGCCCTGTGCTCGATGCGCAATGCACAGTTGAGCCGTTACTACATCCAGGTGCCGCTGACCGACCGTGTCGAGGATTGGAGCGATGCGCAATTCTGGGAGGAGTTGAAGAGGCGCTTGCCTGCGGATGTTGCGGACAGTCTGAAAACCGGCCCCTCGATTGAGAAATCCATCGCCCCGCTGCGCAGCTTCGTCGCAGAGCCGATGCGCTACGGTGCGCTGTTTCTGGCAGGCGATGCGGCGCATATCGTGCCACCCACCGGGGCCAAGGGGCTGAACCTCGCAGCATCTGATATCTACTATCTGTTCGAGGGGCTGTCGGATCATTTCCAGCGCGGCGATGACGGCGCGCTGGACAGCTATTCAGAGCGCGCACTGGCGCGGATCTGGAAGGCGGAACGCTTCAGCTGGTGGATGACCAACCTGCTGCATCGGTTCCCCGACATGTCGCCGGCGGATGTACGATTACAACAGGCCGATCTCGACTATCTGTTTTCCTCCGATGCGGCCCAGGCCTCTCTGGCGGAAAACTATGTCGGCCTGCCTTATTAGGCTCTACCCCAGGCCACTGTCAGCCGTTTATCCGGCCGGTGGTCCTGTTCCGCCAGATCCATAAGCGCACCGCCGAAATCGGCAAAGGAAATCTGTGACTGGCCTTCGTGATCGGTGACCAGAGTGTCGGTTCCCCAAGCGTACCGCCCCTTGCGCGGTCCCTCTTGCAGCATCGCTGGCGGGCGCAGGCAGGTCCAATCCACATCCGGTGTGGAATCCAGTAACTGATCCTGCGCAGCGCAGGCTTCCGCGATCGGGCGCACCGCTTCGGGCAGAAAACCAGGTGCGCTCAGCACGGTCTCGCCGCTGCCATCTGCAAGCTTCAACAGAGCGGCGCCACCGGTGATGAGGGCAGGGATGCCGGCGGAGCGGGCGGCATTCAGGACCGCCCTGGTCAGATCCACCAGCAGTGCATCCTGCCCGGGCAGCGGGCGGAGGGCGCTGATAATGATCTGGTGTTGCCGGGCCAGCCCCGCCAGCTGGTCTGCACTGGACAGAACATCCAGCGCAACGGCGGTGACCCGGGCGTCGCCGCTATGGCCTGACCGTTCCGGATGACGGGCGACGGCGGTCACGGTATGGCCGCGTTCGATGGCCTGTTGCAGGGTCGCACTCCCGACATCGCCGGTCGCCCCAAAGAGAAGAATATCCATTTCAAACCTTTTATCTTGATATCGAGATAGTGGGTATCGATTATTTATCTTCACGTCAAGATATTTGGTGCAGTGCAAAAACGCACAAAATATTGCGCGCAGGCAAACATTTGGCCTGCATTCCACGCTGGCGATCCGATGACCTGGACGCTAACGTGCACTGAACTGATCAGTTTACTTTTAAGGGAGGCAGCAATGTCAGCCATCCTATCTATCCGTGATTTGGAAAAGACATACGAAGGTGGGTTTCAGGCGCTCAAAGGGGTCTCACTCGAGATCGAGAAGGGGGAGATCCTCGCCCTTCTGGGGCCGAATGGCGCAGGTAAGACGACGCTGATTTCGACCGTTTGCGGCATCACCACCCCCAGCTCCGGGAAGGTGTCGGTGGGCGGTCACGACATCATCGAAGACTTTCGGGCCGCGCGCAGCCTGATCGGGCTGGTGCCGCAGGAGATCAACCTTGAGCCGTTTGAGACGGTGTGGAATTCGATCAAGTTTTCGCGGGGGCTTTTTGGCAAGCCGCGCAATGATGCGCTGCTGGAGGATATTCTCCGCAAGCTGTCGCTCTGGGACAAACGCAAGAGCCAGATCAAGGAATTGTCCGGCGGCATGAAGCGCCGTGTGCTGATCGCCAAGGCGCTCAGCCACGAGCCGCGCATCCTGTTTCTGGATGAACCGACTGCCGGGGTGGACGTGGAGTTGCGCAAGGATATGTGGGACGTCGTGGCAGAGCTAAAACGCGGCGGTGTCACCATCATCCTGACCACCCACTACATTGAAGAAGCCGAAGCCATCGCGGATCGGGTCGGAGTCATCACCAACGGAGAGATCCTGCTGGTCGAGGACAAGGACAAGCTGATGGCGCAGCTTGGCAAGAAGCAGCTGGAGGTGCAGCTGACAGAACCGCTAACAGCCGTGCCGGAAGGTCTCAGCGGCTATGGTGTGACCCTGACAGAAGATGGCCGAGGCCTGATCTATTCCTATGACACCAACGCTGAGCGGACCGGCATCACTGCCCTGCTGAACGACGTGGCTACCGCGGGTCTGACGCTGGCGGATGTGCAGACCCGGCAATCCAGCCTCGAGGACATATTCGTCGGGCTGGTCTCAGGAGAACCGACATGAATTGGACTGCAATCGCCTCCATTTACCGCTTTGAAATGGCGCGATTTTTTCGCACCCTGATGCAGAGCTTCCTGTCGCCGGTGCTGTCAACCTCGCTTTATTTCGTGGTGTTTGGTGCCGCCATCGGTAGCCGGATCGACCAGGTCGAAGGCGTGCCTTACGGTGCCTTCATCGTGCCGGGTCTGATCATGCTCAGCGTGATGACGCAAGCCACCTCCAATGCCTCTTTCGGGATCTATTTCCCAAAGTTCATCGGCACTATATACGAGCTGCTATCGGCGCCAGTGAACTTCCTTGAGATCGTGATCGGCTATGTCGGCGCCGCCGCCACCAAGGCCCTGTTTATCGGTGTGGTGATCCTGCTGACGGCCTCGCTCTTTGTCGATCTGACCATTGCGCATCCGCTCGCCATGGTGCTGTTCATGGTGCTGACCTGCGTCAGCTTTGCGCTGCTGGGATTCATTATCGGGGTCTGGGCGAAAAACTTTGAACAGCTGCAATTGGTGCCGCTGCTGATTGTCACGCCTCTGGTCTTCCTGGGCGGGTCTTTTTATTCGATTTCGATGCTGCCGCCGATCTGGCAGAAAATCACCCTGTTCAACCCGGTAGTATATCTGATTTCCGGCTTTCGCTGGTCCTTCTTCGGAACCTCTGACGTGCCGGTCGGGCTCAGCCTTCTGGCCATCGGCGGCTTTACCGCGCTCTGCCTGGCGGTGATCTGGTGGATCTTCAAAACCGGCTGGCGGATCCGCGCCTGACCCCGAGTAACCGCGCGGCAGATTAGGACCATAACCCGCCCGCCGCGCGGCTTTGGGGCAGCCGCAACATCGCTGCCCCAAGGGAAGGTAAGCCCGGTTAATTCCGCACGTATGTGGCGAACGTTGCAATTTTACCCAAGGTGCGCGGCTTTTTTGCTGCTGCTTTCGCCTCGTTCCGGTGCCATCCCTTGTTTCAGGGCAGTCGGCATTCTACATCGGCGCCATGAACCTGAGATTGCCTTTCTTGAACAAGCCTCCGCTGGTTGCTGTTGTGCGCCTCAATGGCGCCATTGGCATGGCCGGTCGCGGTGCGCTGAATGATGCCACTCTTGGACCGGTGCTGGAGCGCGCCTTTCGAAAGGGAAAGCCGGCAGCGGTCGCCTTTGAAATCAATTCGCCCGGCGGTTCGCCGGTGCAAAGCGCCCTGATTGGTGCCCGCATTCGTCGCCTCTCCGAAGAACTGAAAGTTCCCACTATCGCTTTCGTCGAAGATGTCGCCGCGTCCGGGGGCTATTGGCTGGCCGCCTCGGCGGATGAGATCTGGGCCGACGAAAGCTCGATCCTCGGATCGATTGGGGTGATATCGGCTGGCTTCGGCGCCCATGTCTTTCTGGCCCGCCAGGGTGTCGAACGGCGGGTCTATACAGCGGGCCGCAGCAAATCGATGCTCGATCCCTTCCGCCCGGAAAACGCTGAGGACGTGAAGCGTCTGAAGCAGCTTCTGGGGGACATCCACGACAATTTCATCGCCCATGTCAAAGATCGCCGCGGCGATAAACTGGACACCAGCGAAGATCTCTACACCGGTGAAATCTGGCTGGGACGACGTGCGGTCTCGCTGGGGCTGATTGATGGCATCGGCCATCTGCGCCCTAAGATGCAGGCCCGTTTCGGCGACAAGGTGCGGTTCCGCCGCTATGGCATCAAAAAGCCCCTGTTGGGCCGGATCGGTATGCAGATGGCGCAGGATGCGCTGAACGGTATCGAGGAACGCGCTGAATATGCGCGGTTTGGCCTCTGACGTGATCTTCAAAATCGTTTCCCTGTTTCTTGTGGTGATGGCTGTGCTGGCGATGTTCGGCAAGCTGCGGATGCCCGGGCAAAAGCGCCTGGCCTCGCGGCGCTGCGCCAGCTGCGGACGCTTCAAGATCGGAAAAGGCCCCTGTGCCTGCAAAAAGAATGGAGGGCCTCGGCAATGATGCCATGGCTGTTATCTGGACTTGGGCTGGTCATCCTGCTGTTGGCAGGGGACGCGCTGGTACGGGGTGCGGTGAACCTCAGCCTGCGGATCGGAGTGCCTGCATTGATCGTCAGCCTGACCATCGTTGCCTTTGGCACCTCGGCGCCTGAGATGCTGATCTCCATCCGGGCTGTCGGAGACAATGCCGACGGCATCGCCCTTGGCAACGTCGTTGGCTCGAACACGGCCAATATCCTCATGGTTCTCGGCATCCCGGCGTTGATGCGATCGCTTCACACCAGCGAATGCGATACCCGCAAGAACTATGTGTTCATGTTGATCGCATCGGTTCTGTTCATTGCGCTGGCGTTTTACGGAACCTTCACGGTCTGGTCTGGCCTTATCCTGCTGGGCGCGCTGTCGGTTGTTCTGGGCGTGGCCTTCCGCGAGGCGCGCGCCCATCGCCGCAACGGCAAGGATAGTGACCTCGACGAGATTGATGAGGCGGATCCCGATATGCCCTATTGGCGGATCGGCATCTACCTGTTCCTCGGATTGGTCGGATTGCCGCTGGGGGCCGATCTGCTGGTCGACAACGCGTCGATCATCGCGCGGACCTATGGCGTTACCGAAACGGTGATCGGTCTCACGCTGGTGGCCATAGGCACCTCGTTGCCGGAGCTGGCAACCACCGTCATGGCTGCACTGCGTCGGCAGGCGGATGTGGCACTGGGCAATGTGATCGGCTCCAACATGTTCAACCTGCTGGCAATTGTCGGCGTTGCCACCTTTGTCGGCCCGATCAGCGTTGATCCCTCCTTCCTGCGGGTGGATCTCTGGGTGATGCTGGCCTCATCGCTGCTGCTGGTGCCGTTTGTTTTTCTCAAAATGGACATCACCCGCACCTGGGGTGTGATTTTATCGGCGGTTTATGTGGTCTACCTGGTGCAGCTGTTCTAACTCATTGCCAAACAGGCAGATGAGGAGAGAGCAAGATGCGGGCATTGGTAACCGGCGCGGGCAAGCGACTTGGCCGCGCGATGGCACTTGAATTGGCTACGAGCGGCTATGACGTCGCCGTTCACTACGCCAGTTCCGCAGATGCGGCGGAACGCACGGCGGAAGAGATCCGCGCCATGGGGCGCATGGCTGTTACCCTGCAGGCCGATCTTCTGCAGGAGATGGCGACAGCCGCCCTGCTACCCGCCGCTGCCGAGGCTCTGGGCGGTCCGATTACCTGCCTTGTGAACAACGCGTCAATCTTTGAGCACGACAGCCTGGAGACGGCGACCCGCAGCAGCTGGGATCGTCACATGGACAGCAATCTGCGCGCGCCGTTCATTCTGACACAGCAGCTGGCCGCGCAGGACCTGCCCCAGCAGATGGACGATGAGGGGCGACCGCTGGCTTCTGCCGCTGTCATCAATCTGATCGATCAGCGTGTGCGCAAGCTTACACCGGAGTTCATGACATATACGCTGGCAAAATCCGCCCTCTGGACGTTGACGCGGACCAGCGCACAGGCGCTCGCCCCGCACATCCGGGTAAACGGGATCGGTCCCGGCCCAACGCTGAAAGGCCCGCGTCAGAGCGAGAGCCAATTTGCCCGTCAATGTGCAAATACACCGTTGCAGCGCGGCGCTGACCCGGCCGATATCCGCGCGGCTCTGGCCTATCTCCTGCGCGCACCCTCGGTCACCGGGCAGCTGATCTGCATCGACAGCGGTCAGCATCTCAGCTGGGAAACACCCGACGTTGTGGGGTTGGAATAAGGGGCTCTGCGGCCTGGTTCAAAAGTGGTAGCGGCGAAGTTGTGCACGTAGCGTCAACGCGTCGTAAATCCGTTACAAAATTCCTTTTGGAATCATAAACTTGTCAGCAATTGGAAAATTTTACGATTGAAATCAATAACTTATGATAGTGCCTAATTATTAGGCAAACGCTGGAAATCAGCCGAATATAAGGAAAAATCGCGGATAGCCATAAGATACTACCAGACTTATCCACAGCATCGGTGGATTTGTTCGCTGTTGATCCCGATGCGCTAACATTGCAGACCAGCCCCGGGAATCATAGATCTCGAAACATGACAGACCATCAGCCCGACACCCCATCCGAAACGGCATCTTCCCCGGCATTGACGGGGTATGCCGTGATTCAGGAGTACCTGAAGACACTGGACCACTCGCCCGGTGTTTATCGGATGCTGGATAGCGAAAGCCGCGTGCTCTATGTCGGCAAGGCGCGCAATCTACGGGCGCGGGTGTCGAATTACTCTCGTCCCGGTCATTCGCCGCGGATCGAACGAATGATTGCGGCGACCGCTTCGATGATGTTCCTGACAACCCGGACCGAAACCGAGGCGCTGCTGCTGGAGCAGAACCTGATCAAGCAGCTGAAGCCAAAATACAATGTGCTGCTGCGTGACGACAAAAGCTTTCCGAACATTTTGGTGGCAAAGGATCATGCCTTTCCCCAGATCAAGAAACACCGTGGTGCCCGGCGTGAGAAAGGTAGCTACTTTGGACCTTTCGCCAGTGCGGGCGCCGTAAACCGGACGCTCAATCAGCTGCAAAAGGCATTTCTGCTGCGCAATTGCAGCAATGCCATGTTCGAAAGCCGCACCCGCCCGTGTCTGCAATATCAGATCAAGCGCTGTACTGCGCCCTGCACCGGTGAGATATCGGCCGAGGATTATGCCGCATCCGTACGGGACGCCGAACGTTTTCTGTCCGGTCGCTCGACCAAGATCCAGGAGGAACTCGCCGAGCAGATGACCGCCGCATCCGAGGCCATGGAGTTTGAGCGCGCCGCTGCCCTGCGCGACCGGATCAAGGCGCTCACTCAGGTGCAGACGTCCCAGGGCATCAACCCCCGTGGTGTGGCAGAGGCCGATGTGATCGGCCTGCATCTCGACAGCGGACAGGCCTGCGTGCAGGTGTTCTTCATCCGCGCCAATCAGAACTGGGGCAATCAGGATTTCTATCCCCGCACCAGCGGCGATGTCTCCCCGGCGGAGGTGATGGAAGCCTTTATCGGCCAGTTCTATGACAATAAGGAACCGCCCCGGCAGCTGATCCTGTCGGATGAGATCGAGAACTGCGACCTGATGGAACAGGCGCTCAGCGACAAGGCCGGGCGTCGCGTCGAAATTCTGGTGCCACAGCGCGGGGAAAAGACGGAACTGGTTGCCGGTGCTGTGCGCAATGCTCGCGAATCTCTGGCCCGCCGCATGGCCGAAAGCGCGACGCAGGCGAAACTGTTGCGCGGCGTGGCCGAAGCCTTCGGCCTTGATGGGCCACCCCAGCGGATCGAAGTCTACGACAACTCGCATATTCAGGGCAGCCATGCCGTCGGCGGCATGATCGTCGCAGGTCCCGAGGGTTTCATGAAAAACGCCTATCGCAAGTTCAACATCAGAGGTGAAGAACTGACCCCCGGCGATGACTTCGGCATGATGAAAGAGGTGCTGAACCGACGTTTCTCACGCCTGCTGAAAGAAGATCCCGACCGTGACAAAGGTCTTTGGCCGGATCTATTACTGATCGACGGTGGCGCCGGTCAGGTCAGCGCCGTTGCCGAGATCATGGCCCGCCACGGCGTCGAAGACATCCCGATGATCGGCGTCGCCAAGGGGGTTGATCGCGATCATGGCAAGGAAGAGTTTCACCGTCTCGGCGAAGCGCCCTTTGCTTTGCAGCGCAATGACCCCGTGCTTTATTTCGTGCAGCGGATGCGGGATGAGGCGCACCGCTTTGCCATCGGGACCCATCGTGCCAAACGGGCGAAAGCCATCGGCGCGACCCCGCTGGATGAGGTGCCGGGGGTTGGTGCCGCGCGCAAACGCGCCTTGCTCACCCATTTTGGCAGCGCAAAGGCGGTGAGCCGGGCCAACTTGTCGGACCTGAAAGCGGTCGAGGGGGTCTCGGCAGCGCTGGCGCAGCGGATCTATGATTACTTTCACGGGCAGGGGTAGCCACGCAAACCGGCCGTCGGGTGCCATTGGCGCCTAACCATTGGTTGGGCCGGGCAAGGTCCTGACTTATTGGTCAAAAAACAGCCTCGTAGATGTGACCATTCGCGACGGAAAATTCATCTGTTCCGCTTTCCACCCGTGAAACTGCGGGCTAGTGTGCAGCCATGAAATGGACTGTTCCCAATATCCTCACCCTCCTGCGACTGGTGGCAGCCCCGGGGCTCGCGATCATGTTCCTCTATTTTTCGCGCCCCTATGCCGATTGGTTTGCGCTGATCCTATTTGTCAGCGCGGCCATAACCGACTGGTTTGATGGCTATCTGGCACGCTCCTGGGGGCAGGAGACCAAGATGGGCGCGATGCTGGACCCGATTGCCGACAAGGCAATGGTGGTGATCGCGCTGATGATCCTGGTTGGATATGCTGCCGAGCATTGGACACCCTGGCTGGTCCTGCCTGCAACGGTGATCCTGTTTCGCGAAGTCTTCGTCTCGGGCCTGCGCGAATTTCTTGGAGATACGGCCGGCACGCTCAAGGTGACGTCACTGGCGAAATGGAAAACCACGGCGCAGATGATCGCGATCGCCACCTTGTTTTCGCAAGGGATCTTTGAGCACTATCTGGTCATGTCCTCCTTTGGCATGGATCAGGTGATTGTGGATCAGATCATGATGGGGGAGATCAGCGATGAATTCGGCCTGCGCTGGAAGTTCGAGGGCATGATCTGGACCGGCCGACTCGGGTTGTGGCTGCTTTGGATCGCGGCCGCGCTGACCCTGATCACCGGCGCTGACTACATGCGTAAAGCACTGCCACATCTGAAGGAGACCCGCTGATGGATATCCTCTATTTCGCCTGGGTGCGCGAACGTATCGGCCTGCCGAAGGAAAAGATCGAGACAACTGCCGGCACCGTGCGCGAGCTGGTGGGCGAGCTGAGCGCCCGGGATCCGCGCTATGCGGCCGCATTTGCCGACCTGTCGGCGCTTCGTGTGGCGCTGGATCAGGACCTCTCGGATTTCGATGCCCCGTTGGAGGGTGTGCGCGAAGTGGCGTTCTTCCCGCCGATGACCGGAGGCTGAGCCATGCGGATCGCAGTGCAGGAGGCCACCTTTGACCTGGGCGAGGAGAGCCAGCGCTTTGCGGCAGATGTTGCGACGTCCGGCGCCAATGCCGGCGCCATCGTGACGTTCACCGGCGTTGTGCGCGGGTCGGACAGCGGCGACATGGTGGCGATGGAGATCGAACATTACCCCGGCATGACCGAGCGTGCGATCGGGCAGATCACGGAGGAGGCGCTGCGGCGCTGGTCTCTGGCCGATGCGCTGGTGATCCACCGCCATGGACGTCTGGTCCCCGGCGAGCAGATCATGATGGTCGCCACTGCCGCACGCCACCGCTCCGATGCTTTTGAGGCGGCGGAATATCTGATGGATTACCTCAAATCCCGCGCGCCCTTCTGGAAGAAAGAGCTGACACAGGACGGTTCGGGCAACTGGGTCGAGGCCAAAGACAGCGATGAAGATGCCCTGACCCGTTGGGACTGACCCGGCGTTCTGCGCCCGGTCAGCGGGCAGCCAGACTGGAACGTTTCTGATTCCGGTATTAACCGTGCAGTTGGCCGCGCAGTTCTTCCGCCTCGCGACGGGCATCGCGCAGCCCATCCATGGCAGCCCGCAACTCGGCCTCGGTCTGAACCAGCTGATTGGACAGCTCTGCCTCACGTTGTTGCAGGTAGGTGATCGCCTGATCGCGGGTTTCCTCCGCTTCGTGCAGCTCCTGGCTCATCCGATCCAGATCGGCGACATCGCTTTGCCGCACGCGGGTGAAACGATGTACCAGCCAATTGGCAAACCACCCCATCGCAAAGGCGACAAACAGGATAATGGCAGTGGTGATGATGAATTCTGTCCTGTTCATTGTCCGGAGGTCTCCTGTTCGCTGTCTGGGGCGGCTTCTTCGGCGGCGGCCTCATCAAGGGTCGTTTCGCTTGTCGGGTCATTGGCCGGGCGGATCAGCCGGAATTCGATACGGCGATTGGCCTCGCGCCCTTCCTCGGTATCATTGGTCGCAATTGGTGTGCTTTCGCCATAGCCCTTGGCGGTAAAGCTGCTGGTCACCAGCCGCCGTCCGCGCAGCTCGTTCAGAACCGATTGGGCTCGCGACTGGCTGAGCGACTGGTTCATTTCCTCGCGCCCCTGACTGTCAGTATGGCCCTGGATCTCCAGCCGCACACCGTTACAGCGCGACAGGATATCGGCGATCTGATCCAGCGTATCGCGGCTGCCCGCGGCGACGGTTGCCGACCCCGGCTCAAAGGTGATTTTCGAAACGGTCTGCACCGCTGCCAGTTCGGCTTCGCAGAGTTCCGGCGACATCGGTTTGTCCGCAGGCTCCGGCGGCTCCTCATAGGAGACGTTCAGCTCATAGCTCTCCGCCTCGCCCAGCTTGGCCGATAGCAGCTTGGCAATTTCAGCCGGGGCGTCTTCGCGGTGGCTCATCCCGCTCAGTGTGAGACTATCCGGCGTCACGGAGACCGCACCGCGTTGCAGAAAGGACAGCGCCTCCAGCCCGGCCAGCACCCGCACAGGCCAGTCGGCAGGCAGGTCTTCGACAACGCGGGTGGCGCTGTGAACATTGTCGGAACCAAACCGGGCCTTGGCATAGCTGCTGCTGATCTGACGCAGCGCCTCATCCGAAATGCGCCCGCGCAGCTGGACCTGGCCCTCCGGGCTCAGGGTTGCGGTGAACTCAGGCGGCCCATTGCCCGCGTTGGCTTCGGGTTGCGGCAGGACCGCGTGAACCGCAAAGACCTGCGGCAGGGCGCTTTCCAACTCTCCCACGACATGGTCGAACAGCGCCGCTGCGGTGCCTTCGGCGGCGACCAGCGTCATATCGGCATTGGCCAGTGTCATGGATCCAGCGCCCAGCTCGGCCAGTGCCGCGATCCCCAGCTCTGCGGCGCGCGCCCAATTGGGCGAGGGAACGCCCATGCCGATCACGCAGTCAACCTTGCCGTCAAACCCGGCCTTCTCCGCGGCCCGCAGGATGCGGTCGCGGCTCAGCTCGCTTTCGGCGGAACAGGCATCAAAGCGCCCGCCAGAGCCATCAATGCTGTAGCGCAGTGTAAATGGAGTAATGACCGGGCGCGGGGCCGCGATATCCAGCGATAGGCGCAGACCGGCCGGCGCCATCCGTGTCAGGCGTTTCTCGATCTGTTCCTTGGCTTCGATACTGTCCGAGATCGCGGTGATCGAAACTTCCTCGGCCTCAACCGAAATCTTGGACCGGGGCAGCAGGCTCAACGCGTCCAGCGCGTAATCCATCGCAGACATCCAGCCCTTCGGAGCGGCGTAATTGGCGGTCTCCAGCAGATCGGCGACCTGATCGGCGCCCGCAATCGTATTCAGCCGCGTGATCACCGTGTCACGGTCCGTGACGCGGGGGATCAGACCGATGATCGAAATGCCGCTGTCATTGCGCAGGATCTCAGCCGAAAATCGCGGAGGGGCGATCCCTTCGGACGGGGTGATCTGCATGTCGTCGATCACGCGCGCCGCATCGACCACGCCACCCACCAGCGAAATCGCGCCAAAGCGTGTGGCCTCATCGGGGGCGGTGCCGTTCAGGATCACCCGCAGCCCGTCGGCGGTCACCTCGGCCCAGGTGTAGCCTGCCTTGTCCAACGCGCGCCGCACGGCGGTTTCGCTGCCTGCTTCGATCCCCGTCACTGCAAACCCGGCCACAACCAGACTGAGCGCGGCAGCCGCGACAAAGGTCAGGCCAGAGATCAAAAGCGAGGACAGGCGCATGGGCAGACTGGTCTCCGTTGGGGCATCCGTCCGAGACGGCTTTTGTCTGTCTTACAGGGGCGCGGCCGCGGGTTCAATCATGCGAACAGAGCTGCGGCAAAGAAGATCAGCGGAATCAAGCCCGTATCCCGATTGAGCCGAAACAGCTGCAACAGGCGCTCGCCGTTTTCGGCATCAAACACCCTGAGTTGCCAGGTCATGTGCCAGCCCATCGCCCAAGGAGCCACCAGCGCCAGCACCAGCGCCAGCACCGATCCCTGCGGCTGCACCGCAAGAATGATCGCGATCCCCATCAGGCTGACCGTTGCCACGATGAAGCGGCGTAGCCACATCGGCGTTTGCGTGCCAAACAGCCGGGCGGTTGATTTCACGCCGATCAGCGCGTCATCCTCGGTATCCTGATGGGCGTAGATCGTGTCATAGAACAGCGTCCAGGCAATGCCCGCCAGATACAGGATGACCGCAGGCCAGTTCAGCGTGCCGGTATGGGCAACCCAGGCCAGCATCGCACCCCAGTTGAAGGCAAGGCCAAGAAACACCTGCGGCCACCAGGTAAACCGCTTGGCAAAGGGATAGATGGCCACCGGAAACAGCGCGAGGATTCCCATGGCAATGGCCGCCTGATTGAACGTCAGCAGGATGCCAAGGGAGACAAGCGCCTGAAGCCCCATCCAGATTACCGCACCGCGAACGGTTACCTGACCGGATGGAATGGGGCGCGAGCGGGTGCGTTCGACCTGACCGTCAAAATTGCGGTCGGTGATATCGTTCCAGGTACAGCCTGCGCCGCGCATCAGCCAGGCACCGGCACCGCAGGCCACAAAGATCCACAGATCACCCCAGCGCGGGCTTTGATCCCAGAGGATCGCCAGCATCAGTCCCCACCAGCAGGGGATCAGCAGCAGCCAGGTTCCGATGGGGCGATCGGCGCGGCTCAGCCGCAGATAGGGACGGCTCCATGCCGGGGCGTAGTGATCGACCCAATTGCCTTTGACCGCATCTGCGACCTGTCCATCTGGTGTTGGCGTCCCGCCTTGCATATGTATGCCTCATGAGTGCAAAGATCAGACTGTATGTAGAGCACCCGCTGGGGGCAGGGCAATCGGTTCCTCTGGACCGCGATCAGGCGCATTACCTGTTTGGGGTCATGCGGCAGACGGTGGGGGCGCAGCTGTTGCTGTTCAACGGACGGGACGGCGAATGGCGCGTCGAGGTGGCCGAGGCCAGCAAGCGCAGCGGTGTCCTTATCTGCCAGGAGCAGACGCGGCCATTGGTGCTGCCGCCGGATTTGTGGCTGCTGTTCGCCCCAATCAAGAAGGCGCGAACCGATTTCATCGTGGAGAAGGCCGCTGAAATGGGCGCGGCGCGGATCCTGCCGGTGCAGACCGATTTCACCAATTCCGACCGCATCCGGCAGGATCGACTTCAGGCCCATGCGGTGGAGGCCGCAGAGCAATGTGGCGGCACCTACGTGCCGGAGGTCGCGGATCTTCAGAAACTCTCGCGGCTGCTCGACCATTGGCCCGAAGAGCGCCAGCTGATGTTTTGTGACGAAGCAGAGGTCGGCAGCGCATTGGCACTGGCCAGCGAGGCACAGGCACAGGTACCTTGGGCCATCCTGATCGGTCCCGAGGGCGGGTTTTCCGAGGCAGAGCGCAAGCGTCTCCACGCGTTGCCGCAATCCCATGTCGTGAGCCTCGGTCCCCGCATCCTGCGCGCGGATACCGCAGCGGTGGCGGCGCTGACCGTTTGGCAGCAACGCTATGGGGATTGGTAATGACTTGGCGCCCGGCACAGGACAATGATCTCTCGGCGGTTCAGGATCTGCTGCATCGCCATATCGAAAGCTCCATGTTTCTGCTGATCAACCTGCGTGATCACGGGCTGGCTGGCACCGCGCCAAAGGCGGTGCAGCTCTGGGTGCGTAGTCGCGCAGAGGATGGTGTTGCCGGGCTCACCAATGATGGGATTCTCTTGATCCAGGCGGGCGCCGCCACCGCAGAGGACTGGCGGCAGCTGCAACAGCTGGTGGATCACCGACTGGCGCAGACAGCGTCGCAACAGCAGGTCGGCGTGTTGGGGGAGACCGCCCAGCTGCGCCGCTACCTCGCCGCCACCGGCCTTGATCAGCGGCCCAAGCGCCTTGACCGCGATGAGCCGGGGCTGGCGCTGACCCTGTCCGATCTGGATCGGAGCAGCCTTGATCGTTCGCAGCTGCGGGGCGCGGTGTTGCATCCGCTATCTGCGGCACCCCGTCCGATGTTGGTACAGTGGCGGGCCGCCTACCATCAGGAAACTCTGGGCACTCCGGCATCAGAGGCCGTCGCCGTTGCGGCCGGCGATATCGACAGCTATCTGCTGCGCGACAGCCATAGGGTGCTTGAGGTGGCGGGCCATTGGGTTGCGATGACCGGCTTCAACGCCCAGCTGCCGAAGGTCGTACAGATTGGCGGGGTCTATACGCCACAAGAGCAACGCGGTCGCGGCTATGCCCGCTGCGCTCTGGCATTCCACCTGCAAGAGGTCCAGACCGCAGGGGTCGAGAAGGCGGTTCTCTTTGCAGCCGGAGACGCGGCAGTCCGGGCCTATCGTGCCATCGGGTTCCAACCCATCGGGGGCTATTCGCTTGTCCTGTTCGATCAGGAACCCGAGACCGTCGTGACCGCGGGAGAGCTGACAACATGAGCTTCATCCGACCCGAAGCCCGCCGGTCCCTCTGGCGCTGGCGCGAGATGATCGCGGCGGCCGTGTTGGGGGCTCTCGGCTTGTTCTGGGCTTTTGGTGGCTACGGGGTTCAGGCGCTGATCGGCTGGGCTCTGCTGGGCCTTGGGGTGATCATTGCCGTCATCGGTATGCAGCGGATGCGGTTCCGTCTGGGTGGAGGTGGCCCCGGCGTGGTTCAGGTCGACGAAGGCCAGATCGCCTATTTCGGTCCGCTGACCGGTGGGGCCGTTGCGCTATCCGAACTGGAGCGGCTGACACTGGACCACGCCGCGAAACCACCCCATTGGCTGCTGGATCAGCCGGGGCAGGCGGCGCTGGCGATTCCGGTCAATGCGACCAACACGGATGCGCTCTTTGATGCCTTTGCGACCCTGCCGGGGTTGCGTATGGAGCGTATGCTGGCAGAATTGCATAAATCCGGCGCTCACCAGGTCGTGATCTGGGAGCGTGCACCAACACGTCAGACCGTGCACAGGCTGCATTGACACCACCGGAAATACCGACCACGACTTGCAACGCAAGACGGATCAACCTTACGGAGAGCCCCAGATGTCTATTCCTCAATCCGGCGGTGGGCCGATCGAACGTCACGAGCAGCTTGCGGAATATCTTGCCTCCGGCTGCAAGCCCCGTGACCAGTGGCGGATCGGTACGGAGCACGAGAAATTCGGCTACTGCAAGGACTCCCTGAAACCGCTGCCATTTGAGGGCACCCGGTCCATCGTTGCCGTGCTTGAGGGCCTGCGCGACCGTCATGGCTGGTCCGAGGTGCGCGAAGGGGGGCATCTGATCGGTCTGGAAAAGGATGGCGCCAATGTTTCGCTGGAACCCGGTGGTGCCTTGGAACTCTCTGGTGCGCCATTGGAGACCATCCACGAGACCTGCGACGAGGTGAACACCCACCTGCGCGAGGTGAAGGATATCGCCGACGAGATTGGCGTCGGGTTCATTGGTCTGGGCGCGGCTCCGATCTGGACCCATGAAGAAATGCCGCTGATGCCCAAGGGTCGCTACAAGCTGATGGACGCCTATATGGGCAAGGTCGGCACCATGGGGCGGACCATGATGCGGAGGACCTGTACCGTGCAGGTCAATCTCGACTTCGGATCGGAGGCCGACATGGTGCAGAAAATGCGGGTGGCCATCGCGCTGCAACCCGTTGCCACTGCGCTGTTCGCCAATTCTCCCTTCCTTGAGGGAAAACCGAACAACCACAAATCCTGGCGCTCGCGGGTCTGGCGCGATCTGGATGCAGATCGGACCGGCATGGTGCCTTTCGTGTTCGAAGAGGGCTTCGGCTTTGAACGCTGGGTGCAATATGCCCTCGATGTGCCAATGTACTTTGTCTACCGCGATGGCCAGTACATTGATGCACTTGGCATGTCGTTCCGCGATTTTCTCAACGGGGAACTGCCCGCACTGCCGGGTGAAACCCCGACCCTCAGCGACTGGGCCGATCATCTGACGACGGCTTTCCCTGAGGCACGTATCAAGAAATACATGGAGATGCGGGGCGCCGACGGTGGCCCGTGGCGTCGCCTCTGTGCCCTGCCGGCCTTCTGGGTGGGGATGATGTACGATCAATCCAGCCTTGATGCCGCCTGGGATCTGGCCAAGGGCTGGGACGCGGAAACCCGTGAAGCCCTGCGTGTCGCCGCTTCGGAGCAGGGGCTGCAGGCAAAGGTGGGCAATATCAAGATGCACGATCTGGCGCGCGAAGTGGTTGCGATTTCCGAGGCGGGTCTCAAATCCCGCGGTCGCGCGGGCGCCGGTGGGCTGGTGCCGGATGAAACGCATTTCCTCAACGCGCTGAAGGACAGTATTGAAACCGGCAAGGTCCCGGCGGATGAGCTGCTCGACCGCTACAATGGCGACTGGAACGGCGATCTGAGCCGGATCTACGCGGAATACAGCTACTGAGGAACGCTCAAGATCGCCTCAGACCAATCTCAGGGGGTGCCTATCGGGGCGCCCCTTTTTCATATGGCGGCCGGTTGATACCTGCTCGCTATGACTGGGTGTCGCAGGGGCGTTCACCGGTGGGTTCACTGGCGCTATCCAGCTGGTTTTCCCCCTAAATGACACCTTGCTCACTCATTTACTGGTCCCTAGAAGAGCGCGCATTCTATAGCTCTGAAAGGTGTCGAAATGGGTAATTTCTTTATCTCTGCATTTGAAAAACTTGTAGGCGTATTCATGGTTTTGCTGCTGATCGCCGTCGCAGGGGGTGCTGTGCTTGCGGCGCTGCAGCCCGGTGGCGGCGGTATCCTCGCAGCCCTTGGCGTGCTGGTGGTCGGCGGTCTCTACGTCGTTCTGATTGGTGGCTCGCTGTATCTGGCGGTGGGGATCTACAACAACACCAAGCGGACGGCTGATGCGATCGAACGGCTGGCTTCAAAGTAACTATTGTCGGCTGGGGCGATGGTCCCAGCATTGCGGTAATACAAATGGGCGGCAGGATACCTGCCGCCCATTATTCATGATCTAGCGTCGCGCGCTGGGAAGGTTACTGCAGAAGCTCGGCCGGTTCAGCGTCGGCGATTTCTTTCCAGTTCACATCAGCTTTTTCAATGAAGCCGGGAATGTCCTTGCTCCAGCGTTCCTGAATGTCCTTCGACAGGTTCAGGTAAAGCACATTGTCGACGATTTTCCACTCGTTCGGGTCGCCGTCGAATTTGAAGCCCATCGCGGCCCCAAAGGCGCAGTAGCCACCATAGGCCGGGACATAGGCCTCGGGGCTGGCTTCAAACAGTGCTTTGTTTTCCTCGGTGGCAAACCAGTAGGTGGCGTCATCGAATGTCGCGGTTACCTTGTAGGATCCTTTGGTCGGCTCTCCGGCGTTGAAATATGCGACCGGGTCGTAGCCCTGCATTGCCAGACCGGTGGAGGAGGCGTTGACATCCACGCCGGCTGCCAGTGTCGAGGTTGCCAGTGTCACGGAAAGGGCGATCCCGCCCAGAAGGGATTTTACGGTGTTCATCGGTGTGAACCTTTCGATTTGTCGGATGCCGTGGCACCCGGAGTTGGAATGATAAAAGGCGTGCGTCATCAAAATGTCGGCGTTCGAAATTGGACCGTCCTGGTCACGACACCGATATGAGGGCTCTACCGATCACGTTCAAAACAACTCCTTTTGTATGTGTGTTGATGCACAATCACTCTGCACCGGAGCGCTGGCACATTCGCGTGATGAAAAAAGCCCTCATCCGATGTGGATGAGGGCTTTTATTTGAAAACAAGTGCTTATCTGACGATGGCCGCTATTTCTGGCCGATCCTCGGTTCGGTGCCCATGCGCAGCCGGGCGATGTTTTCCTTGTGCCGCCAGAGGATGATCAGCGCCAGAAGCGCGGCCAGTGCCGTGATCAGAGGTACACCCAGCAGCAGGCACCACAGCGGTGCGGCCACGGCTGAGAGCAGAGCGCCCATCGAGGAAATCTTGCTCAGATAGGCTGCCGCCAGCCAGGTGAGACAGCAGGCGATGCCCACCGGCCAGGCCAGTGCCAGCATCAGGCCGAGGAAGGTCGCGACGCCTTTGCCGCCTTTGAACTTCAGCCAGATCGGGAAGCAGTGACCCAGAAACGCGGTGAGACCGGCCAGCTGCGCTGCATCCTCACCGGCCAGAACACGGGCCAGCAGGACCGCCGCCGCGCCCTTGCCGCCGTCCAGCAGCAGCGTCAACGCTGCGGCCTTTTTCGATCCGGTGCGCAGCACATTGGTGGTGCCGATATTGCCAGATCCAATGGCGCGAAGATTGCCCAAGCCCATGATCCGGGTCAGCAACAGGCCAAAGGGGATGGACCCCAGACCATAACCGATCACGGCCCAAAGCAGCAGAAATGGGGCGGCAGTCTCAATTAGCGGCATCAGTCTCTCCGATAGACCGGTTCGCCGGCCACATAAGTTGCCAGCACCCTACCTTGCATGCGCTGCCCGTCAAAGGGGGTGTTCTGCGATTTCGAGTGCAGCGAAAAACGGTCCATTACAAAGGGCTGGTCGGCGTCAAACAGCACCAGATCAGCCGGTGCGCCTTCGGCCAGGCGACCGCAGTCGAGCCCCAGTCGTTTGGCCGGGTTCAGGGCCATGGCCCGAAACAGCGTTGGCAGGTCCAGCTGTTCGGCATGATAAAGCCGCAAGGCCGCGGGCAGCAGTGTTTCCAGTGCGACAGCCCCGGCGGCGGCTTCCTCAAACGGCAGGCGCTTGCTTTCTTCATCCTGCGGTGTGTGCATCGAGGAGATCGTGTCGATCAGCCCCTCGCGCAGCGCGTCGATCAATGCCAGCCTGTCCTCCTCGGATCGCAGCGGCGGTTTGACCTTGAAGAAGGTGCGGTAGTCGGCAACGTCCAGCTCGTTCAGGGTCAGGTGATGGATCGAGGTTCCGGCAGTGATGTCCAGCCCGTTGGCTTTGGCCCGCTGAAGGGCGGGCAGGGCGCGCGCGGTGGTGATCTGATCTGCGTGATACCGCGCTCCAGTCATTTCCAGCAGGGCGATATCGCGATCCAGTCCCATCCGCTCGGCCATCGGGGTGACGGCGGGCAGCCCACGCAGCGTGGCGAATTTACCCGAGGTTGCGGCGGCCCCTTTGCTCAATCCCGGCTCCTGGGGGTGGGCGATGACCAGCGCGCCGCAGCTGCGCGCATAAGACAGGGCGCGGGAGAACACCTTGGTGTCGGCGACGACATGATCGCAATCGGAAAAGGCAACCGCACCTGCATCCATGAGAAAGCCGATCTCGGTCATTTCTCGGCCCTCGCGCCCCTTGGTCAGGGCGGCCATTGGCAGCACGTTCACCGGTGCATCGGCCTGCGCGCGACGGGTCACGAATTCCAGTGTCTCGGGGCTGTCGATGGCGGGCGTCGTATCCGGCCGCGTTACCATGGTGGTAACCCCCCCTGCCGCTGCTGCAAGGCCTGCGGATTTATAGCTTTCCTTGTGACGTTCCCCGGGTTCGCAGACCTTGACCCCGATGTCGACGATACCCGGCGCAAGACATTTTCCGTGGCAGTCAATAAGGGTCACATCCTCTGCCCCAATGTTTCGCGTGCGAAACAATTGGTCAGGGTCGGTGCCATTCTTTTCAACCGCTGCAATGCGCCCCGAGTGTACCAGAACCGCACCTAGGCTGTCGGTGCCGGCTTCGGGGTCGATCAGTCGGGCGTTGGTGAACAAGAGGGTCATGCGCGTGGACTTTCCGGGTGGTCAGAGAGGGCGGTTTCGATGGCGGTGCGGGTCGCAGCCGGGTCGGGCTGGTATTTGATCAGGTATTTGTGGCCGTCGCGGGTGACGATTTGCACAGTGCTGCCGAGCTGGTTCACCTGGGCAATATTGGCCAGCGGAATCTGTTGGTGATCCGGGCCGATCACCGATGTGTCGCCAAGGGCCCAGACCCGGGTCAGCTCATCCGACATCAGATAGCCACCACGCAGGCCGATCGCGGCGAGCCCGCCAATGGCGCCAGTCCAGACATATGGGTTCCCCATCACCCAGAGAATGCCCATCGCGCCAACCATGGCGATGACCGCGAGCCAGGCGTGGCTGCGCCAGTAGGCCATGCGGTCCGGGGAAAAGCGGGTCTCGGCCATGATGTCAGCTCGCCAGCAACAGCACGACGAGGAGGATCAGTGCCATCACGATGGCAAAGATGGTCGCGCCGATGCGTCGGGCGCGTGAGCGTGCCGCGCGCGGGGAGGGGCGTGGAGCCGAATAGGGTTTGGCGCTGTCAGGGGTTTCGTCGGGATTGCTCGGCAGGCTGGCCCAATCCGCACCAAGTTCGCTGTAATCGCCGATATGGCGGATCTGATGCGCCGGGATCAGGCGGGTTTCCTCGCCCCGAAATGCGCGCGACCGCAGCAGCAGCACATAGCCGTCGATTGCCATCAGCCTCTGGGCATCGGCTTGCAGCTGCTCGGCGGGAATGCCGCAGCCGTCGCGCAGGTAACCGATCAGCCCCAGATCCTCCAGATCGCTTACCGGAAAGATTTCGACGTGATCGAGGTCGACATACTCAATCCCCAGAACCTGTGCCAATGCGCCGGGCTCTCGCAGGAAACGGGCCTGTTCCGACCGCATGTCGAGATCAAAGACATGGATCATCCGCTGCTCGCCTGCGGGGATGGTCAGGGGCTGCGTTACCGGCTCGGTCATTGATCAGACCACGCCCGGTTGCGCCATGGCAGTCTGACGGCTGGCGCGCAGATTGCGGGCCAGAAGATCCATCACCGCCATGCGAACGGCCACACCCATTTCGACCTGCTCCTGAATGACCGAACGATTGATATCGTCCGCCAGCGTACCGTCGATTTCAACGCCCCGGTTCATCGGGCCGGGGTGCATAACGATGGCGTCGGGTTTGGCCAGCGCCAGCTTCTCGGCATCCAGCCCGTAGCGGTGGTAATACTCGCGTTCTGAGGGAATAAATCCACCGTCCATCCGCTCCCTTTGCAGGCGCAGCATCATGACCACATCCACGTCTTTCAGCCCTTCGCGCATGTCGTCGTAGATTTCGGCACCGAACTCTGCGAAATGGTCGGGCACCAGGGTCGGCGGGCCGATCAGCCGGATGCGGTTTTCCATCTTGCCCAGAAGGATCAGATTGGAGCGGGCTACCCGGGAATGCGCGACATCGCCACAGATCGCAATGTTCAGACGGTGCAGGCGCCCTTTTGCACGGCGGATGGTCAGCGCATCCAGCAGCGCCTGTGTAGGGTGCTCATGCCGCCCATCGCCCGCGTTGAGCACGGCGCAGTTCACCTTTTGCGCCAGAAGATCCACGGCACCTGAGTGCGGGTGGCGCACCACCAGCAGATCGGGGTGCATCGCGTTCAGTGTCATCGCGGTGTCGATCAGGGTCTCGCCCTTTTTGATCGAGCTGGCCTGCATGGCCATGTTCATGACATCTGCCCCCAGCCGTTTGCCTGCGATTTCAAAACTGGCCTGAGTGCGGGTGGAGTTCTCAAAGAACATGTTGACCTGGGTCAGCCCGGACAGCGCATCGGCGTGTTTGTCAGGGCGTCGGTTCAGCTCGGCATAGCTGTCGGCCAGATCCAGGATGGCGGTAATTTCATGCGGCTTCAGCGGCTCAATACCCAGAAGATGCCGTTGGTTGAAGGACATCGGATCAATCGACGTGGGGGCATTGGGCATGGGCTGGCTCCGTGCTGTTTGGCGCTCTTATAGCAGGGCTGTGGCGTCCGGCAAGACAGCCGGGGCGTGTTCTGGGCCGGGGTGAAGGCTGCGGTGAAGTCAGGTGTTTTGCTTGGCTCCCGAGCAGAGTAGCTTGGGGCCATGGAATCGGCATTGGATTATCACAGCGCGCGGGCGCTCTTGGCGTGGCAGATTGAACTGGGGGCGACCGATGCAATCGGCGATGCGCCGGTCAATCGCTATGAGCTGCAGGCGCGGCTGCCCAAGGCGGCTGCGACGGCTGCGGATGCCGCGCCGATCAAACCGCTCGAAATCGACCCGGTTGAGGTGGCGCGACAGATGGCAGGGGCGGCTGGTTCGCTGGCGGCGCTGCGCGATGCGCTGGATCAGTTTGAACATTGCGAGCTGAAAAAGGGCGCGCGTAACCTGGTGTTTGCTGATGGCCACCCCGGTGCCCGCGTGATGGTGGTTGGCGAAGCCCCCGGTCGGGATGAGGATATGGCCGGAAAGCCTTTTGTGGGCCGCGCCGGGCAGCTGCTGGACCGGATGCTGGCAGCCATTGGCTTGTCGCGTGAGGACAGCGTTTATATTGCCAATGTGTTACCGTGGCGACCGCCGCAGAACCGGGATCCGCTGCCTGCGGAAATCGCCATGATGACTCCGTTTTTGGAGCGCCACATTGCCCTTGTGCAGCCGGATATCCTGATTGCCATGGGCAATATCAGCTGTGATGCCCTGCTCGGAAAACGCGGTATCACCCGGATGCGTGGCACTTGGCATGAGGCGCAGGGCAAACCGGTGATGCCGATGTTTCACCCGGCCTATCTGCTGCGTCAGCCGGTGCAGAAACGCGCCGCCTGGGCGGACCTGCTTGAGGTGAAGACGCGGCTGACCGCCGGGTGATACGCAACCACTAACGGGGCGGGCCGGAAACGGGCGCGACCCAAGGCAGCTGATATTTCAGATGGGGGCCGGAAACATGGCACAACTCGATGACAGCAAGGATTTTATTCCCGTCCGCATTGCAGTGCTGACGGTCTCGGACAGCCGGTCGCTGGCGGAGGATCGTTCCGGTCAGGTTCTTGTGGATCGGCTGGAGGCGGCGGGGCATGTGCTGGCCGATCGCAAGATCCTGCCGGACGAGCGGGCCGAGATCGCAGGCCAGCTGCGTGACTGGATCGCCGACCCAGAGGTCGATGTGGTGATATCGACCGGCGGCACCGGGCTGACCGGCCGCGATGTCACGGTCGAGGCACACCGGGATGTCTATGAAAAGGAAATCGATGCCTTTGGCACGGTTTTCACCATCATTTCCATGCAGAAGATCGGCACATCAGCGGTGCAATCAAGGGCCACTGGCGGCGTCGCTGGCGGCACCTATCTCTTTGCGCTGCCCGGAAGCCCGGGCGCCTGCAAGGATGCCTGGGATGAAATTCTGGTGAAGCAGCTGGATTACCGGCATCGTCCCTGCAATTTTGTGGAAATCATGCCGCGGCTTGACGAACATTTGCGTCGCAAGTGAGACGGAATTGATCCGTGACTGCGTGTAACCTCGTATAGTTTGTACAAACTGGTATTCTTGCGGCTTAAGGTGTTCATTTTGAACGCTGCGGTGGTGGTGTGGCCGGTTCGTTTAGCCGATTGAAGGATAAAGAATGCGCTTTTTGCGGCAAACGGTGATTGGGGTCTTTCTTGCGGCGCTGACAGCGGCGCTGCTGCTTCTGGCGGTGCAGATGGTGGTGTCTGCCATTCAGACCCGTATGGCGGACGAACGTGGCACGCCGCCGGATCGTGAACGGGTGTTTGCGGTGAATGTCGAGCGGGCTGAGCTGGGCACGGTGCAGCCGCGGCTGACCGCCTTTGGCCGGATCGAGAGCCGCCGCAGGCTGGAGCTGCGTACGGCGGCTGCCGGTCGGGTGGTCAAGCTGGCGCCGGGTTTCGAGGATGGCGGTGACGTGAAGGCCGGGGCGCTTCTGGTGCAGATCGACCCGGCAGATGCGCAGGCCGCCCTGCGACGCGCAGAGGCGGACATGCTGGACGCAGAGGCCGAGACCCGAGAGGCCCGGCGCGGGCTGGCGCTGGCGCAGGATGAACTGGCCGCTGCCGAGGATCAGGCAGAGCTGCGCACGCGCGCGCTGGAGCGGCAGCGCAACCTGGAAACGCGGGGCGTCGGATCGGCGGCAACGGTTGAGGTGGTGGAACTGGCGGCGGCACAGGCCCGGCAGGCGGTGATTTCTCGCAGGCAGGCGGTGTCGCTGGCCGAGGCCCGCATTGATCAAAGCGTCACGCGACTGGCCCGGGCCGAGATCGCACTTGAGGATGCCCGCCGCAATCTGGCCGACACCACGATCACCGCCGCGTTTGACGGGACGCTGCAATCGGTGAACCTGGTGGAAGGGCGGTTGGTTTCGGCCAATGAAAAGCTGGCCGATTTGGTGGATCCGGCGCAGCTGGATGTGGCGTTCCGGGTGTCGACGGTTCAATACGCCCGTCTGCTGGATGCCGATGGGCAGCTGCTTGCGGCCCCGGTTGAGGTCACGCTGGATGCCACCGGCGCCGCATTGAAGGCAACGGGTGTTGCGGTGCGGGTCAGCGGTGATGCAGGCGAAGGGCTGGCAGGGCGGTTGATCTACGCGCGGCTTGATCCGGCACTTGGCTTCAAGCCCGGCGATTTTGTCACCGTTCACGTGCAGGAACCGGAGCTGGCAGAGGTGGCGCGGCTGCCGGCCTCGGCGCTGGGGGCGGATGGAACGGTTCTGGTGCTGGGGGAGGACGACCGCCTAGAGGCGCTTCCTGTAACGCTGGTGCGTCGCCAGGGTGATGACGTGCTGCTGCGCGGCGCAGGTCTGGAAGGCCGCGACGTCGTCACCGGGCGCACGCCGCTGCTGGGGGCGGGGATCAAGGTGCGCCCGCTCCGTCAGGGGGCGGAGGCCAGCGGCGCAGGGGATAGCGCCGCCGCGGAGGCGGATCTGGTTGAGCTGACCGAGGATCGTCGAGCCAAGCTCGTCGCCATGGTCGAAGGCAACAGCAGGATGCCGCAGGCGGTGAAGGCGCGGATGCTGGAACAGCTGGCTGCGGCCAAGGTGCCCGCTGGGCTGATCAACCGGATCGAAACGCGGATGGGAGGGTAGCGGCGATGCTGCGCAATCTCCCCCGATCGGCTGGCGGTGTTCTGAGTTATTTCACTCGCCACCGGACCTTGTCGAACCTGCTGCTGGTCCTGCTCCTGGTGCTGGGTGCGGCGGCGATCCCTAATATGCGGGCGCAGTTCTTTCCCGATGTGATCGTGGACCAGGTGTCGGTGGGAATCGAATGGGAGGGGGCTGGCCCGGAAGATATCGACAGCGCGATCGTGCAGGCGCTGGAGCCGGCGCTGCTGGCGGTTGATGGGGTCGAAAGTTCAAGCGCGACGTCGCGCGAAGGCTGGGCCAGCATCTCCTTGGAATTCGAACCCGGCTGGGACATGGCGCGGGCTGCCGATGACGTGCAAACCGCCGTCGATGGCGTCACCACCCTGCCGGAGGAGGCAGAGGAGCCCAGCGTGCTTCGCGGGGCCTGGCGTGACAGAGTCACGGATGTGGTGATCACAGGCCCGATCGCGCCGCGCCAGCTGGGGCTGTTTGCGGATGAGCTGATCGCGCGCCTGTTCGAGGTCGGGGTGACGCGAACCACGATCCGTGGCATCGCCGCACCGCAGACTATGGTCGAAGTGCCCTCGGCCAGTCTGATTGCCCATGATATCGCGATGACGGATATCGCCGCCGCAATCGCCGCAGAGGTTGATGCCAATCCCGCGGGCGATGTGAGTGGCGCAAATGCCCGGATCCGCACCGGCAGCGAAAAGCGCAGCCCGGAGGAATTGGCAGGCATCGTGCTGCGTACCAACCCCGATGGGTCCGCGCTGACCGTGGGAGATGTCGCCACAATCCGTGTGGAGGGTGTGGATCGCAATCGTTCTTATTTCGTCGGCGACGATCCGGCGATGTCGATCCGGGTGGACCGATCGGATCAGGGCGATGCGATTAAGATTCAGCATCAGGTCGAAGGGGTGGTTGAGGCCTTGCAGGCCAGCCTGCCGGATGGTGTCAGCGCCAGTCTGATCCGAACCCGGGCCGAGGCGATCACCGGTCGTCTGGATATCCTGCTGGACAACGGGCTGATGGGTCTTGGTCTGGTGTTGGCATTGCTGTTCCTGTTTCTGAACGCACGCATTGCCTTCTGGGTCGCGGCAGGGATCCCGGCGGCGATGTTTGCCGCAGTGGCCTTCATGTATATGGCTGGTCTGACGATCAATATGATCAGCCTGTTTGGCCTGATCATCACGCTGGGCATTGTGGTGGATGATGCGATCGTGGTGGGTGAACATGCCGATTTCCGTGCGCGGCGTCTGGGCGAGCACCCGGTTGCGGCGGCAGAGAACGCCGCGCGCCGCATGGCCATGCCGGTTTTCGCGGCCACATTGACCACGGTGATCGCATTTTTCGGATTGGTGTCGATTGGCGGGCGGTTCGGCGAGCTGATCCGCGA
The DNA here is from genome assembly GCF_048056175.1 of Phaeobacter sp. JH20_29. Lineage (NCBI taxonomy): Bacteria > Pseudomonadati > Pseudomonadota > Alphaproteobacteria > Rhodobacterales > Roseobacteraceae > Phaeobacter > Phaeobacter sp. JH20_29. The sequence goes on from NZ_JAYMWO010000011.1 coordinate 45,771, forward strand.
TATCCCCCTGACGGTGATTGCCGTGCTTGCGGGGTCACTGATCGAGTGTTTCCTGATCCTGCCCAATCACCTGGCCCATGCCCTGGCCCATAGCGCCAAGGAACATTGGTATGATCTGCCGAGCCGGGTGGTCAATCGCGGGTTTCGCAGGCTGCGCGATGGTCTGTTCCGACCGCTGATGGCGCTGGTCGTACGCGGACGCTACGTAGTGCTCGCGGGTGCTTTGGTGATCCTGGCCAGTCAACTGGCGCTGTTCATCGGCGGCGATGTCAAATGGCGGTTCTTCAATGCGCCGGAGCGTGGCTCGGTCACCGGTAACTTCGCGATGGCCGAAGGTGCGACGCGGGCCGATACGCTGGCGATGATGCGCGAGATGCAGCGTGCGGTGGATGAGCTGGGTGCGGAGTATGAGGACCGCTATGGCCGCAACCCCATCGAATTTGTCATGGCTGAGATCGGCGGCAACGCCGGGCGCGGTCTGGCCGGTGTCGATGCCAAGGATAGTGATCTTTTGGGCGGGATTTCGATTGAGCTGATTGATGCGGATCTGCGGCCCTATTCCAGCTTTGCCTTTGTTGCGGAGATCCAGGAGAGGGTGCGCCGTCATCCGATGACGGAGACGCTGTCTTTCCGTGGTTGGCGGTCCGGCCCGGGTGGGGATGCGCTGAATGTGCAGTTCAGCGGTGCGGCGGTCGAGGTTCTGAAAGCCGCATCGGAGGATCTGAAGACGGCACTGCTGCGCTATCCTGAGGTCTCCGCTGTTGAGGACAATCTTGCCTATGACAAGGAAGAGCTGGTGCTGGAGCTGACGCCGCAGGGGCGCGCGCTGGCGTTCACGGTTGAGACGCTTGGCCGGGCGCTGCGTGCGCGGCTCAATGGGATCGAGGCGGCAACCTACCCGGAGGGCCCGCGTAGTGCCTCGATCCGGGTGGAACTGCCGAAGGACGAGCTGACCGCCGATTTCCTGGAGCGCACGCTGATGCGTAGCCCGGCGGGTGTCTATCTGCCGCTTGCGGATATCGTCTCTGTCAGCCAGCGCACCGGTTTTTCGACAGTGCGGCGGGAAAACGGGGTACGCGTGATCAGTGTCACGGGCGATATCTCCGAGGACGATCCGGCCAGAGCTCAGGCCATAGCAACCGCGCTGGAAGAGGAAATCCTGCCGAGCATCGCCAGCGAACGGCAGGTCGATTGGCAGCTCGCCGGGTTGAGCGAACAGGAGAACGAGTTCCTGAATGACGCGCGAACCGGACTGATACTCTGCCTGACCGGTATCTATCTGGTGCTGTCGTGGATATTCGCCAGCTGGACGCGGCCCTTGGTGGTAATGGCGATTATTCCCTTTGGTCTGGTTGGCACGATCTGGGGCCACTACCTGTGGGACGTGCCGCTGTCGATGTTCACGGTGGTGGGGCTGTTGGGAATGACCGGCATCATTATCAACGATTCGATCGTGTTGGTGACCACGATCGATGAATATGCGCAGGAACGTGGCTTGATACCGTCGATCATTGACGGGGCCGCTGACCGGCTGCGGCCGGTGATGCTGACGACGCTGACAACGGTGCTGGGGCTGGCGCCCTTGATGTACGAGGGTTCGCAGCAGGCGCAGTTTCTGAAGCCGACCGTGATTACGCTGGTCTATGGTCTTGGTTTCGGGATGTTCCTGGTGCTGCTGGTGGTACCGGCGCTGATCGCGGTTCAGGCCGATGTGGCGCGCCCCTTTGCGGCGCTGCGGCGCGGGCTGACATCGCGGGCGGGAGAGCTGCGCTGGCTGACGCTGGGGCTGGGAGCGGCGCAGCTGCTGTGGCTCGCGGTAACACTTGGCTATGCGATGGCGGTTGGGCTACTGCATCCGCTGCTGCGAACGTTTGTGCCGGTGCTGGCGGCGATGGATCCGGTGCGGGCAGCCACGCTGCTGTTCATCGTTGGTGCTGCGCTTCTGAGCCTGTTTGGCTACCTCTGCGCCCGCGCGGTGGGCGCACGCCGCGCCAGGGTCTGAGCGCGCAACAGTTCTGAGCGTCGACCCGGGCTTTATGGATGCAGTGTGGGCGGGAGTGCCAAGGCTAACCCGTCATCCGGCGGCGCTGTTGCTGGGCGAGGGCGGCGACCTCCGCCACTTGGTCAATCAGCATCCGGTCAGGAGACTGGTCGAAGCCAGTGGTCAGATCGGAGACCTGCACCCATTGTGCCTGCAGGGCGTCATCATTGGGGGCGGGCTGGCCTGAGACGTAGTCGCAGAGCACGGCGATGAGAAGATATTGCCGCTGCACCTCACCCGCGTCATCCCGCAGCATGACGTCGATATGGGTCAGCACTTCGCGGGGGCTGGCGATGACGCTGGTTTCTTCCAGCAGTTCGCGGGCGGCAGCCTGCATCGCGGTCTCGCCGAGTTCGACATGGCCGCCGGGAAAGCCCCACCAACCTGCATTTGGCGGCGATCTGCGCTGGATGAGGATCACCTGATCACCATCCTGTCGGGGATGGCAGACCACGGCCAACGCCCCCAGGACCGGGCGGCGAGGGGCTTCGTCGGAGGCGGGATTGGCGGGCATGGCTGGATCCGGTCGGGCAGATGATCCCTTGTTAGTGCCGGGTGCAGCCCTGAATGTCTACCGCCCGGTTCTGCCCAAGTACGGTGATACGCATCTGCGAGCGATCCACAGCGAAGGGACCGCCATCGGCGGAGATGATTTCGGTTTTCGCCGTCAGCTTGTGGCCCTCTCGGCTGGTCGTCGTTTCGGTTGTGACCAGCGAAGGGACGCCGGGTTCGACAACCACGACCTCCTCACCGCCTGCGCTGGGCATGGTGATCCGGGCAACCAGCTCCATCCCATAGCGGCTGGGGGACAGCGCACAGGTCGCGGCCTGCACCCCTGCCTCCTTTGCGGACCAGGGACGGTCAGCCAGTGCTGCGACAATTGCCGGGTTGCGCGGGCTGTCCGGTTTCAGCGCCTGATCGAAACGCAGTTCCGAGGGTATGCAGACATCCTTGCAGATGCCGAGCTCCATGCGGCCCTTCAGCCGCAGCGGCTGCCCGGGTTTGGCCGGGGTGATCTCGACCGGCAGCACCAGCTGGTCATGATAGCCGATGGTGCGAAATCCTGAGGTGAGGAACACTTCGGGCGTGGGCCAGCGGATTGCGACGGCCCCGACATTGCGCGAGCCTTGCCAGCTGAAGCGGGGCGGAATGCCGGCATCGCCGGGCGCGCGCCAGTAGGTTTTCCAGCCTTCGGAAAGCGTCAGCCGCAACGCTCCCATATGGGTGCCGCGTCGCGTGGTGCCGCCGTCCAGCACCTCGATACGGACAATATCGGACATCTGCTCGGCGGGGGCCGTGGCAGGCAGGGCCAGAAACGACAGCGCCAGCGGTGCGCAGAGGCATTTCGCCAAGGTCTTGGCCGTCGTGGTGCGGGCCGTCAGGGGCGTCGCAAGCGCCGAGAGAAGTGAGAACATAACCATGCCCATTTACATGTGCATTCCAGCAAGAAAAGCCAAGTCACGTTCCGGTCAACGGCGTTGAGCATTGGCTAAGGCACGGGTTGGTCTTGAACCTCTGCCTGCGGGTGGCCATTGTGACAGGGCAGGCAGGTTGCCCGGTCACGGGTGGCGGCGATTTGAAAAAAAAGGACGACAGATTCATATGGATCTTACCGGCGAACTGCTGATTGCGATGCCCGGCATCGGTGACCCGAGGTTCGAGCATTCGCTGATCTTGCTATGCTCGCATGAGGACGATGGTGCGATGGGCTTGATCGTGAATAAACCGGCCACCGGCGTTGATTTGTCCAACCTGTTGGAACAGCTGGATATTACTCCGCGCAGTGCAGAAGAGGCCGCGCTACCGGTGCGGTTTGGCGGGCCGGTCGAGACGCAGCGCGGCTTTGTCCTGCATTCACCGGAGTACAAATCCAACGTCAGTTCGTTGCGGGTTTCCGAGGCGTTTTCGATGACCGCGACCGTTGACGTGCTCGAAGATATCGCGATGGGGCGGGGACCTGAGCAGGTGATGGTCATGCTTGGCTACGCCGGCTGGGGGCCGGGGCAGCTTGAGACCGAAATTGCCAATAATGGCTGGCTGACCGCAACGGCAACGCCGGAGGTGGTGTTCGAGCTGGACGATTTCGCCAAATGGGAGGCGGCGCTGCGCTCCCTCGGCGTCGATCCGCTGACTCTGTCCACCAGTGCCGGTCACGCGTGACCGGAGGCTTACGATGCCCTGAGCAGGCCGCTAGCGTGGCGCGGCGGCGCGGCGCAGCCGGTCGTTGATGGCGACACCCAGCCCGATTTCCGGGATTGGGGCGACAGCGATAGGGCGGGCCTTGGCGTCAAGCTGGTGGAGATGTCCAAACAGCTGCGCCGCAGCCTCGCGCAGATCGCCGCTGGCCGAGAGGTTGAGATCACAGTCCATTTTGCCAAATCCGAGATAGAGCTCGCCCTCTGCTGGGTTTGTGACGTTCAGCCTGACGCTGGCGCGCGGGGCGTAGTGCGACAGCAGCTGCCCCGGAGCGGTCAGTGGATCGCCGACATCGCGCTGCTGCAGCGGGTGTCCCAGAACGGCCTCGATTTCCTCGGCGGCCAGCCCGCCGGGACGCAGCAGCAATGGCGTGCCGGTTGCAAGGCCGACAATGGTGGATTCCACGCCGACGCCGCAGGGACCGTCATCGACCACGGCCGCGATGCGGCCGTCCAGTCCGGCGATGACATGGGCGGCGGTTGTCGGGCTGATCCGGCCCGATGGGTTTGCGGAGGGGGCCGCCACCGGGCCATCCAGAACCGACAAAAGCGCCCGGGCCGCAGGATGGGCCGGGATACGGATGCCGAGGGTGGTCAGCCCGGCAGTGACCAGAGGCGAGATACCGTGGTCCTCACGCAGCGGCAGGACCAGCGTCAGCGGGCCCGGCCAGAAGGCCTCGGCGAGTTTGCTGGCGGTGTCGGACCAGATCACATAGCGCTGGGCGGTCTCCACCGCGTGGACGTGGGCAATCAGCGGGTTGAAACTGGGGCGGCCCTTGGCGGCATAGAGGGCCTCAACCGCGTCGGTCTGGCGCGCATCAGCCCCGAGCCCGTAGACGGTTTCGGTTGGAAATGCGACCAGCCGGCCCTCTTTCAACAGGTCCGCAGCTGTGCTGATCTCCTGTGGTTGCGCGGTCAGGAGGCGGGTTGTGGGACTGGACATGGCTGGTGACGCGGCGTTTTGGTTGCTTGATTAAAGGGCCCGGTTAGGTAATCGGACAAGACATTCAACATAAAGGTTTGGGGCAATGATGCCAAGGCTGCCCCAACCAGCTCTCTGAAAGAGGCCAGACATGACCTTCCGTGCCCCGGTTCCCGAGTATCAGTTTCTTCTCGAACATATCATCGGTTTTCATGAAATCGCCGCTACCGAGCGCTTTGGCGAGGCCAGCGATGATGTGGTTACGGCGATCCTGACCGAGGCGGGGAAGTTCTGCGATGAAGTTATGGCCCCCTTGAATCGTGGCGGCGATCTGCAACCGGCGCGTCTGGAAAACGGGGTGCTGCGCAGCTCTCCCGGTTATGCCGAAGGCTGGCAGGCGATTTCCGAAGGCGGCTGGATCGGGATGAGCGCGGCAGAGGAATTTGGCGGCATGGGGCTGCCGATGACCCTGACCACCGCGGTCAATGAGATGATGTCGGGCGCCTGCCTGTCGCTGCAACTGGCCCCGCTGATGAGCCAGGGTCAGATCGAGGCGTTGGAACATCACGCCAGCGATGAGCTGAAGTCGCTCTACCTGCCCAAGCTGATTTCGGGGGAATGGTCGGGCACCATGAACCTGACCGAGCCGCAGGCCGGATCGGATGTGGGGGCGCTTAGCTCGAAGGCAGAGCCTCTGGACGACGGCACCTATGCGATCAGCGGTCAGAAGATCTATATCTCCTGGGGCGACAATGATTTTGCGGGCAATATCTGCCATCTGGTTCTGGCCCGCCTGCCTGATGCGGCACCCGGAACCAAGGGGATTTCGCTGTTCCTCGTCCCCAAGTACCTGCCGGACGCCGAGGGTAACCCCGGCAAGGCCAACACGCTGAAGGTGGTGAGCCTTGAGCATAAGATGGGCCTGCACGGTTCGCCGACCTGCGTCATGCAATATGACGGCGCAATCGGCTGGATGGTCGGCAAACCGGGGGGCGGTCTGGCAGCAATGTTCACCATGATGAACAATGCCCGGCTGGGCGTTGGTGGTCAGGGCGTCGGTGTCGCTGGTGCGGCCTATCAAAAGGCGCTGGCCTACGCGCTGGAGCGCAAGCAGGGCAAATCCGCCTCCGGCACCATCGTGGACCATGCGGATGTGCGCCGGATGCTGATGGAAATGAAGGCCGATCTCTTTGCAGCGCGCGCGATCCTGCTGGCCTGTTCGCAGGCCATCGACATGCAGACCGCAACCGGCGCACAGGAATGGACCGCGCGGGCAGCGTTTCTGACGCCAATCGCCAAGACCTTTGGCACGGAAACCGGGATGCGTGTTTCGGAAACCGGTGTGCAGGTGCATGGCGGTATGGGGTTCATTGAGGAAACCGGTGCAGCGCAGTTTTATCGCGATGTGCGGGTGACGGCGATCTACGAAGGCACCAACGGCATTCAGGCGATGGATCTGGTTGGGCGCAAGATGATGGACGGCGGCGATATGGCCAACCGTCTGATCGACGAGATCGAGGAGCAGGCCGAGCGCGCCCGCACCTCTCATCCCAATATGGCCGAGGCCGTCTGGCAGGCCTGTGAATCCCTGCGCGAAGCGACCGAATGGTTGACCGCACAGAGCGACATGGATGAGCGTTTCGCAGGAGCGGTTCCCTATCTGCATGCCTTTGCGCGGGTTCTTGGCGGGCATTACCACCTGGCGGCTGCGATGGCCGACATCGGTGGCCCGCGCGAAAAGCTGGCGCGGTTCTATATCAACCGGATGTTGCCGGAACACGCCGCGCTCTTGGCTCATGCGCAGGCGGGTGCGGACGGCGCGCGCGCTCTGACGCTGGATGAATTGGCTGACGGATGACCAGCCCGCGACCCGACGGTCCATGGAACACGCCGCCTGCCGAGGGTGAGGCGATCGAGGTGGCGGAAGGCGTCCTCTGGATGCGGCTGCCGCTGCCGATGAAGTTGGATCATGTGAACGTCTATGCGCTGGATGATGGCGAAGGCTAGACCATCGTCGATACCGGCATGTCCTCAAACAAGACCCGCCGCATCTGGGAGCGGCTGATGGCGGGGCCGCTGGAGGGCAAGCCGATCCGGCGCGTGGTGGTCACGCATCATCACCCCGATCACATCGGCAACGCCGGCTGGTTCCAGTCTGAGCATGGGGCTGAGCTGGTGACCACGCGAACGGCCTGGCTGTTTGCTCGAATGCTGACGCTGGACGTGCAGGAAAGCTGGCCTGAGGAAACGCTGACGTTTTACCGCAGCTCGGGCATGGATCCCGCGATCTATGACGCACGGCTGGCGGAGCGGCCGTTCAATTTCGCCGATACGGTCTATCCGATGCCGCTGGGCTTTACCCGGATCAAACAGGGCGACGTGTTTCGCATGGGCGGGCGCAACTGGGACGTCCACATGGGTAATGGTCACGCGCCAGAGCACGCAACCTTCTGGAGCCGCGATGACAATCTGGTGATCACCGGCGACCAGATCCTGTCCTCGATCAGTCCCAATATTGGCGTCTATGCGACCGAGCCGATGGCGGATCCTGTGGCCGAATGGCTGGAGGCCTGCGAGCGTCTGGCACCGTTGACACGGGGTGATCAGCTGGCTTTGGGCGGGCATAAGTTGCCATTTCGCGGTCTGCCGCATCGGATGGCCCAGTTGATCGACAACCATCACGGGGCGCTGGCGCGGCTTCTTGAGCATCTCGACGAACCGCGCAGCGCGGCCGAATGTTTTGCGCCGCTGTTCAAACGCAAGATCGGCTCCGGGGAATATGGCCTTGCTTTGGTCGAGGCGGTGGCCCATTTAAATCATCTGTACCATCTGGGTCAGGTTGACCGCAGCCGTCGTGCGGACGGGGCTTGGCTTTACCAGCGCAAGGGGTGATCGACCCCTGGAAAGGGAGAGATCATGACCGATGAGATCGCAACCAGCGCCGAGGCGGCAGAGGCGGCCGTTCTGCCCTGCGTTCACGAGGTCCACGCGGATCCCGACGCCTGCACCGGTATCGAAAAAGTGCAGATGCCGTTGCAAAAATCCGTTGCCGAGAAAAGCGCCGCACGCTGGGCCTATGAACGGTTGATCCTTTATATCAAGAACTTCGAGGAGCAGCTGGATAGCGAGCATGAGGTCGCGATGGGGTTTGCCGGCGGCGATGCCGGTGTGATGCGGATCGAGGGTATGGGCTACTTCGACCCCGATATCATCACCTATTACGGCAGCGATTCCAGCGGCGCGCGCACGCAGCTGGTCCAACACGTCAGCCAGCTCAACGTGATGTTGCGGGCCCTGCCAAAGCGGAATGAGGCGGCACCTGCCAATCGGATCGGTTTTCGTTTGGTGTCCGACCTTGAGAGTGATCCGGCTGAGACCTGACGTTCGGGCAGCCTGTTGCGCTGGGGGTGTTGCCACACTTCTGTTCGGCGCGCTCAGCAGCGTTGCGGCCGCCGAAGACGCGGTTGCGGCGGGCTATTGGGCAATGTTGGAGCGTGCAGCTCATCGCGGCCTCATGCAGGAGGTCGCGGCAGCAGGTGGCAGGCCAACCCCCTTTGCCACCGATGGCTGTAGCGGTGGGTTGTCTGCGATCTGGCGCCAGTTCAGTGGCAGGGAAGAGACAGCCGACGGTCCGCCGTTTGAGGCCTGTTGCGTGGCTCATGACCTGCTCTATCACGATGCCGACGGGATCGGATCATCTGGCCGAATCCTTGATGGTCGCGACGAAGATCTGGCCACCGCCAGCCAGCAGGCAAGACTGGCCGCGGATCAGGCTCTGCGCCGCTGTGTAGAGACGCAACTCAGCAGCCGCGAGTCCCCAACAGCGGCCATCGCCGCACCGGTCGCAACCGCCATGTATGCTGCGGTGCGATTCGGTGGCGCGCCTTGCAGCGGGCTGAGCTGGCGCTGGGGCTACGGCTATGGTCACTGCCAAGCGGTGTTTGGCCGGTGAATTGCCCGGTGATTTGCCCTGGCTGCGCCCGATTGACGTGGTGACAGGGTCTGTGAAATCCAGTATTCAGCGGAAAACAGACGCGAATAGGAATGGACACATGGCTGACCATAAGCACGGTTCGATGGATATCACCGTTCAGGAAAAGACCTACAACGGCTTCATCAAGTTCACGACACGGTTCTGCATCGCAGCGCTGCTCTTTGCAGTGTTCCTCGCGATTTTTGCAACCTGATCACCCTCGTGAATGGTTCTGATCTGAGCGGGCGTTGTGGCGCCCGGCACCTTGCGAGCGGTCTAAGGCTTGCGCTTGTTTGCGCCGGTGTGGCGCTGCTGTCGGCCTGTGCCGCCCAGCAGCAGCCCAACGCGGATGACGCCACGCTGGAACGGGTTGCCTATCGGCATAATGGTCCGCCTGCGCTGACGCTTTATACGATGATCAACAATCGTACCGGGCAGGGCGCGCATACCTCGCTGATGATCAATGCCTCGGAACGGGTGATCTTTGATCCTGCCGGGTCATTCTATGCCGATGTGGTGCCGGAGCGGGATGATGTGCTCTTTGGCATCACGCCGGGGGTGGAGAAAGCCTATCGCGGATCACATGCGCGCAGCACCCATCATGTGGTGGTGCAGCGGATCGAAGTGACGCCCGAGCAGGCGCAGCGCGCCTATCAGCTGGTACGGGCAAACGGTCGGGTTCCGGGCGCGTTCTGTGCCAATGCCACAGCCTCGATCCTGAAGCAGGTACCTGGGTTTGAGACGCTGGATGTGACTTTCTACCCTGGGAATCTCTCGGAACAGTTTGGCGCCTTGCCGGGGGTGACGACTGAACGCTACCGTGAAAACGACAGCGCAGACTTGCAAGAGGGGCTGGCAAAGAACAATGCGGCGTTGAACGCAGGCGGGTGATGCTGCCGCGTTCAGGCACAGCTATAGATGGGAAAAGCCGCAGCATCGTCTGCGGCTTTTGTCTGTTCGTGTGGATGGATCAGCCTGCCAACAGAAAGAGCAGCAGGAAGCCAACAGCGCCGCTGCCCATGGCGATCAGGACATTGCGTGTCCAGTACCCGAGCGCGAAGACCGCCGCGGCGACGGCGAGATGGGGCAGGCTGGGGGTGCCACCGGTCGGCGTCGGCCAGACCACCAGCGGCGCCACCAGCGCAGGAATGATCGCCACCGCAGTATAGCGCAGATGGCGCATCAGCCAAACGGGCATGGTCCTGCCGCCCATCAGCCCGATAAAGGCAAAGCGCAGGGCGAAGCTGCCAATGGCAAGGCCGATGATGATCGTCCATAGCAACGTCGGATCGGGGGGCTGGGTCATGACGGATCCTTTGCAATGCTGCGGCGCTCCAGCCAGAGCTCGGCCTGGGCGCCAGCCATCATGCCGATAAGACCGGCAACAATCAGGCCAAGATTGTAGGGCAGCGCGGTGGCCGGCAGCGCGGTGGCGACAGCGGCGAAACAGGCAATGACATGGGCCGGTGTGCGCAGCATTGGGCCGATCATGGCCAGGAACGCCAGCGGCAGGACAAAGTCGAGGCCCCAGCTGGCCGGGATCTGGGTGCCGACCAACGCCCCGATATAAGTTGCGAGCATCCAGCCCGGTGCCACGCAGCCATTTGTGCCGAAGAAATAGGCCATGCGCTGTGATAGGGTCATCTGCGGATGGGTTTCGAACTGCACGATCGAGAGCGCATAGGATTGGTCGACGGTGAGATAGGCCGCACAGGCGCGTTGCCACAACGGAGCGCCGCCGAGGTACGGCGTCAGTGATGCCGAATACATCGCCACCCGCAGGTTCACCGCAAGCGCTGAAATCAGGATGATCAGAACCGGCGTGTTCTCTTGCATCAGTTGCAGCGCTGTAAACTGGGCCGAACCGGCAAAGACCGACAGGGAGAAGATCATGGCCTCAGGGACAATCAGTCCCGCTTCGGCAGCAAGAACGCCAAACAGCAGCCCAAATGGTCCCGAGACCAGGAGGAAAGGCGCGCCGTCGCGAAACCCCTTCCAAAAGGCCGATTTCGTGGTGGTGATTGCCATGATCAGGTCCTAGGTTATTGCTGAAACGGCATAGGCCTGCTGGCGGAGGTTTGCAATTGATGATGGTTGAGAACAGCTCCGACCTGGCGTCGATACTGGCTGAATATGTGATTGCACCTGCGCCGAACGATGCACGGCTGACACGGGTGGTTCAGGGGTTTGATCACACGGGGACCGCGACGGAGATCTCTGTCGTGGAGGAACGGCCGCTGACGATTTACCTCAACCGTCAGGAAATCGTCACCGCCATGACCATTGGCGATTACCCCGAATATCTGGCGCTGGGGTTTCTGCGCAATCAGGGGATGTTGAATCCCGGTGATGAGGTCACCGCCATCGATTATGATGAAGAGCTGGATACCGTGGTCGTAAGGACGGCAGTTGAGACTTCATACGAAGACAAGCTGCAAAAGAAGACCCGCACGTCAGGGTGTGCGGTGGGCACTGTGTTTGGTGACATGATGGAGGGGCTGGAAGGGGTGAGCTTGCCGCAGACAGCGGTGCGCAGCTCCTGGCTTTATGCGTTGGCGCATAAGATCAACCGCACCCCCTCGCTCTATCTTGAGGCTGGCGCCATTCATGGCACGGTTCTGTGCCAAGAAGATCGCCCATTGGTCTATATGGAGGACGTGGGGCGGCACAATGCGGTGGACAAGATCGCCGGCTGGATCCAGAGCACCGGCGCGGAGGTCTCCGACAAAATCCTCTATACCACCGGGCGACTCACCTCGGAGATGGTGATCAAAACCGCGATGATGGGGATTCCGGTGCTGGTGTCTAGATCCGGCTTTACCGCATGGGGGGTGGAGATCGCACAGGAGCTGGGTCTCACTTTGATCGGGCGGATGCGGGGGCAGCGGTTTATCTGCCTGTCGGGAGAGGATCGGCTGATCCGGGATGTGGATCCGGCAAAGGTGCCGGTTGAGGCAAAAGCGCATCGGCGCAAGAGTGCGGACCACTAGGCGCAGACCGCCCGCGACATGGTCCGCAGACGATGTGGCATCAGGCGCAGAGAGGAGATGTCGTGAGACAAAGCAAACCATTGGGCATCATCCTTGCTGGCGGGTTGGCCACAAGGATGGGTGGCGGTGACAAGGGACGCTTGCGGATTGGGGGACGCAGTCTGATTTCCCATGTGATCGACCGTCTGTCGCCGCAGGTCGAGCGTATCGCGCTGAATGCCAATGGTGATCCTGCGCGCTTTGCCGATCTTGCGTTGCCGGTGATCGCCGACAGTATTGACGGCTTCGCAGGTCCTCTGGCGGGCGTGCTTGCCGGGTTGGACTGGGCGGCAGCGCAGGGAGCCGAGAGCATTGTCACGGTGGCTGCCGACACGCCGTTCTTCCCCAAGGATCTGGTTCAGCGGCTAAAGGAGAGCGCCGCCGGGCAGCAACATCCGCTGGTGCTGGCGACAACGCCAAAGTCCGGCGAGGAACATCTGAAATCCGGTGGCGGCGGCCGGGTGAACCGGCATCCGACCTTTGGTCTTTGGCCTGTTGCCCTGCGCGATGACCTGCGCGCGGCGCTGGAGGGCGGCCTGCGCAAGGTGGTTTTGTGGACAGACCGTCACGGCGGCCAGGAGGCCCTGTTTGAGGCGGATCCGTTTGATCCGTTTTTCAACGTCAATACGCCTGAGGACTTGGCCCGGGCAGAGGCCTTGCTGCGATGAAGATATATGGCGTCACCGGCTGGAAGAACTGTGGCAAGACCGGGCTGATGGAGCGGTTGGTGGCTGAGTTCTGCAGACGTGGTCTTACCGTGTCGACCTTGAAACATGCCCACCACAGCACTTATGTGGATCAACCCGGTACTGACAGCCATCGCCACCGGATGGCGGGCGCCGCCGAGGTGATCCTTGCCTCGCCCAATCGGGTGGCGATCATGCAGGAGCTGCGTGGCATGGCCGAACCCAGCTTTACCGAGCTGCTGGCCCGTCTGCGGCCTGTGGATCTGGTGCTGGTCGAGGGGTTCAAACGCGAGGTGCATCCGAAGATAGAGGCCTATCGCACAGCGGCGGGCCAGCCGCTCATCGCGCCTGAAGACCGGTCCATTCGTGCCGTTGCCAGTGACATTCCGCTGCATCTGGACAGGCCGGTTTTCGATCTGGACGACACGGTGGCGATTGCCGATTTCATCGCCGGGGAGATTTCCCTTTGAGCGGATGGCAGAGCTTTGCCATGGTGGATTGGTCTGGTGGCAACGACCGCGGGCCAAGCCCTTGCAAGGATGCCATCTGGGCCAGCGTCAGCCGCGATAGATCAGCGGATGAACCAGTATATCTGCGCAATCGGCAGCTGGCGGAGTTGTGGCTCACCGAGCTGGTCGAGGCAGAACTGACCGCCGGGCGTCGCCTGATGCTTGGGTTTGATTTCCCCTTTGGCTATCCGGCGGGGTTTTGCGATGCAATCACGGGTTCGGATGATCCTCTTGGCCTGTGGGACTGGTTTGAGACACATATTGAGGATGCGCCAAAGTCTAACAACCGCTTTGATCTGGCGGGGGCGATCAATCGCCGCTTTGGTGGGCAAGGGCCATTCTGGGCCAATGGGCTAGCCCGCGACATCGACTGTTTGCCGCGTCGCAAGGACCGCTATCGCAACCCGTTCCCGGACCGCCGCGCGGTTGAGCATCGGGCCAAGGGCAGCTTTACCTGCTGGCAGATGGCCGGGGCAGGTGCCGTGGGCAGCCAGGTGATGATGGGCCTGCCGGTTCTGTCACGCCTGCGAAAGCGTTTTGCCGGGCAGGTCGCTGTCTGGCCGTTTGAATCCCTGGACACGCCGGTGGCTCTGGTGGAGATCTGGCCGACCCTTCTGGCAGGCCCCGCGCCGGATCACTGGATCAAGGATGCCTGGCAGGTGCATAAGGTGTCCCTAGAATTGTCGGGCCTGCACATGGCAGAGTTGGACCAGTTATTGACCGTCACAGCGCCCGAAGAGGGCTGGATCCTGGGAGTGGACCAGATATGAGCCTTGCCCCGCCACCCCTGCGTAATGATTGCTTTGCTCTTCCAGCAGGCGTCGATTGGACACCGGTGGATGACGCGCTGGATCACTTGCGGCGAAATCTCACGGCAGTGACGGCGGCAGAGGTTCTGCCATTGAGGCAGGCTTTGGGGCGGGTTCTGGCTGAGGATGTTTTTGCCGCGCGCAGCAACCCGCCGCAGGCGAACACGGCCGTGGATGGCTACGGGTTTGCGGGTGCCGCCGGAGAGGGGCCGCAGGTCATGCCGCTGAGCGAGGGGCGTGCGGCGGCGGGGCTGGCCCATGAAGGCGAGGTTGCTCCGGGGCAGGCCATCCGCATTCTGACAGGGGCGGCGTTGCCTAGGGGGGTTGATACCGTCATTCTTGAAGAGGACGTAACCTGCGATGGTGCGCAGATTGCTTTTCACGGACCACTTAAACTGGGCGCCAATACTCGCCGGGCTGGCGAAGATGCCGCCGTCGGCGATCGGATCCTAACCAAGGGTCGGGTGGTGACCCCCGCGGATCTGGCGCTGGCCTCCGCCACGGGATTGTCTGAGCTACCGGTGCGGCAACTGCTGCGGGTGGGTGTGCTGTCGACGGGAGATGAACTGGTCGAGCCGGGTGAGACGGCTGCGGCAGGGCAGATTTACGATGCCAATCGCCCGATGCTGCTCGCGCTGCTGGCAAAGATGGGGTTCGACGCTGTGGATCTGGGCAAAGCTGCCGACGATCGCGCCGCGCTGCGACGTCGCCTGGACGCTGCGGCTGAGGCGGTGGATGTGATCCTGACAAGTGGCGGTGCCTCTGCCGGGGATGAGGATCATATGTCGGCGCTGCTGCGCGAAAGCGGGGCCATGCAGCAATGGCGGATTGCCCTGAAACCGGGCCGACCGCTGGCGCTGGGGATTTGGCAGGGAACGCCGGTGTTCGGTCTGCCGGGCAATCCGGTGGCCGCGATGGTCTGCACGTTGATCTTTGCCCGCCCTGCGATGGGGCTGATGGCGGGCGCAAGCTGGGCTGAGCCGCAGGGGTTTGATTTGCCAGCCGCCTTTGAGAAACGCAAAAAGCCGGGACGGCGAGAATATTTGCGCGCCCGTGTACGCAACGGTCAGGTTGAGGTCTTCAAATCAGAAGGGTCGGGCCGTGTCAGTTCGCTGAGTTGGGCCGAAGGTCTGGTGGAACTGGCGGATGGCGCTGCGGTGATTCAGCCGGGGGATCCCGTCCGTTTTATTCCCTACGCCAGTTTTGGCATGTAACCGGAGCGCGGGCGGAAACCGTCAGTCAAAGGTGCCAGCGACCCGCCCCAGCAGCATGAAGGCGCGGGCGGTGCGTGTTTCGCCAAGCGATGATATCTCGGCGTCGCTGGCCTCTTGTTCAAATTCCGCCAGCATCTGGTCAAAGCGGCGCAGGAAATGATGTGCGGCATCGCGAAAGATCGGATCCTGTTTCATCCGCGCATTTGTCAGGGCAAGTGAGCTGCGATCCCTCACGCCGCCCAATGCGGCAACGGCGCGACCGCGTGTGCCCTGGGCGAACTGTCGCCAGATCTCTGGTCGGGCCATATCGGGGCGCAGGTCATCCATGTAGATGCCATCCTGACTGAGCAGGGTGAGCACATCCTGCGCGGCCTGAATGATCTGGGCGGCTTTGCGGTCCCGCAAGGCAAGGCGCAGGGCGGCAAAACCTTCCTCGTCTTCGGCGGTTTCAGGAAAATTCAGGGCCCGGATCAATTGCGGAGCAGGCAGCGGCGCTGCAAAATCCTCGGCGGGCGTGCCAAGCGCCAGCAGTCCCTGATCGGTCGCGTCGCCGCCCGTCGCCGCGGTGGTGGATATGCCCGGCATGGGTCGATCACGGCGGCTGGTGTGAAATGTCGCGAGGGCGGTTTCCGTCTTGCGGGTCGCGGCGGCAATCTCGTCCAACTTGCGTGTGACGGAGGGTTCGGAGACCGAAGCCGCCTGCTGCGCATGGGCGATATAGGCGTTGCGCATTCCGTCGATGGCAGCGTGCAGGCGCTGCGATTCATCCCGCATCACTTGGGCGGATCGCAGGGCGATAGCACCGACCCAGATCAGGAGGACAGGCAGGACCACAGCGACAATCCGCAGCAGGATATCCGACCATCCCGCCGCAGGCGTCGCGTCAGGCGTACCACCCAGCACGAAAACTGCGACAACCACGAGCAGCCACAACGCGCTCGACGCAAGCGCCGCAGCCTCGATCAGGCCAAAGACCGGTCGTTCCGGCGGCGCGTCGAGGGCGCTGGTGGGCGGCTTTGCAGCGGTGGAACTGGTGCGGGTCATACTGTTGCTCGAAACAGAGGGTGGCGAGAGAGGTTGGCATATGCCGCATGGCGCGGCGGCGAGATGGACATGGCGGGGCGCCGGTGACTGGCGCCCAGCCGGTAATGCGTATCAGGAAAAGACGATCTTGAGGATTTCATAGGCGCGGTCGCCGCCTGGGGTGCGGACCTCGACGCTGTCGCCTTCTTCCTTGCCAATCAGAGCGCGGGCGATCGGGGATTTGATGTTCAGAAGTCCCGCTTCGATATTGGCCTCATGCTCGCCGACGATCTGCCAGGTCTTTTCCTCATCGGTGTCTTCGTCGACGACGGTGACCTTTGCGCCGAACTTGATCGCGCCGGACAGTTTGGCCGGGTTGATCACATCGGCGAGCGACAGGATGCCTTCCAGCTCCTTGATGCGGCCTTCAATGAAGGACTGCTTCTCGCGGGCGGAATGGTACTCGGCGTTTTCCGAAAGATCGCCGAGTTCGCGGGCTTCGGCAATGGCCTTGATGATGGCCGGGCGTTCGACCGACTTCAGGGTCTTCAATTCAGCTTCTAGGGCGGCGTGACCCGCGGGGGTCATCGGGATCTTTTCCATGTCTGTGTCCAGATATCGTGTCAGGTTTGGCCACCGGCCGTGGCGGTTCGCGTCTATAGGAAAACCGGTTTGTCCCACTGTCAGACTGACAGCGGGACAAACCGGTTATGTCTCATTTACCTGACCCAATCCTGCCGCCGAATGCAAGAGGGCGGCAGGGGCTGTCCACAGCGATTTCATGCCAACAGGCGGAAAACTCCGCTTTTTTACGCCTGTCCGCTTTGCGCCTGTCCGGGGCGCGGTGTGGCGGCAAACGCGTCACTGACAGGCGGGACGACGGGCGGGCGCCTCGCAGTCCTGCCGATACGGAGTAAGGTCAGCGAACCTGCGCCGTGGTGGACGTCTTGCCGGTGATGCTGTGACGGGGCACCCGCGGGCGCGGATCCAGTTGCCGCAGCAGCTTTAGCAGACGGCTGTACCCGAGCAGGGTTTCTTCCCGCCCGAAGCATGGCTGTATCACAGGTTGCCGCTTCGAGCGTTCGGCGTCAGGCGTGATGAGGCGCGGAGGCAGGACCGCGCGCGGGCGGCTGGCGTGCCAGAGCAGATCAAGCATCATATTGAACCACCTCGAATTCGATATTGTCGCGGTCGCGGAAGTAGAACCTGCGACCCGGCTCGTAGTCGTGATGCTCACCTGGGGTGAAGCCTGCATCCCGTACACGAGTCTCGACCGTGCTCAGATCATCAACGACGACGGCAATGTGATTGAGCCCTCCGGTGATGCCGTAGCTGATCGGGGCTTTGGCCAGCGGTTCCGGGGGGCAGTAGAGCGCAAGATAACTGTCAGAACCACCGATATGCAGGCTGTAGCCGCCGTTGATAGCCTCACCCTGCCAGCGAATGCGCCAGCCGAACACATCCTGCATCCAGGCGGCGGTGGCTTCAGGGGAAGAAACGGTGATGTTTGCATGTTCAAGACGTACAGTCATATCAGGCTCCGATGCTTGTCAGTTTGGATCGATTACCTGTAGGCTAACTTCTGAACCTAACTTTAGATCAAGGTTTTTCTTTACCTTGAAGGTGAAGCTGTAAACCTATTATTTTTCAGTTGTTTATCAGAATGATGAAGGGGTTATGGCAAAGTCAGCTGGCGTGTCGATCGGATATCTTGCGGAGCGAACCGGGCTCGCCGTGTCTGCTATCCGCTATTATGAGTCGCAGGGTCTGGTTGAGCCCTGGCGGAATGCGGGAGGACAACGACGGTTCCACCGTGCGGACCTGCGGCGGCTGAGTTTTGTGATGATCGCGCAGAAGTTTGGGTTTTCCCTGCCTGAGATCCAGGGGTTTCTGAAGAGCCTGCCGGGTGGGCGCACCCCGACCAAGGCTGACTGGACGCGGCTTTCAGCGCAGTTCCGCGAGCACCTGAACGCCCGAATCGAAACGCTGGAGCGGCTTCGTGACAATCTGGATGGCTGCATCGGCTGTGGCTGCCTGTCGCTGCCCAATTGCAAGTTGTACAATCCGGATGATGCTGCCGCTTCCAAGGGGCAGGGGCCGCGCTATCTGATGGGGGACCGGCCAGCGGATCTGGCCAAAGACGGGAACAGCGCGCCAAATGACGATATTTGACGCACCATTTGTCGCAATTGAGGGTTCTAGATCATCGTAACGTAGAGTTTGGATTGACCAGAGCCTCTGGCACCCGCTAAGCAACCGCGAAAGAAAATTGCGCCAAGGACGCACAGCCTGCACGGGCTGGTCCTGAGCCATAGCCTAAGGAGCCTTCGATGGCCGAGATTGAACGCGAAGCAATGGAATACGACGTTGTGATCGTTGGGGCAGGCCCGGCTGGTCTGTCTGCGGCGATCCGTTTGAAACAGCTGGACAGCGACCTGCAGGTCGTGGTGCTGGAAAAAGGCTCTGAAGTGGGTGCGCATATCCTGTCCGGCGCGGTGCTGGACCCCTGCGGGCTGGATGCACTGATTCCCGACTGGAAAGAAAAAGGCGCGCCACTGAACGTTCCGGTCAAGGACGACAATTTCTACATGCTGGGTGAGGCGGGGCAGATCCGCATCCCGAACTTCCCGATGCCGCCGCTGATGAACAACCATGGCAACTACATTGTCTCGATGGGCAATGTCTGCCGCTGGATGGCTGAGCAGGCAGAAGAGCTGGGTGTCGAGATCTTCCCGGGTATGGCCTGTTCCGAATTGGTCTATGGTGACAATGGTGAGGTCAAAGGCGTGGTTGCCGGTGTCTTTGGTCTGGAATCCGACGGTACCTATGGTCCGAACACCGAGCCGGGGATGGAACTGCACGGCAAATATGTCTTCCTCTCCGAAGGTGTGCGCGGCTCGCTTTCCAAAGAAGTGATTGCCAAATATGGCCTGTCTGACGGCAAGGAGCCGCAGAAATACGGCGTTGGCATGAAAGAGATCTGGGAAATTGATCCTGCCAAGCACAAAGAGGGCTCTGTCACCCACACCATGGGCTGGCCGCTGGGGTCCAACGCGGGTGGCGGATCCTTTATCTATCACCTCGACAACAATCAGGTTTACGTCGGTTTCGTGGTTCACCTGAACTACAAGAACCCGCATCTGTACCCCTACATGGAATTCCAGCGCTTCAAGCACCATCCGATGGTGGCTGAGCTGCTGAAAGGCGGTAAGCGCGTGGCCTATGGCGCCCGTGCGATCACCGAAGGTGGCTATCAGTCGATGCCGAAGCTGGTCGCCCCCGGTGTGGCGCTCTTGGGTTGCTCGGCTGGCATGGTCAACGTGCCGCGCATCAAGGGCAACCACAACGCCATGCTGTCGGGCAAGGCAGCCGCCGAAGCCGCCTATGACGCGATCAAGGCTGAGCGTTCGGGCGACGAACTTGCCGACTATGAGGTCAGTGTCCGCGACGGCGCGATCGGTGCCGACCTGAAGAAAGTGCGCAACGTCAAACCGATGTGGTCGAAGTGGGGCCTCACCGCCTCGCTGATGCTGGGTGGTCTGGATATGTGGACCAATACGTTGGGCTTTTCGCTGTTTGGCACTTTGGGTCACGGTAAAAATGACGCAGAGGCAACCGAGGAAGCCTCCAAGCACAAACCCATCGACTATCCCAAACCCGATGGTGTGCTTTCGTTTGACCGCCTGACCAACGTTGCCTTTGCGGCGACCAACCACGAAGAGAGCCAGCCCTGCCACCTGCGTCTGGGCAATCTGGACACGCCGATCAGCGTCAACCTGCCAAAGTTCGCGGAGCCTGCGCAGCGCTATTGCCCTGCGGGTGTCTATGAGGTGGTGGAGAAGGACGGCAAGCCGGAGTTCGTGATCAACTTCCAGAACTGCGTCCACTGCAAGACCTGCGACATCAAGGATCCGAGCCAGAATATCACCTGGACCACACCGCAGGGCGGTGACGGGCCGAACTACCCGAATATGTGATCGGTTTCGGCAGGTATTTGCCGGAATAATTGGGGCAGCCTGCGGGCTGCCCCATTGCGTGTTAAGGGGCGGCGTTCTACGCTTTGTGGCGAGGCAGTATTTGACCAGTCACCAACGAGGAGGCCCCCCGTGCCCGTCCCATTCTTTCGCAGCCTGACAAGCGCAGCGGCTCTTGCCGTGGCGACCACCCTGCCGATACTGGTACAGGCCGATGCGGTGCGTGCAGATGGGCTGGCGGGTGCGTATCTGGCGGCACGGGCTGCTACCCTGGATAGTGATTTCCGCGCCTCCGCGGATTATTACAACCGCGCGCTGGTGCGCGACCCGAAGAACCCGCTGCTCATGGAGCATGTCGTGTTTTCCCGGCTTGCGCTGGGTGATATCAAAGGGGCCGCGCCGGTCGCGACCCGCCTGTCGGAGATGGGCGCGCGCAGTCAGGTCGCCAATATCGTTACCACTGCCAACCTGGTCCTGACCGAGGACTATCAGACCATCATCGAACGCGTGACCTCTCAGCAAGAGGGGCAGTATGAGATCAATGCCCTGGTGGATGGCTTGCTGTTGGGCTGGGCACATCTGGGCGCTGGTTCAGTGTCCGATGCGCTGACACAGTTTGACGTCTTGGGTGAAAAAGAGGGGCTTGGCCTTTTCGCGCGCTATCACCGGGCGCTGGCGCTGGCCTCTGTCGGGGATTACGAGGGGGCGGAGGCCCTGTTTGCTGCCGAGGAGGGCCAGCTGACCAATACCTCGCGTCGGGCGGTGATCGCGCGGCTTGAGATTCTGTCGCAGCTGGGGCGCAATGAACAGGCGCTCGATGTGCTGTCCGACGCCTTCAATGGGCAGCTGGATCCGGGGCTTGCAGCGCTGTCCGCACGGCTGAAGGATGGCGAAACCCTTCCCTATACGCTGGCGGCCACGCCGACACAGGGCATTGCCGAAGTGTTCTTCACCATGGGGGCTGCCCTGAATGGTGAAATGGCCGATGACTATGTGCTGATGTATGCCCGTGTCGCAGCTGCCTTGCGCGAAGATCACGTGGACGCATTGTTGCTGGCTGCGGAGCTCTTTGACCAGCTGGGCCGCTACGCCCTGTCGATCGAGCTTTACAAGCAGGTGCCGCGCGAGCATCCGGATTACCACGCCGCAGAACTGGGACGCGCCGAAGCATTGCGTCGCGCCGCCAAACCTGATGCGGCCGCCGAGGTCCTGCAGCAGCTGGCGCGTGATTTCCCGAAAGAGGCACCGGTCCATACTAATCTGGGTGATCTGTTGCGGCAGCAGGAGGACTACAGCGGCGCCGTCGCTGCCTATGACACCGCGCTGGGGCTGATGGATGAAAGCGTGGAGGGACGTTGGTTCCTGCTGTATGCCCGTGGCATCTGCCACGAGCGGCTGAAAAATTGGGAGCAGGCAGAGGCGGATTTCCGCGCCGCACTCGAAATTCGCCCGGATCAGCCACAGGTTCTGAATTATCTCGGCTATTCTCTGGTGGAGAAGCAGATCAAACTGGACGAGGCGCTGTCGATGATCGAACGCGCTGTCGCCGCGCGCCCTGACGCGGGCTATATTGTCGACAGCCTCGGCTGGGTACTCTATCGGCTGGGTCGCTATGAAGAGGCGGTTGGCCATATGGAAACCGCGGTTGAATTGATGCCGGTCGACCCTGTGGTCAACGACCACCTCGGGGATGTTTACTGGGCTGTCGGGCGGGCGCGGGAAGCTGAGTTCCAGTGGAAGCGCGCGCTATCGTTCATCGACCCCGAAGATACTGACAGTGAAGCCGACCCTGAGCGCATTCGCCGCAAGCTGGAAAGCGGGCTTGATGCCGTTCTTGCCGAAGAGGGTGCGGCGCCGTTGAACGTGGCACATGACGGTTGAGGGATTTGCCCCGGCCAAGATCAATCTGACCCTGCATGTGACCGGCCAGCGCACAGATGGCTATCATCTGCTGGATTCGCTTGTGGTCTTTGCTAACATCGGGGACCGGATCACGGCTGTATCTGCCGACGCCCTGAGCCTGCGGGTGGGGGGCGCCATGGCAAAGGGTGTACCGACCGACAGCTCCAACCTAATGATGAAAGCGGCTGAGCTTTTACAGGTCGAGCGGGGGGCGGAGCTGAGGTTGGATAAGCAGCTGCCACCGGCCTCTGGCATCGGGGGCGGGTCCTCCGATGCGGCGGCGACGTTGCGGGTCCTGTGCGAGCTGTGGCAGGTACCTCTTCCCGGAGTTGCAGAGGTTCTCCCCCTGGGAGCGGATCTGCCGGTTTGCATGGAGCCGGGCGCCCAGCGGATGCGTGGTATCGGTGAGCAGCTGGAGCGGCTGCCAGCCTTGCCTGACTGCGCGATTGTTCTGGCAAATCCGGGGGTGTCAGTCGCCACGCCCGCGATTTTTCGCGCGATGGAGAAACGTGACAACCCACCGATGCCCGACAGGCTACCCGTTTGGCAGAGCGCAGAGGAGCTGGCGGCCTGGCTTTCGGGTCAGCGCAACGATCTGCAGGGGCCGGCAATCATGCTCGAGCCTCTGATCGGAGCGGTTCTCGACGCGCTGTCGGGTTTGGCCCCGCTGTTTCACGCGATGTCGGGGTCAGGTGCGACCTGCTACGCGTTATTTGCCGACGAGGCGACGGCAGAGGCGGCGGCTGCCACCTTGCAGGCGGCACATCCTGACTGGTGGGTGCGCGCGGGCCGGTTGCTGGCATGACCGGCGCACAGCCAAAAAAGCCTGCGCAGCGGTGCGGGCCTCTCAGGCGTTAATCCGGTTATTCTTTAGGCCTAGGCAAGGCGGGCGACAACATAGTCGGCCAGATCATGCAGCATCTGGCGGATCGGATCCTCTGGCAGGGAGGTCAAGGCGTCCTGTGCCTTGGCAACCCATTGCATCGCATCGCGGCGGGTCGCGGCCAACGTGTCGTATTTGTCCATCAGGGACAGCGCATGGTCGAGGTCGCCCTCATCCTGACGTCCCTTTTCAATGGTGCGAACCCAGAAGGCGCGCTCTTCTGCGGTGGCCTGTGCAACGGCCTTGATCACCGGCAGGGTCAGCTTGCGTTCGCGGAAATCATCGCCGACGTTTTTTCCCGTCGCGGAGCTATCACCCTGATAATCCAATAGATCGTCGGCAATCTGGAAGGCGATACCAAGCGCATCGCCATAGGCAAACAGCGCGTTTACCTGCGCTTCGGGTGCGCCGGCGACGACGCCACCGGCCTGAGTTGCGGCGGAGAACAGCGCTGCTGTCTTGCCGCGCACAACCTGCAGGTACACGGCCTCATCGGTGGCAAGATCGCTGGCCGCAGTCATTTGCAGAACTTCACCCTCGGCAATGGTCGCCGAGGCGTTGGCCAAGATATCGAGCACCCGCAGAGAGCCGGTTTCCACCATCAACTGGAAACTGCGCGCAAAGAGATAGTCGCCGACTAGAACCGAGCTTTTGTTGTCCCACAAGAGATTGGCTGTCGGACGACCGCGGCGCTGTCCGCTTTCGTCAACCACGTCATCATGCAGCAGGGTGGCGGTGTGAATGAATTCAACGGTTGCTGCCAGTTTCACGTGGTTTTCACCGCTGTAGCCACATAGGCGCGCTGCCGCGAGGGTCAGCATCGGGCGCAAACGCTTGCCGCCGGCCTCGACAAGATGGGCCGTCACCTCGGGAATGCGCGGCGCATGTTTCGAGGCCATGCGTGTCTGGATCAGCGTATTGACCGCTGCCATTTCGTCGCTGAGTGTCGCGGCCAGCATGTCATGCGGCTTTTGCGTCAGGATTTGATTCATCGTTTTCCCGCTTGCAAGGCTCGACAAGGCGCAGCCCTTGCCCTTAGATCCATCCCTATGAAGGAACTTTTGCGCAGCACCGACCCAACTGTCATGGCCTTTGCCACCGCCCTTCTTGAGGGTGAGGATATAGACTGCTTTCAAATGGACGTAAATATGAGCATCCTTGAAGGTGGTATCGGGATATTCCCGCGCAGATTGATGGTGCGCAGAGATGATCATGCCGCTGCCGAGAGCGTGATGCGTGACAATGATATTCCGCTGCGCTGATGTCGGGATTTGAGGACAGCGCTCTTAGCCAGGACGCGTTTCTGGGTGGGCGGGTACAGTTGTTGCAACCAAAGCAGGGGTATCGCGCCGGGGTCGACCCTGTCCTGCTGGCCGCAGCCGTTCCCGCACAGCCTGGTGATCGGGTGCTGGAGCTGGGCTGCGGAGGCGGTCCGGCTCTGTTATGTCTGGCTGCACGGGTCCCGGATCTGGACCTGACCGGGGTCGAGCTTCAGGCCGATTATGCCGATCTGGCGCGACGCAATGCCGCGCTGAACGCAGTCGATATCACGATCGTCGAGGCTGATCTGGCAGCACTGCCGGTGGATCTGCGCCAGATCCAGTTTGACCATGTCATCGCCAACCCGCCCTATTATCGCGCCGGTGCGCACAGTCCGGCGCAGGACGTGGGGCGGCAGATTGCACTCGGCGGGGCGACGGAGTTGACCGTCTGGTTCGATACCGCAGCGCGACGCCTCACCCATAAGGGATATCTGCACATGATCCAGCGGGCCGATCGCCTGCCGGAAATGCTTGGGGCCTGTTTTGGACGTCTGGGCTCACTTGAGGTGTTGCCATTGGCCGCCCGTGTCGGTCGTGGCGCCGAATTGGTTCTGCTGCGGGCGCGCAAGGGTGGCCGTGCAGGGTTCAGGCTGCATGCGCCGCTGATCCTGCACAACGGTGAAGCACATTTGCGTGACGCCGAAAACTACCAGGCGGAGATCCGGGCTGTTCTTCGTGATGGCCATGGGTTGCCCTGGCCAAGCTGATATTTGCGGGAGACTCGCGGAGAATCGGCTCTCATTCGGCGAGGACATGCCGAAATGACGGTTTCATGACAAAATATATGCTTCTGCAGCGTGACAGAGCAATAATCTTGTGTTCCACTCACTTTGTACGCAACACGCTCAAAGAAGGAGGAATGACATGAGCCTCAGCTCGCATCTGACCGAACTAAAGAAGAAGCACGAGCATCTGAGCATGGAAGTCGAACACGCCCAACGCTCACCCGCGACCGACGGGCTGCGTATCGCGTCGATGAAGAAACAGAAACTGAAACTCAAAGAAGAAATTAAACGTCTCTCGACGGAGGAACTTGCCGTCTGAGAGAGTGGTCTGATCTGAGGTGACCGCAGTCCCGTCGCTGCGGTGCCTGAGGCAGAACCGATTGGTTGTTAGGGGTCATCAGCACGGCTGGTGACCCCTTCTTGTTTCTGCGTCTGGCGCGGGATTTTCTGTCGCGGCCCTTGGGAAGGGATGCGCCGGTAGATGGATGCTTCAGGGCGTCGCATTGGCCCGCGCGGCCAGCAGCGCCCCACCTGTTATCAGACAGGCTGCAATCGCCAGCGTCCATGACGCAGGCGCAATTCCTGCAACAACAAGGATCAGTGTTGAAAGCAAAGGTGCCGCATAAGAGCTGGTGCCGAGCAGTTGAATGTCACCCTGTTTCACTCCGATGTCCCAGACATAGAACGCAAGGCCGACCGGCCCCAGACCCAGCGCGACTGTCGCTCCCCAGCCGCTGATGCCGATGGGCCAATGGCTTTCTTCCAGCGCGAAATGAAGGCCCCAGGATGCTGCTGCAGTGATCAGGCAGAATACGGCAACCGTGCTGGTGGGGGCTGTCCCCAGGCGTCGCGCAAGCACGGAATATCCCGACCACGTCAGTGCGCAGAGTAGCGCAAGCCCATAGCCGGGCAGTGCCGCGGCATCAAACTCGGCTCCGCCACCGGTGATGATCGTTGCAGCACCGGCGAAGCCGAGGAGGGCCCCCAGCAAATGCCCCGCGCGCAGTGTTTCCCCGGGCAGCAGGCCGGACAACAGCACAATCAGCAATGGCCAGAGATAGGCAATGAGCCCTGCTTCGGCTGCGGGGGCCATCCTCAGCGCGGAGAAGTAAAGCGCATGATAGCCAAAGAGACCAAGGCTGCCGAAGAGATAGACCCGCCATGACACTTGTCGCAGTGCCGTGAGGCCACCACTGCGCCAACACCATATGAGGCCCAATGAGCCGCCGATTGTGAAACACAAGGCGTTCAACAGGAGCGGTGGGGTCGGCGCAGTGCCAACGGTGAGAACAGCCAGTAGCGACCAAAGCAATACCGCGACAAAGCCGGTCGCCGTTGCGCGGTTCCTGGTCATGTGAGACTGTCTACCGACACGATGGTCAGCCCATCTGACACGGCGGCGGTCTTTTCGATTTCGGCCAGGATCCAGTCGCGGAATGCCACGATCTGCGGGCGCGTTTCAGCGCCTTTCTGACAGAGGAAGCTAAATCGGGCCTTGCCGGTTAGCGCCGTATTGAAGGGGGCAACCAGACGCCCCTCGGCAAGATCCTTTACCACCAGCGCGCGCCGCCCTAAAACCACCCCGGCCCCCGCCAAAGCGGCATCCACCGCGTGGTCGGCGTTGCTGAAGCGGGCGCCATGGGTGGGGTTGAACTCCTCACCCATCAACTTGAACCAGGCGGTCCAGTCGAGCTGCGGTGACATAAAGTTCAGTGAATCGTCGTGGATTAGCGGCGCGTCTTTCAGCGCGGCGACGGTGGGGTAACGCTGCGCGATATCAGGTGTCATGACCGGCATCACCCACTCCACAGGCAGCGGCATTGAATAGACGTCTGGGTATGGGCCGTAGCCAAAACGGATCGCCACATCAACGTCGTCGCGCATCAGATCGACACGGCGCAGGCTGGCCGAGAACCGAAGGTCGATTTCAGGGTGGGCGCGCGCAAACTCGTAAAAGCGCGGCGCCAGCCATTTCGCGGTAAAGGCAGGGCCGGCCGTGACCGTCAGGACCCCATCGTCCTGTAGCCGGATTGCCGCGCGCCAGGCTGCCGTCAGTGCCTGAAACCCATCAGACGTCCCGGGCGCCAGGGCAGCCCCTGCTTCCGTCAGCTCGACGGCGCGGTTCAGGCGGCGGAATACCGGTGTTCCCAAATGCTCTTCCAGGGATTTGATCTGAAATGACAGCGCTGCCGGGGTCACGTTCAACTCCTGTGCCGCACGGGCAAAGGACATATGGCGGGCGGCGGCTTCAAAGGCGCGCAGGGCGGTCAGTGGCGGCAGGCGATCAGACATGTGAGATAAGTAATACTTAAGTGAAGTGCTGAAAAGTCTCGTTTGTCTGTTGTCACGAAAAGGCGCATATCTAGGTCAAGTTAGCAACACTGATCTGAATGGAGGCCGAAACCATGGAATATTCTGCCAGTGCTACCGTAAAACTCGCCCTGCAACGCGCACATGAGGAGCGCGGCCAGGTCGTACGTGCGCTGTGGGCGCGTATATTTGCACCGCGTCGCGCCACGCGGCTGCGTGCCGGGGTTTCCCGCTGGGCATAGCGCGCATGTCCTTACGGGATTGGAAAAGGGCCGGCCCAGTGGACCGGCCCTTGCCATGTGTGCTTGGTGCGGTCTTACACGAAGAACTGCGCGCCATTGGCCGAAATGGTGGAGCCGTTGATAAAGCCCGAGTCCTCTGATGCGAGGAAGGTCACGCAGCGAGCAATCTCTTCCGGCTCACCCAGCCGGCCAGCTGGGATCTGGCCAATGATCGACTCGCGGACCTTCTCGGGAACGGCCATCACCATCTCGGTCGCGATGTAGCCAGGGCAGATCGCGTTGGCGGTGATGCCCGCCCGCGCCCCCTCCTGGGCCAGAGATTTCACGATGCCGAGGTCGCCTGCTTTGGTCGCGGCATAGTTTACCTGAGCGAACTGGCCTTTCTGGCCATTGATCGAGGAGATCACGATCACACGGCCGAACTTGCGTTCGCGCATGCCGGGCCAGATCGGGTGCACGGTGTTGAAGACACCAGTGAGGTTGGTGTCGATCACCTGCTGCCATTGCTCCGGTGTCATCTTGTGGAACGGAGCATCGCGGGTGATGCCTGCATTGGCGACGACGATATCGATCGGGCCGATATCCGCTTCAACCTTGGCGATGCCAGCGGTGCTGTCTTCGTAGCTGGCAACGTCCCACTTGTACGTCTTGATGCCGGTTTCATCGGTAAACTTCGCCGCTGCCTCATCATTACCGGCATAGGTCGCCGCCACAGTATAGCCTTCCGCTTTCAACGCCTGTGAGATTGCCGCGCCGATGCCGCGAGAGCCGCCGGTGACGAGTGCGTTACGTGCCATGGAAAAGTCCTCCGTTATTTGACTTGGTAATCTTGCTACTATTTTGTTTTTGATTGCGCAATTATATTACTCCGTGAATCCAGGCGCTGGAGCCGATACTGAGTGCGACGCTGCGTCGCCCTCTTCGACAAAGCTATCGTAAAATGCGCTCCATATAGAAAAGGGCGCCAATCGGGCGCCCTTGATATGGTCAGAATAATGCGCCTCAGGGACGCTCCACGCACATGGCAACGCCCATACCGCCGCCGATGCAAAGCGTGGCGAGGCCTTTCTTGGCACCCCGCCGCTTCATTTCAAACAGCAGCGTATTGAGGACGCGGCAGCCGGAGGCACCAATCGGGTGACCAATTGCGATTGCGCCACCGTTGACGTTGACGATTGCCGGATCCCAGCCCATGTCCTTGTTCACGGCGCAGGCCTGCGCTGCGAAGGCTTCGTTGGCCTCAACCAGATCGAGGTCATCCACGGACCAGCCGGCTTTCTCCAGTGCCTTGCGCGAGGCGTAGATCGGACCAACGCCCATGATGGAGGGGTCCAGACCTGCGGTGGCATAGGAGGCGATCCGGGCCAGCGGTTCGATACCCCGCTTTTCGGCGTCATCGGCGCTCATCAACAGGGTGGCCGCGGCGCCGTCGTTCAGGCCTGAGGCATTGGCGGCTGTGACCGAACCGTCCTTGGTGAAGGCGGGGCGCAGCTTCTGCATGGCCTCGATGGTGGCACCGTGGCGGATGTATTCGTCCTGATCCACAATGATGTCGCCCTTGCGGGTCTTGACGGTGAAGGCTGCGATTTCATCGGCGAATTTGCCTGCCTTCTGTGCCGCTTCGGCCTTGTTCTGGCTTGCAACGGCAAATTCATCCTGCATGTCACGGGAGATCTGCCATTTCTCGGCAACATTCTCCGCAGTCTGGCCCATGTGGTAGCCGTTGAAGGCATCCCAAAGGCCATCGCGGATCATGGTATCGATATAGCTCATATCGCCCATTTTGTGCCCGGCGCGCAGATTGGCGGCATGGGGCGAGAGGGTCATGTTTTCCTGACCGCCCGCACAGACGATGGCCGCGTCACCGAGTTGGATGTGCTGGGCGCCAAGTGCCACGGCACGCAGACCGGAACCGCAGACCTGATTGATCCCCCAGGCTGCCGATTCCTGTGGCAGGCCGGCATTGATATGGGCCTGGCGAGCGGGATTCTGACCCTGTGCCGCCGTCAGCACCTGACCCAGAATGGTTTCGGAAACTTCGGATTTGTCGATCCCGGCACGTTCAACCACAGCCTCCAGCACTGCGGCGCCAAGATCATGGGCGGGGGTATTGGCGAATGCGCCACCAAAGCTGCCGACGGCGGTGCGTGCGGCGGATGCAATTACTACATTGGTCATCAGTTAGGGTCCTCTGCCATTCATAGTCCCGGGAGGCCAACCGCGCAGTCCGCATTTCGCAGCCGCAGCAACCGGGATCCCCCTGCCTTTTTTTAAAGGCCGTGTGTTTCGCTGCAATTGCAGCACGTGCAAGGTGTCCCACAGGGAGAGCCTGTGTCAATCAATACTATGGCACATATTCTGAGGCAGGTCCGGTCGTTTGCCAAGCGATCATTCCCGACAGGAATTCTCCCTTACGTTGCGTGGCAGGTATCTGGCGCAAAGATGCGCGAATTCACCCATAAGGCAACGTGCTGTGAGGTCAGGATGCGCGACTGTTCCTGCGCAGCTCTTCCAGCCATGGCGGGCTGACCGAGGGGGCGCCGAACAAATAGCCCTGCAGGCAGTCCACACCGATGGAGATCAGGAATTCGGCGTCAGCTGGGCTTTCGACGGATTCCGCAACCACCAGCATATCGAATTGCTTGGCGATCCCTACCAGCGCGCGGACAACAGCCTGATTGTCATGGTTGGCATGAATGTTACGGATGTACTGCCCGTCAATTTTCACCGCATCAAAGAAGAACTGCCGGAAATAGCTGACGGCCGTTGCCCCGGCGCCGAAGTTATCAAGCGCAAAGGCGATACCGTGTTTCTGCATCCGGTCCATGAAGTCGATGACCAACTCGGGCGCAGCCATGGCAGAGGCCTCAGTGATTTCCAGCACCAGCCTTTCGCCTGCGGCGGCATCTTTCTTCAGATGTTTTTCAAGGACACGCATCCAGCGCTGATAGCCGATCGAGCGCGCGGACATATTGACGGAGAGGCGGATATTGGGGCTGCGGGCAAGTGCCTTCAGGCCATGTTC
The DNA here is from genome assembly GCF_048056175.1 of Phaeobacter sp. JH20_29. NCBI lineage: Bacteria > Pseudomonadati > Pseudomonadota > Alphaproteobacteria > Rhodobacterales > Roseobacteraceae > Phaeobacter > Phaeobacter sp. JH20_29. The sequence goes on from NZ_JAYMWO010000011.1 coordinate 76,555, forward strand.
GAGGGCAAGACAGTCCAGTTCACGCCCGGTTTCCTTATCCTCGACCAGCGGCATGAATTCGCGCGCAGGTATCACGCGACCCGTTGAATCGAGAACCCGGATATACCCCTCGTAAAACGCAACCCCCTGTGGCGGCATAGCCTGTATGATGGGCTGATAGGCAAGCATCGTCTGGTTGTGGCGAATCGCGTCGCTGACCATGTCGAGAGTCGACCGATCACGCGATACAACCGCAGAGGTCAGCGGGTTATCGCCGCCTTCTGGCATGTCGGCCATGACCTTTTGCTTCTTCTTCACGGGTATATCCCTTGGCGCTGGGGTGGTCTGATCAATATGGATCAGACCGGACCTTGGCGCAAAAGCGTTGAGCTAGGATTAAGGCGACAATTTTACCCAAATTGAGAGCTGCACTCAGGTCTTGTCAAAGCCAGCGCTGCCGATGTCCTCAGGATGACGTTGCAAATGCTTTGCGCGGATTGTGTTGGAGCTGTCGCGGCTGCCGTCATGGCTGTAGCCCGGCGGGGCAACCGCATATAGCAACCGCTGCCGGAACGTCAGCCCGGGTTGGGTCACATCCTTGAAGATGCTGACCCATTCGTGGAAGGCGACACGCAGTGGGTTGAAGGTGCCGATGTTGTGAACCAGGCCGTAATCCGGGCGGTCGTGATCCTGTTCGGGTACGAATGTGCCGAACATCTTGTCCCAGATGATAAAGACACCAGCATAGTTGCAATCAAGATAGCGCGGATTGCGGCCGTGGTGGGCGCGGTGATGGCTGGGTGTGTTCATCACGGCCTCAAACCAGCGCGGCATCCGGCCGATGGCCTCGGTGTGGATCCAGAACTGGTAGACCAGATTGATGCCTCCGACAAACAGCACCATGGCAGGATGGAAGCCCAAGAGAACCAGCGGCGCGCGCACCACCATCATAAAGGTGAATGTGCCCGTCCAGGTCTGCCGCAGAGCGGTGGTGAGGTTGTAGTGCTGGCTTGAGTGATGATTGACATGGCTGGCCCAGACCCAGCGCACCCGGTGGCCAAAGCGATGCACCCAGTAGTAACGCAGGTCGTCCAGGACGAAGCACAGAACGATCACCCAGACCGATGTGCCCAGGTCCAACGGCGTGATCTGCCACAAAAGCATGAAGAAGGCCCAGGCGATGAAGCCAAGCGCAATGCCTGACGCCACGCTACCGGCGCCCATAACAAGAGATGTGACGGCGTCGCGGGTTTCATATCGCCCGCCACGTCCCTTGATGGCGATCCAGAGGAACTCAGCCAGAATCGCGGCGATGAAGAAAGGGACCGCCCATTGGGTGACATCAGGGTACGAAATCGTATCAGGCATGTGTCTGTCCTTCTGTCTGCGCTGTCACGGTCGGTGTGATTGGTGCGCTGTGGTCGCCCATGATGCGCCGTCGCCAATCTTTTCGCTCGGCATCCGACAGGTGCAGCACCACGGAGGGGGTAGCAAAATCGCCGAACCGCAGCTTCAGGCCCTTGGGGTGATCCAATAGTCGCACCCCGGCAAGTGGCCGGGCGATGGTATCGGCGCCAAAACACCAGACCAGACCAAGCCCGAGATCGGTTTCAATCAGGGCGGCCTGACCAAGAGTGCTTGGCCATGTGTTCAGGATTTGAGTATCGGGATCATGACGAGACCAGGCCTTGGCGGCGGTGTCTCGCGTCATCAGAACCGGAGCGGACCGCCCGGTGACATGAAGCAGTATAGCTATGACAACAATGCCGATCAGCACCATCGCCACCAAGATTTCCAGCGGCATCACGTCCTCCCTGCCGCTCAGATTGGCGGCAGGGTGACGGCTCTGTCAAAGGTGGCGTTGGGTCAAGCTCCGAAAGATGCCAGCTATCTGGCCACCGCCCGCGCACGCCCGGGAAAGCTGCTGCACTGCGGTACGGCCGCGGGTCTTCTTAATGAGCGTCAATCAGTCATTCTGCGTCGATCAGAGTTTGCAGGATTGCCTTGGCACTGTCGGAGTTCCACTCTGCATCGCCACGCAGGCGGCCGATTTCATTGCCGTCGCGATCGAGGATCATTGTCATCGGCAGGCCAAATACGGCCATTTCCTTGGCCAGCGCACCCTTTGGATCCTGATGGCGGGGCAGATTGGTGATGCCCGTTTCATCAAAGAACTTCTGAATCCCGGCGGGCGAGTTGCGGCCGGTGGCTAGGGTCAGGACCTCAAAATCCTCACCGCCAAATTCACTTTGAAGTTCGGACAGCATCGGCATTTCTTTCCGGCAGGGAGCGCACCAGGTGGCCCAGAAGTTCAGCAGGACAACCTTGCCCTCATAATCGGCAAGCGAGGCGCTGCCCTTGCCGTCTTCCAGTTCAAAGCTGTTGCTGGAGGTCGGTTTTGCTTCCGGGTGGAGGATCAGACGGCGCATGTCACCTTCGCGGAGCTCGGAAAGGGCTGCGGGGTCCGCGGCAAAGGCGGCATTTGCACCGAGGGCAAGGGCCATATAAAGGGTTAGCTGACGAAACAGACGCATATTATCTCCGGGGTTCCACACCATGACAGATCAATCCTCGAACCAGATGTGGGGCGGCCGCTTTGCCGCTGGCCCGGACGCGATCATGGAGGCGATCAATGCCTCGATCGGGTTCGACAAGCGGATGGCAGCGCAGGACATTGCCGGCTCCAGGGCCCATGCGGCGATGTTGGCCGCGACAGGTGTCATTACGGATAATGATGCCGAGGCCATTCGGGAAGGGCTGCTCACCGTATTGTCAGAGATCGAGGGCGGAACCTTCCAGTATTCCACCGCACTGGAAGACATCCATATGAACGTGGAGGCCCGCCTGAAAGAGATCATCGGTGAGCCTGCGGGCCGCCTGCACACGGGCCGGAGCCGCAACGACCAGGTGGCAACCGACTTCAAACTCTGGGTACGTGACCAGCTGGACGCGGCGGAATCGGGCCTCTTGGCGCTGATCCGCGCGCTTCTGTCGCAGGCAGAAGCTGGCGCCGATTGGGTGATGCCGGGCTTCACCCACCTACAGACCGCGCAGCCGGTCACCTGGGGCCACCACATGATGGCTTACGTTGAGATGTTCGGCCGCGACCTCAGCCGCGTGCGCGACGCCCGCGCGCGGATGAACGAATCGCCGCTGGGTGCGGCGGCGCTGGCGGGCACCTCCTTCCCGATCGACCGGGAAATGACCGCAAAGGCGCTGGGCTTTGACCGTCCGGCGGCAAATTCGCTCGATGCCGTCTCTGACCGTGATTTCGCGCTGGAGTTCCTGTCCTGCGCCTCGATCAGCGCCATGCACCTCTCCCGCTTTGCCGAGGAGTTGGTGATCTGGTCCTCCGCCCAATTCCGTTTCGTGACGCTCAGCGATCGTTTCTCCACCGGCTCGTCGATCATGCCGCAGAAGAAGAACCCGGACGCGGCTGAGCTGATCCGCGCCAAAGTGGGCCGGATTTTTGGCGCCAACACCGCGCTGATGATGGTGATGAAGGGGCTGCCGCTCACCTATTCCAAGGACATGCAGGAAGACAAGGAACAGGTATTTGACGCTGCCGACAACTGGATGCTGGCGCTGGCGGCGATGGAAGGCATGGTGAAGGACATGACCGGCAACCGCGAGTCGCTGGCCGCTGCGGCAGGCTCCGGCTTCTCCACCGCCACAGACCTGGCCGACTGGCTGGTTAGGGTGCTGAAGGTGCCGTTCCGCGATGCGCACCACGTGACCGGCACCCTGGTGGCGATGGCCGAAAAGCGCGGCTGCGACCTGCCGGACCTCTCGCTCGCGGATATGCAGAGCGTGCACGCAGGCATCACCGAGGACATCTTCACTGTGCTTGGCGTCGAAAACTCGGTAAACTCGCGCATGTCTTACGGCGGCACCGCACCCGCCCAGGTGCGCGCGCAGGTGGCCCGCTGGCAGAGCCTTCTGGCGGACTGATAGCAAGGCGGTTGCGGTTAAGCGGTGATGTGCCGGTTCAATCGCAACCGCCCAGATCGAAAGGGATCAATATGCAGAAAACCGTTCTGATCCTGGGTATTCTGGTGGCCTGCGTGGGTCTTGCGGCCTGCGGGGTCGACGGAGAGCCGGTGCGACCCTCGCTCAATGCCGGAGTTGGCGTGTCCAGCAGCGGCGTCCACGCGGGCGGCAGCCTTGGCCTGCACAAAGGGCCACTCAGCGTCTATCTGGGCGTCTGACCCTGAGCGGAATCATTTGATCCGCGCCCCGGTTCTGGTCTAAGCGCGATCTATGGATCATTTTCTCTATCGTGACGGCGCTCTCTACGCCGAAGATGTGCCGGTGGCCGAGATCGCGGCTGCTGTGGGCACTCCGTTTTACCTGTATTCAACGGCGACACTGCTGCGCCATTTCCACCTCTTTGATGATGCGCTGAAGGAGATGGATCATCTGGTCTGCTACGCAATGAAGGCAGCCAGCAATCAGGCGATCCTGAAAACGCTGGCACAGGCCGGCGCCGGCATGGATGTGGTCAGCAAGGGCGAATATCTGCGCGCCAAGGCGGCCGGGGTTCCCGGTGACAAGATTGTGTTTTCGGGCGTCGGCAAGACCGAGGACGAGATCCGAACCGCCCTGAGCGGTGGTATCCGTCAGTTCAATGTGGAATCCGAGCCGGAAATGGACGTGATCAACGCGGTTGCGCAGGAACTGGGCGTTGTGGCGCCGATCACCGTACGCGTGAACCCGGATGTCGATGCAAAGACGCACGCCAAGATCGCGACGGGCAAATCTGAGAATAAATTCGGCATTCCGATTGCGCGGGCGCGGGAAGTCTATGCCCGTGCCGCCAGCCTGCCAGGGCTGAAGGTGATCGGCATTGACGTACATATCGGCTCGCAGCTGACCGAACTGGCCCCGTTCGAGCTGGCCTATCAGAAAGTGGCGGAACTGACCGAGCAGCTGCGCGCTGATGGTCATGAGATTCACCGTCTCGACCTTGGCGGTGGCCTTGGTATTCCCTACACCCGCTCGAACGATACGCCACCGTTGCCGGTTGAATACGGCGCTATGGTACAGCGCACCTTGGGGCATCTTGGGTGTGAGATCGAAATCGAACCGGGGCGTCTGATTGCCGGCAATGCCGGCATCATGGTGAGCAAGGTGATCTATGTGAAATCCGGCGAGGACCGGGATTTCCTGATCATCGACGGCGCCATGAATGATCTGATCCGCCCCGCCATGTATGAGGCGCATCACGAGATTGTTCCGGTGATCGAAGCCGACGCCGGAGTGGAGCAGCGTCCATATGATATCGTTGGACCGGTCTGCGAAACTGGCGATACCTTTGCGCGCCATCGCGATATGCCGCCCCTGGAAGCGGGGGATCTGGTGGCTTTCCGCAGTGCCGGCGCCTATGGGGCAGTGATGTCGAGCGAATATAACTCGCGCCCGTTGATCCCTGAAGTGCTGGTCAATGGGGATCAATTCGCGGTTATCCGCCGACGTCCGGACTTTGACGAAATGATAAACCGCGATACCATCCCGGAGTGGCTCTGACGGGTACCGCGACATCTGACGCGGCGCAGGGCTGATCGGAGGCGCCGCCCGCATGGTCAACGACCCCAAGTTTCGCCGCAAGGCTGACGCGACATCTGCCGCCGCGCCGGGTTCACCGGCGCGCCCGCAGGCGGAGGGCGGGTACTCGCGGAAAGACGGCGGTTCCGATCTGCCGTCCGATCCGATCCCAACAGGTCGCGGCTCAGGCCCGAGGCTCTCAGATCCGCGCCTTTTGCGGCTTCGCTGGCCGGTGCGGCTGACCTGGGTGGGGCTGTTGTCGGAACGTCTGGTGCGCGCCTTCTGGCCGTTGGTTTCGCTGCTGATGCTGGCGCTTGCGGCTGTGATGTTGGGCCTGCACGAGCAGTTGCCGATCGAACTGGTCTGGGTGGGGGCCGTGCTGCTGGTGTTGGCTGCGGCAGTCGCGATTGGCTTTGGGGGCTGGCGGTTCAGAATGCCAGGTCTGTCCGACGCCCTGGCTCGTCTGGATATGACGCTGCCCGGTCATCCTATTGCGGCGCTGCTGGACGCGCAGGCCATCGGGTCGGATGATCCAGCCTCGCAAGCCCTGTGGCAGGCGCATCAGCGGCGGATGCAGGCGCGCGCCGCCTCCGCAGTTGCCCCTAAACCCAATCTGTCAGTCGCGCGCGCTGACCCCTTTGCTCTGCGCTATCTGGCACTTCTGGCGCTATCGGTTGCCATGCTCTTCGGTTCCATCTGGCGGGTTGGTAGCCTTGGCGAGATGACCCCCGGCACGGTGAATGCGGCAGCAGGGCCGACATGGGAGGGCTGGATCGAACCGCCGCGCTACACCGGTCTGCCGGTGCTTTATCTCAATGATCAGTCCGAGCCGGTTCTGACCCTGCCCGAAAACAGCCGCCTGACCCTGCGGTTTTACGGTGAGGTCGGAGATCTTACACTGGATGAAACCCTCTCGGGACGCACCGGAGACGTGCCCTCTGCCGCCGCGGCTGAGCAGAGTTTCGTGATCACCCGCGACGGGACATTGACCATCAATGGCACCGGTGGCCGCAGCTGGGATGTGACGCTGATTGAGGACCTGCCTCCGACGATTGCCATTGTAGGAGAGCCGACGCTGGAGACCGATGATACGACCTCGCTTGCCTATACCGCCAGTGACGATTACGGCGTGGCGGCTGGTCAGGTCGAAATCTCGCTGGATATGGTCGAGATTGATCGGAGCCATGGGCTGGCAGCCGAACCAGATACGCGGGAGCCGATTGTTCTGGACCTGCCACTGCCGCTGACCGGTGATCGCCACAGCTTCGACGAGCAGGTGATCGAGGCCTTCGCCAAACACCCCTGGGCCAACATGCCGGTCAGCTACCGTATGGTCGCACAGGACGCCAAGGGGCAGGAGACCGAGGCAGAGGTGCTCAGGGCGCCGCTGGTGACCCGGCGTTTCTTTGATCCGATGGCCGCAGCGGTGGCAGAGCAGCGGCGCGATCTGCTCTGGGCGCGTGCCAATGCGCCACGGGTGGCCCAGGTCCTGCGCGCCCTGTCGACCTATCCGGCCGAAGTGTTCCACGACCATGGGGATTATCTGCGTCTGCGCACTATCCTGCGTCGTATGGAACAGCACAGCAACGCAGGAACGCTTGGGCCGGAGCAGCAGGACGCGTTGGCTGAAGCGCTCTGGGATTTGGCAATCCAGCTGGAGGAAGGCGATGTCGGCGACGCTCTTGCCCGCATGCAGCGCGCTCAGGAGCAGCTGAGCCAAGCGATGCGCGATGGTGCCAGCGATGAAGAGATTGCCCGTCTGATGCAACAGCTGCGCGATGCCACGCAGGACTATCTGCGTCAGTTGCAGCGACAGGCGCAGGAGCAGGGCAATGACGGGCAGCCGCAAGGCGCTCCGGATGAGAACGCCATGCAGCTCACTCAGCAGGATCTTCAGGCGATGATGGATCGTATTCAGGAGCTGATGGAACAGGGCCGGATGGCCGAGGCCGAGCAGGCGCTGCGCGAGTTCCAGCAGATGATGGAAAACATGCGTGTCACCCAAGGGCAGGAAGGTCAGGATGGCAGCCCCGGAGAGCAGAGCATGGAGGGGTTGGCCGAAACCCTGCGTGAGCAGCAGGGCTTGTCGGATCAGGCATTTCGGGATTTGCAGGAGCAGTTCAATCCCGGTGCACGCCGCGGCGAAAGTCAGGGAAATGAAGGGCGCAATGGCGGCCTGGGCCGTGGGGAGTCCCACGAGGGCGGTCAGGGCAATCAGGGTGGCCAAGGCGACAGGCCCGGCTCCGGCGACCCCAGCGGTGACCGGCAGCCCGGTCAGGGTGGTCAGGGACAGCGCGCGCCTGATAATGATGGAACCGGGCAGGGTGGCGGCGCCAACACTCCGCAGCGCGGCACACAGGGTCCTGCCGGGTCGCTGGCTGATCGCCAGCAAGCTCTTCGCGATCAGTTGCGGGCGCAGCGGGATGGCCTCCCGCTTGGCAATGGCGAAGGCGGTCAGGCGACGCGTGATGCGCTTGATGATGCCGGACGGGCGATGGATGGGGCGGAGGAGGCTTTGCGGCAGGGTGACCTCGCCGAGGCCATCGACCGCCAGTCCGACGCGATGGAAGCTCTGCGAGAGGGAATGCGCGCGCTGGGAGAGGCAATGGCCGAACAGCAGCAACCGGGTCAGGGACAGGGGCAGGGGCGCACCAGCAGCTCAAGCCAAGGCAACCAAATGGATCCGCTTGGCCGACGCAATGGGGAACAGGGTGATGGTGGTGTTTCCGACGGGCAGTTCAGCGAAGGGCAGGCCTATCGCCGCGCCTGGGATCTTCTTGAAGAGATCCGCCGCCGCGCCGGAGAGCGCAGCCGTAGCGAGACTGAGCGAAGCTATCTCGAGCGTCTTCTGGATCGCTTCTGACGACGGCGGTGGACCTGCGGGGCGACCGTTCGTGTCCGATCGGTCGCCGGTACCGTCTGGTTGCGGTTCTACTGCTGCACGGTGAATGCACGCACCTGCGTATCTAGCCACAGCCGCGCCGCGTCCACCTTGGCGACATAGGTGCTGAGGTAGGGATCCGCCTGTGGCAGCTTCTGGGCGATCAGGGGCGCGTTGTCATAGGCCATGGCAAGACCCAGCGCGATCAACAGTGCAAAGGCAAAGCCCCGCGCAAAGTTCCGCTTTTTCCTTGGGGCCGGTGCATCGACTGGTGGTGCGATCGGGGCCGCAAGCCCTTCACCGGATCGCAGGGTGGAGTTGATTTCGTCGATATTGGGCAGCAATCCGCGACGGGTTTCGGTTTCCGAGGTGGAGAGCTGCTGGGGATCTTCGCCACGCATCCGGGCCATCTGCTCGCGGGCTTCGCGGGCACGGCGGGCGGATTCTTCTTCCGGCAGAGAATCCAGTCCCAAATCCGTCTGTGTTTGTAAGCTGTTGCTTTCAGCGGCGCGCAGCCGGGCTTCACGCTCAGCCTCCTCGCGCAGAATATCGCTGATCGTCGGGTCAAGACCTCGCGACGTGGCTGTGATCTCTGGCGGTTGATTCTGGATTTCATCCTGCTGATCAGGCTCTGCGGTCTCCTCCTCCGGCGCGTCTTCCACGATATCATCGTCTTGTGTCGCCGTAAGGGAAGCGGGATCAGGGGCGCCGATTTCGTCCTCAACCGGGGCTATATCGTCGCCGGGTTCCGCAGCGGGGGAAATGCTCGGGTCATCCTCCGCCTCAATCGCACGGCCAGCCTGAAACCACGTTTGCCCGCAGTTGGAACATTGCACGTCGCGCCCCTCATCGGGGATCACATCATCCGGCACCTCATATTGGGCGGCACAGTTCGGACATGTCAGTCGCATGGGTCACTCCTTGGGACCTGAGGTGGCTCCCGGGGGGGCCGGGCGGCTGTCGGCGGGTGATTGTTGAATAATCATAGGCAGTTCCGTCTTTCCACGAAAGAGCCAATCGCTCTCATCCGAACGGACTGTTTCAGCCGGGGTGGCGTGGCAACAGCGCGGACCATTGAAACTGGGCGCACAGTCGGGCAAAACACCGGTGACCAAAAGGGGACCGCCGTGATCGAGCTGGACAATGTGGGGTACAACTACGGTGGCGGGGAACTGCTGAGCGACGTGTCGGTGCAGCTGGCACCGGGGTCGTTCCATTTCCTGACAGGCCCATCGGGCGCAGGCAAGACCACCCTGTTGAAACTTTGCTATGGCGCGCTGACACCAACGTCAGGCCGCGCACGTGCTTTCAACATGGATATCAAGGGGCTGGATCGTGACCAGATGGCCTATCTGCGCCGCCGCATCGGGGTGGTCCACCAGGATTGCCGGTTCCTCGATCACCTGCCGGTTCTGGAGAATATCGCGTTGCCGTTGACGGTCTCCGGGCGGGATATCACCCAGGAAGAGGCTAATCTGCGCGAGCTGTTGAACTGGGTTGGCCTGTCGGAGCGCGCCCATGCCACCCCTCCGGAGCTCTCTGGTGGCGAGCGGCAGCGCGCGGCGCTGGCCAGATCGGTGATCCTCTCGCCTGAGGTGATCATCGCCGATGAACCAACTGGCAACGTGGATTGGGACATGTCGCAGCGGCTGCTGCAATTGTTGGTGGAATTGAATCACATGGGCAAAACCGTTCTGGTCGCGACACATGATCTGTCGTTGATCCGGGCCGCCAAGAAGCAGGTTCAGGCACGAGTCCTGCGGATTTCGAACCGCCAGCTTCAGCAGGCCGGAGCGGACCTATGAAACTGACCCGTTTGCGTAACCTGATTGTCGGGGATGCCCAGGCTGACCGTGTTGTTCCGCCCAGTGGATTTACCGCCCAGCTGACTTTGTTTGTCTCTGGTGCGATGGCGTTTCTGGCGGTTTTTGCCTTGGCGCTGTCGCTGGCCTCCGGCCGTTTGGCAGATCGCTGGGCAGAGGAGCTGGCGCGCGCGGCCACGCTACGGATCAATGCACCGGCGGAGCAGCGTGCTGCCCAGACCGAGGCGGCAATGACCATTCTGGAACAGACGCCGGGTGTCGCCTCGGCTCGTGCGCTGAGCCGCGAGGAACAGGCGGCGCTGTTGGCGCCATGGTTTGGCACCAAACTGCCGCTGGATACGCTGCCGATCCCACAGCTGATCGAAGTGATCGAGGGCGATCCGGGCTATGATGAGACCGGTCTGCGCTTGCGCCTTCAGGCTGAGGTTCCGGGCGCGATCTTGGATGATCACACGCGCTGGCGGGCGCCGCTGGTGGATGCTGCCCAGGCGCTGCGGCGGTTGGCCTGGGTGTCCATCCTGTTGATCGGCGGGGCCACCGCGGCGATGATCACCCTTGCTGCGAATGCAGCGCTTGCGGCCAATGCCCAGGTGATTGAGGTGCTGCGTCTCGTCGGCGCGCTGGACACCTATATCGCTCAGGCCTTTATCCGGCGTTTCACCCTGCGCGCGCTATTTGGTGCCAGCGTTGGCATGGCGCTGGGAATGCTCGGGGTCTGGCTGATGCCCGAAGCCTCCCGCGAGGGCGGGTTCCTGACCGGGCTTGGCTTTCAAGGCTGGAGCTGGCTCCTGCCACTCTGCATCCCTCTGCTTGGTGCGCTTGTCGCCTTTGCCGCGACCACCCGTGCGGCCAACAAACGTCTTGGAGATTTGGCGTGAAAACTGCGTTTAGATGGCTGCTCTCGGCCGTGTTCATGATTCAGATCTATGTGATGATGCTGATCTTTGGTCTGGTCTTTGCGCCATGGGCCCTGGTCTCGCCGCGCGGTGCCCGGGTGGCCTGTCGCAGCTATGCCGGTTATGTGCTGTGGTGCGCGCGTTGGATGCTGGGCCTGCGTACGGAGGTGCGTGGCGAGGTCCCGACCGATGAGGTGATCATTGCGGCCAAACATCAGAGTTTTCTGGATATTCTGATTATCTTTCACGCCACACCAGCAGCCAAGTTCATCATGAAACGTGAGCTGTTGTGGACGCCGATTATCGGCATTTATGCCAAGCGCCTGGGCTGTGTGCCGGTCAACCGTGGCAAGAAGGGCAATGCCATTGCCCGCATGGTCAAGGACGTGGCGGCAGAATTTGCAGAACCCGGCCAGCTGGTGATCTATCCGCAAGGCACGCGGGTCGCGCCGGGGGTTGACCGGCCCTACAAGATCGGCACCGGCGTCCTTTATGCCGCGCTGGAGCAGCCCTGTGTGCCTGCGGCGACCAATGTGGGGTTGTTCTGGCCACGCACAGGTATCATGCGCAAACCGGGTTTGGGCGTTGTGGAATTTCTGCCTGCTATCGCCCCGGGACTGGACCGCGATGCCTTCATGGCCACGCTGGAGCGCGAAGTGGAGACACATTCAGACAAGTTGATGCGGGAAGCGGGGTTCAAGGTCGATGGAATTTCTCAGCACAGTTGATGAGTTGGAGGCGCTTTATGGCGCTCCGGGAACACCGTCCCTGCGCAAGGTGGCACGGCAGATGACGCCGCTGTACCGGCAGTGGATCATGGCATCGCGACTGTGCATGTTGGCCACTGTTGGGCCGGAGGGGACCGATGACAGCCCGCGCGGTGATGATGGTCCGGTGGTGCTGGAGCTGGATCCCGGAACGCTCGCGCTGCCGGATTGGCGCGGTAACAACCGTATCGACAGTTTGCGAAACATCCTGCGGGACCCCCGGGTTTCGCTGATGTTTCTGGTACCGGGGTCAAACAATGTGGTGCGGGTCAACGGGCGGGCACGGGTCACTGCGGATGCGGCGATGTTGGCCCGGTTCGACAAGAACGGCAAGCAGCCGCGCACAGTGATTGTGATCGAGATTGGCGAGATCTACAGCCAGTGCGCCCGCGCGCTGATGCGGGCGCGGACCTGGACCTCGGGCGACGAAAGCGCGGGGCTTCCTTCTATGGGCGAGATCCTGGCCGAGCAGACCGCAGGGCAAGAGGGCGGTATCGCCTATGACGAGGCCTGGGCGCCCCGTGCAGCCAAGACCCTCTGGTAACCGGGAGCGGCTGTGAATGCCCCATCCGGGCTTTCACAGCAGGGTTCGCCCGGGTGGCAGAGCAGGGTCAGCTCATCAAGACCTCACCGACAAGGATCTGCGGACGCACATTGGTGAAATTGGCGACGTCGTCGATGATTGGTCCGCTTTTTTCGCCCATCGCGCGGTCCAATGTGTCCATATCTGGAAAGGTGATCGTGGCGATCAGCAGATAGGCCGGCGGAATATCCGGGCCGCTTGCAATCCCGCGCGATGCCTCGACGGTTTCCATCAGATCGCCAAAATGTTCTTCGACCAGTGGCAGGTGGGTGGTCTCATAATAATCATAGTCAAACGTCGCGTCGGCGGAGGCGGGGTAGATCACTTGCAGGCTGACAGTCATGGCAGAGGCTCCGGTTCATGAGAAAGCGGCCCACCATGGATGGGCCGCTCTGGTGTGGGTTAGATATCTAGCAGGCGGAGCCCGGGTAGGGCACCCGGTTTCCTGCGCTGCTCCATTTAGCTGTGGATCGGACCGTCACCGCAGGCCAGCGCCGCTTCGCGGACAGCTTCGGAATAGGTCGGATGTGCGTGGCAGGTCAGCGCCAGATCCTCGGCGGAGGCGCCGAACTCCATCGCTACACAGATTTCGTGGATCAGGTCACCGGCTGCCGGGCCAATGATCGAAGCGCCCAGGATGCGGTCGGTTTCCTTATCGGCGATCAGCTTGACGAAGCCGCCTTCTGCCTGATGCACCGCTTTGGCGCGGGCGTTGCCCATGAACATGAACTTACCCACCTTGATCTTGCGACCTTCGGCTTTCAGCGCATCTTCGGTCTGGCCGACGGTGGCCACCTCCGGTGTGGTGTAGACCACGCCAGGGATCACGCCGTAGTTGACGTGGCCATGTTTGCCCGCAATCACCTCGGCAACGGCCATGCCTTCGTCTTCGGCTTTATGGGCCAGCATAGGACCTTCGATGACGTCACCGATGGCATAGACGCCTTTGACATTGGTCGCCCAATGGGAGTCGGTGGCGATCTGACCCCGTTCGGTCATCTTGACGCCGAGGGCGTCCAGCCCCAGCCCCTCCGCATAGGGTTTGCGACCCGTCGCTACCAGCACCACATCTGCGTCGATCACCTCTTCGTCGCCGCCTTTTTTCGGCTGGTACTTCACCTTTGCCTTGGTCTTGGCGGCGTCGACCCCTTGGACGGCCGCGCCCATCACAAAGGTCAGGCCCTGTTTTTCAAGGATCCGCTTGAAGCTGCGCTGAACGTCCTTGTCCATACCGGGGCAGACGGCGTCCATATATTCCACCACGGTGACTTCGCTGCCCAGGCGGGCATAGACCGAGCCCAGCTCCAGACCGATAACGCCAGCGCCGATTACCACCATTTTCTTTGGGATCTTCGGCAGGTCCAGTGCGCCGGTGGAATCCACCACGATGCCCTTGTCATTGTCGACCTCGACGCCCGGCAGAGCCGAGGGAACGGAGCCGGAGGCAATCACGATGTTCTTTGCCTCATGGGTGTCATCGCCCACCTTGACCTTGCCAGCCTCCGGGATGGAAGCCCAGCCCTTGATCCAGTCGATCTTGTTCTTCTTGAAGAGGAATTCGATGCCACCGGTGTTCTGGCCGATGACCTCTTCCTTGTAGGATTTCATCTGTGCCCAGTCGACCGAGGGGCTTTTGCCCTTGAGACCCATATGGGCGAAGTTGTGCTCGGCCTCATGCAGCAGATGGGTGGAGTGCAAGAGCGCCTTTGACGGGATACAGCCGACATTGAGGCAGGTGCCGCCGAGGGTTTCGCGGCCCTCGACCACTGCGGTCTTGAGGCCCAGCTGGGCGCAGCGGATAGCGCAGACATAGCCACCGGGGCCGGCGCCGATTACGATCACGTCATAGGATGCCATATTGATGTGCTCCTTGAGGGGTTAGCGATGAAGATCATGGGGAAAGGGGGCGCTGCCCCCGACCCCTGTCGGGGCCTCCCCCGGAGTATTTCGGGAAAGATGACGGCTCATGTCAGGGCCGCAATCAGCATGAGGGTGGTTGCGAGGTAGCCCACAGACCAGATCAGCGAGCGCCACGGGACCCAGCCAAAGGCATAGGCGGGAATGTAGAGGACGCGCGCGCCGAGGTAGGCATAGGCGCAGGCCGCGGTGAACCCGGTTGACTTGCCCGCCAGTGACACCACCAGGCAGGCGATGCCGAAGAGGATCAGCCCCTCAAAGTGGTTTGACATCGCCCTGTGCAGACGCGCGGTGCGGGTCGAGAGCTGATCGCGCAGATCACCGCCGAGACGATCCCGGTCGCGCGGCCCAAGCGTTTTGCCCTGACCCAGCTCAAGGTTCGCAGGCACCGCCATCAGGGCGATCTGAAACACCTGCAAGAGCGCGGCGAGGGTGAGGGCGGTGAGTTCAGGGGGCATCTAGACCTTACACAATGCTTGTAGAGGTTGCAGATCGGTTTCGCAGCCAGATCACGATGCCGCACAGAGTCACGAAGTTCAGGATACTGGAAACGATGGTGCCAAGAGCGTAAAGCAAGCCCAACCCGATAAGATTGCCGCCAACAAAAAATCCTAGCAGAAGGTATCCACCGTAAAGAATGCCCACTACCGCCCAATCGCGGGCGAGAGCATAGAGAAAAAAGATATAGAATATGCAAACCGCTACCATCGCTTGCGAGTAGGGCGCAATCTCATTCCCAGCAGCAATCTCCAGCGTGCCAATAACGGCGAACAGCCCCCAGACAACGGCGAGCTGAACAAGAGTTGCGCGCGCTGCGAGGCGGCGGCCATCAGCCGCCCGGCCCTTCTCCGTAATCTGGAACAGCGCGCGCATGCTATCCTACAGATCCATCAACAACCGGCGGGGATCTTCCAGCGCTTCCTTGACGCGCACGAGGAAGGTCACGGCACCTTTGCCGTCGACGATGCGGTGGTCGTAGGATAGCGCCAGGTACATCATCGGGCGGATTTCCACCTTGCCGTTGATCGCCATCGGGCGGTCCTGGATCTTATGCATGCCGAGGATACCGGACTGCGGCGGGTTCAGGATCGGCGAGGACATCAGCGAGCCATAGACACCACCGTTGGAGATGGTGAAGGTGCCGCCCTGCATTTCCGCCATCGACAGCTTGCCGTCGCGGGCGCGCGCGCCTTTTTCGGCAATCGCTTTTTCGATGTCAGCAAAGGACATTGCATCGGCGTCGCGGATGACCGGAACCACCAGTCCCGTGGGCGTGCCTGCGGCGATGCCCATGTGGACGAAGTTCTTGTAGACGATGTCGGTGCCGTCGATCTCGGCATTGACCTCGGGCACTTCCTTCAGCGCGTGGCAGCAGGCCTTGGTGAAGAAGGACATAAAGCCCAATTTTACGCCGTGCTTCTTCAGGAACAGATCCTTGTACTCGTTACGCAGGGCCATCACCTCGGTCATGTCGACCTCGTTGTAGGTGGTGAGCATGGCCGCGGTGTTTTGGCTGTCCTTCAGACGCTTGGCGATGGTCTGGCGCAGGCGGGTCATTTTCACCCGTTCTTCGCGCGCGGCGTCGTCGGCTGCCACAGGTGCGCGCACCGGAGCGGCAGCTGCGGGCGCCGAGGCAGTAGCCGCCGGTGCCGCTGCGGCCGCAGCCACAGCGCGGGCGACATCGTCCTTCATGATGCGGCCATCGCGACCGGTGCCCTGGACCTGATCTGCGGACAGACCGGCCTCGGCCATGGCTTTCTCTGCGGAGGGCGCATTGGCGACATCCTTTGCGGGACCGCCCTGACCTGCAGGAGGTGTGGTGTATTGCGCACCACCGGCGGTTTCTGCCTTTGTCGGCTCGGGGGTGACGGCGCCGGCGTCGCCACCGGAGATCACACCGAGCTTGGCCGTTGCATCCACGGTGCTGCCTTCTGCGGCGGTGATTTCGGTCAGAACGCCGGAGACCGGCGCGGGCACCTCGACCGAGACCTTGTCGGTTTCCAGCTCACAGAGCATTTCATCCTGCGCGACGGTATCGCCGACCTTCTTGAACCAGGTCGAGACGGTGGCTTCGCTGACCGATTCACCGAGAGTGGGGACCATCACATCGGTGCTGGCCCCCGCCTTGTCACCGGTGTCTGCGGCTGGCGTGGTATTGCTCTTGGGCGCACCCGAGGTTGCGGCGCCGGAGGACGCACCTTCGGAGATGGTGGCCAGAAGGGCGTCGACCCCTACGGTCTCGCCTTCGGCGGCGACGATTTCACCCAGGGTGCCTGCGGCAGGGGCGGGGACTTCGACGGTGACCTTGTCAGTCTCCAGCTCACAGAGCATTTCATCAGCCGCTACGGCATCACCGGGTTTCTTGAACCAGGTGGCAACGGTGGCTTCGGTCACGGATTCGCCCAGGGTGGGCACGCGAACTTCGGTGGTCATAGGGTGTTATCCTTCGATGCTCAGCGCTTCGTTGACGAGCGCAGCTTGTTGGGCTTTGTGTTCGCTGGCCAGACCCGTCGCGGGTGAGGCCGATGTGGCGCGACCGACATAGATCGGGCGGCTGTTCTTGGCGCCGATACGGGTCAGCACCCATTCGATATTCGGCTCGATGAACGTCCAGGCACCCTGGTTCTTGGGCTCTTCCTGGCACCAGACCATCTCGGCGCCCTTAAAGCGCTCCAGCTCTTTTACGAGGGAGATGGCAGGGAAGGGATAATACTGTTCGATCCGCATCAGGTAGATGTCGTCGATGCCGCGCGCGTCACGTTCTTCCAGCAAGTCATAGTAGACCTTGCCAGAGCAGAGCACCACGCGCTTGATCTTGTCGTCGGCCACCAGCTTGGTGTCGGAGTTGCCGTGCTGTGCATCATCCCACAGCACCCGGTGGAAGCTTGAGCCGGTGGTGAACTCCTCGGCCTTGCTGACCGCCAGCTTGTGACGTAGCAGCGATTTCGGCGTCATCATGATCAGCGGCTTGCGGAAGGTGCGGTGCAGCTGACGACGCAGAATGTGGAAGTAGTTTGCCGGTGTCGTGCAATTCGCCACAATCCAGTTGTCCTGGCCGCACATCTGCAGGAAGCGTTCCAGACGGGCGGAGGAATGCTCCGGGCCCTGACCTTCGAACCCGTGCGGCAGCAGGCAGACGAGGCCTGACATACGCAGCCATTTGGATTCGCCGGAGGAGATGAACTGGTCGAACATGATCTGGGCGCCGTTGGCGAAATCGCCGAACTGGGCCTCCCACAGGGTCAGCGCATTGGGTTCCGCCAGCGAGTAGCCATACTCGAACCCGAGGACAGCATATTCCGACAGGGCGGAATCGATCACCTCATACTGCGACTGGCCGCTGCGGATGTTGTTCAGCGGATAGTAGCGCTCTTCGGTCTCCTGGTTCACGATGCCGGAATGGCGCTGCGAGAAGGTGCCGCGCGTGGCATCCTGACCGGCGAGGCGGACAGGGTAGCCTTCAGTCAGCAGCGAGCCAAAGGCGAGTGCCTCACCGGTCGCCCAGTCGATGCCTTCACCGGTCTCGAACATCTTGCCACGGGCTTCAAGGAAACGGCCGATGGTCTTGTGGATCGGGAAGCCCTCCGGCACGCGTGAAAGTGCGGTGCCGATTTCGTTCAGGGTGTCCGGCTTGATGGCGGTACGGCCGCGCTGATACTTGGCGCCGTGTTTGTCGAGGTGCGACCAGCGTCCGTCCAGCCAGTCCGCCTTGTTCGGCTTATAGTTCTTTCCGGCTTCGAATTCCTCGTTCAGGCGAGCCTGGAACGAGGCTTTCATATCCTCAATCTCGCCCTCGGGGATCAGCCCGTCCTTCACTAGACGTTCGGTATAGAGCGACAGCGTGGTCTTGTGGCCCTTGATCTTCTTGTACATCAGAGGGTTGGTGAACATGGGCTCGTCGCCCTCGTTGTGACCAAACCGGCGGTAGCAGAAGATATCCAGAACCACGTCCTTGTGGAACTTCTGCCGGAATTCGGTCGCGACCTTCGCGGCATGGACCACCGCTTCCGGGTCATCGCCGTTGACGTGGAAGATCGGCGCCTCAACCACCAGCGCGTTGTCGGTGGGATACGGAGAGGAGCGAGAGAAATGCGGTGCGGTGGTAAAGCCGATCTGGTTGTTCACCACGATATGCATGGTGCCGCCTGCCTTGTGGCCGCGCAGCCCTGACAGGGCGAAGCATTCCGCCACGACCCCCTGGCCGGCAAAGGCCGCATCACCGTGCAACAGGATCGGCAGAACCTTGCTGCGATCGTGGTCTTTCAGCTGATCCTGCTTGGCGCGCACCTTGCCCAGAACCACCGGGTTTACCGCTTCGAGGTGAGAGGGGTTGGCGGTCAGCGACAGGTGGACGGAATTGCCATCGAATTCACGATCTGACGACGCGCCAAGATGATATTTCACATCGCCCGATCCATCCACGTCTTCGGGTTTGAAGCTGCCACCCTGAAATTCGTTGAAGATCGCCTTGTAGGGTTTCTGCATCACATTGGCGAGCACCGACAGGCGGCCCCGGTGCGGCATCCCGATCACGATGTCTCGGATCCCAAGCGCGCCACCGCGCTTGATGATCTGTTCCATCGCCGGGATCAGGCTCTCGCCGCCATCAAGGCCAAAGCGTTTGGTGCCCATGTACTTGACGTGCAGGAATTTCTCGAAGCCCTCGGCCTCGACCATCTTGTTTAGGATCGCCTTGCGCCCTTCGCGGGTGAAGGTGATTTCCTTGTCGTAGCCCTCAATCCGCTCCTTCAGCCAGCTGGCCTGCTCGGGGTCTGAGATGTGCATGTACTGCAGGGCAAAGGTGCCGCAGTAAGTGCGTTTCACGATGTTCACGATCTGGCGCATCGAGGCGACCTGAAGACCCAGAACATTGTCGATGAAAATCGGGCGATCCATGTCGGCTTCGCTGAAGCCGTAAGTGCGCGGATCCAGCTCGGGGTGCTGGGCGTCCTCTCGCATACCGAGCGGATCAAGATTAGCTGCCAGATGGCCGCGGATCCGGTAGGCCCGGATCAGCATCAAGGCCCGGATCGAATCCAGCACGGCGCGCTGGACCTGATCGTCGGTCACTTCGACACCCTTGGCTGCGGCCTTATCCTTGATCTTCTTGCCGGCGCTCTTGCTCTCTTCCGGGGCGGGCCATTCGCCGGTCAGCGCGGCCGTCAGGTCGTCATTGGGAGCAGGCGGCCAGTCGGAGCGCGCCCAGGAGGGGCCTGCGGCCTCGGCCTTCACGTCGAGCTCTGCATCCCCCATCTGCCGGAAAAACTCCGCCCAGGCGGCATCCACCGCATTGGGGTCATTGGCATATTGGGCATAGAGCTGCTCCAGATACTCCGCGTTGTGCCCCTGCATGAAGGAGGAGGCATGGAAGAGATCGTTAGGGCTCTGGTCGGTCATGAGAGTACCTCTTGCGGGTTGGGACCGGTTTTGGTGCGACCTTGGGTCAATGCGTTGCAGCCTGATCAGAAGGCGTTTCGGAAGAGTAAAACGCCCTCGGAATCCTGCAGCAGATAAGAACGGCCTCTGGAGGTAACAATCTTATCTGCAAAAGGATCCCTGAAACGGGAAGACGAGCGGCCCGGACAGCCGCTCGGTTCCCGGACAGACAGGGTGTGCCCGTCCGGGATTTGGTCCTTGATGCCATATGAGGCAGCCTTCGGCATTATTTGCCGATAGCTTTCAGAACGGCCTCGCCCAGGGTGGCCGGGCTGTCAGCCACAACGATACCAGCGGATTTCATCGCTTCGATCTTGTCCTCTGCGCCACCTTTGCCGCCTGCGACGATCGCGCCGGCGTGGCCCATGCGACGGCCCGGAGGGGCGGTACGGCCTGCGATGAAGCCAGCGACCGGCTTCCAGCGACCTTTTTTCTTCTGCTCGGCGAGGAATTCTGCCGCTTCTTCTTCAGCGGAGCCACCGATTTCACCGATCATGATGATCGACTGGGTCTCATCATCATTCAAGAACATGTCCAGCACGTCGATGTGCTCGGTGCCCTTGATCGGGTCGCCGCCGATGCCCACAGCGGTGGACTGGCCGAGACCGATATCGGCGGTCTGCTTAACAGCTTCATAGGTCAGGGTACCCGAGCGGGACACAACGCCGACCGAGCCACGCTTGTGGATGTGGCCGGGCATGATGCCGATCTTGCAGGCATCTGGAGTGATGACGCCGGGGCAGTTCGGGCCGATCAGACGCGATTTGCTGTCTTCCAGCGCGCGCTTCACCTTCATCATGTCCAGAACCGGGATGCCTTCGGTGATGCAGACAATCAGTTCCATTTCGGCGTCGATGGCCTCAAGGATGGAGTCAGCCGCGAAGGGCGGTGGCACGTAGATCACGGAGGCATTCGCCTCGGTCACGTGCTTGGCTTCGTGCACGGAGTTGAACACCGGCAGGTTCAGGTGGGTCTGGCCACCTTTGCCGGGGGTGACGCCGCCGACCATCTTGGTGCCATAGGCAATGGCCTGTTCAGAGTGGAATGTGCCCTGCGAGCCGGTGAAGCCCTGACAGATGACCTTGGTGTTTTCGTCGATGAGGACTGCCATTGGGGGAGTCTCCTAGATTTTTCTAAGTGATTTCAGAGCGAAAACCGTGCGGATTGCAGCGATAATCAAGAATGCGAGAGGGAGGTATCGGCGAATGGTAAAGCCCATGGCGTGAAAAGGTTCTGCATTTCCGAAGTGAATCGGGCAATTCGGAGATAGTAAGAACACTGCTTTCACCCATTCGATACCAGACAGTATACACTCATCGAGGCGCGCTAAGGCTGTGGCTTGAAACCCCCAAACAACGACGATTGCCGCAATGAAGATTATTCCTATGTGCCGGGTGGAATTTCCAAACAAGCTGATAGCGATCAGAAATCCTGTGATCCAGCCAAGCAGGCCACCGATGAATATTATTCCCGACAAGATTACCCTTTCACCGCTTTCACGATTTTTTCGGCGCCGTCGGACAGGTTGTCGGCGGCGATGACATCAAGACCGGAGTTGTTGATGATGTCTTTGCCGGCTTCCACGTTGGTGCCCTCGAGACGAACAACCAGCGGAACCTTCAGGCCGACCTCTTTCACCGCGGCAACCACGCCTTCGGCGATGACGTCGCAGCGCATGATGCCGCCGAAGATGTTGACCAGGATGCCTTTGACGTTCGGGTCGGAGGTGATGATCTTGAACGCCTCGGTCACTTTCTCCTTGGTGGCGCCGCCGCCCACATCGAGGAAGTTCGCAGGCTCGGCACCGTAGAGCTTGATGATGTCCATGGTGGCCATCGCCAGACCCGCACCGTTCACCATGCAGCCGATCTCACCGTCCAGAGCGATGTAGTTCAGATCGTATTTGGAGGCTTCAAGTTCCTTGGGGTCTTCCTCGGTGGTGTCGCGCAGCTCGGAGATATCGGCGTGGCGGTAAACCGCGTTGCCGTCGAAACCGACCTTGGCGTCCAGCACCTTCAGATCGCCGCTGTCGGAGACGATCAGCGGGTTGATCTCCAGCATTTCCATGTCTTTTTCGACAAATGCCTTGTAGAGCTGGCCCATCAGTTTGACGCATTGCTTGATCTGCTGGCCCTCAAGACCCAGCGAGAAGGCGATGCGGCGGCCGTGGAACGGCTGGTAGCCGGTTGCCGGATCAACGGAAAAGGACAGGATCTTCTCGGGGGTGGCTTCCGCCACTTCCTCGATGTCCATGCCGCCCTCGGTGGAGCAGACAAAGGAAATGCGCGAGGTCTGGCGGTCCACCAGCAGCGCGAGGTAAAGTTCGGTCTGAATGCCGGAGCCTGCCTCGATGTAGATGCGGTTCACCTGTTTGCCGGCCGGGCCGGTCTGGTGGGTCACAAGCGTGCGGCCCAGCATTTTCTTGGCTTCGTCAGCGGCTTCTTCGACCGATTTGGTCAGGCGCACGCCGCCTTTTTCGCCCGCGTCGGCTTCCTTGAAGGAGCCTTTGCCGCGGCCACCTGCGTGGATCTGAGCTTTGACCACCCAGAGCGGGCCGTCCAGCTCACCAGCTGCGGTTTTGGCATCTTCTGCCTTGAGCACCACACGCCCGTCCGAAACCGGCGCGCCGTAGCTGCGGAGGAGGGCCTTGGCCTGATATTCGTGGATGTTCATCTGAAACTGTCCCGTCTGGCTGCAATTGTCTTGTCTAATACGCCGTCATGGCGCCAATGTTTAAAGGGTTTTCTCACGGCTGGTAAAGAATTCCCGAAGATTTATCGAATTTGTGATCACAGTTTTCCGGCGTGTGATCACAAATTTACAGAATGTGAATGCAGTTGATTCGATGGGAGAGGTTTGGATCCTGACCGACCGTAAGATGCCCGGATGCGGCATTCGACCGCCCGGACGCCGCGCGTGTGGCACGAACTGGGCATGTGGGGTCGCCGTCTCAGCGGGGCACGGCAGAGATTTCCAACACCCGAGCGCTGAGGCAACGGGCAGTTTCAATGATGCAAAAGGGGGGGGGCTTCATGACCGAGGGGACAGCGCGGCATGTCATTCTTTCGGGATGTTCAGGGGGTGGAAAATCCACTCTACTGACCGAGTTGGGACGGCGCGGGTTTGCGACCGTGGCCGAGCCGGGGCGTCGGATCGTCGCCGAGGAACAGCTGGGGAGCGGCGCTGCGCTGCCATGGGTGAATATGGAAGCGTTTTCGCGACGGGCGATGGATCTTGCGCGCGAAGATCGCCGCGGCGTTTCTTCCACCCGGGGATGGGTGTTCTTTGACCGGGGGATGGTGGATGCGGCGGTCGCGTTGTCGCATGTCACCGGACAGCCTGTTGGCGATATTCTGGCCAAATCCGAACGCTACCACGATCTGGTGGTCCTAACGCCGCCCTGGGCGGAGATCTATTGCCAGGACGCCGAGCGGCAGCATGGTTTCGGACAGGCTGTTGAGGAGTATGACCGCCTGGTAATGGCTTATCGACGGCTCGGCTATCGTGTCGTTGTCCTGCCTAAAACGACTGTTGCGGCTCGAGCCGATATCGTGCTGCGCCTTCTTGGGATCTAACTGGGTACAGGAGGGGGCGGCTTCCTGCTGGAGGCCGTGCGGCAAGAAAAAGGCCCGCCAATATGGCGGGCCTTCTAAAATGACGTGTTTCTGACCGTCGAATTTAGGTCAATGAGCCGTCGATACCTTTGCAGGCTTCGACCAGGCCTTTGACTGCGTTGACTGAATTGTCGAACATTGCCTGCTCGTCTGCGGTCATCTTAATGTCGATGACGCGTTCGATACCTCCGGCACCAATCACCGTGGGCACGCCAACATACATGCCTTTAAGGCCCAGAGCACCATCAACATAAGCCGCGCAGGGCAGGACGCGCTTTTGGTCTTTGAGGTAGGCTTCTGCCATTTCAATCGCCGAGGTGGCGGGCGCGTAGAAGGCCGACCCGGTTTTCAGAAGGCCGACAATCTCGGCGCCACCGTCACGGGTGCGCTGAACGATCGCGTCGAGTTTCTCCTGGCTGGTCCAACCCATTTTCACCAGGTCCGGCAGCGGGATGCCCGCGACGGTGGAGTAGCGTGTCAGCGGAACCATCGTGTCGCCATGTCCACCCAGCACAAAGGCGGTGACATCTCTCATGGAGACGTTGAATTCTTCAGCCAGGAAGTGACGGAAGCGGGCGCTGTCCAGAACACCGGCCATGCCGCAGACCTTCTCGTGGGGCAGGCCCGAGAACTCGCGCAGGGCCCAGACCATTGCGTCCAGCGGGTTGGTGATACAGATCACAAATGCGTCCGGCGCGTGGTCACGGATGCCTTCGCCGACGGATTTCATAACTTTGAGGTTGATGCCCAGAAGGTCATCGCGGCTCATGCCGGGCTTGCGCGGGACACCGGCCGTGACGATGCAGACGTCGGCGCCTGCAATGTCCTCATAGGACTGGGTGCCCTTCATTTTGGCATCGAAGCCCTCCGAAGGACCGGATTCTGCGATGTCGAGCGCCTTGCCTTCAGGGGTGCCTTCGGCAATGTCGAACAGGACGACATCGCCGAGTTCTTTCAGTGCTGCGAGGTGGGCAAGTGTGCCGCCGATCTGGCCTGCGCCGATCAGGGCGATTTTGGGTCGAGCCATTGGAATATCTCTCCGGTCCGGTTGTGATTGCCGGGAGGACTAAGCCCTTCTGTGTCTTGGCGCAAGATCCCTGCGTGGCTACGGCTGATCTGCCGCAGACTGTTCATTTCGGACGGATCTGTTTAAAAAATCGACATATGAGGCACTTAGAGGGATTTCTCAGATGCCCGAGATCACGGTTATGTTTTTTCTGGTGGCGGTTCTGGCAGTTACCTTCGCGGGTGTTTCCAAGGCGGGCTTTGGTTCTGGTGCTGCCTTTGCCTCATCCTCGATTCTTGCTCTGATTGTGGAGCCTGGTGTAGCACTAGCCTTTATGTTGCCGTTGCTGATGCTGATTGATGTGGCATCACTCCGACCGTACTGGGGGCGCTGGCGGATGCGCGAGTCGCTTTTGCTGATTGTCGGCGGTTTGCCCGGTGTGCTGTTGGGGGCTGTCTTCTACCGATCTGTCGACGCAGATGCCATGCGGATCCTCATCGGTGTCATCTCGGTGGGGTTTGTGGCTTGGCAGCTGTCGGGGCATCTGCGGGCGCGATTGGCAGAGCCGCGTGAGAACGCTGATGTGACCGGGCTGTTGGCCGGACTGGTTGCGGGGTTCACCAGCTTTGTAAGCCATGCCGGCGGGCCGCCGGCGGCGGTCTATCTGCTGGGGCGCAACATGACCAAGACGGAATATCAGGCCTCTACCGTATTGGTGTTTGGCGTTCTGAATATGGCGAAGTTCGTGCCCTATGCGATGCTTGGGTTGGTGACCCCGGCATCGTTGACACTTGATCTGATGTTGGCGCCCTTTGCCTTGCTGGGGGCCTGGATCGGGGTGCGGCTGCACCACCGGGTATCTGAGCCGCTATTTTTTGGACTGACCTATGTTTTATTGCTGGCCACGGGGACCAAGCTGATCTGGGATGGGTTGACCTAATGATCGACCCCGCCCCAAAGGTTTAAAATGCCGGAGCCAGAGAAATCCAGGTGTCTTTATCCGTGCCCGTAGTCCCGGTCAGCCAGATTGGCAGAGGGCCGTTTGCTGCTCCCCTCCGCCGCTAGACGAACCGACCAATTGGGCAGGTGGTCTTCTGTCTTCGGGTGGGCCGTCTGTCAGGCGTCACTGTCGACAGCCGGGAGCGCCTCAGCCAGGAACTCAAAGGATTGGCCCGAGGCAACAAGGCATGTCACCCCACCCGGCGTTGTGATCGTGATTGTCCAGCTGCCAGTGTCGGCCGAGGCGAATGTTTCCATCACGACACCACGTTGGCCAATCCCAATGCTTTGGCGGCTTTCACCGTAGCGCTCAGCCAGCCGTTTCACGACCTGATCGCGGGGCGCGCAGTTATTGCTGGTTTGTGCCGTCGCCGGCAGGGCCATAAGACCAAGTGCCGCCAGCGTGGCGCCTTTGAGAACTGCAACTTCAAACGTCTTCTTCAACATGGGTTTTACCCTTTCCGGAAGATCCAGCAGCGGGGCGGTCCCTCGGGTCGTGTGATCCGACCCGGGCGGGTCATGCATCGCGCCGGTATCGCGTCATCGTCTGTGCGGATCTGTTTGCCCGCTCCCGGAAGGGTCGTGCCGTTTTGGTTCGGTCCTCATCCGGTCTGAAAAGTGTTGCAAATAGATGCTGACATCCCATTAACGCAGAGTTCTCCTTGATTTTTCTTTAAAATAATAAATCGTTCCAAGTATTTAGGTTTTCACGGTGACTCGCTTCCAACCGGTGTGATGTCGGGAATTCTGCGCTGCGGCGTAATTTCACTTGAAAGCTTCCTTTCACTTGGATACCCGTTTGCGCAACAAAATGTCTCAGGAGGTCGCTCATGGATCCGCGCACACGTCCCTATCGTTCGGTACTTTACATCCCCGGTTCCAAGCCTCGCGCGCTCGACAAAGCGCGCAGCCTGCCTGTGGATGCGATTATCTTTGACCTCGAGGATGCCGTTTCTGCCGATGAGAAGGAAAACGCCCGGGCGACGCTGGCGGCGGCACTGGACGAAGGGGGGTATGGCGGTCGGATGAAAATCGTTCGGATCAACGGTCTGGACAGCCCCTGGGGCGCCGCGGATGCAGAGGCGGCGGCCGAGATGGATTGCGATGCAATACTGCTGCCCAAGGTGTCCTCTGCCGCTGACCTGGATCAGCTGTCCAAAGTCACAGGCGATACGCCGCTCTGGGCAATGATGGAAACGCCTCGCGGCATGTTGAACGCAGCGGAAATCGCCGCACACCCGCTGCTTCAGGGCATGGTGATGGGCACAAACGATCTCGCCAAGGAGCTACAGGTCCGTTTCCGCGCGGATCGGCTGCCGTTGATGGCCGGGCTCGGCCAATGTCTGCTCGCGGCAAAGGCGGAAGGGATCATTATTGTGGACGGGGTCTATAATGCCTTCAAGGATGGCGAGGGCCTTGCAGTGGAGTGTGCCCAGGGCCGCGACATGGGGTTTGACGGCAAGACGCTGATCCATCCGGCGCAGGTTGATGTGGCGAATACGGCCTTTGCTCCGTCAGAGGATGAGATTGACCTCGCCCGTCGTCAGATCGCGGCCTTCGATGCAGCCGAAGCAGAGGGGCAGGGGGTCACGGTGGTCGATGGCAAGATCGTCGAAAACCTGCATGTCGCCACGGCCCGCGAAATTCTCGCAAAAGCGGATGCAATTGCGGCGTTTTCCGCCTAGGCGTTGGGTCAGTCATATTTCTTGGGGAGACTGACATGGCATTGTTGCTTCTAGGCATCCTGATCTGGTGGGGCGCGCATTTCTTCAAAAGGCTGGCGCCGGATGCGCGCGCCGCAATGGGGGGGCGTGGCAAGGGGATGATGGCGCTTGCGCTGCTTGCAAGCGTTGTTTTGATGGTGATCGGCTACCGCAGTGCCGAATCCTTCGATCTGGCGCTGCCGCCCCCGTTTCTTACCCATATCAACAACACTCTGGTGCTGCTTGGCCTCTACTTTACCAGTCCTGGCCCCAGCAAGGGGGCGCTGTTTTACAAGCTGCGTCACCCCATGCTGCTCGGCTTTGCGATGTGGGCCGTGGCGCATCTTCTGGTGAACTGGGATCCGGCCTCTTTTGTGCTCTTTGGCAGTATGCTCGTCTGGGCGCTGGCTGAAATGGTTGTGATCAACCGGTCCGAGCCGAACTGGACCCCGAACCCCAAAGGCAGCATCGCAAAAGATGGGATGTTCCTTGTCGCGTCGATCGTGCTGCTGGGGGTGATCGGCTATATCCACGGGCTGGTTGGCCCTTCGCCGTTTCCGGGGTGATCGCTGATGAAACTCTATCGTTTTCTGTCCGAGGACGACACCTCGGCCTTCTGCCACAAGGTGACCGATGCACTGAACAAAGGGTGGGAGCTTTATGGCAGTCCCACCCAGACCTTCGATCCGGTGCAGGGTATCATGCGCTGTGGTCAATCTGTGGTGAAAGAGGTGCCCGGCACCTATACCCCTGACACCAAATTGGGAGATCACTAATGGCCAAGACCAATCCGGGCCGGTTCTTTGAGGACTATGCCGTCGGCGACGTGCTGCATCATGCGGTGCCGCGGACGGTTTCAGGTGGGGAGCGCGCATTGTATCATGCGCTCTACCCGGCGCGACATGCGCTCTATTCCTCGGATGAATTTGCGCGCGGATGTGGTCTGGCTCAATCGCCGCTGGAGGATCTGGCGGCGTTTCACATGGTTTTTGGCAAAACCGTGCCGGATGTTTCGCTGAATGCGGTGGCGAACCTCGGTTATGCGGAGGGGCGCTGGCACCTGCCTGTTTACCCGGGCGACACCCTGCGCGCCGAGAGTGAGGTGATTGGGGTCAAGCAGAACTCAAACGGAAAGTCCGGCGTGGTCTACGTGCGGACGCGTGGCCTCAACCAACATGATGATTGCGTGCTTGACTATGTTCGCTGGGTGATGGTGCGCAAAGGCGATCTGGACGTCCCTGCGCCGGAGACCTGCATTCCGGACCTGGCCAGGGTGATCTCTGCTGAGGAGCTGGTCATTCCTGCCGGGCTGGATTTTTCCAACTATGATTTCACGCTGGCAGGCGAGATGCATCGCTGGGGCGACTATGAGGTTGGCGAGCAGATAGACCATATTGACGGGGTCACTGTTGAAGAGGCTGAGCACATGCTGGCCACGCGCCTGTGGCAGAACACGGCCAAAGTGCATTTCGACACCACCGCGCGGCCCGATGGCTCACGATTGATCTATGGTGGTCATGTGATTTCCATGGCGCGGGCGCTGTCGTTCAACGGCCTTGCCAATGCACAGATGATCGTGGGGCTGAATGGAGGCGCCCACGCAAACCCCTGCACATCCGGCATGACCATTCGCGCCTGGTCGGAGGTTCTGGACAAGGCGGAAACCGCGGCTCCCGGGGTTGGGGCAATCCGGTTACGTCTGGTTGCGACGAGTGGCGGTGCTCCGTTCCAGCTGAAGGGGGATGACGGCAAATATCGGCCCGAGGTCCTGTTGGATCTGGACTATTGGGCGCTGATGCCACGATGACCTACGCGGGATCAATGGGTGTGAAATGATCGAACTTGATCCCGCCACTGTTCTTTACATCACGCATCCGCAGGTGGAGATAGACGCGGCTGTCGCCCCGCCTGATTGGGGGCTGTCCGCGGTCGGCTCAGCGCGGGTGGCGCACCTGGCGCAGCGTCTGACGATATTGCAGCCGACAGGCAAGGCGGCGGTGATCGCCAGCGCCGAACGCAAAGCGGTCGAGACCGCCGCGCCGCTGGCCGCCGCGCTTGGGGCGCTGGTCAGCTGTCGACCGGACACGCATGAGAACGATCGCTCCAGCACAGGGTATCTTTTGCCTGACGCCTTTGAGGTGCAGGCTGATGCCTTCTTTGCGAAGCCGTCGCAGTCGGTACGAGGCTGGGAGAGAGCTGTGGATGCGCAGGCGCGGATCCAGCGGGAGGTTCAGGCGGTGGAGCAGGATTACCCGGATTCAGCGCTAGTTTTCTGTGGTCACGGGGCGGTCGGCACACTGCTATACTGCGCCTTGAGGGGCGTGGCGATTGACCGGCGCTGGGATCAGCCCGCTGGTGGCGGCAATTGGTTCGCCTATGATCGGCACAGCCGCCAGGTGCTGGGTCACTGGGCGCCGATCGAGACCCTGTTTGCGGGACAGCGGGCGGGCTGCGAAAAACGATAGGGCAACCGCCCGGTTTTCGCTAAGCTTGGAATATGCGGATCCTTCGACTGTGCGTTATTATGCTTGTGACACTGGCGCCGATGCAGGCGCGGGCGTGCGATCTTGCCTTGGTTCTGGCGGTTGACGTCTCCGGCAGCGTCGATGTCGAGGAATACCGCACGCAGATGGAGGGATTGGCTGCGGCGCTGCGCGATGGGATCGTCGCCGAGGCTCTGGTGCGGGCACAGGCGCGGGTAGCGCTAATTCAATGGTCGGGCAGCGGGCGCCAGGACCTGACGCTCAGCTGGCGCAGCGTCACAGATTTCCCGGCGGTCGACCGGCTGGCTGCGGATATTGCCAGTGCTCCGCGCCCCTGGCGCAACTACGCAACCGGCATCGGTGAGGCACTGCAGCTGGCGTTGGAGCAGTTCCAGCTGGTGCCGAGCTGTCGCCGCCGGGTGATCGATGTTTCTGGTGACGGGCCGTCGAATGAGGGGATCGAGCCGACGGCGATGCGCGGTGCTCTCAGCGCGGCAGGGGTGACTGTCAATGCGCTTGCAATTGAGGAGAGCGAGCCGGATCTGACGGCGTATTTCTTTGAACAGCTCATTCACGGACCCGGCGCCTTTGTTCAGACTGCGGCCAGATTCGACGACTATCCAGATGCGATCCGCAAAAAACTGTTGCGGGAAGTGGCACAGCAAAATGCAGATTTGGGCAGCTTTGTCCCGTCAGTCCATTAAATTCGCGAACACCATGTGATTCTGTAAGGATTCACCTATATGCTGTTTTGTGATCACTTACCGGAACCGTGTGATCACATATTGTTGTTTTCGTAGCATTCCCAAAAATAACTGCGCATTTTTACCGCTCGTTTGCGTGACAGGACGCAAAAAACCGCTAAAACGTCGTCAGCTAACCGGAAAGGAGCCAACATGGCCGATGTAAATCGGGGCAACCGCCCGCTTTCGCCACATTTGCAGGTCTACCGCCCGCAGATCACTTCGATCACCTCGATCCTGACGCGGATTACGGGCAATGCCTTGCTTGTGAGCGCGCTATTGATCGCCTGGTGGTTTCTGGCGGCGGCAACTTCTGAAGATTATTTCCGCACCGCAAATGCGGTGATGACCAGCTGGCTCGGCGACATCGTGATGAGCCTGTCAGTGCTGGGCCTCTGGTACCACACGCTGGCCGGTGTGCGTCACCTGATCTGGGACAACGGCAAGATGTTGGATCTGGAACCCGCGCAGAAACTGGGCTGGGCCGTCATTATCGGATCGGTTGTTCTGACCGTCCTCACCCTTTTTATCGTCTGAGCTGAAGGAGTTGTCGCAATGCGCTATTTGACAGATCGCAAGCGTGCCGTTGGCATGGGTGCAGCAAAATCCGGTACAGCACATCACTGGTCGATGCAGGTCAGCTCCATCGGATTGCTGATCCTGGTTCCGCTGTTTGTCTTCACCTTTGGCTCCGCGCTGGGGGGATCCTACGAAGAGATCACAGCCTATTACGCGCGCCCGTTCCCGGCGCTGGTTGCTCTGCTGACCATCTGGGTGGGCATGATGCACTTCAAATCCGGCGCGCAGATTATGATCGAAGACTATGTTCACGGTTTTGCAGGTCGTCTGACGATTATTCTGATCACCTGCCTGTCCTATGCCGTGGCCGCTGTCAGCGCCTATGCGCTGATCCGCCTGGCCCTGTAAACTCCGAGGTTCTCAATGGCTGCTTACGAATACGAAACACATGATTATGACGTGGTCGTGGTTGGCGCCGGTGGTGCTGGCCTCCGTGCGACCCTCGGCATGGCAGAACAGGGCCTGCGCACAGCCTGTGTGACCAAGGTGTTCCCGACCCGCTCCCACACCGTCGCGGCGCAGGGCGGCATCGCGGCATCGCTGTCAAATATGGGGCCTGATCACTGGCAGTGGCATATGTATGACACCGTCAAGGGGTCTGACTGGCTGGGTGACACCGACGCGATGGAATATCTGGCCCGTGAAGCGCCCAAGGCGGTTTATGAGCTGGAGCATTACGGCGTGCCGTTCTCGCGTACCGAGGAAGGCAAGATCTATCAGCGTCCCTTTGGCGGTCACACCACAGAGTTCGGCGAGGGTCCCGCCGTGCAGCGGACCTGCGCCGCTGCGGACCGGACCGGCCACGCCATTCTGCACACACTCTATGGTCAGTCGCTGAAGAACAACGCCGAGTTCTATGTTGAGTATTTCGCCATCGACCTGATCATGTCCGAGGACGGGCAGTGTCAGGGCGTTGTCTGCTGGAAGCTGGACGACGGCACCATGCATGTCTTCAACGCCAAGATGGTTGTGCTGGCGACCGGCGGTTACGGACGGGCGTACTTCTCTGCCACCTCGGCGCATACCTGCACCGGCGACGGCGGCGGCATGGTGGCGCGCGCAGGCCTGGCGCTGCAGGACATGGAGTTCGTGCAGTTCCACCCGACCGGCATCTACGGCTCCGGCTGTCTGATCACCGAGGGCGCGCGTGGCGAGGGTGGCTATCTTACCAACTCCGAAGGCGAGCGGTTCATGGAGCGCTATGCGCCACAGTATAAGGACCTCGCGCCGCGTGACTATGTTTCGCGTTCGATGACCATGGAAATCCGCGAAGGTCGCGGTGTTGGCGAGCATGGCGACCACATTCACCTGAACCTCAGCCACCTGCCGGCCGAGGCGCTCGCCGAGCGGCTGCCGGGCATTTCCGAAAGCGCCAAGATCTTTGCCGGAGTTGACGTGACCAAGGAACCGATCCCGGTTCTGCCCACGGTGCACTACAACATGGGCGGCATCCCGACCAACTATTGGGGCGAGGTGTTGAACCCGACCGCAGATAACCCGACCGCCGTTGTGCCGGGCCTCATGGCTGTGGGCGAGGCGGGCTGCGCCTCGGTGCATGGTGCCAACCGTTTGGGGTCGAACTCGCTGATCGACCTCGTGGTCTTTGGCCGCGCCGCAGCGATCCGTGCGGGCAAGGTTGTCGATGCGGATGCCCCGAACCCGGTTCTGAACCAGGCGCAGGTTGACAAGGCCTTTGATCGGTTTGATGGTCTGCGCCACGCGAAGGGCGGTATTCCGACCGCTGATCTGCGTCTTGAGATGCAGCGCACCATGCAAAGCGACGCTGCCGTGTTCCGCACCTCGGAGACCATGTCCGAAGGCGTAACCAAGATGACAGCGATCGCTGCCAAGCTTGATGATCTGGCTGTGACCGATCGGTCTCTGGTGTGGAACTCGGACCTGATGGAAACGCTGGAGCTGACCAACCTGATGCCAAACGCGCTGGCCACTATCGTTGGCGCCGAGGCGCGCAAGGAAAGCCGTGGCGCCCACGCGCATGAGGATTTCACCAACCGAGACGACGAAAACTGGCGGGTTCATACCGTCAGCCGCGTCGATGGCAACAAGGTGGATCTGTCCTATCGCCCGGTGATCGTCGAGCCGCTCACCACTGAGGCCGAAGGTGGCATCAGCG
Source organism: Phaeobacter sp. JH20_29 (assembly GCF_048056175.1). Taxonomy (NCBI): domain Bacteria; kingdom Pseudomonadati; phylum Pseudomonadota; class Alphaproteobacteria; order Rhodobacterales; family Roseobacteraceae; genus Phaeobacter; species Phaeobacter sp. JH20_29. Next base: position 109,642 of record NZ_JAYMWO010000011.1, read on the forward strand.
AGGCGAAGATCGCGCCCAAAGCACGGACCTTCTAAGAGCGTGATGCAGGCAGCCCCAGCATATCAGATTGCAACATTTCCCCGCATACGCGGGGGAGTGGCGACATCTGTGCAGGTGGTCGCGTGATGGCGACAGGTCGGACATCATCGGTGATGCCGGTTGCAGGCGTTGTTGGCAATGCGGGCTGTTGGCCAGAACTCGGCTGGCGGCCCGATGCTGCGCTGCGGATGTTCGGGATGCGTCGTTCCGGCAATCATGCGGTAGCCAATTGGTTGCAGCGCAATGCGCCGCACGGACAGGCGTTGTTCTTCAACAATTGCAAATCGGGCCGGGCGCCGCTGGCGCATCATCAGGGGGTGGAGCGCAACGCTGTGCAGCTGGCGCGCTATGATACGCGCGATCTGGCAGGGTTGGGGGCAACGCTGGGGGCCGGTGGCCTTTTGCTCATCTCATATGAGGATACGGTGCCGTCGGACTTCGGTCTGGAACGGCCAGTTTCCGGTGATCTGGACGAGACTCTTCTGAGCGGTGATATCCTGTTGCTGCGTGGGTTTCTGAACTGGTCGGCCTCGCTTTTGAAGAAGCTACAACGGAACCCGGATTTCACGGTAGCGCATCGTAGCGCTTCGGTGCTGCGGGCGATCGACAGCTACCGCAAGATGCTGGAGTTGGTCGCGGAGGCGGATGATCTCGCTCTGACCGTGATTGACTATGATGTCTGGATACATGACGCGGAATACCGCTCCGCTCTGCTGGATCGACTGGGGCTGCCCTGCGTTGACAATACCCTTGGCAAGGTTCAGCGCTATGGCGGTGGTTCGTCCTTTGATACGCCAGAGGCTGGCGCCGATTTTGATTTGCGGACGGATCAGCGCTGGCAGCGCATGTCCGGTGACGCTGAGTATCAGGCGATCCTGCATATCGCAGCGCGTGACACGGCACTGCTTGCCGCGCTGAGCCGACACTACCCTCACGATGCCAAAAGGCTTGCGTCGCTTGCAGATCAGACGCCGATAGCGGCGGGAGGGCTGCGCTGATGCTGCCCTGCGCCTACCAGATTGCGACCGACCGGGTCGCTACACCGACAGATCTTCGTTCCGGCCTTGCCGGAGCGCGGACACCGATCTCCTGCCAGCGCAGCGCTTTGTGCCTGTGGCTGGCGGGCAGCTAAGCAAGGAGAACGATCTATGGTCGAATTCGCACTTCCGAAAAATTCCAAGATCACCACGGGTAAAACCTGGCCCAAGCCCGAAGGCGCATCCAATGTGCGCAAATTCAGCATCTACCGCTGGAATCCGGATGACGGCAAGAACCCGCAGGTGGATACCTATTTTGTCGATATGGACAAATGCGGTCCGATGGTTCTGGACGCGCTCATCAAGATCAAGAATGAGATCGATCCGACCCTGACATTCCGCCGGTCCTGCCGCGAAGGGATCTGCGGCTCCTGTGCGATGAACATCGATGGGATCAACACCCTGGCCTGTATCTACGGCCTCGATGAGATCAAGGGCGACGTAAAGATCTACCCGCTGCCGCATATGCCGGTGGTGAAGGATCTGATCCCTGATCTGACCCATTTCTACGCCCAGCATGCCTCGATCATGCCATGGCTGGAAACCAAGACCAACCGCCCCGCGAAAGAGTGGAAGCAGTCCATCGAGGATCGCAAGAAGCTGGACGGGCTGTATGAATGCGTCATGTGCGCCAGCTGCTCGACATCCTGCCCGAGCTACTGGTGGAACGGGGATCGTTACCTTGGGCCGGCCGCGCTGCTGCACGCCTACCGCTGGATCATCGACAGCCGCGATGAGGCAACCCCTGAGCGTCTGGATGAGCTGGAGGATCCGTTTAAGCTCTATCGCTGCCACACCATCATGAACTGTGCGAAGACCTGCCCGAAGGGATTGAACCCGGCCAAGGCAATTTCGCATATCAAGCAGATGATGGTTGAACGCGCGGTTTAAGCCCTGCCAAGCTTTGATTAGGGAGAACGCCGCTCACCTGCTGTGGGTGGCGTTCTGCGTTGTCGAGCAGCGACTGCGCCCCGAAGTTGCGGCTGACAGTGGGGATCGGTAAACAGGCGATATGCCAGTGTTGATCCTCTTTCTGTTGCTCGGTGTCCTTGGATATTTCCTTTGGCGCCACAATACATCCACCCTCAGCCGGGATTGTCGCTGGCGTCAGGAAAAGTCGGCGAGCCAGTGGCGCTGTGCATCCTGTGGTGCCGTCCAACCAGGAGACGGTGCGCCGCGTGCATGCCTCAGACCCCGAAACACCGGGTAAGTGTTGCAATAGGTGCATGGCTGAAATCTGATCAAATTCCCCATGAAAATAAGGGCTTCAGTGGCCCAGAAAACTCTTGATCGACTCGTGTGTTTGGTAGATATGGCGGACAGACGCCAACGCACGCGCCTCTGTCCCAAGGGTTATCCCCCATGGTTACGTAGCGACGGTAACGTCTCTGATTGAAGTGAGCGGTCATAGATGGCCGGGTCTTTTGGAGATGACCATGAACGCAAACGTAACCGGGCAACTTGCCCGTCAAGATGCTATTGTCCCCGTTTCTCGCCACCTGTCCTATATCGCACAGACCGCGTTTGACCGCCCGACACTGGTGATTGACAGCCAAGCTGTTGCCCGGCAATACGCCGCCCTGGCCCAAGGCCTTGGGCGTGCCCGAATCCACTATGCGGTAAAAGCCAATCCAGAAGCGCAGATTCTGCGCCGGCTCACCACTATGGGGGCAAATTTCGATGCGGCCAGCCGCGCCGAGATTGAAATGTGTCTGGCTGCAGGCGCAAGGCCTGGCCAGATTTCCTTCGGCAACACGATCAAACGGCCGAGCGATATCGCCTTTGCTCATGAGATCGGGATCACCCATTTCGCGGTTGATGCCTTGGCCGAGCTGGACAAGCTGGCCGCCCATGCGCCTGGTGCCCATGTCTGCATCCGCCTGCTGGTCGAAGCCACCGGGGCGGATTGGCCGCTCAGCCGCAAGTTCGGCTGCTCCAGTGCGATGGCGCTTAGCCTGATGGACCGCGCCCGCGAGCTTGGGTTGATTGTCTCCGGCGTATCCTTCCACGTTGGCTCGCAAACCCGCGAGCCGCAGATGTGGGCTGGCACGCTTGATCAGGTCGCCCAGGTTTGGCAGGCCGCAAAATCCGCCGGTCATGAGCTGACCCTTTTGAACATCGGTGGCGGTTTCCCGGCGAGCTACGGCACCGAGGTGATGGCCCCTAATCGCTATGCGCAGGAGGTCATGGCGCTCGTGGAGGCACGTTTCCCCGACGCAACCGAGATCATGGCGGAACCCGGTCGTGGCCTGGTGGCTGAGGCTGGCGCGATCGCGGCCGAAGTGTTGCTGGTCTCGCGCAAGGATGCGCACGATCTGCACCGCTGGGTCTATCTGGATATCGGCAAATTTTCAGGCCTGGCAGAAACCATGGACGAGGCTATCCGCTACCGGATCACCACCGATCATGGGGATGAGCAGACCGGCCCCTGCATTCTGGCGGGCCCGTCCTGTGACAGTGCTGATGTGCTCTATGAAAAGCAGCTTTACCAGCTGCCGCTTGATCTGAAAGCAGGGGATCGCGTTGTGATCCATTCCTGTGGAGCCTATACGACGACCTACGCCTCCGTTGGCTTCAACGGCTTTCCTCCGCTCGATGTGGTGGTGATCTGATCTCGGATCTTTGATCAGCAGGGCCTGAGCACCCTGCAATGTCGGCTTGTTTCCGGCGGCTGCATTGGATTTCATGGCGCAAACAACAGAGAGGTTTGCGCCATGTCCGCTACTGATTTTCCCGGCACCGAGGCACAGCCTCCCGAAGATGCAGAGCAAAGGCGTGCCGTGGCGCCAGTCATCTGCTACCCGAACGAGACATTGCCCAAGCCGGATCTGTCGCGATATGGGACTGCTCGTGAGACGGCGCAGAAAACCGCCGAAGTATTGGTCTCGCCGCGGGAGGCGGCCTGTTTCAGCGTCGCGGCTGGAAGCTTCTTTCGTATCACCTCGATCGAGGGGCCGCAGGTCGGGGACCTCAATCTCTGGAACAGTGCTGATCTGACCGAGCGCTTTTTCTCCGGCAAGACACGTGCGCTGCATGGAACTCATGTAACCACGGGGGAGAGGCTGTGGAGCAGCCTGCCGCATCTGCGTCCGATGGCGACCATTGTAGCGGATAGCCTTGGCTGGTACGGGATCGACGGCTATGGCGGCTCGGTTCATGACGTGATCGGCACCCGCTGCGACCCCTACACCGGTAATCTGCTGTCTGGCGGTCACTATCATCATTGCTGCCATTCCAACCTGACCCGGGCGCTGGCAGATCATCTGGATATGCCACTGGACGCAGCCGAGCCGCATATTCACGATGTCCTGAACGTATTCATGTGTACCGGATTTACTCGTGACACCGGGCAGTACTTCATGAAAGCGAGCCCAGTGCGCCCAGGCGACTATCTTGAGTTTTTTGCGGAAATTGACCTCTTGGGCGCATTGAGCGCCTGTCCGGGAGGCGATTGTGGTGACGAACACACCAGTGACACCGCGTCCTGTCATCCGTTGTTGATTGAGGTCTTCACCCCCGAAAGCGGTGCATTGGGAGATTGGCGGCCACCTGCGCGCAACGGGTATGACCGTAGTCACGGGCGCGGTTGAGCCTGGCTGCTGGCAGAACGAAAAAGGCAGCGCGATCGGCGCTGCCTTTTCTATGGGTCTTTGCGATTTCTCAGTTCAGGCAAAGGCCGCTTCGAGAGCGATTTCCACCATGTCGCCGAAACTCCGCTCACGCTGATCGGACGGCAGCGCCTCGCCTGTCCCGAGGTGATCGGATACCGTCAGCACCGCCAGCGCGCGGCGTCCGTAGCGGGCCGCCAAGGTATAAAGCTCGGCTGCCTCCATCTCGACGCCCAGAATGCCATGACGCACCATCTGCTCGTTCAGGTCCGGTCGCTCGTCATAGAAAACATCGGATGAGTAGATGCCACCGATATGCGGCGTGAGCTTATGCGCCTCTGCGGCCTTCGCGGCAGCCTGAAGCAGGGACCAGTCGGCACAGGGGGCGAAATTGACCTCTTTGAAAATCCCACGCGAAGGGGAGCTGACAGTGGTTGCCGTCATGGCGAGGATCACGTCACGGATTTTCACCTTGTCCTGCATTCCGCCACAGGACCCAATGCGGATCAAGGTTTTGGCGTCGTAGTCACGGATCAGCTCATTCACATAAATAGACAGGGAAGGCATGCCCATTCCGCTGCCTTGAATGGTGACCGGATGCCCATTCCAAGTGCCGGTGAAGCCCAGCATTCCGCGCACTTCATTCACGAGGCGGGCATCTTTCAAAAATGTTTCGGCGGCCCATTTCGCGCGATAGGGATCGCCGGGCAGCAATACCGTTTCGGCAATCTCGCCCTTGGCGGCTCCGATATGAACAGTCATACTTTGTCCTCAACTTCTGGAAATCAGATTTCCAGATCGGAAATATCAACGCCCGATGTCAGCGCTGCATGGACCCAATGAGGTTTGCGACCGCGACCGGTCCAGGTTTCTTCCGGGTTCTGCGGGTTGCGGTATTTCGGAGCTGCCTTGGTTTTCTTGGCAGTGCCCCGGTTGTTGCCTGCAATCTCGTCAAGCGAGAAACCATATTTTGCGGCAGCTTCTTCAGCGGCTTTCAATGCTTCGATGCGCTCGCGCTGCTCGGCTTCTTTCAGTGCCTTTTCGACATTCGCCTGCAATTCCAAAAGCTCTTTTCGTGACATCGTTGTGAGGTCAACGGCCATTTTCTTCTCCATAAATGAATGCGCGTCGTGATGCTACGAGGCGCATTCATTTATGACCTTATTCCCAAGGTGATTTCACCAAGAAAATTGTGTCGATTAAATTGATTTGCGAAAATCCGCTAATGTGAAGTCGTTTGCGGTTGTTTTGCAAGTTCAACAATATCACCCATGATTGCGTTGAGTTCGAAATCCTTGGGGGTATAAACACGGGCCACACCCATCTTTTTAAGGCGGGCAGCGTCGTCGTCGGGAATGATTCCACCAACGACAACCGGAATATGCGAGAGGCCCGCGTCATTCATCCGACCCATCAGCTCCTCAATCAGGGGCAGATGGCTGCCGGAGAGGATGGACATGCCGACCACATGGGCATCGTCCGCCAGTGCCGATGCTACCAGTTCTTCGGGTGTCATGCGGATCCCATCGTAGGTGATATCCATACCGCAGTCGCGTGCGCGAAAGGCGATTTGTTCGGCGCCGTTGGAGTGGCCGTCTAGGCCGGGCTTGCCGACGAGGAATTTCAGGCGGCGTCCCAGTTGGTCGCTTACGGCATTGACCTTTTCGCGCAGCTCATCCAGCCCCTCTGTCTTGTTGGAGGCGGACCCGGACACGCCGGTCGGGCCGCGATATGTGCCGTAGACCTTGCGCATTTCCTCGGCCCATTCGCCGGTGGTGACGCCGACCTTGGCCGCGGCAATCGACGGCTCCATGACATTGGCGCCGCTTTGCGCTGCTGCGCGCAGCGCGGCCAGGGCTGATTGCACCGCGTCATTGTCACGCTCGCCGCGCCAGTGGTTCAGGCGGCTGATCTGCTCCTGCTCCACCGCGGGGTCGACCACCATAATGCCGCCGTCCTCGGTCTGCAGCGGCGAGGGCTCGCCCTCGGTCCATTTGTTGACGCCCACCACGATGGTTTCATTCTTCTCGATCCGGTTCAGCCGGTCGGCATTGGATTCGACAAGTCGGCCCTTCATGTACTCGATCGAGGCGACAGCGCCGCCCATGGATTCGAGGTTGGCCAGCTCGGCGCGAGCGCCGCCCTTCAGTTCCTCGACCTTGGCATCGACCGCCGGGTTGCCGTCGAACAGGTCGCCGTATTCCAGAAGGTCGGTCTCATAGGCCAGGATCTGCTGCATCCGCATCGACCATTGCTGATCCCAGGGGCGGGGCAGGCCAAGCGCTTCGTTCCAGGCGGGCAGCTGCACCGCGCGGGCGCGGGCTTTCTTGGAGAGCGTCACTGCCAGCATCTCGATCAGGATGCGGTAGACGTTGTTCTCCGGCTGCTGTTCGGTCAGCCCCAGCGAGTTCACCTGCACGCCATAGCGGAAGCGGCGGAACTTGGGGTCCTCGACGCCATAGCGGTCGCGGCAGATCTCGTCCCAAAGATCGACAAAGGCGCGCATCTTGCACATCTCGGTCACGAACCGGATGCCCGCGTTCACAAAGAAGGAGATGCGTCCGACCATGGCCGGGAAATCCTCCGGCGCGATGCGCGGTTTCAGCTCGTCCAGCACCGCCTGCGCGGTCGCCAGGGCAAAGGCCAGCTCCTGCTCCGGTGTCGCGCCGGCCTCCTGCAGGTGATAAGAACACACGTTCATCGGGTTCCACTTGGGCACGTTGGTGTAGCAGTACTCCGCCACATCCGCGATCATCTTGAGGCTGGGCTGGGGCGGGCAGACATAGGTGCCGCGGCTGAGATATTCCTTGATCAGGTCGTTCTGAACCGTGCCCTGCAGCTTGGACACATCCGCGCCCTGTTCCTCTGCCACCGCTATATAGAGCGCCAGCAGCCAGGGAGCCGTGGCGTTGATGGTCATCGAGGTGTTCATCTGCTCCAGCGGGATCTCATTGAACAGGGTCCGCATGTCGCCCAGATGGCAAACCGGCACGCCGACTTTGCCCACTTCGCCGCGGGCCAGCACGTGGTCGCTGTCATAGCCAGTCTGGGTCGGCAGGTCGAAGGCGACCGAGAGGCCGGTCTGCCCCTTGGCCAGGTTGGCGCGGTACAGCGCATTGGATGCCGATGCCGTGGAATGGCCGGCGTAGGTGCGGATCAGCCAGGGGCGGTCTTTTTGCATCTGCGGCATGTCGGGCCTCGCGAGTCAGTGTTGCGGTAATTTTATTTCGTCAAGCTGATGTAGACTGCAATTTTAAACCCATGTCAATTCGCTGCGTTGCGGCATTTCATGCCAGCTGCTAAATATGGGTGCCTCTGCCGATCCGGCAAAGTGCTTGTAATGACAGCAAGCATGGGGAAGGGTCTCAGGATGACGCAGACCGTGGAACTCCCGCTTTGGCTTTTTGTGCTTATCGTGCTGTTTGCCGCGATCACCTTTGCCTCGCATTTCCTGTTTCCGTCGGTGCGGTGGTTCTTCCGTCGTCGTTTGGAGCGGGCTGTGGCGCGGTTGAACCGCCGCCTGGAACGACCAATTCAACCGTTCAAACTGGCACGCCGTTACGACATGATACAGCGGCTGATCTATGACCCGCAGGTGGCCCAGGCGATTGCAGACCATGCACGTGCGCAGGGCATTCCCGAAAACGTCGCCTTCGAGGAGGCCCGGCGTTATGCCCGCGAGATCGTCCCGTCGTTTTCCGCAGTTGCCTATTTCAGCATCGCGATCCGTCTCGCGCGGTTTTTGTCCAATGCGATCTATCGTGTTCGCCTCGGTCATCTGGATGAAGCTGCAGTGAAGGCAATAGACCCTGAGGCGACGGTGGTTTTTGTCATGAATCATCGCTCGAACATGGATTATGTCCTGATCACCTATCTGGTGGCGGACCGGTCGGCCTTGTCCTATGCGGTGGGTGAATGGGCGCGGGTATGGCCGTTGTCGCGATTGATCCGGGCCATGGGTGCCTATTTTATCCGCCGTAAGTCACGCAATGACCTCTATCGTCGCGTTCTGGCGACCTATGTGAGGCTGGCGACGCAGGGCGGGGTGACCCAGGCGATTTTTCCCGAAGGCGGGTTGAGCCTAGATGGCGCTTTGGCACAGCCGAAGGTGGGGCTACTGAAATACATCGTTGACGGTCAGGCGGCACAGGGCGAGGGCGGGCGTGATGTGGTGTTTGTGCCTGTTGCGCTGAACTACGACCGCGTGCTGGAAGACAAGATCCTGACATCGGCTGCGAAATCCGGTGATCGACGATTCCGCGCACGCATCCATGTGGTGGCGGTTCGTATGCTGCGTCAGCTGTGGCTATGGGCGACGAGGCGCTACCAGCGATCCGGGTATGCGGCAGTCAGTTTTGGGCGCCCTCTCAGCCTGCGCGACTTTGTTCTTTGCAGCGGGGGAGAGGACACGCCGACGAGTCTTGCGCAGGAGCTGATGGGTCGTATCGGCGAATGTGTTCCGGTATTGCCGGTGGCCTTGGTCGCCGCCACTGTGGAGTACCTCCCAAAGGGTCAACAGCCGCTCAGCCGTGCGGATATTGAAGCAGGGATGGACGCGCTGCTGTCGCGATTGCCCTATGCTTATATCCATATATCGCGCAACGACCGCGGTTCCGCCGCCGAGTTGGGGCTACGTCAACTGACGATGAGAGGCATCCTGCGACAGACAGCGGGCGGCTACGAGGTGGTGGCCGACCAACACGATCTGCTTGTCTACTACGCAAACTCAATCCGTCATCTGATCCCGGAGCCTGACACTGACGGGCCAAAAGAGGCTGGCATTGCTGCAGGTGCAAAGGATTATTCTGCATCCGCTGGGTCATAAAATTACCCAAATCAAATAAATGATGTTGCATTGTTGCTTGGCGGATCTTATTCCCTAGATAGCAGCTGCGATTCTGCATTGCGGCAAACAGCGGAAAAAAGGAGGCCAGCATGGCTTTGGACACGCAGAACGGCGCCCTCTCCTACGAGGCCCCTGAAAAAGAGCTTTATGAGATCGGTGAACTGCCGCCGATGGGCTATGTGCCACAGAAGATGTATGCTTGGACCATCCGCAAAGAGCGCCATGGCACCCCCGATACTGCGATGGTGCAGGAAGTGGTCGATGTGCCCGAACTGGACAGCCACGACGTGCTTGTGCTCGTGATGGCGGCGGGTGTGAACTATAACGGTGTGTGGGCGGCTCTCGGCACACCTATCAGCCCCTTTGATGGTCACGGTGCGCCGTTCCATATTGCCGGTTCCGACGCCTCGGGCATCGTTTGGGCCGTGGGCGACAAGGTTAAGCGCTGGAAAGTCGGCGACGAGGTGGTCATTCACTGCAATCAGGATGATGGCGACGACGAGGAATGCAACGGTGGCGATCCGATGTACTCTCCCAGCCAGCGCATCTGGGGGTATGAGACGCCCGACGGCTCCTTTGCGCAGTTCACCAATGTTCAGTCGCAGCAGCTTATGCCCCGCCCCAAGCACCTGACCTGGGAAGAAAGCGCCTGCTATACGCTGACCCTTGCGACCGCCTACCGGATGCTGTTCGGCCACGAGCCGCACGATCTGAAGCCGGGCCAGAACGTGCTGGTCTGGGGCGCTTCGGGCGGCCTCGGCTCCTACGCGATCCAGTTGATCAATACGGCTGGTGCAAATGCCATCGGCGTGATCTCGGACGAAAGCAAACGTGATTTTGTAATGGGGCTGGGCGCCAAGGGTGTGATCAACCGCAAAGACTTTGATTGCTGGGGGCAGTTGCCGACAGTGAACACGCCCGAATATGCCAATTGGTTCAAGGAAGCCCGTAAGTTCGGCAAGGCTATCTGGGACATCACCGGCAAAGGCGTGAATGTCGACATGGTGTTTGAACATCCGGGCGAAAGCACGTTCCCGGTTTCGACCTTTGTCTGTAAAAAAGGCGGCATGGTTGTGATCTGCGCAGGCACCACTGGCTATAACCTGACGTTCGATGTGCGTTACATGTGGATGCACCAGAAGCGTTTGCAGGGCTCGCACTTTGCGCATCTGAAGCAGGCCGCCGCTGCCAACAAGCTGATGGTCGAGCGCCGCCTAGACCCCTGCATGTCGGAGGTGTTCTCCTGGAACGATCTGCCGGAGGCGCATATGAAGATGCTTCGCAACGAGCACAAGCCGGGTAATATGTCTGTTCTGGTTCAGGCGCCCCGGACCGGTCTACGCACACTGGAGGATGTTCTGGCAGGGTAAACACCCTCGAGAGACACATTATTTCACCCGTCAGTCGCTCCTGTGACTGGCGGGTTATTGTTTTTCTGGTGCGAACGTGGTTGTCGAACATTTGTGCGGAATGACCAGCGGTCATGCGCTGATGGTGAAGACATTTTGTGGCCGCGCCCTAGATAATCGCTTATGAAATAAAAACCTGATCATTATGCGGGCTTACCGTTGACGCTGCATCGATGATCGCGGCACAAAGGCCAGAGCTGCGGCAATTTGGATCTGCCGACAGCCAAATAGGTGCAGAGGTTCTGCGCTGAGACCAAGTGAGAATTCAGGCATTTCATGGCAACCAAAGTTAATCTTGATCTTATCCTTGAGGTTTTGGACGCCACGACAACGGTCGATGGTCTGCAAGAGATCATTGAGCGGGTCTGTGAGACCTTTGAGGTTGATCACGCCATGTATCACTGGGTCGACAGCGCTGGCGATCACTATCACTTTGGCACCTATTCGCGGGAATGGGTCGAGCGCTATCAGGAAAAAGCCTATGTTCGTGTCGATCCGGTCATTATCGGTTGCTATCAGCGGTTTCACCCGGTTGACTGGCGCCGCCTTGATTGGTCGTCCAAGCCTGCGCGCGAGTTTCTGCAGGACGCCCTTGCCCATGACGTAGGCAATCAGGGGTACTCAATCCCGATCCGTGGGCCAAACGGGCAATTCGCTTTGTTCACGGTCAGCCACAACTGCAACGATGAGACCTGGACGAAATTCACGGACAGACACAGCCGTGACCTGATCCTGATCGGGCACTACTTCAACCGCAAGGCGCTGGAATTTGAACCGGATCGCAGCCCGGAGCATGTCCAACCCCTGTCCCCACGTGAGATTGACGCGTTAACCTTGCTCGCGATGGGCTACAGCAGAGCCCAGGTGGCCAAGACGCTGACCATTTCGGAGCATACATTGCGGGTCTATATTGAGAGCGCGCGATTCAAACTGGGGGCGATCAACACCACGCATGCCATCGCACGGGCACTGAGTCTCGGGTTGATCATCATCTAAGACGTTGAAGCTGTTGATGTTCATTAACCCTATAGTTGAAAATATCTTCTGATCGTAATCTGGTCCCACTTTTCTATCTAAAGGGGACTAAGTTATGCTTCGTTACGTATATGCACACGACCTGTATAAGCACCGTGAGCTTGCCCATTCGATGTTCGTGGATCGCGCGGATCAGTTCAAGACGCGGCTGGGTTGGGAGGTCTCGGTAGATGCCTGCGGGGAAGAACGCGATGAATACGATGCGCTTGATCCGCTATATGTGATCTGGCAGCAGCCCGATGGCAGCCACGGTGGGTCAATGCGTTTTCTGCCCTCCACGGGTCCAATCATGGTAAATGATGTTTTTCCCGAGCTGACCGGCGGGGAGGCGATCCGCAGCCCTCTGATCTGGGAATGCACCCGGTTCTGCCTGTCCCGACATGTCAGCGGCAATGTGGCCGGGGCACTGACCCTGGCCGGGCTTGAGATAATGCGGAACTTCAATATCGCGCATTTTGCCGGGGTGTTTGATCGGCGGATGGTGCGGATCTACCGCTCTCTTGGGTTTAGCCCGGAAATTGTCGGCACCATGGGCGCGGGGCGGGACCGGATCTGCCTTGGCCTGTGGGACTATTCTACCGAGGCGTATCACCGGGTCGCGCAGAAGGCAGGCATTCAGCCGGAATTGTCGACACTCTGGTTCGACCGCTCCTTTGGCGGTGCAGGCGCGCCAGGACCCGTTGCGCTGACGGGGTGAGCAGGGTGTCGATGGGCATAGCGCTGAAGGAGGGCGAGCTGCGCTGAAACGATATGATGTGGGGCCGTCTGCTCTGGTGCAGCCGGCCCGGCGGCTGTAGTGTCGCCGAATGAGCGCAGCACCCATTAAATTCTCCGACGATCAGGCCGTCGCTTTTGATCGTGTCAGCAGTCTTCTTCGTGACGCAGGGGTCGATCTCGAAGACGATCTGCTACACCCGCCCCGCGGTGACGGTGGCGCAATGGCGGTTATTGGCAAAGCCGGATCTGGTAAGACGCTGTTGTTGGCGGAACTCTATAAGGCGTTGGAAAAGGCCGGTGTCGAGGTTGTTTCCGGGGACTATGAAAGCCGCAAGAAGAATGAGGACCGGCGCACACTCGCAATCCTCGCGCCCACAAACAAGGCCGCCAGCGTGCTGCGCCTTCGTGGTGTTCCCGCAACCACGATCCACCGGATCCTCTATACGCCTGTCTATGATCCGGAATATGAGCGGATAGCGGAATGGCTGGCGGGTAGTGGCGATGAACCCGAAATCGAGGGGTTAACCGAAGAAGCCCTGGCGCGGGCGAAGGCGTTTTATGAACGCAACAAGTCGATCCCTGGTGCGTTGGCTGCTGCCGGTCTGCGCGGATCTGACTTCATCACCGGTTGGAAACGGCGGGAGGAGCCGCTGGATATCGGCTTTATCGATGAAGCTTCGATGCTGGATGACCGCCAGTTCCAGGACCTTCAGGAAATTTTCCCGACATTATTGCTGTTTGGCGATCCCGCACAGCTCGCCCCGGTGAACCAATCCGGTGCCATGGTTTTTGAAACGCTGCCAGAAGAGCGCAAACTGATCCTCAACCGCATTCACCGCCAAGAGGCAGGCAATCCCATTCTGGACCTCGCTCATGCTCTGGCTGATCCGAACATCGGGTTTGAGGATTTTGAGCGCATGGTTGAGGACCTCTCTCGCCAGGATGATCGCGTCGTCTGGGGGCAACGGGTCGAGGTGGATCTGATGGCACGTTCTCCGGTTCTGGTCTGGCGCAACAACACCCGGATTCGGCTGATCAATGCGTTTCGTAACGTGCACGGTGCGCCGGAGGACAGTTTGCTGGCTGGCGAGCCGCTGATCTGCGACGGAATCGAATTGCCGATGAAACATCGCAAGAAAAGGCTGGATCTGGAAGCCCGCGGCCTGATCAAGGGGGCCCAGGTCATCTACCTCGGACCGGGTCGCAAGCCTGGATTCTCGCGCCTTCATGTCATGGGAGCCGAGGACCCGCAGGTCTCCGCGGCCTCTATCGTGAAGATCGAAAAACCGGATGAAGAAGAACCCTTCATTCCATTTGCTGCGCGTATGGGGGCGGCGTTTCTGCACGGGGCGGCCGTCACTATTCACAAGGCGCAGGGCTCGCAATGGCCCACGGCGCAGGTTTTTGCGCCTGATATCTATGCCGCGGCGCGCATGGGCCGGGTGGAGGCCGGGCAACCGCTCTGGAAGCGGCTTGCTTATGTGGCCATTACGCGGGCGCAGGAGCGCCTGATCTGGGTGGTGCGCAATCGTCTGGCAAAGCCGACAGGCCCTCTGCAGGTGGACGACCTGCGGGCCGCGCCGGTAGGCGCCCTGACCCTGGAACTGCAAGAGGACAGCCCACTATGACGATCCAAGCTCCAGATTCTAGACGCACGATCCTGATCACCGGAGCCAGCTCCGGTATCGGCCGTGCCGTGGCGGAGCTGTTTCTGGATGAAGGCTGGCAGGTGGGTCTGCTTGCCCGCCGCGCAGAGGCGCTGGAGGCCGTGGCGCAGGGGCGCGACACGGCTCATGTCGTGCCGGCGGATGTCACCGATGCCGAGGCTGTCGATCGTGCCGTGGAGACCTTTGCAAAGCGGGCCGGACGGTTAGATGTGTTGTTCAACAATGCAGGCATCTTTACCCCTTCCGGCACGATTGATGAGATTGCGCTGGAGGATTGGTTTGTAGCCGTCAATGTGAACTTGAACGGCATGTTCCTTTCGGCCCGAGCGGCCTTTCGCCAAATGCGCCAGCAGGCCCCGCAGGGCGGGCGGATCATCAATAACGGATCAATTGCGGCCCATGTTCCGCGCCCACATTCGGTACCCTATGCAGCGACCAAAGCCGCGATCACCGGGCTGACCCGTAGCCTGTCGCTGGATGGGCGCCCGTTTGATATTGCCTGCGGGCAAATTGATATCGGCAACGCACGCACGCCGATGGTTGCGGATTTGAGCGCCCGGCAGGCCGAGACTGATCCGGCAGCGGGCGCGATGGAGACCTTCGCCGTTGAGGATGCTGCACGGTCGGTGCTGCATATGGCAAATCTTCCGCCTGAGGCAAATGTTCAATTCATGACCGTGATGGCAACCAAGATGCCTTACATCGGGCGTGGATAGTCACTGCAGAGGTCTCCCGCCCGTTGTGAGACCAGCAAGCTGGCACCACGCCCGTTGGGCGTAGCGCCGCGCTGTGCGCGGCGGTCTGGGTCTGGGTCTGGGTCTGGATCTGGTTCGTGGTCGTCAGCTGTTGCGCAGCAGGCGGAAGGCGGCAGAGGCACCCCAACCTGCGGCAATTGCAATGGCCAGTGACATAAGGCCGTAGAGAAACGGCTGTTCGCGTGAAAGTGTGTAAAGAAACCGTTCCAGCCCGACTTTGCGCACGTCGATGCTGGTTTCGTACTGCGCGACAACCGATCCGCCTCGTGTGAGCAGGATGCGGGTCCGATAGGCCCCTTCGGTCAGGTCGGCGGGCATCTCGATCGCAGTGCGAAACAGCGTTTGCTGATCGACGGCGACAGTGTTCTCCCGCAGAGAATAGAGATTGTTCTCGGACCGGATGCGGATCACGGCTTCGGCGAATTTCTGTGCCCCGCGGATGTGCATTCCGGCACCGACCGAGCGGATGGCCCGCCCCACGGAGACTCGATACCGCAGGTCCTCAGTATCGCTCAGCACCTGAGAGAGCGGCGCGCTTGTCGCAACTGCGTAGAAGCTCGGTGCCGAGTCTACCAGCACGCTGTCGGTGTTGACCCAGATCCCAAGCTTTTTCTCCTTGCGGCGGACCATCACGGGCGAGGCCGGACCGGATACGGCGACGATCACCTGAAGAGGGTCGTCCTGCGGGATAGGGGCTTCCCGCTTCACGGCCCCAAAGACGAGGATTTCCGATCCATCGAAGTCGGCGGTGATGGCAACACGGTCTTGGCTCAGACCGAGCACGACTTCCTCGCGCGGGCCAGCGGGAGGGTCGCTATCTGCCGGATCGGTGGAGGTCTGAGCGGTGGCAATCGACCCGAGTGGCAGGACCAGGAGGAATGCAATCCAGAGCCGCGCGGAGCCGCGGGCCGGCTGGGATTGCGGCGCGCGGCGGAGGCGTTGCCTGATGACGCGATGGAGCATCTCAGTGCCCTCCATCGCTGCCGAGCGAGTAAAGCTCAGATGGCATCAGCAACAGGTCCAGCCCGAGTTTGACGCAGACAATAATTACCATCAGCGCCAACAGGATGCGGAGCTGTTCAGCCTTGAGATAGACGCCGATCCGGGTACCGATCTGGGCACCGATCACCCCGCCGATCAGCAATAGAACCGCCAGAACAATATCCACGGTATAGTTCGTGGTCGCGTGCAGCATCGTGGTAAAGGCGGTGACCAGAATGATCTGAAACAGCGATGTGCCAACCACAACCTTGGTTGGCATCCCGAGGATGTAGATCATGGCTGGCACCATGATGAAGCCACCACCAACACCCATGATTGCCGCGAGGATGCCGACGACGACACCCACCAGCAAGGGAGGAATCACGGAGATATAGAGGCCGGATGTGCGGAACCGCATCTTGAAGGGCAGGGCATGGACCCAGCCACGCTGCCGACGCGGCGCGGGGGCGCCACCTGCGGAGGCTTTGGATTTGCGGATCGCATTCAGGCTTTCGATGAACATCAGCCCGCCGACAACGCCAAGAAAGACGACGTAACAGAGTTTTACCAGCAGATCGACCTGGCCCAATGCTTTTAGATAGTTGAAGACCACAACCCCAAGCGCTGCACCGAAAAGACCGCCCGCTTGAAGAACCAGGCCCATCTTGATGTCGACGGTTCGGCGCCTGAAATGAGCAAGCACACCGGAGAATGAGGAGGCCACGATCTGATTGGCTTCGGTGGCAACGGCCACTGCCGGCGGGATGCCGATGAAGAACAGGAGCGGTGTCA
This sequence comes from Phaeobacter sp. JH20_29, assembly GCF_048056175.1. Taxonomy (NCBI): domain Bacteria; kingdom Pseudomonadati; phylum Pseudomonadota; class Alphaproteobacteria; order Rhodobacterales; family Roseobacteraceae; genus Phaeobacter; species Phaeobacter sp. JH20_29. The sequence goes on from NZ_JAYMWO010000011.1 coordinate 126,528, forward strand.
TCAGGAAGCCGCCACCGACACCAAACATGCCGGACAGGATGCCGACCATGCCGCCAAGCCCCAGCAGCAGGAATGCGTTGACCGAGACTTCGGCGATGGGAAGATAAATCTGCATATCAGTGTTAGAGCGCAGCAATTGGCTAAAATCAACTGCCGATGCCGCTCCGCAGAAAACAGGACTGACGCTAGGGCAAAAACTGGACCTATGAAAGTTGGCCGGAACTCGGATGGGGAGAACTGGTTTCCGAAAAGTCTGACTCTGGCTGTGTCAAAACGGCAAACGCCCGGCCGGAGCCGGGCGCTTGCAGATGCCTTTGGTACAGCCCCTGCGGGCTGTACCAAATTGATGGCTCTATCAGCGCTCCTTGACGTAGGGCTCTCCACCGGCTTTGGGCGGAACCGCCTTGCCGACGAAGCCTGCCAGGATCACCACGGTCAGGATGTAGGGCAGCGCGTCCATCATCTGCACCGGAATCACAAAGTTGCCGATTTCGATGTTCTGAAAACGCAGGGCCACCGCTTGAAGCAGGCCGAACAGAAGGCAGGCACCAAGCGCGTGCCAGGGGCGCCATTTCGCGAAAATCAGCGCTGCCAGGGCGATAAAGCCGCGACCGGCTGTCATGTCCTTTACGAACCCGGCCTGTAGCGCTGTTGCAAGATAGGCACCGGCAATGCCGCAGAGCAGGCCACAGATCATTACCGCTGCATAGCGCAGACCGACAACGGACACGCCGGCGGTATCGACAGCTGCGGGGTTTTCCCCGACCGCGCGCAGGCGCAGGCCAAAGCGCGTACCAAAGAGGATCCAGGCGGTAGCAGGCACCGCGAGGAACGCCAGGTAGACCAGCACGGAGTGACCGGAAAGCAGCTCGCTATAGATCGGGCCTAACACAGGGACATCCGCCAGCGCATCTGCAAACGGCAGGCTGAGAGGCTCAAACCGGCCGCCCGAGAACAGCGAGGGTGTGCGCCCGCCCTGCTGGAACCAGTCCTGCGCGATCAGTACGGTCATGCCTGCGGCCAGGAAGTTGATCGCCACACCGGAGATCAGCTGGTTGCCACGGAAGGTGATCGAGGCGAGCCCGTGCAGGCCACTGAGAACCAGCGATGATGCGATACCGGCCAGGAGGCCGAGCCAGACATTGCCAGTGGTCGCAGCCACCGCCGCCGAGAAGAAAGCGGCCATCAGCATTTTGCCTTCAAGGCCGATATCGAAGATCCCCGCCCGTTCGGAAAACAGTCCAGCCAGACAGGCCAGCAGCAGCGGTGTTGCGAGGCGAACGGTGCTGTCGAGCACCTGGATCAGAGTCAGAAAATCCATCACGCTTTCCCCCGGCGCAGAGCAAGGAAGATCCGTTCAAGCGGTCCTCGTACCATATTGTCCAGCGCGCCTGTGAATAGGATCACCAGTGCCTGAATGACGACGATCAGTTCCCGCGGGATGCTGGTCCATAGGGCCAGCTCCGCGCCGCCCTGATAGAGGAACCCGAACAGGATCGCGGCCAGAAACACGCCAAAGGGATGGCTGCGCCCCATGAGTGCCACGGCGATGCCGATGAAACCGGCGCCCTCGGTTGAGTTCAATACCAGGCGCTCGGCCTCGCCCATCACATTGTTGGTGGCCATCATGCCCGCCAGACCGCCAGAGATCAGCATCGCAATCATGGTGATCTTGACCGGCGAGATTCCGGCGTAAAGTGCGCCATATTCGGAGTTGCCATAGGCCCGGATCTCGTAGCCCAGTTTGGTACGCCAGATCAGCAACCAGACCGCAACGCAAGCAGCAAGCGCGACGAGGAAGCTCACATTGGCAGGTGCCGCCTTGGAAAACTCGATCCCGATAGGTGCGAGGAGCTCATGCAAGGACGGCAGGTGGACAGCTTCGGCAAAACGGGCTGTCGCCGGGTCCATCGAGCCTTCTGGACGCAGGAGATTGACCAGCACGTAGTTCAGAACGGCCGCCGCAATAAAGTTGAACATGATTGTGGTGATCACGATATGGCTGCCGCGCTTCGCCTGAAGATAGGCGGGGATCGCGGCCCAGGCCGCACCAAAAAGGGCAGCACCCAGGCTGGCAAAGATCAGTGCCAGCGACCAATGCGGCCAGGGAACATAAAGGCATACGAGGGCCACACCCAAACCACCGAGCATCGCCTGACCTTCACCACCGATGTTGAAAAGCCGGGCGTGGAAGGCCACGGAAACGGCCAGACCCGTGAACAGGAAGTTGGTGGCATAATAGAGCGTATAGCCCCAGCCATAAGTGGATCCAAGCGCGCCCGAAACCATCAGCTTCACGGCGGCAATCGGGTCTTCGCCAATGCCAAGAATCACCAAGGCAGACAGAATAGCGGCCAATACGAGGCTGATCAGCGGGATCAGTACGACATCGGCCCATTTAGGCATTTTATCCATTTACGCGGCCTCCCCCGCGACACCGGCCATCAACAGGCCCAGCTCTTTCTCATCGGTCTGATCGGCCGGGCGCTCGCCCATGATCATTCCGTCAAACATCACTGCAACACGGTCGGCGAGTGACAGGATTTCCTCCAGTTCAACCGAGACCAGCAGGATCGCCTTGCCCTGATCGCGCAATTCGACGATTTGCTTGTGAATAAACTCAATGGCGCCGATATCGACGCCCCGTGTCGGCTGCCCAATCAGCAACAGGTCAGGGTTGCGCTCGATTTCGCGGGCAACAACGATTTTCTGCTGATTGCCGCCGGAGAAATTCTTGGCCGCAAGCCAGGGGTCCGGGGGGCGTACGTCAAACTTGGCCATCTTGGCCTCGGTATCGGCGCGCAGCGCAGCATTGTTCATTAACAGGCCGCGTTGGTATTCGGGCGCGTGATGATAGCCGAACGCCACGTTTTCCCAAGCGTGGAAGTCCATGATCAGACCTTCGCGCTGACGGTCTTCGGGAACGTGGGCCACATGTGCTGCGCGACGGGCGCGGGCATCGGATCCGGCACCTGACAGGGGCAGCGTCGATCCATTGAGACGAATGGTGCCCTGACCTTCGCGCATGCCGCCGAGCACCTCCATCAGTTCGGATTGACCGTTGCCGGCCACCCCGGCGATGCCAAGGATCTCTCCCGCACGCACGGTCAGGTCGATATTCTTCACCCGCGCAACGCCCGCCTCATCGACAACACTGAGGTTCTCGATCTCAAGGATCGGCTTGCCGGGAGTGGCGGGAACCTTGTCCACCCGCAGCAGCACCTTGCGTCCCACCATCAGTTCGGCCAGATGTTCGGGGCTGGTTTCAGCGGTTTTCACGGTCGCGGTCATCTGGCCGCGGCGCATCACCGACACCGTATCGGTATACTCCATGATTTCGCGCAGTTTGTGAGTGATCAGGATGATGGTTTTGCCCTCGGCACGCAGCCTGTCCAGAATGCGGAACAGCTGGTCGGCCTCTGCGGGGGTCAGAACCCCTGTCGGCTCGTCCAGAATCAGAATGTCGGCCTGGCGGTATAGCGCCTTCAGGATCTCGACACGCTGCTGCATGCCGACACCGATTTCGTCGATACGGGCATCGGGATCAACGTTCAGCTCATATTCTGCTGCCAGGTCTTTCAGCGAATTTCGGGCCTTGCTGAGAGAGGGCTTCAACAGTTTGCCATCCTCGGCGCCGAGGATGATGTTCTCCAGTACCGTGAAATTCTCAACCAGCTTGAAGTGCTGGAACACCATGCCGATCCCTGCCGAGATCGCCGCCTGGCTGTCGGGAATCTCGGTACGTTTCCCGTGAATCCAGACCTCACCCTTATCGGCTTTGTAAAAACCGTACAGGATACTCATCAGCGTTGATTTGCCTGCGCCATTCTCGCCGATGATCCCATGGATCGTGCCGGGGGAAACACGGATTGAGATATCCTTATTGGCCTGAACGGGGCCAAAGGCCTTGGAGATGCCTTTTAGTTCAATTGCTGGTGCCGTCATTCGGGCTCCCCTTATTCATCCTGGATCGGTTGGCACAGATTCACGCCGAAGCGAGCGGCGGTTAACATGTGCAATTTGGCCAACCTAGGAAAAACCAAACCCGGAGGCGGCAAAGGCGCAGCCTCCGGGCAATATGAAACCCCCGGTCACCACCATAATCATCAAGAGGATCACGGTGGGCCGGGGGGCAGTTCAGTACTTAGAAGGACAGAGCCGGGCAGCTGTCATCCGACATGTAGTCATGCACGGTGATTTCGCCGGTTGCGATCTTGGCTGCGGCTTCATCAGCGGCAGCCTGCATCTCTTCCGTGATCAGCGATGCGTTGTTATCGTCAACCGCAAAGCCGACGCCGCCGTTCGACAGGCCCATGACGGAGAAGCCGGTTTCCAGGTCAGGACCGTCGGTGAAGGCTTCGAACACAGCGTTGTCGACGCGCTTCATCATGGACGTCAGAACTTTGCCCGGGTGCAGGTGGTTCTGGTTGCTGTCCACACCGATTGACAGGATGCCTTCGTCGGCGGCGGTCTGCAGTACGCCAACACCAGTGCCGCCCGCAGCTGCATAGACAACATCAGCGCCCTGGCTGATCTGCGCCTTCGTCAGTTCGGAGCCCTTGACCGGGTCATTCCAGGCCGCAGGGGTGGTGCCGGTCATATTGGCGATCACAGTTGCGTCCGGGTTTGCGGCCTTCACGCCCTCGGCGTAGCCGCAGGCAAATTTGCGGATCAGCGGGATATCCATACCGCCGATGAAGCCCACTGTTCCCGATTTGGACGCTTTGGCCGCCAGCATACCGACAAGGTAGGAGCCTTCATGTTCGTTGAAGACGACAGAACGCACATTCGGCGCATCAACAACCATGTCGATGATCACGAATTTGGTGTCGGGGTAGTCGGCTGCAACCTGGCCCAGAGCGTCGGCAAAAGCAAAACCGGCCATGACGATCGGGTTCGCGCCCGCTTCGGCAAAGCGACGCAGGGCCTGCTCACGCTGAGCTTCGGATTGCAGTTCGATTTCGCGGAAGCTTTCGCCGGTTTCCTCAGCCCAACGCTGCGCGCCGGTGAAGGCGGCTTCGTTGAACGATTTGTCGAACTTGCCGCCCAGATCAAAGATCAGTGCAGGCTCTGCCAATGCGGCACCCGCTGTCAGCGCCACGGCCGCCGCGGCGCTCATCAGGGATTTCATCAGGGTCATAGGGGTACTCCCAATTTGTTGTTCTTGTTGCGGCCAGTTTGACCGCCCCAACCCATGTGTTTTTAAAAAGGTGCGACAATTTAGGCCGTAGCCTGCGGAAAGGGTCAACCGTTTTTTGACCTTTTGGTGTTATTCTGCGGTTTCGGCCTTGCGTAAACTGACGCACATGAGCACTGCGTCCACTGAAGACGCGCCTTCGCGCGGGTAGTAGCCGACCCGCCGCCCGGTTTCGGCGAATCCATAGGAGTGATACAGGGCACGCGCCGATCGGTTGTCTGCGGCAACTTCCAGAAAGCCATCGGTTGCATCTCTGGCCAGCGCGGCTTCCTGCCAGCTGTCCAAGACCATACGCGCAAACCCTTGACGCCGGTAGTCAGGGTGGGTCGCTATGGTCAGCAGTTCGGCCTCTCCAGCGACAACGCGTCCCAAGGCAAAGCATCGTGTATCGCCGACAGCATAGCTGAACGGGCTGTCGAGCAGGGCAGAAAATTCATCCGAAGACCACGGGCGCCCCTGCACAAAGGCAGCCCGATGGGTGTGGGCCATGTCCTGTGGTGTCAGATTTGAGGGACAGTTTCGTAGCATGGTCGACCGAAGGTATCAGCCATCAATCAGCGTTGGTGGGGCGTCTCTTGCCGGCGCGGCATCAGCAGCCCGCAGGTACAGCGGGGCAGGGGCAACTGCTTCTGTTTGGTAACGGTCGGCGGCGTTGCGGGCGATGGCTTCGGCGATATTCGGCGGAGTTGCCTCGGCCAGCAACTCTAGATCATGCGCGGCGGCAACCGCCTGCGCTTCAACAAGTGGCATCAGCCGGGGCTCGCCTCCGGGAGGCAGTGCATAGACATGATCGCGAGGTGCGGGCACCGCAGCGAGAGTGCCGGGGTGATGGCGTGCGTCAAATCCGTTTACACCGACTGCCGGAATATCCAGCCCCAGCGCCAAACCGCGTGCAGCGGACACGGCGATGCGAATGCCTGTGAAGTTTCCGGGTCCGATACCGACACCAATGGCATCAAGATCCGCCCAAGCTGCGCCACCTTCGGCGAGCACCTCGTCCAGCAACGGCATCAATCGTTCGGCCTGGCCGCGAGTCATCTCCTCCAATCGGGAGGCCAGCACCGTGTCCCCACGCAACAAAGCGGCCGCGCAATGCGCGGCCGATGTATCAAAGCCAAGGACGAGAGCGTCAGACGGCAACGGGGCGAACCTCGGTCACTTCGGGGATGTAGTGGCGCAGCAGGTTTTCGATGCCCATCTTCAGCGTCAGTGTCGACGAAGGGCAGCCTGCGCAGGCGCCCTGCATATGCAGGTAGACCACTCCACGGTCAAAGCCGTGGAAGGTGATATCGCCGCCATCCTGAGCCACAGCAGGGCGCACGCGGCTGTCCAGAAGCTCTTTGATCTGGTTGACGATTTCGCCATCCTCACCGGTGTGTTCCGCATGGCCAGAGGTCTGTTCGCCACCTTCGGAAATCACCGGCTGACCTGACTGGAAATGTTCCATCACCGCGCCGAGGATCGCCGGTTTGATGTGGTCCCATTCAACCGTCTCTGCCTTGGTCACGGTTACGAAATCGTTGCCGAAGAACACGCCAGTCACGCCTGCAACAGCAAAAATGCGCTGCGCCAAAGGCGATGAGCCTGCGGCCTCTGCGCTGGGAAAATCAGCTGTGCCCATTTCCAGTACGGTCTGGCCCGGCAGGAATTTCAGCGTCGCCGGGTTGGGCGTGGATTCTGTCTGAATGAACATGTCGGGCCTCCTTAAAGCGTGGCAGAGATATGCGCCTCCGGTCGGCTTAAGTCAAGATTTGGAACGGTTCTAAAGTTGCGGAACCTTGTGGCGCGCGCTGGGGCCTTTCGCTTCGGATCCACTCGCGGCGAGTTCGTGCAACCCGCAGATCGGTCAGCTTGGCAGCGATCAGGTGATCGCTTCCAGTTTTTCTTTAGACAGATCGCCGGGTACGATTGTGATCGGCACCGGCAGGCTGCCGGATGAGCGACTTAACTGGGTGACGAGGGGACCAGGGCCTTTGCGGTCGTCACCGGCGCCCAGTACCAATACGCCGATTTCGGGATCAGATTCGATCTGGGCGATAATCTCTGGCACCGCTTCGCCTTCGCGGATCACGAGTTTGGGTTCGATACCTTGCCGGTCGCGCATCCACTTCGCGAATACTTCAAAATGGGCGTGTATGCGTTCGCGGGCCTCTTCGCGCATCACTTCGCCGACGCCAATCCAATGATTGAATTCGTCGGGTGGAATCACCGAAAGGATTTCAACTCCGCCGCCAGTCTTGGCGGCACGCATGGCGGCGAACCGCATGGCGTTCAGGCATTCGCGGCTGTCATCCAATACCACAAGAAATTTGCGCATATTGATCCTCTGGTTGTTCCGTCTGGATCATGGCGCAAGCCATCCCCCGGCGCAATAGATGAGCACAAAGGCTAGTCGCACGCAGCTATCCACGGCTGCTTGTTGCCCAATCCCAATAGAGATCCCGTGTGCGCTTGGCGATTGGTCCGATCTGGTATTGCCGATCGTCAAAGGCGGCAACTGGCGTGACCTTGCTCATATTGCCGGACATGAAAACTTCGTCGGCGTCTTCAAAGTCTTTATAGCCAAGCACCGTTTCATGAACGGTGACACCATCTGAGCGCAGGTTTGCGATGTGACGGGCACGGGTGATCCCTGCAAGGAAGGTGCCATTTGCAATCGGAGTAAAGACCTCTCCGTCACGCACCATGAAAATATTGGCCGTGGCGGTCTCAGCGACATTCCCCATGGCATCGAGGGCGAGCGCGTTGCTGAATCCTTTTGCGCGCGCTTCACGCAGCATGCGGGCGTTGTTCGGATAGAGGCAACCGGCCTTTGCATTGACCACAGAACTCTCCAGCACGGGCCGGCGGAAGGAGGTGCGTGTCAGAGTCGCTACAGCTGTCGGGGCAGCCATAGGGATTTCTTCCAGACAAAGAGCAAACTGGGTGCTTGCGGGTTCCGGCGCGATCATCGTGGAATCGCCCTCGGTCGCCCAGTACATAGGGCGGATGTAGACCGCGGCATCTGGTGCAAAGAGAGCGAGACCCTCTTTGGCGATGGCGACCATATCGTCGACGCTGACGGTTGGAGCCATCATCAGCGCGTGGGCCGATGCGTTGGCTCTGGCGCAGTGCAGATCAAGGTCGGGCGTGACACCATCGAACAGCCGCGCACCGTCGAAAACCGACGATCCAAGCCAGGCCGCATGGTCAGCGGCCTTCATGATTGCCACATCGCCCTCATGCCAGCTGCCGTTGAAATAGGTGCGAATGGTCTTGCTGATCGCCATGTCGGGCCTCGTTTTTGGGGTGCTGGAACAGGCTGACCCTAGGACGCAATGGGTCAGTCGTCCAGACCTTTTCCGGTGGGTTCTTCCGCCATATGGGTGGGTGTCGGGCGGTGCCTTGATGCCGCCGCTTCAGGCCGGTTCTGGGGCTTCCAGCCCCAGCTCTCGCAACACGCCACGCATCTCGCTTTGCCACCGTGCGCGCAGCTCTGCGTTGCTGCGATGGCGCAACCCCAGTGTGCGAAGGGCTTCGAATTTGTCGGAGTCATCGACCCCAAAGCTGATGGCGACACGCGGCCACCAGTAACCGATGGACTCCTGCAACATGCCGATGTCGCCTTCCTGGACGAGACGCGACAGGCCTTCATGGGCAAGCCGCGCGTGATGCGCCTCAATCGGTTGAATGGCGCGGAAGGCCTCGGCCAAGGGCTGGTAGGAGATCATGGACAGTTCTGCCAATTGCACGGCAACGGCGCGTCCCATCAAAAGGTTCATCACCACTGCATCGGCCCAGCCTTCGAGCGGGTAATTGAACACAGCAAGGCGCCGGTCATGTTTGGATCTGGCCTGATCCAGTCCAGCCTCGCGGTCCAGTCGGGCTGTCCAGGGGTGGTGGTCGACATAGCGCTCCGTGTCGGCCCCGAAATCGCCCATGACCTGCAAGACCCGGTCTGCATTGGCGGTTTTTTCCAATACGATCCGGGCGGCAGCCATGCGCGATTTGATCCCCGGGCCTTCGTTTATGATATCGACAAACCCCGCCGCTCCCGCCAGCGCGCTATCCACGAAACTGGCCATGATGGTCATCAGCTCAGCGCGATAGCGTGGCGGTACGTTGGAAGGATTGCTGAGGACGCCACCGGCCGCCAGATAGCTCTCAATGCTCATCTCGTCACTCATGCGATTGTCCTCTTGAGTCTGTTGCTGTGTGTTTCGTCCTGATCGCTCGGGCTCTAACCTAGTGGGCTATTGATCGTAGTCCACCACCACCTGATCACTCAGCGGATAGGCCTGACAGGACAGCACATAGCCTTTTTCGACCTCGTAATCCTCCAGCGCGTGGTTGGCGACCATTTCGACCTCGCCCTCCAGCACCTTGCAGCGGCAGGTGGAGCATACACCTGCCTTGCAGGCATAGGGCGCGTCCATGGCGTTCTCCAGCGCCGCGTCCAGCAGGGTCATGTCCTTGCCCATTTCGATGGTCTGGGTGGCGCCGTCCAGCGTAATCGCGGCCTTGGTCTGGTTGGCGCTGCTGGCCGCATCCGTTGCGGTGGCCTTGCGCTTGGCGCGGCCCGGCTGAGCAGATGCGAACAGTTCGAACTTGATCTGGCTATCGCCTAGACCGGCGGTGCGCAGGGCACTGGCAATACCCAGCATCATCGGCTCCGGGCCGCAGATAAAGGCGGTGTCGACCGACTGGATGTCGATCCAGTGCTCGAACAGCTGGGCGCATTTCTCCTCAGTCACCAGACCGGTGAACAAGTCGATTTCCTGAGCGTCGGATTCCAGTACATGGATCACATTGAAGCGGCCCATGTAGAGGTTTTTCAGATCCTCCAGTTCCTCGCGGAACATGATCGTGTTCACGCCCTTGTTGGCGTAGACCAGCGTGAAGGAGGATTGGGGTTCGGCCTCAAGCGTTGTCTTGAGGATCGACAGCACGGGCGTGATGCCTGAACCGCCGGCAAAGCCCAGGTAGTGCTTTTGCGCCGTCCCGTCGAGCGGGGTGAAGAAGGTCCCCATCGGCGCCATCGCCTGCAGGGTATCACCCGCCTTCAGCTCGGTGTTAGCCCAGGTCGAAAAGGCGCCGCCGTCGACGCGCTTGATGCCGATCTGCAGGATGCCTTCGTCCTTGCCGGCGCAGATCGAGTAGCTGCGGCGCAGTTCCTCGCCGTCGAAGTCGCGGCGGAAGGTCAGGTACTGGCCTTGGGTGAAATCGAATTCCTCAGCCGCGCCACCCGCGGGCTTCAGGGTGACAACCACCGCATCGCGGATGGTCTTGCGGACGTCGGTGACTTCAAGGTCGTGAAAGCGCGCCATCAGGGTCTCCTCAGATGCACTTGAAATAATCAAAGGGTTCGAGGCAGTCCTGGCATCGCCAGTGGGCCTTGCAGGGGGTCGAGCCGAACTGGCTGACCTTGGTGACATGTTTGCTCCCGCAGTGCGGGCATTTCTCGGGGCCGCCAGCGGGCTGGGGCGGGGCGATGCCGTAAGCCTCCAGCTTGGTGCGGCCTTTTTCCGACAGCCAATCCGTGGTCCAGGCCGGCGAAATCTGCGTTTTGAGCCGCAGATCAGTGATGCCGCGGCCGCGCAGGGCGGTCTCAATATCCATGGCGATCACCGCTGTGGCCGGGCAGCCTGAGTAGGTCGGGGTTACGGTGACCACCAAAGTCTCCCCTTCCCAGGCCACATCGCGGATGATGCCCAGGTCCACCAGCGAGATCACCGGGATCTCCGGGTCCGGCACGGCGTCGAGCCAGTCCCAGACTTGGGTGATGCTTGGCTGAGTTGTCACTTGGCTCATGCGGTTACCCTCATTGGCTGTTCCGCCCGGACTTCCCAGCGGAAGCGGGCCTCACCCCCGTTTGACGCCGGGGATGCCCTCAGTTCCTTGGCCGAGGCCTTACCACTTGGCGCCGGGATAGGCGCGCTGCAGCCATTGCATCTGGGTCAGCAGTTGGCCCAGATGCTCTGTGTGCATCGCACCGGTGCGCCCGCCTTTGTGGGCGAAGCGGCTTTCGGGAATGGTCAGCGTCGCATCACCCAGGATGCGGGAGATCAGCGCGTCGTATTCTTCGCGCAGGGCCGCCGGATCGGGGGCGATGCCAGCCTTCACCATTTCGGCGTCCACATCGTCGGACTGGAACATCTCGCCCACATAGGGCCACAGGTAATCCAGCGCCTCCTGCATCCGGCGGTGGCTTTCCCCGGTGCCGTCGCCCAGGCCCACCACCGTGTCGGCAGAGCGTTCCAAGTGATAGGCCACCTCTTTCGAGGCCTTCTCGGCAATCGCGGCAACCCGCTCGTCCGAGGATTTCATCAGCCGGCCCAGCTGGATCGAATGCCAGGCGTCGAACAGGAACTGGCGCATCAGGGTGCGGCCGAAGTCGCCGTTCGGCACCTCGCACAAGAGCACGTTGCGGAAATCCCAGGCGTCGCGCAGGAAGGCGAGATCGTCGGCGGATTTGCCGTCGCCTTCAACTTCGGCGGCAAGGCCGAGCCACATCTGGGTCTGGCCGATCATGTCCAGCGCAGTGTTGGCCAGCGCGATGTCCTCTTCCAGCACCGGCGCGTGGCCGCACCATTCGCTGACCCGGTGGCCGAGGATCAGGGTGTTGTCCCCCATCCGCAGCAGGAACTGGAAAAATGCGTCTTCGCGGGCCATTACATCGCCCCCACTTCTTCGGGGATGTCAAAGAAGGTCGGGTGGCGGTAGACCTTGCTTTCCGACGGCTCATAAAGCGGGCCCTTGTCGCTGGGCGAGGAAGCGGAAATGTGGTTGGCTTCCACAACCCAGATCGACACGCCTTCGTTGCGGCGGGTGTAGACGTCGCGGGCGTTCTTGATCGCCATTTCGGCGTCGGGGGCATGCAGGGAGCCGACGTGGCGGTGGCTCATGCCGTGCTGGCCGCGGATGAAGATTTCCCAGAGGGGCCATTCGTTTTTCATGTCTCAAATCCTCCTGGCTGAGGGGGCGCTGTGCGTCAGGGCGGAGCGCCGGAATGCTTGGGGTTATTCGGCGGCGTGCTGGCGCGCGGCTTTCTTCTTGGCGTGGGCAAGGAGGCCGTCGCGGACCCAGGCGCCGTTGTCCCAGGCCTTGTTGCGGGCGGCGAGGCGGTCAACGTTGCAGGGGCCATTGCCCTGGATCACGTCAAAGAACTCACTCCAGTCCGGGTCGGTGTAGTCGTAGTGGCCGCGTTCCTCGTTCCATTTCAGGTCGGGGTCGGGGATCGTCAGGCCCAGGTATTCGGCTTGCGGCACGGTCTGGTCGACAAACTTCTGGCGCAGTTCGTCGTTGGTGTTCATCTTGATCTTCCAGGCCATCGACTGGGCGGAATGGACCGAGTCCTTGTCGGAGGGCCCGAACATCATCAGCGACGGGTACCAGAGGCGGTTCAGCGCGTCCTGGGCCATTTTCTTCTGCTCCGGGGTTCCTTCCGCCATCTTGCGGATGGCGTCATAGCCCTGGCGCTGGTGGAAGCTTTCTTCCTTGCAGATGCGGATCATCGCGCGGGAGTAGGGGCCAAAGGAGGTCCGCTGCAGCGGCACCTGGTTCATGATCGCCGCGCCATCCACCAGCCAGCCGACCGCGCCGATGTCGGCCCAGTTCAGCGTCGGGTAGTTGAAGATCGACGAATACTTCATGCGGCCGTCCAGCAACATTTCGGTGATCTCGTCGCGGGAGGCACCCAGGGTTTCCGCCGCGCAGTAGAGGTAGAGACCGTGGCCTGCCTCATCCTGCACCTTGGCGAGGAGGATCGCCTTGCGCTCTAGCGTCGGCGCGCGGGTGATCCAGTTGCCCTCGGGCAGCTGGCCGACGATTTCGGAATGGGCGTGCTGCCCGATCTGGCGGATCAGCGTTTTGCGGTAGCCTTCTGGCATCCAGTCCTTGGGCTCGATCTTCTCGCCCGCGTCGATGCGCGCCTGGAAGGCCGCCAGCTTTTCCGGATCGTCCTGGGTCGCTTCGGATTTGATCATCTGAGCATACATGTCTGGGACCTCCCCTAGGGTTCGTTACACGCGTTCGAGGATCAGGGCGGTGCCCTGACCGACGCCGACGCACATGGTGCAGAGCGCATACCGCCCGCCGGTGCGCTGAAGCTGATAGGCAGCGGTCAGCACCAGCCGCGCCCCGGACATGCCGAGCGGGTGGCCCAGTGCAATCGCACCGCCGTTGGGATTAACATGGGGTGCTGCGTCCGGAAGGCCAAGCTCGCGCAGGGTGGCAAGGCCCTGGGAGGCAAAGGCCTCGTTCAGCTCGATCACGTCCATCTGTTCGATGGTCAGGCCGGTGCGGGCCAGAACCTTGCGGGTCGCGGGCACCGGGCCGATGCCCATGATGCGCGGCTCGACCCCTGCGGCGGCCATGCCGACGATGCGGGCCATCGGTTTCAGGCCGTTCTTCGCCGCAGCCGCTTCATTCGCCATCAGGATCGCCGCAGCGCCGTCGTTGACGCCGGAGGCATTGCCTGCGGTCACGGTCTTGTCCGGGCCGTTGACGCCCTTGAGGCCCGCCAGCTTCTCGGCCGAGGTGCCGGGGCGGGGGTGTTCATCGGTGTCCACCACCAGATCATCGCCCTTGCGCTGGGGGATGGAGACCGGGGTGATCTCGTCCTGGAAGATCCCGGCCTCATGCGCGGCGGCCCAGCGGGCCTGGCTGCGGGCGGCGAAGGCGTCCTGATCCTCGCGGGAGACGCCGTAGTCCTCTGCCACATTATCGGCGGTTTGCGGCATCGAGTCGGTGCCGTACATCTCGTGCATCTTCTTGTTCACGAAGCGCCAGCCGATGGTGGTGTCATAGACCGCATTGGCACGGGTGAAGGCAGAGGTGGCCTTGGGCATCACGAAGGGCGCGCGCGACATGCTTTCGACGCCGCCGGCGATGGCCATGTCATAGTCGCCGGCCTTGATCCCGCGGGACGCCATGCCGACCGCATCCATGCCGGAGGCGCAGAGGCGGTTGATGGTGGTGCCGGGCACAGAGGTGGGCAGACCCGCCAGCAGCGCCGCCATGCGGGCCACGTTGCGGTTGCTTTCACCGGCCTGGTTGGCATCGCCAAAGATCACATCGTCGAGGGAGCCCCAGTCCACGTCCGGGTTGCGCGCGGCAAGCGCGGCAATCGGCAGGGCGGCAAGATCATCGGTACGCACCTGGCTCAGCGCGCCGCCGTAGCGGCCGATCGGGGTGCGGGTGGCATCGCAGATGAAAGCATCCATGGGTGTTCGCGTCTCCTGTGGCGGCAGTAGATAAGCCGACCATTTAGTCGGTGATACGCGCAGAAGTGATTCTGGGCAAGAGAGATGTAACCAGATCGAACAAAGTGGTGGAATTCTGTAACGTATTAATGGTTCTCTTGCTGATCCTTCATATTTCGGTCGCTCTGCGCCTTTGCGCGTATGATCCATTCAGCGTCGCAGTGGCTGTCGAAAATAGTTTACATGTTGACTAATTGCGAGTGTCCGCTCTGATTGGAGAAGCGCGAGGTATCTGTTCGCTGCGATCTTTGCGGTGATCGGAAAGGGGAGGGGTGAATGAATATTCTCTATATCATGTTTGACCAGCTGCGGTTTGACTACCTCAGCTGTGCTGGGCATCCACATCTACAGACGCCTCATTTGGATGGGCTGGCACGGCGCGGGGTCCGGTTCACCAGAGCCTATGTGCAGTCGCCCACCTGCGGTTCTTCCCGTATGTCGAGTTACACCGGGCGCTATCCCTCAAGCCACGGGGTGCAGTTCAACGGTTACCCGCTGCGGGTGGGCGAATGGACAATGGGTGACCACTTGCGCAAGACCGGGATGAGTTGCCACCTGATTGGCAAGACGCATATGGTTGCCGATGCCGAGGGGCTGGAGCGTCTGGGTCTTGCCCCTGACAGCATCATCGGTGTGCGCCAGACGGAATGCGGTTTTGACCCATTTGTCCGTGACGACGGGCTGTGGGCTGAGGGGCCGGACGGTTTTTATGACAGTAAGCGAAGCCCCTATAATGAGTATCTCAAATTGCAGGGCTACCCCGGCGACAACCCCTGGAGCGATTTTGCAAACGCCGGCGTGGATGGTGACGATATCGCCTCTGGCTGGTTCATGGTCAACGCAGACAAGCCCGCCAATATCGCGGAGGAGGACAGTGAGACGCCCTGGCTCACCCGTGAAGCCATGCGGTTTATCGAAACTGCGGAGAGGGAGGGCGATCAGCCGTGGTGTGCGCATCTGAGTTACATCAAGCCGCATTGGCCATATATTGTGCCTGCGCCTTACCACGATATGTATGGTCCTGAGCATGTTCTGCCCGCAGTTCGTTCGAGCGCCGAGCGCGAGAATGCGCATCCGGTATTTGCCGGTATGATGAACAATCAGATTGGTCAGGCCTTCTCCCGTGAGGAAGTGCGTCAGAAGGTGATCCCCGCCTATATGGGGCTGATCAAACAGGCTGACGATCAGATGGGTCGGCTGTTCTCCTGGCTTGAGGCAACCGGGCGAATGAAGGATACGATGATCGTGGTGACCTCGGACCATGGCGACTACCTCGGCGATCACTGGCTGGGCGAGAAGAACCTTTTCCATGAACCGTCGATCAAGGTGCCGCTGATCATCTACGATCCGCGGCCCGAGGCCGACGCCACCCGCGGCACCACCTGCGATGCACTGGTCGAGTCGATTGATCTGCTTCCGACATTTCTGGAGGCAGCGGGCGGCGCGGCGGCACCTCATATCCTGGAAGGGCGCTCATTGATGCCCTTGTTGCGCGGCGAAACTCCAGAGTGGCGCGACTACGCGGTGGCCGAGTTTGATTATGCGACGCTCCCCCTGTCCGAAACACTTGGCCTGGCTCCGAAAGATGCGAGGCTGTTCATGATCGTGGATGCGCGCTGGAAGTTCATGCACGCTGAGGGCGGGCTTCGGCCCATGCTGTTCGATTTGCAGGAGGATCCAGATGAGCTCGTGGATCTTGCCAAAACGAAGGCGCATCAGGAGGTGATCGACCTCATGTACGATCGACTGCTCGAGTGGGGGCTGCGGATGTCGCAACGCATTACCCTTTCTGACGAGCAGATTGCCAAGCGCCGAGGGAAATCGGCGCGCAAAGGGATCCTGTTAGGCGTCTATGAGCCGTCGGAGGTGGATGCAACCCTGACCGAGGCCTATCGTCGACCGGTTCCGAAAGCTGAGAGCTGACCGTCTAGCGCCCAAATACCGCGAGACGCACCGTCACGACCCGCAGGCAAATCGTGATGCTTGGCAAGCGGCGCAGACGCGCGGCATGATATCTCTTGTCAGGTCACGAAGCCGGATTTAGGGTCGGCATCAAGTTTGCGGAATGATGTTCCGCATGGCGAAATGTGCGGGGGTGACGTCTGCGTCCTGATCCGTGCCTGCCGCAAGGCAGCTGCGTTCCCGCGGTTGGAGCCTGTCGAAGTTTTGATCGGCATCGCTCGCAATAAGAGGAAAGATCCATGACTGAAGCCGTTGTTTATGAGCGTATTGGCGATATTGCAGTGCTGGGCGCGCAGAACCCGCCAGTGAACGCTCTTGGCGTTGACGTGCGCCGTGGGCTTCTTGCCGGGATTGAGCGCGCCGAGGAAGAAGGCGCACGTGCCGTACTGATCTACGGCGAGGGGCGAACCTATTTCGCTGGCGCCGATATCCGCGAGTTCGGCAAGCCGATGCAAGAGCCCGGATTGCCTGACCTGTGCAACCGCATCGAAGCCGCCAAGCTCATCGTGGTTTCTGCCCTCCACGGCACCGCGCTGGGCGGTGGGTTGGAAGTGGCGCTGTCGTCGCACTACCGGATTGCAGTGCCAAGCGCCAAGATGGGCTTGCCTGAGGTGCATCTCGGCATCATCCCGGGCGCTGGGGGGACGCAGCGGCTGCCGCGCGTCACCGGAACCGAGGCCGCGCTGGAGGTCATCACCACCGGCCGCCATGTGTCGGCGGCAGAAGCCTTCGACAAGGGGGTCGTTGATCGTATTGCGGAGGGCAGTCCCCGCGAAGTCGGTCTGGCTTACACCCGTGAATTGCTGGACCAGGATGCGCCGCGTCGACCGGTCTGTGATATGTCGGCACCGGAACCCATCGATTTCGATGAAGCCTATGAGAGGGTGCTCGCCCGGGGCCGCGGTCAGCTGTCCCCGGCCGTCGCGGTGCGTGCCGTTCAGGCTGCATGTGAAGCCAAGAGCTTTCTTGACGGGGTGCGCCAGGAGCGAGAACTGTTTAAGAAGCTGATGGAGAGCGATCAGCGACAGGGTCTGATCCACGCATTCTTTTCGGAGCGCGCGGTCAGCAAGCTGCCAGAGCTGGCCGATGTGACCCCGCGCGACGTTGCCTCGATGGGGGTGATTGGTGGTGGCACGATGGGCGCAGGCATTGCAACCGCCGCCCTGTTGTCGGGGCTGCCCGTAGTACTGATCGAACGTGATAATGCGGCGACGGTCGCAGCTCATGAACGGATCGAAGGCAATCTGAAAGGGGCGCTTAAACGCGGCAAGATCGATCAGTCGCAGTTTGATACCATGATGAACAAGGCGCTGCAGCTGGCGACGGATTATGCAGCGATGTCGCAGGTCGATCTGGTGGTCGAAGCCGTGTTTGAAGACATGGACGTCAAACGCGACGTTTTCTCGGCGCTGGATACGCATTGCAAACCCGGCGCAATTCTCGCCAGCAACACGTCATATCTCGATATCAATGAAATCGCTGCTGCGACGCGCCGACCGGCGGATGTGATCGGGTTGCACTTCTTCTCCCCGGCGCATGTGATGAAACTGCTTGAGGTCGTGGTTGCAGATCAGACCGCGCCTGATGTGGTCGCCACCGGAATTGCCCTTGGCAAACGGCTGAAGAAGATCTCTGTGCGTTCAGGTGTCTGCGATGGCTTCATCGGCAACCGGATCATGAACAGCTACCGCAAGGCTGCCGATTACATGGTGCTCGACGGAGCCTCACCCTACCAGATTGACAAGGTGATGACCGGGTTCGGATTTGCGATGGGGCCATTTGCGGTGGCGGATCTGGCAGGGCTTGATATCGGCTGGGCAGCCCGCAAACGGCGGGCGCCGACACGCGATCTCCGTGAGCGGGTTGTGCATTTTTCCGATATGCTCTGCGAAGCTGGAGATTTCGGGCAGAAGACCGGCCGGGGTTTTTATGTCTACGAAGAGGGCAAGCGCGGCGGGACCCCAAATCCACAGGTATCCGAGTATATCGAACGCGATCAGCGGGATCAGGGCGTGACGCCGCAGGTCTTGGCCAATGACGAGGTCCTGCGGCGCTACATGTGCGCGATGGTCAATGAGGCGGCGAAGGTTGTCGGCGAGGGCATAGCCCGGCGTCCGCTGGATGTGGATATGGTATTGCTGTTCGGCTATGGCTTTCCGCGGTTTTGGGGCGGTCCGCTGAAATGGGCTGACCTGCAAGGTTTGGATAGCATCCTCAAGGACATCAAACGCTATGCCAAGGAAGATGCGTTTTTCTGGCAGCCGGCGCCTTTGCTGGAAGAGCTTGTCGCCGAGGGCCGCAGCTTTGACGATCTCAACAAGGAGGCCCGGTGAGATGAAACAGGCTGTCATCGTTTCCGCTGCCCGCACTGGGTTGGCCAAGTCTTTTCGCGGATCGTTCAACCAGACCCATGGCGCGACTTTGGGCGGCCATGCCGTAGCTGCAGCCGTCGAGCGGGCTGGCCTAGATGGTGGAGAGATCGAGGATTGCATTATCGGCTGCGGGTTCCCCGAACAGGCTACGGGTCACAATATCGGACGTCAGATTGCGCTGCGCGCGGGATTGCCGCAGACCGCAGCAGGCATGACTGTGAACCGGTTCTGCGCCTCGGGTCTTCAGACCATCGCGCTTGCGGCCCAGCAGATTACAGCCGAAGGGGCTGGCCCGATGGTTGCAGGTGGGGTCGAGAGCATCTCCATGGTGCAGCCCAATGTGAAGCAGGTGCAGGACCCCTGGTTGCAGGCGCACAAGCCAGACGTTTATTTGGCCATGATCGATACCGCAGATATCGTTGCCGAGCGTTACGGGATCAGCCGGGAAGCGCAGGATGCCTACGGGCTGCGCAGCCAGCAGCGGATAGCAGCGGCGCAGGGTGCAGGGCTGTTTGACGACGAAATCGTGCCCATGCAGACCGTTATGGCTTTAAAAGATAAGGAAACCGGTGAGGTTGGCACCCGCGAGGTGACTGTGGATCGCGACGAATGTAATCGCCCGCAAACCACTTTGGACGGGCTTGCCGGATTGGACCCGGTGCGTGGCGAGGGCAAGTTCATTACCGCAGGAAACGCCAGCCAGCTTTCCGATGGTTCGGCGGCGGTCGTGATGATGGAGGCCACCGAGGCAAGCCGTCGAGGGCTGAACCCGATGGGGGCGTTTCGCGGGTTCTGCGTTGCCGGCTGTGCGCCTGACGAAATGGGCATCGGCCCGGTACATGCGGTGCCGCGCCTGCTGGAACGGCACGGGCTGACAGTCGCGGATATCGATCTGTGGGAGCTGAATGAGGCTTTTGCCAGCCAGGCGCTCTATTGCCGTGACCAGCTCCGTATCCCGGATGAAATCTGCAACGTGAACGGCGGATCAATTGCCATCGGCCATCCCTTTGGCATGACAGGCGCACGAATGGTCGGGCATCTGCTGCGTGAGGGCCGTCGACGTGGGGCCAAGCTGGGTGTTGCAACCATGTGCATCGGCGGCGGCATGGGGGCTGCGGGCCTGTTCGAGATCTACTGACTATCTGGGTACGGCTTCGCCGGCAGGTGCGGTCCAAGTAGATCCCGGATGAGAGCAGCGGGCACTATCGAAATAGCGCGGGGAGGTACGCGGAGATGGATCTGAATTACTCGACCGAAGAGGTGGCCTTTCGCGCGGAAGTGCGCGCCTTTCTGGAGGCGAAGCTGCCTCAGGATCTGTCGGACGCTGTGCGCCTGGGTCGGGGTATCGGCAAAGAGGGGCATGATTGCTGGCACCAGATCCTGAACGATCAGGGGTGGCTGGCACCGACCTGGCCGCAGGAGTATGGCGGCTGCGGCTGGAATGCGGTCCAGCGCCACATCTTCGAAGAAGAATGTTGTCGCGCCCACGCGCCGCGCATCGTTCCGTTTGGTTTGACCATGCTTGCGCCGGTTCTGCAAAAATTCGGATCCGATGCGCAGCGCGCGTATTTCCTGCCCAAAATTCTGTCCGGTGAACACTGGTGGTGTCAGGGATATTCCGAGCCGGGCGCAGGGTCCGATCTGGCCAGCCTGAGCACGCGCGCAGTTCGCGATGGTGACCATTATATCGTCAACGGACAAAAAACTTGGACCACGCTTGGCCAATTCGCCAACTGGATTTTCTGTCTCGTCCGCACTGATCCTCAGGCCAAGCAGCAGGAGGGGATTTCCTTTCTGCTGATTGACATGGCGACACCAGGCATCGAAGTGCGGCCGATCATCCTTCTTGATGGCACCCATGAGGTCAACGAAGTCTGGTTCAATGATGTGCGCGTGCCTGCTGAAAATCTGGTTGGTGAGGAAAACAAAGGCTGGACCTATGCCAAATATCTGCTGACCCATGAACGCACCAATATTGCAGGTGTCGGGTTCAGCCAAGCAGGGTTGGAGGCGGTGAAACGTCTCGCGCGTCACCAGCTTCATCGCGGTCGTCCGCTGATCGAAAATCCACATTTCGCCGCGCGAATCGCTCGTGCGGAAATCGATCTGATGGCCATGTCCACCACCAATCTACGCATCATCTCAGCTGCGGCCCAAGGGCAGGCGCCCGGCGTCGAAAGCTCCATGCTCAAGGTGAAAGGCACCGAAATACGTCAGGAGATCAACGATCTCGCACGGCGCGCAGCGGGGGTTTATGCCCTGCCGTTTGCGTCGGAGGCGGTAGCCGGTGACAACAACGCGCTTTCTCCGCCAGAGGGGAGCGAAGCTGTCGCGGCCCAGTATTTCAACAATCGAAAACTGTCGATCTTCGGTGGATCGAACGAGATCCAGAAGAATATCATTGCCAAGGTTTCACTGGGAGGCAGGACATGAACTTTCAGCTGACAGAAGAGCGCCAGATGCTTCAGGACAGTTTGCGCCGGTTTCTTCGCGATCGGTATTCTGTCGCCGCCCGAAACCAGGCGCTTGCCGATCCTTCGGGGTACTCTCCGGAAATTTGGGGACAGCTTGCTGACCTCGGGGTGATTGGCGCGCTGCTGCCCGAGGCCGCTGGTGGATATGGCGGGGCCGGATTCGACATTGCGACGGTGTTTGAGGAATTGGGCCGGGCCGGCGTTGTTGAACCGGTGCTTGACAGCGCCGTTCTTTGTGGCGTGCTGCTGTGTGGCTCTGGCACAGATCCGATTTCGCCGCGTGATCAGAAAACGATTGATCGGCTGATCGCTGGAGATCTGCAGCTGGCCTTTGCCCACGGCGAGCCTGCCAGCCGGTATGAGCGTACCTGGATCGAAACCAAGGCTGTCGACGAGGGGGATGACATTCTGCTCACCGGGCGGAAATCCGTGGTGGTGAATGCAGAGGCGGCCGACTTGCTGATTGTTGCCGCGCGCGAAGCGGGGTCACCCGGAGATCGTGACGGCCTGTCCCTATTTTGTGTTCGCCCCGATGCACCCGGTCTGCGAATGCGGGGTAGCGCATTGCTGGCAGGCGGTAGAGCCGCCGAGATGGAACTGGATTGTGTTCGGCTGTCGAAATCAGCGCGGATCGGCGCAGCTGGCAATGCTGCGGACCGTATCGAAGGCGCCATTGCCGCGGCGGAGGTTGCGCTCGCCGCAGAGACGCTTGGCGCGATGGAAACAGCCGTACGGCTGACGATGGATTACCTGACTACACGGCAGCAATTCGGACGTCCAATCGGCACGTTTCAGGCCTTGCAGCATCGCGTTGCAGAGATGTTGATCGAGCTCGAACAGGCGCGTTCTGCCGTGATCAATGCAGCAGGCCACCTGGAGGATCTGCCTCTGGTGCGGGATCGTCATATCGCCGCCGCGCGCAATCTCATCGGGCGGACGGGGCGCCATATCGCGGAAGAGGCGATCCAGCTTCACGGAGGCATCGCGATGACTGCCGAATATGAGTTGGCCCATATCGCCAAACGCATCGTCTTGGCGGAACACCGCTTTGGTGATGCTGATACCCAGTTGGAGCGGTTCATTGACCTCACGGCGGCCTGATCCGATATCGCAGGCCACCGAGGCTGCGGCAGCACATGGGTCCGGGGGCACCAAGCGCATCATTGACGATCCAGGTTGTCAGCAGATGGTCGGGTATCGCACCGAGATCGATACGCAAACCGGGGCATGCCTTGTGATGCTGGAGCTTGCTCCACAGCACCTTAACCGCAATGGCCTACTGCATGGTGGCATCGTTGCGACCCTGATGGATGTGGTCTGTGGCAATACGGCATCTCAGCATTTTGACGCAGCCTTGCACCCGCCGGTGGTGACCGTCTCACTGACCTTGTCCTATATCGCGGCTGCACGGTCCGGGCAGGTTGTGGCATCGGCAACGGCAACAGGCGGTGGTGCCTCCCTGGCCTATGTGGCGGGAGAGCTGGTGGATGGTCGCGGGCAGATCTTGGCCACCGCGAGCGGGGTCTTCAAAAGGATACGGGGCTGAGGCCCCCGCGGCGCAGCTTTGTCTGCGGGGGGGGACAGATATCAACACGACCACGGGGAATCGAACATGACGCTTTGGCACGAGTATCTTGAGCAACATGCGCGCCATCGTCCGGAGTCTCCGGCCTTCAGCGACAGCGGCGGCACGAAGTGGACTTATGGTGAGCTTGCCCGCGTCTGCGATGAACTGCGATCTCATCTGGTGGCCGCTGGAGTGGGGCCGGGTGACCGGGTCATGTTACTCTGCGAGAACTGCTGCGTCGCCGTTGCAGCCCTGTTTGCTACCTCACAATTGGGCGGTGTTGCAGTTCCCGTGAATGCCCGGATGCGAGCGCCCGAGGTCGAGCGTATCCGCGCCCATGCCGAGCCGACAGTGATCCTGCTGACGGTGGCCGCTTCGCCGGATGCTGCGGCCCACGCGGCCCGATTGGGCGCACACCCGATGCCGGGCGATCTGGGCAGCTTGCAGATCGTTATGTCAGCCCCCGGAGAGGGTGTTGCGGCGGGCGATCGAGGCGATGAAACGATACCGTCCGATCTGGCCGTGCTGCTCTACACAACCGGTACGACCGGTGATCCAAAGGGGGTGATGCTCAGCCATGGAAACCTGAGTTTCGGCGGCGGTGCCTCGGCTCGCTTGCGCGATATGACCGTACGAGATGTGATCTATGGCGTTTTGCCACTTAGCCACGTGTTTGGCCTTGCGTCCGTTCTGACCGCCTCCGTGATGATCGGGGCCGAGGTTCGTCTTGAGGCGCGCTTTAGCGCGGCGCGGTTTTATCAGGCGTTGCGGAGCGGCGTCACCTTGGTTTCCGCCGTACCGCAGATGCACGCGCTGGTGATGCAATACGCTAAGGAACAGGGGTTGGCGCATCTTGATAGTCCCGATCTGCGCTATGTCTCCTCTGGCGCGGCTCCGCTCGACCCGGATTGGAAACGGCGGGCGGAAGATTTTTACGGCGTTGCCCTGCAGAACGGCTATGGGATGACCGAGGCCACGGCAGGGATCTGCGCGACACGCAACTGCCTGGGTGACCCTGATACATCGGTTGGCCCACCGCTATCGGGGGTTGAGGTGCGTCTGGATGAAAATGTTCCGGGCGGCGGCGGCGGGCTGGGAGAGATCTGCCTGCGCGGAGACAACGTTATGCTCGGCTATTTCCGCAACCCGAACGCCACGCGGGCGGCTCTCGATCCCGAAGGTTGGCTGCGCAGCGGCGATATGGGGCGTTGGGACCAAAGCGGCAATCTGCACATCGACGGACGCGCCAAGGAGCTGATTATCCATGGCGGTTTCAATGTCTTCCCGCCGGAGGTCGAAGCAGCTCTGAATGCCCATCCGCAGGTGGTTCAATCCGCTGTTGTCGGCCGCCAGATGGACGGGGACGAACAGGTGGTCGCCTTTGTGCAGGTGGCCACTGCCGATGCGCCTCGGGTTGAGGACTTACGTCTCTTCGTGGCAGAGCGTCTGGCAGGCTATAAACGGCCCGGCCTTATTGTGCTCACAGAACAGCTGCCAGCGGCACCGACAGGCAAGATCCTGAAGCATCTTCTGCTGTCCCATTTCGCGGACCGGCTGGCGTGAAGCGCCCGCGCCGCGCAACGCGCGGCGCTTGGCTCAACGGCTTCAGCGCCTTTCTTGAAAGGCGTCGCAGCGGGCGGGAGTTCCTTGTGTCCGCCCTACTGAATGCGCGCTGCTGTGATGTCGCTCGCTCAGGCCCAGACGCCAGCAGCAGCGGCTCGGATGTTGCGGATATTCTCTCCGTAAACCTCCGGCGTATCGACGGAGCCGCCCTTGAACACTGCTGATCCGGCGACCAGCACGTCCGCCCCGGCTTCTGCCACCAGCGGTGCGGTCTTGGGGTCAACGCCGCCATCAATCTCGATATGCACCGGGCGATCACCGATCATGGACCGCAGGCTACGAATCTTGGCGGTCATATCGATGAACTTCTGACCGCCGAACCCGGGGTTCACCGTCATGACGCAGATCAGATCGGTCAGATCCAGCAGATGGGCAACCGCCTCGGCAGGGGTGCCGGGGTTCAGGGCCACACCGGCTTTCATACCTGCCCCACGGATCGCTTGCAGGGTGCGATGAATATGCGGCCCGGCCTCGACATGTGCGGTCAGCACGTCGGCCCCGGCATCTGCATAGGCATCGATATAGGGGTCGACCGGCGCAATCATCAGATGCACATCCATCACGGTTTTGACATGTGGGCGAAACGCCTTCACCGCCATCGGACCAAAAGTAAGGTTGGGTACAAAATGCCCGTCCATCACATCGATATGAACCCAATCGGCGCCTTGGGATTCGATGGCCTGAATCTCCTGACCAAAATTGGCAAAGTCGGCAGACAGGATCGAAGGTGCGATTTTGATGGAGCGGTCGAAAGACATGGCAGCAGTTCCTTGGTTTCGTGGGCAGCGTTTCGTCGCCGTATAGCGGCTTGTTGCCGGCGCGCCTAGGGGCGTGCTGGCTGTTGTCATGCCGGCCGTTACAAAAGCTTCACCGCGATGACACACAAGTTTTGATCTGGCAGCTTAGTCAGTCCCGCAAAGAGACGGGAGCCTCAGGTGCTGCGAATTGACAAACTGACCAAGAGATTCGGCGACAAGATCGCGGTGGATGCCGCGACGCTGAATATCGACAAGCCCTGCATGATCGGCATTATCGGCCGCTCGGGCGCGGGGAAATCCACGTTGCTGCGGATGATCAACCGGCTTGGGGACGCCAGTGAGGGGCGCATCCTTTTCGAAGGGCGCGATGTGACCCAGCTGCGCGGCAAGGAGAAACGCGCCTGGCAATCCGATTGTGCGATGATCTTTCAGCAGTTCAATCTGGTTCCGCGGATGGATGTCGTGTCCAACGTGCTGCACGGCACGCTCAACCGTCGCTCGAGCCTTGCGACGTTGTTCAATCTCTACCCGATGGACGACATCCATCGCGCGATTGATATCCTTGACCGGCTTGGTATCGCCGAACACGCCGCCAAACGGGCCGAGGCGCTCTCGGGTGGTCAACAACAGCGGGTCGCGATCGCACGGGCTCTGATGCAGGATCCGAGGATCATTCTGGCGGATGAGCCGATTGCCTCGCTTGATCCGATGAATGCCCAGACAGTCATGGAGGCACTGCGCCGCATCCACGAGGAGGACGGCCGCACGGTCATCGCCAATCTGCACACACTGGATACCGCACGTCGCTACTGCGACCGCGTTGTCGGCATGCGGGACGGGCGCATCGTGTTCGATGGGTTGCCGGAACAACTGACGACCGGTGTCGCCCGCGAAATCTACGGCGCGGGCGCGGACTTCTCCGAGGCCGCAACCTCTACCGAGATCGAGACATTGAACCGTATTCAGCCGCGCCGACAGCCTGTTCCGGCGAACTGACAGTTTTTTCCAAACCCGGCGGTTCGTTCGCCGACATGACCAACCAGAGAGATTGACTAATGAAAAACCTTATTGCTGCCATTCTGGCGACCACCGCGCTGACCGCACCGGTTCTTGCTGAGACCTCGGAAATTCAGGAATTCCGTATCGGTATTCTTGGTGGTGAAAACGCTCAGGATCGCCTGAACAACAACGAGTGCCTGCGTCAAAAGACCGAGGATCTTCTGGGGGTCGAAACCAAACTCTTTGCCCCGGCCGACTACAACGGGGTGATCCAGGGGCTGTTGGGCGGCACCATCGACATGGCGTGGCTGGGTGCATCCGGCTATGCCAAAACTTATCTCAGTGATCCGGCGGCGGTAGAGCCGATCCTGGTAAAGGTGAACAACGACGGTGGCTATGGCTACTATTCCATCGGTTTCACGCGTAAGGATAGCGGGATCACATCGCTCGATGACATGCAGGGCAAGACATTTGGTTTTGGTGATCCAAACTCCACCTCCGGTTTCCTGATCCCTTCGATCGAGATTCCACAGGTAACCGGCGCGACCATGACCTCCGGCGATTACTTTGGCGAGGTTAAATTCACGGGCGGGCATGAGCAGACAATCGTCGCTGTTGCGAATGGCGATGTGGACGCCGGCGTCAGCTGGGCAGACGGTCTGGGCGAATGGGAAGATGGTTTCAACTCTGGCGCGCTGCGTCGCGCGGTTGATGCAGGTCTCGTCGATATGAACGATCTGGTGCAGATCTGGCAGTCCAAGCCTATTCCCGAGGGCCCGGTTGTTCTGCGCACCGAACTGCCCGAGGACGTGAAGCTGAAGATGACTGGCCTGATGGCCTCTCTGAAGTCGATGGATGCTGAATGTTTCTATGGTGTGGCCGCCGGTGAGGCGAAAGGCTTCATGCCGATCACCCACGAGGCCTACGAGGTTATCATCGAAGCGCGGAAATTGAAGTCCAACTAATTTCAGTACCTAAGCGCGCGGGGTTCGGAGAATTCGTGCCGAACCCCGCCATTTTATCTGCCAACTGCCCTGGTTCGGAACTGACTGCGCGCAGTCTCCACCACGTGAAACATCGAAAGCCCAGCCGTTCGGCTGTTTTCGACGACACAGGATCTCATTCATGACAGATGCAACAGCCTCGGCCCCTTCGGTGTCCGACATTCAGGCCGATTACCAGGCGCTGATACAGCGCAAGCGCCTTTATGGCGGGATCCTTCTGGCCGTATTTGTGGCGATGATGGCCGCCGGTTTCAGGATCGCCGACGATCGCAACGCAGGGTCTTTCTGGAATGGGATTACCCATGTTTTTGACTACCCCTCTGAGGTGCTTTCGGAAGCGGTCGAGAAGGTGGCCCTATTGCCCGGGCATGTGTTACAGTTTTCACCGGCCCTGATCGAGACCTTGAACATCGCTGCCGCTGCCACGCTGATTGGGGCAATCTTCGGAACCATCCTGTCTTTGTTGGCAACACGGGGGCTGGCGCGCTGGCCGCGCCTTATCCCGCTGTTCCGCCGGATGCTGGATATCTTTCGTGCGATCCCGGAAATCGTCATCGCACTGGTGCTGATCTTTCTTTTGGGTGGTGGACCGGTGCCTGCGATGATCGCGATTGCGATCCACACTGCGGGCGCTCTGGGCAAGCTGTTTTCCGAGGTGAATGAAAACGCATCGCTGAAGCCTGTCGAAGGACTGGCCTCTGTCGGGGCCGGTTGGGCGCAGCGCATGGTGCTGGGCGTTTTTCCCCAGGTCGGCCCGAACTATGTGAGCTACGCACTTCTGCGGTTCGAAATCAATATCCGCGCCTCCGCCATTCTCGGCTTCGTCGGGGCAGGCGGTATCGGCTACGAGCTGCGTAACGCCATGTCCTGGGGGCAGGGGCGGTATGATGAAGCTGCGGCGATCTTTCTTTTGCTGTTTTTTACCATCGTCCTGGTGGATCAACTGTCGGGCCTGCTGCGCGACCGGCTGACCCACGGAGCCAAACAATGACGACCTTTGACACCACTGTTCCGCCGACCTTGCGCAAACTGGACATGGAGCGCCTGTTCATCCGCAAGCGCGTCCTGAGCCTTTCTCTGCCGCTCTTGGTACTGGTCTATCTCGCCTATGTCTTCGTCGCCTTCGACGTTGCGGGGCTGGCCGCGCGGATGAATCCTCAGAATGCCCGCACGCTGGTGGCAGATAGTTACAGCTACAAAACCCACGTCACGCGCGACAATCGGACAGGTGACGTTAGCGTCGCCATCGAGGGAGAGCGCAAAGGGGCCTATCCCGATGGGCAAGCGCCGGAGTGGGTTTCCCTCGCGACGACACCGTCCGACGTTACCGTGATTGACCTCGAAGATGGTCATCAGGTTCGCTTTGGCCCCGAGAGCATTGTTTTTGATATCCCCGGCTATGGTAGGATCCGCGCAACCCCAAGTCGCAGCGCTGGCGTTCAGGCCGAATTTCCGGCAGGCGATCTGCCGGATTGGATCAATGTCTCAAAGAACCGGTTGGCGGTGACGACCGATGCCGGGCGTCTGACGGTGACCCGTAACCGTGCGGAGGTGTTTCGGTATTTTGCTGGTTGGGAGCTGTTCTTCTTCACCCTCGACAGCCGTTACCACGGTCTGGGGCCGGGTGAGCTGATGACCCGGGCCGCAACCGGTGAAGCGGGCGCGATCTTCCACGATTTCTGGACCAACAAGATGTGGCGGCATCAGGATGTGGCCTGGGCCATTTTCGAAACGCTGCTGATGGCGTTCCTTGGCACGATGGGCGCGGGGCTGATTGCGCTGCCGCTCGCATTTGCTGCTACCCGGAACTTCATGCCGCTGCGCGCGGTCCGCTTTGCAACCCGTCGCCTTTTTGACTTCGTGCGCGGCGTCGACTCTCTGATCTGGACCGTGGTCCTTGCCCGGGCCTTTGGACCCGGTCCGCTGACTGGCGCTTTGGCGATCCTGGTGACCGACACTGGCACCTTTGGCAAGATTTTCTCAGAGGCGCTGGAGAATGTGGACGAGAAACAGATCGAAGGCGTTGCCTCCACAGGCGCGAAGTCGGCGCAGCGCTATCGCTTCGGTGTCATTCCGCAGATCACGCCTGTCTTGCTGAGCCAGCTGCTCTATTTTCTGGAATCAAACACGCGCAGCGCAACGATCATTGGCGCCATCACCGGTGGCGGTATCGGCTTGCTGCTGACTCAGGCCATTATCACCCAGAAGGACTGGGAAGAGGTTGCCTATTACATCGTGCTGATCATTCTCATGGTGATGGTCATGGATTGGGTGTCCGGTTGGCTGCGCCGCCGCCTGATCAAGGGCGAGCCGGGCCGCAAGGCCCGCCGTCAGGGTGGCGCGATGCTGCTGCCGTGACCGTTGGCGGTGCTAAGAACCTGTCTCTTCAATATCTTCGAAAGCCACCCAATGCCCCGTCTCTCTGCCGATCAGCCGTATCTTCATTCCAACTGTTCGATAGCAAACAGCCAGTTTGGCGCCTTCGTCGAAATCGGGGCGGAAAGCCGGGTACTGAACAGCCGGTTCGGCGATTACAGCTACTGTGATCGCTACTGTGATATCGCGAATGCTGAGATCGGGAAGTTCTCGAATATCGCCAGCGCCACGCGTATTGGCGCCACCGATCATCCGCTGCCAAAGGCCTCGCTGCATCATTTCCTCTACCGCTCGTCGGCCTATTGGGACGACATCGAAGATGACGCGGACTGGTTTCAGCATCGTGCCAGTCGGCTGGCACATATCGGCCACGACACCTGGATCGGGCATGGTGTGCTGATCAAGCCCGAGGTGACCATTGGCCATGGTGCCGTGGTGGCGGCCGGGACTGTCGTCACCAAGGACGTTGCCCCCTATACGATCGTCGGGGGAAACACGGCGCGGCTCATCCGGCGTCGGTATACCGAAGCAGTCGCTGAGGCGATGATCGCCTTGGCCTGGTGGGACTGGGACAATGCCCGGTTGAAGGCGGCGGTCCCCGATTTCCGAGCGCTAAGCGCCGAAGCCTTCTTAGAGAAATACGCCTAGCACCTACCTGCGGATCAGCCATCAACGAGGGCGTCATGCAGGCAGGTCACCCGTCGGCCAAACCCGCGTCATCCTGATCGCTGACGGTCAGGGTCACCCGGTCCCCGGCAAACCAAGTTCGGCCAAATTCGACAGGGGTCCCGTCTGGCGCTGCGTTGATGCCGGTTGTCCGCAGGATCGGGCTGCCCTCGGAGATCCTGAGGTGCAGTGCCTGCGTGGCAGTTGCGAGTTTGGCCGTGATACGGGTCTCCACCCTCGTATAGTCGGTGACCCCGCAGATCTTCAGAGCCGCTGTTACCGATTGGGTCTCTTGCAACGCGGGGAGCAGATCAGGCAGGTCTTCGGCGGGGAAGACGCTTTGGAAGAGGGCAATCGGCTGGCCATCCGCCAGTGACAACCCATCATAGACATGTACGGCTGTTCCTGATTCCAGCCCCAGCGCTTCGGCTTCTCGGCGGTCGGCAGCCCGGGTCTCCAGGCTGAGGATTTTCTTTGCTGGAATACGTCCCAGCCGAGCGACGTTCTGGTGAAAGCGGACTCTTTTGCCAATCGGGTAATCTGTTGGCTGAGCCGCAACAAAGACACCGGCGCCCCGGCGGGCGTGAACCAGCCCCTGGTCTGCCATCTCCGACAAGGCGCGACGGACAGTGTGGCGGTTGACCCCAAATCGACCTGCGAGCTGCACCTCTGGCGGAAGCTTGTCGCCGGTCTGATAGCGCCCCTGTGCGATGTCATCGGTGAGGCTGATGGCGATGGATTTCCAGACCGGGGTGCGGGGCATGTCACGAAACTTTCACAAGGTTGTCGTTGCGCCGCGTGGGGCGACTCAGGTAACATTTGTCTAGTTGTATAGATAAGCTAGACAAACAGGCCAAGAGGCTTCGACAAGATGAACAGAGAAAACAGCATCACAGCGGGTGGTACCGGCAGCGGGGTGGACCGCCAAGCATGGATGAGCCTTCTTGCCTCTGCAAATGCCGCGGCATTGCAGGAGCTCTGGCAGAGCTATGGGCAGAACCCCGAACACGCATGGCTGCGCCCGCCCGAAGTTGGCGGCGTGATGGTGCGGGGGCGCATGGGGGCCAGCGGAGCGGCCTTCAACCTAGGTGAAATGACGGTTACCCGCTGCGCGCTGACATTGGCCGATGGCGTTGTCGGTCACGGCTATGTTCAGGGCCGTAACAAGGCACAGGCTGAGATCGCCGCCAAGATTGATGCGCTGATGCAGACCGGGGCGGCGGCCGACGTGCAGCGTCAGATCCTGGCACCGCTGCGCGAGGCAAAGCAGGCGAAAAAGGCGGCTCGGGCTGCAAAAGCCGCCGCTACGAAAGTTGATTTCTTTACAATGGTGCGGGGGGAAGACTGATGTCGACGCAAGCCCAGGCTTCTCATTTCTCTGGTGGTTTTGCTTCTCCTGCGGTGCAGTCGGCGCATGCGTTTCGCGCTGCGATGACCGCCATGGCACGTCCTGGCCAGATCATGGACATCACTGGCGCAGCGCCACCCGATGACCTGTCTGTCGCCGTTGGCAGCCTGTTGCTGACGCTGTGTGATCCCGACACGGGTCTCTACCTAGCGCCGGATGTTGACACGCTGGCGGTGCGGGAATGGGTCACGTTTCATACAGGCGCGCCGCTGGTGGCGGCTGATGTTGCAGATTTTGCGCTGGGCGGCTGGGCTGCGCTGGCACCAGTTGATGCCTATCGTATCGGCACGGCTGAATACCCGGATCGCTCAGCCACTCTGATCGTTGAAATGGACGAACTTGCACGACCCAACGCTGAATTGAGCGGCCCCGGCATTAAAGACACCGGCCAGATTCGCCTGCCTGATCTGGGCGCATTTCAGGATAACTCTGCGCTCTTCCCGCTGGGGTTCGACACTTATTTCACCGTCGGCAGCCAGCTTTGCGCGCTGCCACGTTCCAGCCGGATTGCTCCGCTGTCCAAGAAGGAGGGCTAAGACATGTATGTTGCCGTAAAAGGGGGCGAACGGGCGATTGACAACGCCCATGCGTGGCTGGCCGAAGAACGCCGGGGCCATACATCGGTGGCCGAGCTGAGCCTGGCCCAGATTCGCGAACAGCTGAGCCTGGCGGTGAACCGGGTGATGGCAGAGGGCTCGCTTTACGATCCTGACCTGGCGGCGCTGGCGATCAAACAGGCGCGTGGGGATCTGATTGAAGCGATTTTTCTGATCCGCGCCTATCGCACAACGCTGCCGCGCTTCGGCGCATCTGAGCCGGTTGAAACGAGCCGTATGGCCTGTGACCGACGGATCTCTGCGACCTTTAAGGATGCGCCTGGTGGTCAGGTGCTTGGGCCGACCTTCGATTACACCCATCGCTTGCTGGATTTCAAACTGGCGGCGGAGAGTGATGCCGAAGATTTGCCGGAGGCTCAGACAGCTGAGCCGCGGAGCGAAGACACGCCACATATCCTGACTTTCCTCGATGGCGAGAACATTATTGAACAGGAGCCTCAGGACGATACGGAACCGGGCGACCTGACGCGCGAGCCGATGTCATTTCCGGCGGGGCGGGCGGTGCGTCTACAGTCGCTCACGCGCGGGGACGAAGGCTTCATCCTTGGCATGGCCTATTCGACCCAGCGTGGCTATGCGCGCAACCACGCCTTTGTGGGGGAACTGCGCATCGGCACCGTACCAGTCGAAATGGAGATCCCAGAGCTGGGTTTCGCGATTGAGATCGGAGAGGTTGAGCTGACCGAATGCGAGACCGTGAACCAGTTCAAGGGGTCGAAAACCGTGCCACCGCAGTTCACCCGTGGCTATGGGCTGGTGTTTGGTCAGTCAGAACGCAAATCTATCGCCATGGCGCTGGTCGATCGCGCCCTGCGCTGGGAAGAACTCGGCGAAGACAACCTTGGCGCCCCGGCGCAGGACGAGGAATTTGTCCTAAGCCACGCCGACAATATTCAGGCCACCGGTTTCCTCGAGCACATCAAACTACCGCACTACGTGGATTTCCAATCCGAACTGGAACTGGTCCGCAAATTGCGCCGCGAGGCAGCGGAGCTGGCGGAAACGCTGGCGGCACGGGAGGCGGCAGAATGAGGCTAGTCTCCCCATCCATCAGTATTGCTCGTTTCGGCGTACCAGTCACCTCCTGGCCGATCAGGATGATTGGGCGATTTGTATTCAGAGCCGTCAAGGCCAATCCAAGTCCAAGTGCCATCAGGTTCTTTGCGGAGGCTATCCCTTCGACGTTTCTTTCGACGGTAGTCCCAAAGAGCGAACACCCCGAAGGCCAAAATCAAAATCCAGGAAATCAGGGGCGTTTGCATAAAACGGTTCCTGCAACGAATTGAGGCAACATGTCTGACTACAACTTTGCATATCTGGACGAACAGACCAAGCGGATGATCCGCCGGGCGATCCTGAAAGGGCTGGCGGTGCCGGGCTATCAGGTGCCCTTTGCCAGCCGCGAAATGCCGATGCCCTATGGCTGGGGCACCGGCGGCGTGCAGGTCTCTGCCGCCACGCTGACCCCGGATGACACGTTGAAAGTGATCGATCAGGGTGCCGATGACACCACGAATGCAGTTTCGATCCGAAAGTTCTTCGAAAACACCGCAGGCGTAGCCACCACTGAAGAAACTGCGAAGGCCAGTGTTATCCAGACCCGCCATCGTATCCCTGAGGCGGAGCTGAGCGAGGATCAGATCCTGGTCTATCAGGTGCCAATCCCGGAGCCCCTGCGCTTTCTCGAGCCGCGGGAGACCGAGACCCGCAAGATGCACAGCCTGCAGGAATATGGGCTGATGCACGTGAAACTTTATGAGGACATCAGCCAGCACGGCGCGATTGCGACCTCCTATGCCTATCCGGTGAAGGTCGCAGGCCGCTATGTGATGGACCCCTCGCCGATCCCGAAATTTGACAACCCGAAAATGAACATGGCAGCGATCCAGCTGTTTGGCGCAGGGCGCGAGCAACGCATCTACGCGGTGCCGCCTTATACCGAAGTGGTCTCGCTGGATTTTGAGGACTATCCGTTTGAAGCCAGCAAGGCGGATCACCCCTGCGATCTCTGCGCGGCCGAAGACAGCTATCTGGATGAGGTGATCCTCGACGACGCGGGCAACCGGATGTTTGTCTGCTCGGACACGGATTATTGCCGATCCCGGCGTGACGCTGGCCATATTGGCCGCCTGAGTGAGGAGGCCGCGTGATGACACCGCTGCTGCAAGTAAAGAACCTGGCCAAGATGTATGGCGCGCGGATTGGCTGCACTGATGTCAGCTTTGATCTTTATCCGGGCGAAGTCATGGGCATTGTTGGTGAAAGCGGGTCGGGGAAATCGACTCTGTTGAACAGTATGGCGGGCCATCTGACGCCGGATCGTGGTGAAGTGATCTTCGACACCCGTGCAGACGGGCCGGTGGACACAGTCACCATGTCGGAACCGGCACGTCGTATGCTGGGGCGAACGGATTGGGCGTTTGTCCATCAGCACGCCCGCGATGGGCTGCGGATGTCTGTGTCAGCCGGTGGCAATATCGGTGAACGGTTGATGGCTGTGGGGGATCGTCACTACGGCAGCATCCGCGCCCGAGCGGCCGATTGGCTGGGCCGCGTCGAGATTGCCGAAAGCCGCATCGATGACCGGCCCACAGCTTTTTCCGGCGGGATGCAGCAGCGACTTCAGATTGCCCGCAATCTGGTCACCGGGCCGCGCCTTGTCTTCATGGACGAACCCACTGGCGGGCTTGATGTTTCGGTGCAGGCGCGGCTGTTGGATCTGTTGCGCGGGCTGGTGCGGGAAATGGGCCTGAGCGCCATTATCGTGACCCATGATCTCGCGGTGGTGCGTCTCCTGGCGGATCGGCTGATGGTCATGAAAGACGGTCATGTCGTCGAGGCTGGTCTGACCGATCAGGTGCTGGATGACCCGCAGCACGCCTATACCCAATTGCTGGTTTCCAGCGTTCTTCAGGTCTGAGGATCCGAGATGATTGAACTTCAAAACGTTAGCAAGAGCTTCACCCTGCACAATCAGGGCAGTGCGGTCATCCCGGTCATGGAAGGTGCAAATCTAAAGGTGGCCCCCGGAGAGTGCATTGGCCTGATAGGCGCATCCGGGGCGGGAAAATCCACTCTGATGCGGGTAATCTACGGGAATTATCTGGCGGCATCTGGCAGGGTTATGGTGGGCGGCGTGGATGTGGCGAAGGCGGCTCCGCGCGAGATCTTGGCGCTGCGCCGCGAAACGCTGGGCTATGTGAGCCAGTTCCTGAGGGTGGTGCCGCGAGTACCAACGCTCGATGTCGTGGCTGAGCCGCTTCTGTCGGTGGGCGTTGATACAGCTGCGGCGCGCGACCGGGCCGCGACCCTGCTTGCGGGATTGAACATACCGGAACGCCTGTGGCAGCTCAGCCCGACCACCTTCTCGGGTGGGGAACAGCAGCGGGTGAACATTGCTCGCGGTTTCGCCCATACCTACCCGGCGATGCTCTTGGACGAACCAACGGCGAGTCTCGATGCGCAAAACCGGGCGACCGTTCTGTCTCTGATCGAAGACGCCAAGGCGCGCGGCGCCGCCATTATCGGTATCTTCCACGATGAGGCCGCACGCGAGCAGGTCTGCGATCGTTTTGTCGATGTTTCAGCCTTTACCCCAAAGGCTGCTGCATGATCCTGGAGCCTTCGATAGCCCCTGTTATCGCTGTGGTTGGCCCCTCAGGGGTTGGCAAGGATAGCCTGATGGATGCGCTGATGGCCCGTCTGCCGGGCGTGCAGAAGCAGCGGCGCGTCATCACGCGCGCGCCGGAACTGGGTGGTGAAGACTATGAGGCGGTAAGCGAGGCCCGTTTTGCAACACTCCGTGCCGAGGAGCGGTTTGCGCTCCATTGGCAGGCGCACGGCCTGCACTATGCGATTCCACGAGAGATAGACGAGGCGCGTGGGATCGCATCGGGCGTCTTGGTGAACCTTTCGAGAAAGGTGCTCCTCGAAGCGCAGGATGTTTTTGGGGTCCTGATTGTTCTGTCTGTCACAGCCACCCCAGAGGCGCTGGCGGCGCGGTTGGCCGAGCGCGGGCGCGAGGATGGCGCTGAAGTCAGCCGCAGGCTTGCCCGCGCGGCAACGCCGTTGCCGACCGGGCTCGAGCATGTAATCGACATCGACAACAGCGGTGAACTGGACGGGGCGATCAAGGCCGCAGAAGCAGCCCTGGCCCCCTGGCTTCAGCCAGTGAGGGCATGACGATGGATCAGCTGAAAACGACCGTCGCTGCCCTCGCCGACCAGAGCCAGATCTCCAAGAACAAAGGGCGCTGGCACCAGCGGCACGAGCCGGTCCTGCAACATGCTTTCGATGGCAGGCAGTTCCGCCTTAGGCCGTTTGCCGGTCAGCGTGATGTGGAACCGGAAGCTGTCGCCGACATAGGGGTAGCCCCAGGTGAGAAGCGCCTGTTCCTGAGCGGGCGTCAGACCTCCAGTGCGGCGCCGATCCAGTTCAGCTGCCGAAGGTG
Organism: Phaeobacter sp. JH20_29; assembly: GCF_048056175.1. Classification (NCBI taxonomy): domain Bacteria; kingdom Pseudomonadati; phylum Pseudomonadota; class Alphaproteobacteria; order Rhodobacterales; family Roseobacteraceae; genus Phaeobacter; species Phaeobacter sp. JH20_29. The sequence goes on from NZ_JAYMWO010000011.1 coordinate 163,243, forward strand.
GAGAGCGGAAATCGTCCAGATCCCGCACGCAGTTAAACGCAAGGCGGTTCAGCGACAGCAGATCCCCGGTCGGACAAAGGGCGAGGAAACGGCCAAGCCGTGTGAGCGTCAGCCCGTCCAGCCTAACTGGTGCCATCTCAGTTGCGAACTGCGCAAACCGCTCTGCCAGAGCGTCCGCTGTCTTGCCCTCAGCGAGCCGAAACGGCGGCTTGATGGTCGCGTGAAGCCCGTATTTGCGCGGCACGTCAGTGATTGCAGCAACGTCCAGACCGGTGTTCGGGGGATGATCCAGCGGACGCCCTTCGCAAAGGTCCCAGCCCAGCCAACTGGATGCAAATCGGCTCCATTCCGCCTGCTTGGGCGGCACATAATAGATCGCGTATCGCGTGAATGTCACAATGGCCTCCTAGGTGTGGCCCGTTCTATAGCTCAAACCGTGTGAAACTCAGATGACAGAACCTATGATCCTTGCCAATGCCACGCTCGTTCTTCCCGGAGAAACCCGCACCGGTTCCGTCACCCTGAAAGATGGGCAGATCGTGGATATCGCCGATGGCGCATCCGTACCGAATGGGGCTATTGACCTTGAGGGAGACTTTCTGTGCCCCGGTCTGATTGAGCTGCACACCGACAACTTGGAGCGACATATTCAACCGCGACCGAAGGTCGACTGGCCCCATGCCGCGGCCATTATCGCTCATGATGCCGAGCTGGCGGGAACCGGGATTACCACAGTTTTTGATGCAATGCGCGTTGGCTCGATCAAGGCGGCTGAGTCCCGCTACGGCGCCTATGCCCGTAGTCTTGCATCTGAATTGCTTGAGCTTCGCGATCAGGCGGCGCTCAAGATCAGCCATTTTCTACATCTGCGCGCCGAGGTGTGTTCTGAAACCCTGGTACAGGAGCTGAACGAATTTGGGGAGGAGGACCGGGTCGGTCTGGTGTCCCTGATGGATCACACGCCGGGACAGCGCCAGTTCCGCGACATGTCAAAGCTGGAAGCCTATGTGAAGGGCAAGCATGGCTTTGATGACGACGGCTTCCGAGCGCATGTAGCGGGACTGAAGCAAATGCGCGAGACCTATGGCGACCTGCACGAGGTCGAGGCGGTGAATGCTGCGCGCCGCTTTGGAGCGGTTCTGGCGAGCCATGATGATACAACTGCTGACCAGGTGGCGGTATCAGCCGGTCACGGCATCCATCTTGCTGAATTCCCCACCACCGTCGAGGCGGCACAGGCCTGCCATGCGCACGGCATCAAGGTGATGATGGGCGCGCCGAACCTGATCCGCGGGGGTTCGCATTCCGGCAACGTTGCGGCAAAGGAGCTTGCGGAACTAGAGCTTCTTGACGTGCTGTCCTCCGATTATGTGCCAGCGGCCCTGTTGCTGGCAGCTGCGCAGCTTGGCGATATCTGGGGTGACATGTCTCGAGGCCTCGCGACCGTCACTTCGGCACCGGCGGACGCGGTGAACCTGACGGATCGTGGACGTATCGACATCGGCAAGCGCGCAGATCTGATCCGCTTCCGAATGCGGGCAGGGGTGCCAGCCTTGTCTTCCGTCTGGTCACAAGGAAACCGCGTCGCCTAGTGCCTGCGCGGCAGGGCTGCGCCAGTCAGGCGCCATAGAACAGGTAGCGACCCGGTGGAATATCCGCCGGGCCTTGCAACTCTTCAAATCCGACCAGCGGCTGACCTGAAACGATGACCCCGCCCGGCGTCATCACTGCCGCAATGGCCGGTGACAGAGCCGCAGCCTCGGCGATGTCCCGCTCCGGGACGCCGAAACCCAGATCATAATGGGCCAGCGCTATTGGGCTGTTCTCGCCGGCCAGCTGGTCCAGCATCGGGCGCGCCTCCCCTTGGAGGAAGTCTGCTTCTGGCGGCACGCAGGAGGGATGGCACTGCAGCACCCGGTCGATGACCCGCACCCTGCGGTCAGGCAATGTTTCGCGCAGGTGGTCATAGGTGCGGCCGTTGCCCAGCCCGATATCAAGAACATCACCGCTCAGGCCACGAATTTGGTCTGCGGCCCAGTTGAGCCCATCTCGCTGCGCGGTCAGCCGACGCAGCATGGAATCCAAGCGGCTCATTCAGTTAATCCTTTCATCAAAAACCCAAGCACGCCCCGGGCCGTCCAGCAGGCGGCGTATCACATCGTTGCAGAACGTCCATGTCACATCGTCCTGCACCAGATGATGGGTCAGGATGCCATAGGGTTCGGCGACATCTGCCTGCCCCTTGCGGCGCGCTGCGAGCTGCGTGACCAGCTGTGAAAGAAGCAACGCTGGCGGTACGAGTGAGCGCGTGCCCTTCCAGTCGATCGGGTCCAGATGCGTATTGATCTGCCATAGACCCGGGGCTGCCTTGGCCCGTCGCCGAGGAGCAAAGGTCGATAGCGCGCTATAGCCGAGACCGGCCAGCCAGGGTTCAACTTCGGCGTCGATCCGGTTCCAGGGAGGGACGAACATCGGTCTTAGCCGATCGCCAAAAAGCTCACGCAGACGGGTCAGGGCGTTCTCTGCATCCTCCAGCACATCATCTATCGGTCGATGGGTGCCGAACTCGGCCTTCTTTTCACCATGCGGGGCATGGTTCTGATGCGCCCAGCCATGAACCACCGGCACCAGCGTGTCGACCTGAGCCAGCCGATTGGCAAGGGAGGAGGTTGCGTCACGTCCCACAACCGCGAGATGGGCAGGTAGCGCCAGTTGCTTCGATTGTTCGATTAGCCGGTCGAGCTGTGGTGTCGCCGCAATCGCGTCGTCATCGCGCCACCACAGCGGCAGGATCAGCCCATCCTCCTGCCACCTGGCAAGCTCTCGGTCCAAATTGGTCCAATCGGGTGTCATGAACGCTCCTTCGCCATTTCGCGGGCAATCTCTACCGTTCGGGAGGCGCCGTCAAACCGGAAGCCATCTGTTGGCCGTGCGGGTGCCGCCATAACCGCGTCAACGGCCCTGCAAAGCGCCTCCGGCGTCAGATCGGCCGAGGGTATCGCCGCGATGCCATCCAGCTGCGTGAGACTGCTGGCGCGCAGGGTCTGTTCGACCTCATTGCCCGCATCGAAGGGAACGATCACTGCGGGCACCCCTGTTTGCAACAGATCGAGCGCAGTATTGTAGCCACACATGCTGACCGAAGCGGCTGCGCCTTTTAGCATCTGCCTGAAATCTGGCCGTGCGGGTTCCAGATGTGCGAGTGTTTCGCCGTGCTCCGCCACCAGCTGGGCGATTTGCTCTGCTGCGGACGGGCCGCCCACCAGAATCCGCCAGCGTAGAGCGGGACGCAGCGCGGCGGCTTTGAGCGCGATCCGGTAAAGCGTTTCACCGACCGCGCCGCCACCGGCGCTGACAAGGATCTCGCCTTTGCCGGTTCTTTCTGGGTGCGGTGTTGGCGGGGGCGGTGCGACATATCCGGTATAGTGCAGCATTGACGAGATGGCCGGTGTGACAGGCCATGAGGCCTCCAACTGCGTGGCCTGGGGATCTGAATGAACCAGCACACCATCATAGCGTGTTGTCAGAATGGCCGCGGCGTCATCGGCCTTCTTGGGTTTCGAGGGTGGTGCCAGGATATCGCGCACGGATGCCAACACGACAGGTTGTTTCGGCAGGTCGTGAGCCGCATCGAGCAGTGCCAGAAATTCCTGCCGCAAGCTGCGCCGTCCAAAGGGGAACAACTCAGTGATGACAATATCCGGCTGGATCCGTTGAACCGTGTCGCACAGCATTTCGATCCGGCTGTCGAAATAGGCATCGTCGGCCACTTCACCGGTTGGTGTCAGCAGGCGCGAGAAACTGACGCCGTCTGATCGCAAAGGAGGCAGCTGCACGAGATCAACACCGCTATGATCAAGCTGACGCGCCGACCCGCCGCCGGAGACGACACAGGGCTGGTGTCCGGCAGCGCTGAACGCCCGGCCCAGTGTCAGGGCGCGTGACAGATGCCCAGTGCCCAACAGATGCGTGACGGCAATGAGGACTTTCATCACATGTCCCGTTTGCTGAGACGCACTGGTTCAGCGACGGGTGTGAGCCTGCCGTCAGCGTGTCGCTCCACCACGAACAACCGGTTGCGCTTGATCTGAAATGGGGCTGGCGAGTCAAAGTTCCAGCCATATGCCCGCGCCAGGATCATCCGCATGATCCCGATATGGCACACGGCCACGGTGTCCTCTGTCAACTGGGCGAGCCATGGCACGATCCTCTCCCAGACCTCCTGTGGGGTTTCGCCGCTGGGCGGGCGGTAGTCCCAGCCCCACTCCTCGATGTCGCGAAATCCGCTAGTCGGGTCGGCTCTTAGATCCTTGCCGTGCTGGCCTTCCCAGTCTCCCCAGTTCATTTCGATGAGCGCCGGGCTGGTCTGGGGGGTACGGTCTGCAACCAGCTTGGCGGTCTCGGCCGCGCGTTTCAACGGGCTCGACCAAAGCGAAGCTTGATCCCAAGGGGCAGGCAGGGCCTGCACGGCGAGTTCGGCACGTGCCGTGTCGTCCAACGGGATATCGCTGCGACCTTGAATTCGGCCGGCACGGTTCCAGTCGGTGTGGCCGTGGCGCAGGAGGGCAAGCCTGATCATGATGAAATCTCCAGCAAGGGTGAGAGCGTGGCCCACAATTTTTGTGCCGCCACCGGTGCGAGGTGTCGCGTGGCAATCCGGTCGCGGGCGCGTTTGGCCTGCCGGTTCCGCAAGGCTCCATCATCCAGCGCCCGTTCGAGCGCCCGGGCGTAGCCCGCAGCGCCGCTGTCTGTCGTTGGATTAAGGTCTGGTTCCTCCCATTGGGTGACGACATCGCACAGGCCAGGGCGATCCTGCGCCACGACAGGCACACCATGGGCCTGGGCTTCAAGATAGACCATTCCAAACGCTTCGTTGACACCGGGCCAGAGAAAAAGGGAGGCCTGTTGATAGAGCGCCTCCAATGCCTCCCGGTTCAACTCACCAAGAAATCGGACATGCTCGCCGAAGGGGCGCATCAGGGTTTCGACCTCGGGGCGGGCCGGGCCGTCGCCGACGATGTCCAACCGCCAGGGCTGGGATACCCTGGCGAGCGCATCCGCGAGCAGACGATATGAGGCGAGCTTGTCGCCCGGTCGCATCATACCGACGCTCAACAGCGGGCCGGAGTGATCGCTGGCGGTTGGCAGCGTCTTCGCTGTCAAGAACGGGGGCAGGTGGACCAGCCTCTGGTCCGCGTATCTGTCGCGCAGCAAGGTCTCGTGGTCCTGTTCGGTCAGATAGAAGATGACCGCAGCCGCATCGGCCGCCTCATGGGCTGCCCTGGCGAAATCCGACCATGGACCTTCGAGCCTTTTGTTGGCGCGTGTCGATTCTACCTGAACATAGGGGATGCCGAGACGCTCCGCGACGGCAGGGCCGATCAGATCGGGGGCCTTGTAATAGTTGTGGTAGGTAAGCCAGAGCGCAGGCCGGTCGGCCTCGGGAGTGGCGCGAATCTCGGTACAGATGCGGTCGATCTCATGTGCTGCCTTGCCGCGCAGTGTGGCTTGGTGTTCGGTGTCACCGGATCTGTCATACACCCGAAGCTCGCTGGCCAGAGTGACGGTTGCCCCAGTCCCGGCGAGTAATCCCATCAGATTGCGGGCCATCTCTCGATCACCTGAAGGCACCGGGTGGCGCGGTGACTTCATCGGCGCATAAAAGGCAATCTTGTGGCCCCGGCTCATGTCTCGCGTATCATCGTCTTCAGCCGCTCCGACAGGCGGGCGATGCCGGGGTCCATGCCAAAATCATGACGCAGTCGAACGAGTGCCGCTTCTGCCATTCGGGCGGCTTGCTCGGGATTCCGGCTCAGGGTCAGGATGGCCTCTGCCAAGGCTTCGGGGGTATCTTGGCTGAGCACGCCGTGGGTGCCATTTTCGATGAACTCCGGGATCGCAGAGACCGCGGTGGACAGGATCGGCAGGCGCTGCGACGCGGCTTCCATCAGCACGTTAGGTAGCCCGTCCCGATCACCATCGCTGGCGATGCGGCTGGGCAGGACGAATATGTCACATGCGCGCATGGCCGAGATAACCTCTGGCTGATCGCAGGCGCCGCGCCAGGTGATCCGATCGACCACGCCTAGATCCTCTGCCATGCCTCGTAGCAGGTCTTTCAGGTCGCCGCCGCCGATGTGGGTCCAGTGCCAGTCCAGCGACCTGGGCAGGAGGGCGAGCGCGGCGATCAACCGGTCGAAGCCCTTCTTCTCGACCAATCGGCCGACCGACATCAGATGCAGCGGGTCGCCCGGAGCACGCCATCTGCGCTGGGGCGGAGAGGGGAAACGCGAGAGATCCAGACCGTGATAGATCAGGTCAACCCGGTCAGTTCTGTCCGAAAGCGCTTGCAGGTGTTTCGCCCCAAACCCGGTGCAAGTGGCACCAAAGGCAGCGCCATGTGTCGCGGCTGCAAGTTTCTCTTTCAGTTCCCACTCGGGGGATGTCCAGATGTCCTTGGCATGGGCGGAAAAACTCCAGGGCAGACCGCGCATGATGGCGGCATAGCGCGCCACTGAAGACGGCGTGTGCAGGAAATGAGCATAAAGCCCGAGGACCTGCTCCGGCATTTCCGCAGCCAGGACGCAAGCCTGACCAAATCGGCGGATCCGGTTGCGGGAGGGATCGCGGCGCAGGTCCTGCCGCCAGATCCGATAGGCGGTCTGATAGCCGGGCATGGCCTGTGCCTGTTGCCGCGCGCTCCAGACACGATCAGGTTCCTGATAAAGATACTCCGGCAGGTAGTGGACCGCGGCGCTCAGCTTCTCATGTAAGGGGTGACGTTTGATATCCGTGGGATGACGAAGGGACCAGATTTCAAAACTATGGCCTGCGGCCTCCAGCGCGACCAGTTCCTGCGCGATGAACGTTTCGGACAGGCGCGGCCAACCTTTGACGATCACGGCAAGAGGCGGGCGCGACGGCGTGGTCTTGCGAGAGTTCATTCGGCGGCCTTCCCGCTGGTCTTATGCAGAAGTGCATCGACCCGGTCGGTTACATAATCGAGACCGTCCAACAACCCGTCGGGGATCGCCGCCGAGGGCGGTGGTTGGTCGGCGAGCGCACGGATCGCACGGATCATCGCCTCTGGTGTCCAGCCGTCTCGACGCTCATCCAGCATGGCCGTCAGCCCAAGTTCTTCGGCGCGGCTGGCGCGGATCCACTGCTCAAGCCTCGGGGTGGTGCGCGGTACAATGACGGCGGGTTTGTCAAAGGACAAAACCTCGCAGAACGTGTTGTAGCCGCCCATGCAGACAACGCCCTGCGCCCCGGCGAAGAGGGTTTCGATCTCGGATTCGAACCCCACTGCTGTGACGCGGCCGTTCAGAGCGGCAACACGAGTCTCGAACTCGGTTCGGGTTTCGCCCGACAGGAAGGGGCCGTAGACGAGCATGGCACGGGGTGCCAGGTTCGGGTCGCGTTCATAGGCGGTCAGGACAAGGTCGACCATCATCGCGCCATCGCCGCCGCCGCCGGGGGTGATCAGGACATATGGCTGCTCGGGAGGGGTTCCCAGCTCGCCAAGATCGCGGCGCAGATACCCGGTCCAATGCATCCGCGCCTGTGCGTCCGCGCTGAGGGGAAGCCCGGCGGTGGGATCATAGACGGAGCGGATGCCATAGACCCAGATCTCGTCATAGAATTGTTCAGTGGCGGCAACGGCATCCTTGCGGGCCCACTCGGTGGCCAGCACCTCCGGCTCATCCAGAACATCGCGCAACCCGAGGATCAGGCGTGTTTTGCCCTTGCGCTGCAGCTCTTCCAGGGTGGGCAGCAATTCGCCGCGAAACCCGGTTGGTTCCTTGTCGACGATCAGCACATCGGGGGCGTATTCCATCGCGGTAGATCGGATAAGACCTGCCCGCAGCGTGGTGGTCTCTTCAATCGACATTCCCATTGTCCGTGACGCATAGGAGCCGTCCGACCGCTTGATTACACCGGGTAGCCGCACATGGTCGACGCGTGAGGGAAAGGCGAAACGCCCGGCCACGGGAGAGCCGGTCAGGATCAGGGCCGAGGCCGACGGGTCCGCATCGGTAATCGCACCGGCCAGGGCCCTCGACCGTCGCAGATGACCCAGCCCGAAGGTATCGTGGCTGTAGAGCATGACACGGGGGCCGCGAGGGGTGCTGGAGGGTGCGTTGACTGTCATCGCTGGGCCTGCGTCTGGTACAAGGATAGGAGAGATGAAACACCGGGAAACCCAAGTCGGGAGGACGTGCAGAGATGTTCTGGACACGGGTGCCCATCCTCCGCATCAGCGGCTGTGCGTAACAGCTCGGCCAGGGTCCGCCTCAGCATAGTATCGCCTCAGGTTGCTCAGCCTGACACGCTACGGGCCAAGGCACAGATCATCGTTGCGTCAGATCCAGAACGTCGAAGGTGGCATCCTGCGCCCGTCCGCGTGGTCTGCCCTCTTGCGCTCTGTGTGATACGCTGAATTTTCTATAACGTGCAGAGGTATAAGTTGCAATCAAGCGCTTGCGAACCGCACTTTCACCACTGAAACGCCGTGCCAAGGTGCAAAGACTTGATATTTTCACCGTTTTGCGGCCTTGGTGAAGGGATGGTTCCAAAAAATCGGGTTGTTCTCATGTGGCGAATGGTATCGCAGTATCTTGTCTGTTTGACGCTGGCGCTGGTTGTGGCTGCCTTTGGTCCGGCAGCAACATGGGCGCAATCGACGTCACCTCAGGGTGGGGATGATCTAGCCAAGGCGATTGAGCAGGCAGCTGAGAGCGGCGTCGGCGTCATCATCGTTGATGGTCGCGGCCAGCTGGTTTCGCCCTCGGATGCGCAGGGTGGAACGATACCTGTTCCCGCCACGGATCAGATGGAAGGGGCCTCGGCGCTGATGAAAGCGCAATCGGAGGTGGAGCAATTCGGGGATGCCCTGAAAAGTCGTCTGGAGGCGATGCCCTATTCGATCTTTGAGGTGCAGTACATCCTGCGACAGACGAGCCCGGATGGCCGCATTATCACCTACGTGAAGGTGCTCGGCTGGAGCTTGTTTCTGCTGTTCATCGGTCGCTGGGTCTCGGTCGAGATTTACGGCAAGCGTATCGCCAAGAAACATGTGGTGTCGCGGATCAAGGAACAGCCCGAAGGCTATCAGGATAAAATGCCGTTCCTGGTCTTCCGTTTCATTATGGGGGTCGGCGGTACAATTGTAGCCATGGCGTTTGCGTTGCTGACGTCCTATCTCATCTTCGGAACTTCCGGCAATTCATCGGTGAAATTCACCGTCACCGCGATCTACACGGCGTTTTTCTTGTCGCGGACAGTTTCGGACCTGTGGCGCATGGTGCTGTCGCCTTACCTCAGCCAATACCGCATTCCTGTGTTCTCAGACCGGGACGCTCGGCGTCTGTATTTCTGGGCCTCCGGGCTGGCGACCTACGATATCTGTTCGGTGCTTTTTGCGACTTGGGTTGGCGATTTCGGGCTCAATTACAATGTATATGCGCTTGTCTATGGCGTGTTGGCATTGGTTGGCACGTTCGGCAATCTGTTGATGGTTGTGATCAATGCGCGACCCATTTCCAACGCCATACGTGCAGGCCGCGCCCCGGAAACCTGCTCCTGGCTCGTCCGGCTTCTGTCTGTTGCCTGGGCACCTGTTCTGGTGGTCTACATCATATTTGGATGGCTGGAGCTCGCGTTCGATCTGGTGTTGGAGCGCGATATGTCGCTGCCGCTCATGGCGGGCAGCTATTCGGTGCTGACCTCTATTCTGGTTGTCTACGGCCTCATCAACTATGTGATCGAACGCTTCTTCAATCGGTCGCAGCGACGGGTGCTGGTCAACGCTGCCGATGGAAGCGACGAAGACAGTGACGCAGAGACCAACGACGATGCCGAGATGCTTCCGCAACAGCAGCGGCACCCGATAGCCACTTTCGAAGATCTCGCGCGCCGCATCGCCGGTATACTGGCCTTTACCGTCGGCTTTCTCGCCATGGTCACGATCTGGAACCCCGAAGCAGCCTGGATGGAAAACTCCCGTCTGGACCGGATGAGCGATATAATCGTGATCCTGTTCATCGGTTATATTGTCTACCACATCGCCCGGATCTGGATCGACAGCAAGATCGACGAAGAGGTTGGCGACATGCCGGTTGGCGAATTAGGGGACGAGGGCGGCGCGGGCGGTGCCAGCCGGTTGGCAACCCTGTTGCCGCTGTTCCGAGGCGCGATCTTGGCGGTTGTCGTGGTCTCCATCATCCTGATCGTTCTGCTGGAACTGGGGATCAACGTCAGCCCGTTGTTCGCCGGTGCCGGTGTAGTCGGTCTGGCGGTGGGTTTTGGGTCGCAGACCCTGGTCCGGGATATCTTTTCGGGTGCCTTCTTCCTCGTGGACGACGCCTTCCGCAAAGGCGAATACATAGATATCGGCGATGTCAAAGGCACGGTCGAACGTATTTCGGTGCGATCCTTTCAGTTGCGCCATCACCTGGGAGCGTTGCACACCATTCCCTTTGGTGAGATCCGCGTGCTGACCAATTATTCCCGCGACTGGGTCATGATGAAGCTGCCGCTACGGGTGACCTATGACACCGATGTGGAAAAGGTTCGCAAACTCATCAAGAAACTGGGGCAAGAGCTGCTGGATGATCCGGTGATCGGAGACACCTTCATACAGCCGCTGAAGTCGCAGGGTGTGATTGAGATGCAGGATTCTGCAATGATCATTCGGGTCAAATTCATGACCAAGCCTGGCGACCAATGGCTGGTGCGCAAGAAGGTGTTTCAGGAAATCCGCGATCTCTTTGCGCGCGAAGGTATCAAATTTGCCCATCGCGAGGTTACCGTGCGTTTGGCTGGGGATCAGGTCGAGCAAACCCCCAAAGAGAAGCGCGATCTGGCTGTCGGGGCTGTTCAGGCGGCCATCGATGAGGATCTGATGGATGTGAACGATGGCGACGGTGACGATCGCTAGGAGATCAGCGAGGCCAGTCCGGCGCTGCTGTTCCTGATGCCGTCGCAGGCTGGACCCACTGCATCTGCGTCTTACCAACCGCCAGCGGCGCAAGCAGCCGCTGTCCGGGTCCCCAGCTTGTCTGCTCCAGTTCCGGTGAGAAGTCGCGATCGACTGCGCCCGCCAGTTCCTGGCCGGGTGCGCCGTCATCGCCATGACAGTCGGTTAGGGATGTGAGCTCATGCGCGGTGCGGGCCAGCGACAGGCGCGCATCGGCAACAGGCTCGCCTCTGCTTGCCTTGCTCAATGCCTGTAGAACTGCTGCGGCCATCAGATAACCGGTCGCGTGGTCCAGTGCCTGTACAGGGAGCGGAACCGGTTTTGCCGCTGGGTCAGATGTCGATGGAAATCCGGCGACCCATTGGCGCCCACGTTCGGCGATCCCGCTGCTCATCTGCACAAGGCTGTCAAATCCCCTGCGCTGCGCCCACGGGCCGGTCCAGCCATAGGCATTCAGGCGCACATCAATGAGGTTCGGCGCGAGTTCCTGCAGCTTTGCGGTATCATATCCCAGCCCGTCCAGCGCGCCGGGACGAAAGCCATGCACCAGAACATCGGCGTCGGCTAACAAAGTTTCAAAGCGATCACGCCCGCTGGCGGAGCGCAGATCCAATGACGCCATATGTTTGCCCAGCGAGATATCCTGAAGCACGCCGGGTTCGTCCCAGCCCGGCGGATCAATCCTGAGGACAGTAGCGCCGAAGGCGGCCAAGGTCCGGGTCGCTACGGGGCCTGCCAGCACCCGCGTGAGGTCCAGCACCCGCAGTCCCGCCAAAGGCCGAGCCCCTGTTGCCAATGGTTGCTTCCGAAGGTTGATGTGACGGGGCCGCCCCCAGGCGATCAAGGGCTCGGAACCGACTGCCTGCCCCTGTTGATGGGCCTGCCAGTCGGCATGGCTGCGCATCGCTGCCGCGACACCGCCCGCACCAACGATGGCCTGCTCCAACGTATCCGCGGATCTGCTAGCAACAGCGTCGCGTACCGCCTCCGGGGTAGGTTGGCAGCCGAGGGTCGTCAGCGCCGCGTCGCGATGATGGGGAAGGTTGGTATGAAGCCGGATCCATCCGTCGGCTGTGCGATAATCGCCGGCCAAGGGGTCCCAGAGATTGGGCATCTCCCAGCCCATGGGACGGAAGCTGTAGCGAAACCAGAGCGCAGCCCGGCGCTGATCGACGGTAACGGCCAGATCTTCGGTGTCGAGGTTCATCGCGGTCATCAGTTCGGCTAGGGCGACCCCGACCGCAGCCAGCGAGCGGTTGGCCAGTTCCGAAACAGCATAGCAGCTGGGCCAGCGAGCACCTGCGATCACGGAGTAGGTTTCAGGGTCTGGCAGCGCCTGCATTGGGCTCTCCTTTCGCGGGTCAGTTGATCACCGGGGGGCTATTGCTGGTAGGGATCCAGGCTGTCGCGCAATCCGTCCCCGAGGAAATTGAATGCAAGCACAACAATGATGATCGGAAGCATGGGAATGGCGGTCCATGGGTAAATCTCGATCGAAGCAAGATTTTGCGCGTCGTTCAGCATGACGCCCCAACTAACGGCCGGGGCGCGCAAACCGAGGCCAAGGAACGAGAGCGCCGTTTCACCAAGGATCATCGCCGGGATCGACAGGGCAGCAGAGGCGATAAGATGTGACATGAAATTCGGCAGCAGGTGTTTGCGTATCACCCGCCCCGAGGACGCTCCCATCATTTCTGCAGCGCGGACGTATTCTTCTTCGCGCAGGGATAGGAACTTCGCTCTGACGGAGCGCGCCAGTCCGGGCCAGTCAAGAATGCCCAGAATGATTGAGATGACAAAGAACACCGCGACTGGCGACCAGTTGGATGGCACAGCGGCGGAGAGCGCCAGCCACAGCGGCAGTTCAGGCAGCGAGCGCAGGATTTCGATCATCCGGTTGATCATCCAGTCCAGCTTGCCGCCGAAGTATCCCGCGAGGGAGCCAAAGAATATCCCCAGCACAAAGGAGACGGTGATGCCAATCAGACCCACGGTGAGTGACAGCTGGGCGCCATAAAGAATACGGCTGAAGACATCCCGGCCCAGCCGGTCGGATCCCCAGATAAACAGAGTTGCGCCTTCGGGGGGGCAGAACAGATGGGTGTCGGAGGGGAACAGCCCGGCAATCTTGTAGGTTGCACCCTCGCAGAAGTATCGCAGCGGTTGCGGGTTTTCCAGATCTGGCTTGAAGACCCATTGAAAGGTTTCGAGATCCGCCTCCGAGGTCATCGGATAGATAAACGGCGCGCGCAGCTTGCCCTCATGGAACAGGTTTATGGATTGAGGCGGCGAGTAGATATGCTCGCTGTCGCGCTCATTCGGGCCGTAGGGCGCTATGAAGCCGATGACAGGAAGCAGCAGGTAGCAGACCAGCAGGAAGATACCCGAGGTGAGGCCCAGTTTGTGCGTTTTGAACTTGCGCCAGATCAACACCCAATTGGGGGCGTCGAGATCCTTGCGCTCCAGCTCTTGCAGGGCCGTATTGGGATCATAGGGCGCGGTATCGACGTAGCGATTGTCGGGTTGGGTGCTCATCGCTTGCGCTCCTCATAGCGGATGCGGGGATCGAGCATCACCAGCAAGACATCGGAAATCATGGTCCCGATCAGGGTGAGCAGTGCGACGAACATCAAGACGAATCCGCTCAGGAACATATCTTGTGTTTTGAGTGCGGTGAGTAGGGTAGGCCCAATGGTCTGCAGGCCCAGAACAACGGAGACCAGAACCGAGCCGGAGATCATGGCTGGCAGCAGGTTGCCAATGTCCGCAACAAAGGGGTTGAAGGCCACACGCAGCGGATATTTTGTCAACATCCGGGCCGGTGCCATCCCCTTTGCTATCGCGGTTTCCACATAGGGTTTGCCGAGTTCATCCAGCATATTGGCCCGCAGCCGCTGCATCATGGCCGAGGCGCCGGAGGTTCCGATCACGAAGGTTGGCACAATCAGGTGGATCAGAATGGATTTCACCTTTTCCCATGTCATCGGCTCTCCCTCATAGGCGGGATCCATCAGGCCACCGATTGGCAGATCGAAATATTTATGCCCATAATAGAACAGGATAAGCGCCAGCAGAAAGTTCGGCGTTGCGAGCCCGAGGTATCCAACAAAGGCAGAGGTATAGTCGACCCAGGTGCGAGAGCGCGCTGCCGCCAGGACCCCCAGCGGAAGTGCAACGAGGTAGACGAACAGCACTGCTGCTACATTGACCAGAACGGTGAGCCAGAGGCTCTCACCGACGATCTCGGCAACCGGGCGGTCAAATTCGAAAGACCAGCCAAAATTGCCCTGTATCATCCCGGAGAACCCATGCGGGCCCGGCATGAACCCCATCCAGATCATGTACTGCTGCCACAGCGGGCGATCCAGCGCATATTCCTTGCGAAGGAATTCCGCCTTGTCCACGCCGGACGACTGGCCGGAGGCTCGCAGCTCCGCGATCTGGTTGGACAGGTAGTCACCGGGGGGCAGGTTGATGATGACGAAGATCAGCACTGATACCACAAGCAGCGTCAGCAACATGGTTCCAAAGCGATAGATGGCGTAGCGCAGGATCTCCATCTGGTCGTGGTCCCTTAGCCTTTGCCGTCTTCGAAGAAGAACTCATCCGGGCGGTAGATGCCAAAATGGGCGCCCGGATCCCAGGCCCAGGTGCCTTTTTTCGGCACATTGCGCAGACGATTGCTGACAACAACAGGTTGCGGGGCCGCAGCGACCAGACCGATTGCATAGACTTCATCAGCGTGGATCTTCAGCATTTCCTGCCAGACCTTGGTGCGGGTTTCGTCCGTTGTTGCGGCTTCCCAGGCGTGCCAGAGTTCCATCAGTCGCTGGGCGGGTTCGAGGTCCGGTGCCTCCCCAACGTCACCTCCGGTCTGATGGTATTGGCCCCATTTCGGCCAAGACAGAAACACCTGATCGGTCGGTGCCAGATAAGCAGGCGAGGTATAGGTTTGCGGCAGCCCGTTGTCCCAGCCATACCAGACCGAGGCCATTGTGGTGCCGGAAAACACCCGGTTGCGCAGGATGTCTCGATCAAGGGGCCGCATCACCAGTTTGACGCCAACATCGCGCCAGTCATCGGAGATGATCTGTAGCGCGTTTTCTACCTCCTGACGTTCGCCGGCGGTCTCCACGACAAGTTCCATGGGGCGGCCATCGGGCAGTTTACGGATGCCATAGCTGTCACGCTCGCTCAGCCCGGCTTGGTCCAGAAGCTGGTTTGCCAGCTCGGGGTCATATTGAGCCCAGGCCTCGCGCAGGGCGGGATCAAAGAAGGGGCTGGCCTCAAGCACCGTCATCGCCCCCGGCTTTGCCAGTTTGAAATAGAGCGCCTTGTTGATGCCGGCCCGGTTGATCGCGACAGAGAGGGCCCGGCGTACACGCGTGTCGCGCAGCACCTGGCGCCATTGGTCGTCGTTTACGTTGAGATTTGGATAGATGGCGATCTGAGAAGCAGTTCCATTGCCCCAGAGATAGGTCTTGTAGGCGGCGCCATCGCTCTCTCCCTTGCGCAGGATCGGAATATCGCGAAAGCCAAGTCCACGGGCTTGCAGGTCCGCTTCGCCAGCATTGGTCTTGGCGGCGACCAGGCCGCCTGCCACGATTTCCATCTCGACCGTGTCGATATAGGGCAGCTGCACGCCCTTGCTGTCGACACGATGGTAATAAGGATTGCGCACGAAGAGATGCCGGATCTTCTTGCCCGAGGTTGCATTGATCCAAGGCTGCAAAGTCGGCAATTCGTGGTTGTCGAACTTATACATATTGTCGAGCTTGTTGTGCAGGGCGGCCCAGCTCTTGACCCGGGCATAGTCCACTTCCTCAGCGAGTTTTTCGGGGTCGGCGTAATCGGCATGAAACTGTTTCAGATAGGCCGATGGGCGATAGATGAAGGGTGGGCTGGCCTGCGCAAGACTGTGCAGGAAACTGGGATTGGGGGCAGCCCATTCGTAGATGATGGTTGTTTCATCAGGAAAACTGACGGTTGGCAGCGCCCCATCCACCCGCAGATAATCC
This sequence comes from Phaeobacter sp. JH20_29, assembly GCF_048056175.1. NCBI lineage: Bacteria > Pseudomonadati > Pseudomonadota > Alphaproteobacteria > Rhodobacterales > Roseobacteraceae > Phaeobacter > Phaeobacter sp. JH20_29. The sequence goes on from NZ_JAYMWO010000011.1 coordinate 179,239, forward strand.
GGGGCGCCAGTAGGGTTGAGCAGCAGGTTATTGGCGACGTCTTTCCACCAGTATTCAAAATCGGCAGAGGTGAAGGGATCACCATTTGACCAGCGGTGACCCGGACGCAGTTTCAAGGTGAAGCGGCGATTATCCTCAACCTCGAAATCCAGCAGGATGTCTGGCTGTAGCTGATAGGTCTCGTCATAGCCCGCCAGTCGGGCGTAGCCGTACACCACCATCTGCCGGATGTCCTTGGACCGCGTCACCATGGTGTTGAGCGTGCCGCCCTGGACCCCGAACTGACGGCCCTTGGCTTCCAGATCGACGATCAACGGGACCTCGGGCACTCGTTCGGCGACAGGCGGCAGGTCGCCGGACTGCACCTCCTGTTCCCAAAATCCGCTTTCGATCAGTTGTGCGGGCGTGGCGAGGGCCGTCGAGGCCATTGCCAGACTGAGGGCATGGGCCAGAACCGCTCCAGTTGCGAGGGTCTTCAGGGATGAGCGCAGATTAAACATGACAACGTACCTTATGTCCGGGCTCCACTTGTACCAAAGGCGGTGCCGTGATGCCGGAGAATTTGAAACGGTCTGGCCAGCTGTCGGGCGATCCGGCGCCCTGTGCTACCAATTTGAGATTGATCGGGCGCTTGATGCTCGGTTCCGGCTGCGCAGCAATCAGTGCCTTGGTGTATGGATGCTGAGGATTGTAAAACAGCGTTTCAGGCGGCGCCTGTTCTACCACCATACCACGGCGCATTACAGCGACCTCATCGGCGATGCGTGCCACCACAGCCAGGTCGTGGCTGATAAAGAGATAGGACAGTTGCTGCTGATCGCGGATGTCCTCCAGCAGTCGCAGGATCTGTTCCTGGACCGAGACGTCCAGGGCCGATGTCGGCTCATCGCAGACGATCAGCGATGGATCGAGCATCAGCGCGCGGGCGATCGACAGGCGTTGGCGCTGACCGCCCGAGAACGCATGTGGATAGCGAAGCAGCATTTCAGGTTGCAGGCCCACCAGCCGCAACATCTCTTCGGCGCGATCCCGGCGGCTGCTGCGATTGCCCAAACCGTGGATCTCCAGAGGTTCCGTCATGGCATCCTGAACACGCATCCGCGGCGACAGCGATGAATAGGGGTCCTGAAACACCATCTGGGCGGCTCGTTGAAACGCCGTCCGGCTGCTGCGGTCCATGTCATGAACAGAAATCGGTGCGGCATCTGCTGCGGGTCTGAACAAGACTTCCCCGCCGGGGTCGGGGGCTTCGGCGCCAAGCGCAATACGTGCGGCTGTTGTCTTTCCCGAACCGCTTTCGCCGACGATTGCCAGCGTCTTGCCGCGCGGGAGCGCTAGATTCAGCTCTTTGCAGGCATGAATAAGGGTGGGCGCAGACCAGCCTTTGCCAGCCCGCAACGCGTATGTCTTGGAAATGTTGCGCAGTTCAAGGATCAGATCGTCCTGCGGCACAGGGGAGACGGGTTCTGGTGTCTCGGGGATCTGCGGGGCCGCCCTGAACAAAGCCTGAGTGTAGGGATGCGCGGGCGCGCCAAGGACAGCTTCGGCACTGCCGGATTCCATGACGCGGCCTTTGTGCATGACGACGACCTGCTCTGCCATATTGGCGACAACACCCAGATCGTGGGTCACCAGGATCATCGCCATGCCGGTATCGCGCTGGAGGTCTTTCATCAGGCCCAGTACCTGTGCCTGGGTGGTTACGTCCAGCGCCGTCGTCGGTTCGTCCGCGATCAAAAGATCAGGCTTGGCGACCATCGCCATCGCAATCATCGCGCGCTGACGCATCCCGCCGGACAGCTCAAAAGGATAGGATTTATAGGTGCGCTCAGGATCCGGGAAGCCCACCCGTTCAAAACAGGTCAAGACCTCGCGCTTGGCGGCGCTTTCGCTCTTGCCACCATGCAGCCAGAGTACTTCGGCAACCTGATTGCCGATCCTGTGCAGTGGCGAAAGAGAGCGCATCGGCTCCTGAAAGATCATTGCGATTTCATTGCCGCGAACGTCTCGCATCTGCCGCTCGCCCAGCGTGCGCAGATCCCGTTCGCCACCGCCGTTGGCGCCACGCCACAAGATCCGGCCCTGCCTGATCTGCGCGGCCTTCGGCAGGATCCGCAGGACAGCACGACAGGTCACGGTTTTGCCCGAGCCGCTTTCTCCGACAAGCGCAACGGTTTCACCTGCGGAGACGGAAAAATTCACGTCTCTCACAACCGGGTCACCCTGGCCAAATCCGATACTGAGGTTCTCGACAGACAGCAGAGGCGTCATTTAGCCTAAGCCGCCAAGCCGTTGCGGCGCTTGCATAGCGGTTCCATATCCCCTGTTTTTTTCGCCCACTGTCGCGCGCCACTGGGGCAATAGTCAAATCCCATTTCCATACCCTAAAGATTGATGCCAAAAAATTGAGTGCGCGCGAGCAGCCCAGGCTCGTGCAAAAGCGCAGAGACGCATAGCTTCCGGATGCTACACATTCGCGACAATCTCTGTCACAGCTGTCGCAACTTGCGGCCTTAGTGCTGCCACGGTCATCTAAGGGAGAATGTCATGAACGCGCAGAATACCACCACACGGCTTGATCTGTTTATCGACCGGATGGTGTCGCAGCGGGCCTGTCTGGATGCGGCTATTGCGCAGACCGCGGGCCGGACAGAGCCGGTGTTTGAACTGGGGTTAGGCAATGGCCGTACCTTTCACCACATGCGCGAACGCATTCGTGATCGTGACGTCTATGTATTCGAGCGCGCCGTCGCCTCGCATCCCGACAGCACGCCAGCGGAACATCTGACCATCCTTGGTGACGTTCGTGAAACACTGCCCGCAGCCGCAGACCGGTTTTCGGGAGGCGCCAGCCTGATCCACGCCGACCTGGGCGGGCATGACCGCGAAAAGAACGACGCCTTCGCGAGGATGATCTCGCCTCTGGTCGAGCCGCTTCTGGCGGTGGGCGGCCTTATGGTGTCCTCAGACCGGATGTATTTCGACTCGCTGGTGGAACAGCCTTTGCCAGCGGGGGCGGTTCCGGGGCGGTGTTTCATCTATTGCCGTGTGAGCTGATCCGCGCGTGTCAGCTGCGGTTGCGACGTCGGGTTTGACTGGCGCCGTGGCCTTCCGGCGACCTAGGCTGCTTGAGACGTTCCGAAACGCAGATGAGAGGCCGCACTATGATATTTTACGATTGCAGCACCGCCCCCAACCCCAGACGAGCGCGGATGTTCATCGCAGAAAAGAGGCTGGAGATCGAGACGCGCGACATTTCGATTGCAAAGGGCGAACAATTGTCTGAGGCGTTTCGGGCGGTCAATCCGCAGGCGACGCTGCCGGTTCTGGTGACGGATGACGGGCTGACCTTGACTGAGAACCTGGGGATTGCGGCCTATCTGGAGGCGCTCCACCCGGAACCGCCATTGATGGGGCGCACTCCGGCGGAAAAAGGGCAAGTCCTGATGTGGCATGCGATAGTAGAGGCGCAGGGCGGACTGCCGATCGCCGAAGCGCTGCGAAACAGCCACCCGGCCTTTGCCCACCGGGCCATTCCTGGCCCCGAAGATCATGCTCAGATTCCAGAGTTGGCAGAACGAGGTCTTGCCCGAACTGCGCGGTTTTTCGATCTGCTGGAGGCGCGCTTGCAGCAAAGCGTCTTTGTCGCTTTGGACGATCTGACCCTGGCCGACATTGCCGCCTTTGTTTTTGTCGACTTCGCCCGGGTCATTAAGATGCGTATCCCGGCAGACAATACTGCGACCCGCGCGTGGTACGATAGGATCGCCGAGCGCCCAAGCGCCCGATTGTGAGAACACTTGTAGGACCGGATGGACAGCCTGTACAAACAGCGGCAAGTTGTGCGGGCAGATCATTCGTGTCGTCTGCGGCCCGCCCGCCGAGGTTTCAATCCAAGTATTCAGAGGTCAGCCATGGCTGAAAAACCGATCCTGCACCGCGATGATCCCGAAGCCATCCCATTGGTTGGCAACGTCAAGGTCACGCGTGCAGATTGGCTGAATGTGGCGATGGATGTGCTGATTACCGACGGGGTCGAGCAGGTCAAGGTGCTTGCGCTCGCGGAACGCATGGGGGTTTCTCGGTCTTCGTTCTATTGGTATTTCAAGTCACGGCAGGATCTGTTGGACGCGCTGCTGACCAATTGGGAACAGACCAATACGGTTGGCCTGATGGGGCAGGCTGAAGCTGCGGCAGAGACCATTACCGCCGCTGTCCTGAATGTGTTTCGCTGTACGGCGAACCCGCAGTTGTTCAACACGGCTCTTGATTTCGCGATACGGGACTGGGCGCGCAGATCCGGCCATGTGCGCAATATTCTGGACATGTCGGATGCCCGCAGGATCGATGCGTTGACCTCGATGTTTCGGCGCTATGATTACCCTGAACGCGATGCAGAAACGCGGGCCAAAGTGCTCTATTACATGCAGCTGGGCTACGACATGGCGGGCCTTAATGAGCCGTACGAGCAGCGGCTCAGCATGACGGGGGCTTATCTGGAGGTCTTTACCGGCCAGTCAGCCAGCCCCGCAGAGCTGGCCGAATTTGCGGAATACGCCAAACAGTACTGGCGCCCCTGAGACGCGGTCTCACATCGCAGTGAGCAGCTTGTCGACGTCGGCCCTGGTCTTTTCGGCGGCGGCCATGCGCACCGGTCCGTATCCACGGATATCCATCGGTGCAGTCAGCACGGACAGCCATTTGTCGTGATCCTCTGCTGTATAGTGTACGGCGGCCTGCTGGAGGATGCCCTGATACCAGCTGAGCAGATCACGGTGCAGACGTGCCTCTTCGTGATGACCGAAGGGGTTCCAGCGATGGGCTCTCAGGCGGCGTCCCTTCGCCAGAAGGCGGAGTGCCGGACGCATCCAGCCGCCGAACTGGATTTTGCGGGGGCGGCCCCGCGCATCGGTTTTGCGGCTGAGGAGAGGCGGGGCAAGGTGATAGTTCACCTGAAAGTCGCCCTCAAATTCGGTTTCGAGCTGATGCGTAAAACGATCGTCGCTCAGAAGGCGGGCCACTTCGAATTCGTCCTTGTAGGCCATCAGTTTGAACAGCGATCTTGCGGCCGCCTTGACCAGCTCTTCAGACCGATCCGCAGGAAGGGCATCGCGCAGGGTTTCCAGCTGGGCAGTATAAGATTGTGCATAGGCAACATCCTGATAGCCGGTCAGAAACGTGGCACGGCGGTCAATCAGCTCGGCCAGGGTTTCTGTGCGCGCCTCCTCTTCGGAGTAGAGATCTGACAGGCGCGCCGGATCATGGGCGAAGGCCCGCCCGATGGCCAGGGCCAGGCGGTTCTTCTCGATCGCAACACCGTTCAAGACAATAGCCTGATCAAGGGCGACGAGGCTGACCGGAACCAGTCCCTTTTGCCAGGCAAAGCCCAGCATCATGACATTGGCCAGAACGGCATCGCCAAGCAGGGTTTCTGCCGCTTCATTCGCGTTGAAGCCCGACAGGTTGTCGGCACCGATGACGTCGGCGATGGATTTTTCGCGCAGAGCGGCCATCAAGTCGGCATCACGGCGCAGGACCAGATCGCCTGTGGGCATTTCGGCGCGGTTCAGCACCATTTTCGTGCCCTCGCGATAGTGCGCTGACGCTTTCGGAGCGGAACTGACCACCACGTCGCAACCGATTACCGCATCTGCCGCACTTTGGTCGATACGCACCTGATGCAGCGCGTCCGGTGCATTTGAAAGGCGGATGTAGCCGAGTACGGTGCCGAACTTCTGTGCGAAGCCGGTAAAGTCCAGGACGCTGGCGCCTTTCCCTTCCAGATGCGCGGCCATAGTGATCAGAGCACCTACCGTGACGACGCCCGTACCGCCGACGCCGGTCACCAGAAGATCGAACGGATCCTCCAGCGATGGCAAAGCAGGCATAGGTAGGCCAGCGGTCAGCGTACCAATGTCCAAAGCGGCAATTTCTTTCTTGCGCCGCGTTGCACCTTCCACGGTTACGAAGCTTGGGCAGAAACCATTCAGGCAGGAGAAATCCTTGTTGCAGCTTGAAAGGTTGATCTTGCGTTTTCGGCCAAAGGGGGTCTCTTTCGGCTCGACACTCAGGCAGTTGGATTCCACCGAACAATCGCCGCAGCCCTCACAAACCAGATCATTGATAAAGGCAAACCGCTTTGGATCCTCCATTGTGCCACGCTTGCGGCGGCGGCGTTTTTCGGTGGCGCAGGTCTGTTCGTAAATCAAGGCGGTAACGCCGGGGATCTCCCGCAGCTCGCGTTGGACGGTGTCCATTTCGGCACGGTCGTGAAAACTGGTGCCCGCAGGGAAATCGGAGGAGGAGAACTTGCCGATCTCATCGGACACCAGCGCAATCCGGTCGACGCCTTCTGCGCGGCAGGTCTGGGCGATGCCTGAGACACTGACCGGTCCATCCACCGGCTGGCCGCCGGTCATCGCGACCGCATCATTATAGAGGATTTTATAAGTGATATTTGTGCCCGCAGCGACCGCCTGACGGATCGCCAGAGAGCCGGAGTGATACCAGGTGCCCTCGCCAAGGTTCTGGAACACATGCTTGCCGCCGTTGAATTTCGAGGCAACTGTCCAGGGCACCCCTTCGCCTCCCATCTGGGCATAACCGGCGGTGTCGCGGTCCATCCAGCTGGCCATGACATGGCAGCCAATTCCCGAGTTGGCATTGCTGCCTTCAGGCAGTTTAGTGGAGGTGTTATGAGGGCAGCCCGAGCAGAAATAGGGGGTGCGGGTGGCACCGGGGATATTCAGCAGCTGAGGGGGCTTGGCGGTCAGAATATCTGCCCGCTCCAACAGGTTTTCCTCTGGGAAGAACCGGTTCAGGCGTTCCGCCACGATCGGCACCAGCTGCAAAGGCGACAGCTCACCTGTCCAGGGGATCAGCGGGTTGCCCTGACTGTCATGTTTGCCGACCATCCGTTCCGGTTTGTCGCCTGGCCAGTCGTAGAAATATTCCTTGAACTGGCTCTCGATGATGCCGCGTTTTTCCTCGACTACCAGAACTTCCTGTTTGCCTTTTACAAAACGCAGCGCCTCGGTGCGGGCTAGGGGCCAAACCATCCCAACCTTGTAGATATCAATACCGAGACGTTTGCAGGCGGCCGCATCAAGTCCGAGCAGGCGCAGCGCCTCCATCAGGTCCAGATGTCCCTTGCCCGTGGTGACAAAGCCGAATTTTGCCTCCGGCAGATCGTAGATCCGCGTATCAATCGGATTTGCCTCGGCGAAGGCACGCACCGCACGCAGCTTGGCGTGGATCCGGGTCTCAATCTCCGGCGAGGGCAGGTCTGATCTGCGGATGTGCAGCCCGCCTGGATAATCGGGCAGTTCGGGGTAGGAGAAAGCGCGGTCCGGGCGCAGGTCCACGGAGCGTGCGCTTTCCACGGTTTCCGAGACGGCTTTGAACCCTACCCAAGTGCCCGAATAGCGCGATAGCGCAAAGCCGTATTCGCCAAACTGCAGGAATTCCCCGACATCGGCCGGGTTCAGGACCGGCATGAACCAGGACATGAAGGCCACGTCGGACTGATGTGGCATTGAGGAGCTGACGCAACCATGGTCATCGCCTGCAACGACCAGAACGCCGCCCTTCTCGGATGAGCCATAGGCGTTGCCGTGCTTCAGCGCATCGCCGGACCTGTCGACCCCCGGTCCCTTGCCATACCACATGGAGAACACGCCCTCGACCTCGCAGTGGGGGTCAAGAATGGCCTGCTGCGCGCCCAAGACGGCGGTTGCGCCCAGATCTTCGTTCACGGCGGGCATGAAGGTGATGTTATTGGCGTCCATGCGTGTGCGGCTGCGCCAGAATTCCAGATCAACGCCGCCCAGCGGAGAGCCGCGATAGCCGGATACAAAGCCTGCGGTATTCAATCCGGCCGATCTATCGCGCCGTGACTGATCCAGCATCACGCGCGCCAGCGCCTGGGTGCCGGTCAGGAAGACGCGGCCCGTCGTCATCTCATACCGGTCATCCAGCTGGTAACTGCGAAAATCGTGGCTGAGCTGGGTCATTGGAGTATCCCTTGCAATGATACGATCATATGCGCGAAATGATAATCCACATTGTCTGGATATTCTTGCCAGATTACCTCTGTTTTACTCCAGTCATGAATGATATTTCCATGTGGTGTAAGAATTTGGATGATTTTACCATGGATGATGATCTCACCCTTGATGATCGGGACCGTCGGATCCTGACGCTGCTGCAACAGGATGCGCGGATGTCGAATGCGGATCTGGCAGAGGCGGTGGGGATGTCAGCTTCGGCGTTGTGGCGGCGGGTGCGCGCACTGGAGGAGGCGGGTGTCATTGAGCGCTATGGCGCGGTGGTGAACGCGGCGGCTATGGGGCTGGGATTTCACGCGATTGTCCATGTGCAGCTGACCCGTCACGACCGCGAAAAGCTGGCGGACTTCATCAAGGCGGTTGAGACCAGCCGTCTGGTTCAGGAATGCTATGCCACCACGGGGCAGTCGGATTACCACCTGCGGGTATTGGCGCCTGATCTTGACGCCTACAATCGGTTTCTTGAGGAGTTTCTGTTCCGCCTGCCTGCGGTTGCCAGTGCGCAAACAAACGTGGTGCTGCGGACCATCAAGCGCGACGAACCTGTCACGCGCTGAGCTTTGTCCCGGGCGCCGACAGCTTAGGTCGCGCTGCTTCGGCTTTCAGCCGAAACTGACATGCGCCCAGGCAGCTGCCATCGCAAGATAGGTGAGTTGGTGTAAGGCCTGGTCGGTGCCCATCGCGCGCCAGTAGACAGCCATATTCGGTGCCAGTTCCTTGCGTTTGGAATAGCAGGCCTTGCAATAGTCGATGTTGAAATGTGCCACCCATTCCAGCGCGCAGATGATCAAGATGAAGCCAACCGGAGCGCCCATGATAACAAAGGCTATAATGGATCCCATCACATGCACGCCCGCATGTTGTGCCCGTCCGGCATGCAGATATTCACCACGACCCGAGAGCATCTTGGGTGTTTGCAGGTAGAAATCCGCAAACATGTGTTTGATCTGAAGCAGGCAAAGCAATCCCAAAAGGGATGCGAGGTGGTCTGTCAAAGCAATGGCCCCGTTTTGTGTCGCGCGCTGAAAGCTTACGTATTTTTTCGAAACAGGCAAATGGCCTGTGGCACTAATCGCCACGACGCTCCGTCATCTGGATAGGCTTTGGGCAAGGTCAGCTGGATTGAGCCGGACGACACGGCGTGTGACGTCCGTCTTGCCATTGCCTGCAACTGGCAATCCGGGCTAGGCATATCGGGATCAGTTTCCGTAACATTTTCCATTTCGGAGCCGTCCCATAGAACGCACTCTTTTTCGGTTTATCTGGAACTACTCAAAGCGCGACCAACTGGTTCTGTTGGTGGTCACGGCCTGCCTGTTTCCACTTCTCTATCTTACTCTGGAACTGCCAAAACGCATCATCAACGATGCTATCGGGGCGCAGAGCTCCACGATTGACCTGCTTGGGTACGAGCTGAACCAGCTGCATTATCTCTGGCTTCTCTGCGGTGGATTTCTTCTGGCGGTTCTCGCGCATGGTCTGCTGAAAATGCGCATCAACACGATGAAGGGGGTTCTGGCCGAGCGGATGCTGCGGCGGTTTCGCTATCGGTTGATCTCGCGTGTTGTGCGATTCCCACAGCCGTATTTCGAGCGGGTAAGCCAGGGCGAACTGGTGTCTATGATCACCTCGGAAAGTGAGCCGATGGGGGGGTTGATGGGGGATGCGGTCAGCCAGCCGGTGCTACAGGCCGGTCAGATGCTGACGATCCTCTATTTTCTGTTCATGCAGAGTGTCTGGTTCGGTCTGGCGGCGGTTGCGCTAATTCCCTTGCAGGGCTGGTTGATCCCGATGTTGCAGCGGCAAATCAACCTGTTGAACAAGAAGCGTATTCATCAGATCCGCGCTTTGGCCTCCGAGATCGGCGAAAGCGCTGCTGGCGCATCTACCCTACGTCTGAACGGCGGTTGGCGTTACCGGATGGCTGTCATCACGGATCGGCTCGGATGGCTCTATGACATCCGGTTTGCGATCTATCAGAAAAAATTCTTCATGAAGTTTCTCAACAACTTCATTACCCAGCTGACACCGTTTCTGTTCTATGCAGTTGGCGGCTATCTGGTGCTTGAAGGCAAGGTCTCGCTCGGTGCACTGGTTGCAGCCCTTGCCGCCTACAAGGACTTGGCATCGCCCTGGAAGGAACTGCTGGCCTATTACAACCAGACGCAGGATATGGCGTTGCGCTGGGATGTGATCCTGGAGCGATTTGACCCGCCCGGCATGGTCGATGAGGCCTTGATGACGGGCGCTCCCGAGGATCTGAAACGGCTTCGGGGCGATATCGTCGTGGAGGGGGTCAACGTCCGCGATGCGGATGGCAATCTTGTTCTGGAAGATCTCAATGCCCGCTTCCCGGCAGGCAAGGTGATCGGGGTTGCCGCGCCCTCGGAGGAGGATCGCCGTGCGTTGGCGGGATTGTTGACCCGCGAATTGCTGCCTTCGGCGGGCAAGGTCTGTATCGATGACCAGAACATGCGTGACATTCATCAGGCGGTGATCGCCGCCCGCATCGGTCATGCCACGTCCCGCCCGGTGCTGTTTCAAGGCTCTTTTGGCGACAATGTGATGATGCCGATCAGGCAGCGGCCGCTTGGTACCGCGCAGGACCTGCGGCGCTATGATGTGGCCCAGCGTGCGGGTAACAGCCCAGATCCACTGGACGCCTCCTGGCTGGACCCGAGCCTGGCCGGGTTCTCCAGCGAGGCGGAGCTGCGCGACTGGTGGCTGCGGTTGGTGTCGGGGATCGGGTCCGATACCGCCCTGTTCCGTCGTGGCGTCGAACAGCGTTTTGATGCCAAGAGTCATTCAGAATTGGCGCTTCAGCTGGTCGAACTGCGGCCAAAGGTGCAGCAGGCGGTTACCAAGGCGGGCCTGGAACAATACGTGCACTTTCTGGCGGCAGATCGGTACAATCCGGCGCTGCCGGTGGCGGAGAACCTTCTCTATGCAACTACGCAAGCGCGGATCACCGAAGACGTCCTGAGGCAACAGAGTGATTTTCTGGATCAACTCAGGGCACTCGATCTTGACGTCGATCTCGTCGCGCTCAGCCGTGACGTGGTGGAAATGCTGCGGCAGATCTTTGGCATTGACGGTACCGATCATCCGCTCTTCCGCAAGCTTGGGCTGGAGGCTTCGGCCTATGAGGGGGCGCTGGCTCTGGTCGACAAGACCCGGAACGATGGCGTCTCTACGCTGAGCCATGAAGAACTTGCGCGGTTACTTATCGTGCCTTTCAGCATCTCTGCCGAGCAAATCGGTGCTGCGTTCAGCGATGAGATAGAAGAGCGCATTCTTGCGTTCCGCCAAAGCCACTCCAAGCAATTGATGGCGACGCTGGGTGATATTTTCGAGCCGCTTGATGAGGCGGCCTTTGCTCCGGGTCTGACGGTGCTCGAGAATGCCCTGTTCGGCAAGATTTCCGATAGCGCCGGCGGGCGAGCCGAGGAAGTGCAGAAGTTGGTCTCAGAGGTTCTTGTCGAGAACGGCGTGCGTGATCGGGTTGTTGAGCTGATTTTTGATCTGCCGATTGCGATAGGCGGGCAGGGGCTTGCAGCCAGCTTTGCCGAGCCGCTTGCCTTCTCGCGCGCTTCGATCAAGCGCCCGGATATCCTGATCCTAGACGCTGCAATGGCGAGCTACGATCTGGATACACGCATCGCCATTCACAAGAACCTGCGCCATCTATTGCCAGAGACGACGCTGATCTATCTGGGCAGCAGCTTTGAAAGCCCGGATGTCTTCGACAGTTATTATGAGCTTCGCCAGGGCCGGTTGGTGAGTGACACCCCCGCTGCGGATGCGGTCAGTGATGGTGCGGGCAGTGCTGATCTTGCACGGAAACTACGGGCGCTTGAGCAAACTGAGCTGTTCTCCGAGCTCAACCGTCGCCAGCTCCGGCTTCTTGCCTTTGGGGCGCGCTGGTATACCGCCAAGGCTGGTGACACGGTGTTTCTCAAGGACGATGAAGCGAGTGACGGCGCTTATATGATTCTGGAGGGTGAAGCGGGCCTATATCTGCCGCAGGAAGGTGATGACAGCCGTCTCGTAGCCAAGGTCGGTGCCGGTCGTCTGGTTGGCGAACTGGGATTGATCCGGAAGGAACCCAGGGCGCTGAGCATGATTGCCGAAAGCGAGCTGACGTGTTTGCGGATCGGTGAGGAGGAGTTCCTCGCAGTTGTCGAAAACGATGCCGCCACGGCTTTCAAACTGTTGCAGGTGGTTGCTGGCTACGTGTCGAGCTAGCGCGGCCGAGACTTGTGGTAGGGCAAGCGCAGCCCGGATGGTCAGACAGGCGGCGCGCATGCGCGACAGGGTCGAAATCCTACTGCGACGGGTAGTTCTGTTATTTGGTTTTGGGCGGCGCGCCGCCGACAAAACTGTTACCATCGGCGTAGTTGCAGGGGGCATCCTGCATATTGAGGTGCAAATCGTCTCCCTCGAATGGATGGGCGCGGGCGAGATCTTCGTCTACCTCGATACCAAGGCCGGGGGCGTCCGAGGGGATGACGAACCCAGCTTCGATCGTGATGCTCTGCTTGATCAACGACATGTGGAACGGCGTTTCAATGGTCTCGATCATCAGAAGGTTGGGGATCGACGCCGCCAACTGGATATTGGCAGCCCACTCCACCGGACCGGCGTAGAGATGCGGTGCCATTTGGGCACCAAAAACCTCGGCGATGGCCGCAATCTTCTTGACCTCCCAGATGCCACCTGCCCGCCCCAATGCGGGTTGCAGGATTTCGGCCGCGCCAGCGCGCAGCACAGCGGCAAACTCCGCCTTGGTGGTCAGCCGTTCTCCGGTGGCAACGGGAATGCGCACCCGTTCAGCGACACGGGCCATATCCGCGACCAAATCGGGGGGTGTCGGCTCCTCGAACCACAAGGGACTATAGGGTTCAAGAGCCTGCCCCAACCGAATGGCGCCGGCGGGCGTGAACTGGCCATGGGTTCCGAACAGTAGGTCGGCACGATCTCCCACAGCCTCACGGATCGCTCGGCAGAAGGCGACGGATTTCGTGATGTCAGATTGTGCCGGCATATGCCCGCCGCGCATCGTATAGGGACCGGCGGGGTCGAATTTGATCGCTGTATATCCGTTCTCCACAGCTGCAATGGCGGATTCAGCTGCCAGCTCGGGGCTGTTCCAGAACGCATCCATGTCGTGATGGGGTTGCGGATAGAGATAAGTATAGGCGCGCAGCCGCTCGTTCATTCGCCCGCCGATAAGTGCGTGAACCGGACGATTGCGATCCTTTCCGAGAATGTCCCAACAGGCGATTTCCAGTCCTGAGAATGCGCCCATGACGCTGAGGTCGGGCCGCTGGGTGAAACCTGACGAGTACGCCCGTCGGAACATCCATTCGATGTTTTCTGGCGATTGTCCCAGCATGTGGCGGTCAAATACATCACGGATCACGTGGCTCATCGCGTCTGGGCCGATCGAGGCCGCGTAGCATTCGCCCCAGCCGATGATGCCGGTATCGGTGGTCAGTTTGACGAGGATCCAATAGCGCCCTCCCCAGCCGGGCGCGGGTGGGGCTGTGACGATGATGTCGAGGTCTTGCAGTTTCATGTCATTTCCCCGTGGCTACTGAACGGTTTATTGGTCGAAAACGATGATGTTGCGGCGCGCCGAGCCCGTCTTGGTGTCTGCGATCGCTGCATTGATCTCTTCAAGCCGCCACCGGCCGGAGATCAGCTCGTCCAGCTTCAAACGTCCTTGTTTGTAGAGGTCTACCATCCATGGAATATCGCGCTGGATAACGACGTCGCCCATTTTCGACCCGATCATGCCCTGACCGATAGCCGCCATGATCACGGGTTCGTAGCTGGCTTTCGCGCCGGAATGGGGCATGCCGATCATCACCATGCGCCCACCGACACCGAGATACCTTGTGGCCTGATCGTAGGCGGGGATCGCACCAACGGTGACCAGGACGACATCTGCACCGCGACCGCCAAGCGCTTTGTAGGCGGCCTTCCAAGGGGCATCCAGACTGCCGAGAACCGTATGGGTGGCCCCGAACTCTTCGGCAATGGCCAGCTTGTCCTCGCTGAGGTCGACAGCGACGATGCGGCGGGCGCCGGCGATACGGGCGCCCTGAATCGCATTGAGGCCGACACCGCCTGCACCAATCACCACAACATCCTGGCCTGCGCGCAGCTGGGCGGCGTTCACCGCAGCGCCGACACCGGTGATCACGCCGCAGGACAGAAGTGCGGCAACGTCTTTACCCAGATCTACCGGAATTTTCACAATCTGGCGTTGGTCAACCACCACCCGTTCTGCAAATGCACCGCAGGCCATGGCCTGCATCAGGGGGGAACCTGCAAGGGTTTTCAGCGGGCCATTGATAGCATCATAGGGGGTCTCGCACAGCGTTGGAGCGCCCCCTGCACAGCTGGGACAGCTGCCGCAGGAGCGGATCAGGGTCACGACCACGCTATCGCCTTCGGCGAAGCCATGAACATGCTCGCCAACGGCGCTGATCACGCCGGCAGCCTCGTGACCATAGACAGCGGGCAGGAAACCGCCCCAGGCACCCTCCGCATAGGAGATATCACTGTGGCAGATCGCGACGGCATCCAGTGTGACCTCCACTTCACCGCTACGCGGCGCGGCAAGCTGGACATCCTCTATCACAAGCGGGCTGCCGAACTGATGGCATACGGCTGCTTTAACGATAGGCATGTCGCGTCTCTCCCCTTTTAGTGGTCACGGTGGACCGGGGGAAGCGAGCCCGCAAGCCCGAAACCGTCTGTGACGCGTCGTATCTTGAAGACGAATTGGCGCAGGGGGCAGGGAAACGGTTGCGCCGATCACCGCCGGGTCAGGAGGGATTTCGTCTGGCTTGCACGGCGGTGACGCTTTTCGCAAATTGCTGTGCCTCTTCCGGGGCAGAGCCAAGTTGCCGTGCTGCGTCAAAGATCGCGGTGTGATCAAGCTCTGGATAATGCGCGACCGTGATCTCCTGCAACGACTTTCCGTCTTGGGCGGCCTTGGCACAGAGCTCCTTGACCATCGCCTGCGCCTCACCGCGCCGCATATGCTCAGCCAGAGCAAAGCTCAACGCTTCGGCATGAATGGTACCGTTGGCAGCGTTCAGATTGTGCCGCATGCGGTCGACATCCGGTGTCAGCCCCCGGGTGATGGAATTGGCAATCCGCACGGCACTGGCGGCGCAGAAAACGGTCTGCGGCAGGCTTAACCATTCGCCGAACCAGCTTGTGCCGTCCCTTTGGTGCTGATGACCAGCAGAATGATGCAGGGCCGAGAGCTGGGCGTTTGCCTGCGACGTCAGCGCAACCAATGCGGAGGCGCCTACCGGGTTTTGCTTCTGTGGCATTGTGGATGAGGCGCCGCGACTGCTGATCGCAATCTCATCAATACCACTCTGACGGAGGGCGAGGCAGTCAGTACCCAGTTTGCCCAATGCAACGCAGACCCGGGTAAACCAATCGGCAATACGTAAGACCGGCGTGCGGTCGGTATGCCAGCTGCGACCCGGATCGGCGAGCGACAGACCGGCGGCCAGTTCTGCGCGCAGCTCCGCAACCCGTGGGCCAAGCGCGCCAGAGGTGCCCGCGGCGCCTGAAAGTGACACCAGCAGACAGCTGTCGCGCAACCTTGGCAATTCGTCCAACAGCCCAAGCAGGGGCTGTCCCCAGGCGGCCACGACAGCGCCAAAACTTGTTGGCGTGGCCAGCTGGCCGTAGGTGCGTGCGGCCATCGGCAGGCTGGCATGGGCTTCAGCCAAATCGGAGAGCTGGGCCAGCAGCGCCATCAGATCTCCTTCCACCGCCGCAAGCGCCTGTCGCAGGCGTAGCATCAGCGCGCTGTCCATGATGTCCTGCGAGGTTGCGCCCCAATGAACATACTGTGCATGTTCCGGCGCGCTCATCTCGCTCCGCAGCGCTGCGACCAGACCTGGAACCGGCACGCCGTTCTGCCCAGCCGCGGCAGCCAGTGCCCCAGGATCAAGAGCGACCTCCATCACGGCGCGTCCGATCGCGGCGGCGCTGTCTTCGGGGATAATGCCGACTTTGCCCTGCGCCTTCGCTAGCGCACCTTCGACCAGCAGCATGGCACGGATTTCAGCACTGTCTGAAAACAGCCGGGAGACATCTCCGGCAGGAAAAAGCGCGGCATAGAGCTGACTGTCAAAAAGAGAAGCGGCCATCAGAGATCTTTCACTATGGTTGCCATCACCGTTGCCAGTTGATCGGGCGCGGCAAAGAACGGCGAATGTGACGTGTCGAGATTTTTTATCCGATCAGTGGGCCAATCCGCCACCATTTCTGCCTGATATTCTGGCGGGATGACGCGATCTCGGGTGCATCGAATATAGGCTTTTGGTGTCGCGGCCCATTGTGGACCCAGTTTCACGGGCGTGTCTTGCGGCCTGATCGGCTGCGGTGCCAGTCGCGACAGCGCATAGTCCACCACTGACCTCGGGCAATCGTGGTATAGCAGATCCGGTGCGGCTTCGGGGTCGAAACAGTAGCTTTGCCCGTCCGCGGTTTTCATAACCTTGCCGATGAGCGGTTGGCTTGGGCCGCGTTTGCGCATGTCGATCATCGACAGGCCATTCCGGGGGACATAGGCGCAAAGGTAAATCAATCCACGCAGCGGTGGGCCGATATCGGCTGCGGCTGACATCGGGTAGCCGGCCCAGGAATGGCCCACAACGATAGTCTCTGATCGCGCGGCGTCGCGGACAGCGGCTACGGTTTCCTCCAAAGTGACAGCGACTGGATCGCACCCCCGCGCGTTGCCGCCTATACGAGGGCCGGGAAGGTCGATGGTTCGCGCGTTGATCCCGCGTGCTTCCAGTTGAGGCAGGACGTCGCGCCAGCACCACGAACCGTGGCAGGAGCCGTGGACCAGCAGCAGATCAGTCAATATGCCCGAGCTCCCTCAGGAAGGTCACCAAACGGTCGGCAAAGATATCGGGCTGTTCGACACAGGGAAGATGTCCGGCGCGGCGGATCAGCTCGAACCTTGATCCGGGGATTAAATCCACCGTTTCGCGAACCAGATCTGCCGGCGTTGCACCATCATCCGATCCCGCGATGCCCAAGGTTGGCAGGCGCAGGCCGCTGGTTGGGGTGTAAAAATCAGTTCCGGCGATGGCCGCGCAGCAGCCGATATAGCCTTCGACCGATTGCCCAAGCAGCTGGGCGCGCCAATGGGCCAGCTCCGGGGACCTGTAGAAGGCTGGAGCAAACCAGTTCTGCATGATCGTGTCGGCGACCGAATCAAGCCCATCCTGCTTGATCGCATCAATGCGCTGTTGCCATTTGGCGGCGGTGCCAATCTTGGCCGCCGTATTCGAGAGCACCAGTCCGCGTATCAGATCCAGCCGCTTGACGGCCAGCCCCTGCGCGATCATCCCGCCGATCGACAAACCAACAAAAATACAGTCCCGCACCCCCAGATGATCCAGCAGGCGCTCGGCATCGCGTACCAGAGCGCCCATCGAATAGGGAGCGGGCGTGGCCGACGTGCCGCCATGGCCGCGCAGGTCATAGCGAATGATGCGCAGCGACGGCGGCAAGCGCGTCACCACGTCGTCCCAGACATGCAGATCGGTGCCGAGTGAATTGGCGAACACCAGCGTCGGGCCGTCAGGCGTTCCATCCAATTGATAGTTCACCCGGATGTCACCCACATCTGCAAGCGGCATGGAACTCCTCCTGAGCTTATTCGATGCGCTTCCCTAGCCTGCGTGTTTCAGGACGTAAACCCGATCCGAGCACCGCCATGCGGCTGGATCGCGGCTCTATTCGGCAGTCTCGAGCCGCATATGGGCCATGATTTGCCCATGGTCGGAGGCCAGCTTATTATAGGGCGCTTCGGGGTGGCTGCCATCAGTAAGGTGGTCGTTGAAGACGCTGAAATATTGCATTTCGCCGATGGCCCCTGTCCATTCGGGATCAAAATGGCGGGACATATAGATCTGATCGATGCTCTGGTGCACGCCTCCGAATGTGGTGGTGTATACCACGTCACGGAGAGATTTCTTGAGAAACAGCTTTTCCGCCGAACGCAGGCGAACCCGGTCGATCATCTCCCGGATCTGACGGTCTTCGTCTGGATTGTAGCGATCTCCCGAGTGGCGAGCGTCATGCCGCAGCATCCAGGAGTAGTTGCGAAACGGTGTCTCGCCGCTGATGATTTCAGAGCTGACGGCATCCTCGCCATCATTGAAGTCTCCCAGGACCATGACCGGCCGGTCCTGTTCCAGCTCGTCCAGGATGGCGCGGCGCAGAACCCAGGCCTCGGCCATACGCCGCAGAGCTGCCCGCAACGCGCCCATGGCCCGCCCACTGGCATCATAAGCCGTGAGCACGGTTTCGGGCGCATAAGGCGCCCCAAGTGGTGTTATGAACTCGCCCAGTTTCGATTTCAGGTGGCAGTTGAATACGCTGATGATCTGGTTCGCGACGGGAATGCGGGCCTTCATGATCGGTCGAGACAGCCGTCGCAGCGTGTAGTAGCCCGCGTCATCCTCGCCGCCCAGGCAGGCCATCGGGATATCCAGCGGCAGCGGCAGGTCCTGAATAATCTCGACCGGTTCCACAAAACCCGTACGTGACAGAATCGCGAGACCGGGGCGACGCTTGCCCGGAGTGTCGTGGTCATTCGTATTGGCAGCATAGGCCAGCTTGGCATCGGTATAGGGCGTGTAGACGAGTTTGCGGAATATGGCCTTGCGGTGATAGCGTTTGGAGCGATCGGGCAGGGTCGCGGCGTTTACCTGTTTGCCACGCCGATCGGTTTCGGCGACCACCTCGCGCAGCGTCGCCTCATCGAAGATTTCCTGAAACCCCACGATATCGGCATCGAGCGTCAGCAGCTGATCGGCCAACCAATCGGATTTCCAAGCATATTCCTCGGGCGTGTAGCTTTGAAACCTGTAGTATTCTTGATCGGGACCGATCAGGTTCTTCACATTGAAGGAGGCGATAGTGAACTCGGTCATAGGGGCACTCCAGGGGCGAAGGGCACCGGATCGACCGGTGCGAGTGTGAAGCCTATCCGAACTTTTGTAGCGCTTCGGCAAAAATGGCGGGGTCGACATTACCACCGGTCGCAATGGCAATCGCGCTCGATCCGTTGAGGTGGTCTGCGTGAAACAATGCTGCCGCCAGCGAGACAGCACCGCCAGGCTCCAGCACGATTTTGAGCCTCGAATAGGCCAGCGCCATGGCGTGCATGGCCTCGTCTTCGCTGACAGCAATTCCGGAACCGCAGAGCCGTGCCAGGATCGGGAAGGTGATTTCGCCGGGTGCAGGCGTGAGAATAGCGTCACAGAGTGAGCCGGCCGTGGTCTCATTGCGACAGATCCGCCCGGCGGCCAGTGACCTGGAAACGTCATCGAACCCCTGCGGTTCACAGGGGCGAACCCGCATTTTTGGCGCAGCGTGTTCCAGCGCCAGGGCAACACCCGAAGTCAAACCACCACCGCCGCAGCAGACCAGAACATCCGCCTCGGTCACGTCTTGTTCAGCAGCCTGTCGGGCGATTTCCAGACCAACCGTGCCCTGACCGGCGATGACGTCGTCGTCGTCGTAGGGCTTGATCAGGGTGAGGCCGCGAGTCTCTGCCAGCTCTGCCCCAATGGCATCACGATTATCGGTGGCGCGGTTGAACAGCACCACCTCTGCGCCGAGCGCACGGGTGTTGGCGATCTTAATTCTTGGGGCGTCCTGCGGCATCAGGATCACGGCGGGTGTGCCATGGGCGGCCGCCGCTGCGGCCACACCCTGCGCATGATTGCCACTTGAATAAGCAAGCACGCCTTTCTTGCGCTGATCCTGGCTGAGCGCAGACAGCGCGGCCCAGCCCCCCCGGAACTTGAACGATCCGGTATGTTGCAGGCACTCGGCCTTGATCAGTACCCGGCGACCCGCGATGTCGTCCAGAAAGGGGGAGGAGAGCAACGGCGTTTCGCGGGCGTGGCCCCGTAGGCGCTCCGCAGCGGCACTGATTGCGGCAAAGGATGTCATTGGGCGACCTCGAGAATTCGGTGGATAAGGGCAAGCGCCTTGGGTTCGTCCAGAAACGGGACATGGCCGCGATCCGGCACTTCAATGGCGATCAGGTCCGGTAGACGGCGCTGCATGTTCTCGTAGGTCTCAGCCGTCAGAATGTCGGAGTTCGCGCCGCGGATCACGCCGCAGGGCAGACCTTCAAGTGATTGAAACAATGGCCAGAGATCCGGCGCTGGCCCCGCTGCAGCCTGCGCCAAGAGAGCTTCACGCAACCGGGCGTCATAGCGCAGCGCCAAACCCGTCCGGGTCTGCGTGTAAAAAACCTCGGCTTCTTCGCGCCAGCGTGTCATCGGCACATCGGGAAACGCTGGCGCCATATGGGTCGCAAGCGCGGAGGCGGCTTCTTCGTGGGTTTTGGCTGCCGGACGATATCCGACATAGGCCATAATCCGGGTGATCCCATCTGCCGGAATTTCTGGCCCGACATCGTTCAGGATCACACCGGCCAATCGCTCCTTGTGTAGAGCGGCCAGTGCCATCGCCACCAACCCGCCGCGCGAGGTGCCGAGTAGCGTCACGCGATCAATGCCCAGATGGTCCATCAGCTCGATCACATCCTGCGCCTCGCGCGGGACCGAATAGCTGTGGATATCGTCTGCATATTGAGACCGGCCCCGACCCCGGGCGTCCAGGGTGATCAGGCGATGGCCATGAATATGCGGCCGCAGGTAGCGAAAGTCCTGCCCGTCGCGTGTGAGCCCTGCCAGGCACAATAGGGGTGGGCGGGAAATGGCTGTTGTCTGGGGGGCGAAGTCTGGATCGTCATAGGCCAGCTCCAGCCCGTCAGAGCTGGTAAAATATGAGAGTGCGCGTGGCGTGTTCAGCACGGGTTTATCCCCCCGCCAGGTCAGGGATACTGGCCAGATTCCTCAGCACGTGATGCGGCCTCCACGGCAGGCGATCCATAGGTTCACCACTTCGGTTCACCCAAGCCGTGGTAAACCCGTATCCCGCCGCACCGGCAGCGTCCCAGCCGTTGGAGGACACGAAAAGCACTTCATCGCGCTGGCAGCCAAAGCGTTTGCCGACAAGGTCATAGACCTGCGGGTCCGGTTTAAAGACACCAACGCTTTCGACAGAGAGCACATCGTCCAGCAGGTCGCCGACCCCTGCGGATTGAACGGCTCCGTCCAGCATCTCGGGTGATCCGTTGGAGAGGATTGCGGTCTGCAGGCCCGCAGTCTTGAGGGCGCGCAGCATCTGCGGAACCTCATCATAGGCCTGAAGCTGCCAGTAGAGATCCAGCAGGCGCTTTCGCAGCTGCGGGTCACCGCTCAGGCCGGTGGCCTCCATGGCCCAATCCAACCCGTCCTGGGTGACCTGCCAGAAATCGGCATGTGAGTTTGTGATTACACGCAGCCAAGTGTATTGTAGCTGCTTCAGCCGCCAGTGGTTGGCCAGCTCTGCCCAATGGTCGATCAGATGCGGAAACTCCGGCTCACCTGCAGCTTGCCGTGCGGCCGCTGTCACATCGAACAATGTGCCATAGGCATCAAAGATACAGGTGCTGATTGCCATGGGGCCTCCGGTTCGATGTCCTGCGGTTGTCCCAGCCTAGGCGCAAACGGGGCGCAAATTCCAGCCACAATCATTTCCCGCCGCTCTGCGGACGCCCGGGAACGGTGCGACCGGGGCTGCTTCGGATCATCGGGTTTACATCACGGTGGTGTCCTATACTGTGCGCGCCTTTGTAACGTGAAAGCAACTGGAGGTCCCATGACCGAGGTAAAAAGCGGCGATACCGTACGCATCCACTACACAGGCAAGCTGACAGACGGCAGTGTCT
The DNA here is from genome assembly GCF_048056175.1 of Phaeobacter sp. JH20_29. Lineage (NCBI taxonomy): Bacteria > Pseudomonadati > Pseudomonadota > Alphaproteobacteria > Rhodobacterales > Roseobacteraceae > Phaeobacter > Phaeobacter sp. JH20_29. The sequence goes on from NZ_JAYMWO010000011.1 coordinate 201,154, forward strand.
TTGACAGCTCTGAAGGGCGCGAGCCGCTTGAGTTCACCGTCGGCTCTGGTCAGGTTATCGAGGGTATGGACGCCGGTCTGCTCGGCATGGCCGCAGGCGAGACGAAAACGCTCAACATTCCCGCGGATCAGGCCTATGGCCCCAGCCACGACGAGGCGCGGCAGAGCATTCCGCGTGAAGGGATCCCTGATGACATCCCGCTTGAGGTTGGAACACAATTGCAGATGCAGGCTCCGACGGGCGAAGTGCTGCCGGTGACCGTGGTTGAGGTGAGCGAGGCGACTGTGACCCTTGACGCCAATCATCCCCTGGCAGGCAAAGACCTGATCTTTGATATCGAGCTGGTCTCGATCAACTGATCGCATCTGAGGCGGTGCCTCTTGCGCCGCCTCGTCAAACCGGCTCTTTTGCAGCGGGATATGCCGTGGTGAAAGAGGACGGAATGACTGATATTTCTACGTCAGCCGCATTGATGGAACTTCTGGGTATATCCGTGCCGATTCTCCAGTCTCCCATGGCCGGCGTCAGCACGCCCCAGATGGCGGCGGCTGTCAGCAATGCCGGTGGGCTGGGCGCCCTGGGTATCGGAGCGGCAAGCATCGACCAGGCTGAGGAGATGCTGCGTCAAACGGTGGCACTGACTGGCCGACCCTTTAACGTCAATGTGTTCTGCCACCGGCCAGCGCTTGAGGATTCCTCCCGCGAGGCGGCCTGGCTCAGCGCCTTGGCACCGGTGTTTCACAGCTACAATACGGCGCCGCCGGAGGCGCTGCGCGAAATCTACACCAGCTTCTGCGTTGATACCGATATGCAGGAGATGCTGATTGCGCAGCGCCCGGCAGTTGTCAGCTTCCACTTCGGTTTGCCGCCGCAGGGGGTGATCTCGGCTCTGAAGTCAGCCGGCATCATCTTGCTGGCCACAGCAACCTCACTTGCCGAGGCTGCTGTGTTGGCGAGCGCCGGGATCGACGCCATTGTTGCACAGGGGTGGGAGGCCGGAGGCCATAGGGGTATCTTTGATCCGCGCGGCGCGGATCCCAGGCTTGGAACTCTTGAACTGGTCCGTGAACTGGTTACCAACCTGAACCTGCCGGTGATCGCCGCAGGCGGGTTGATGACCGGTGCCGATATTGCAAAGGCGCTGGTAGCAGGTGCCGCTGCTGCGCAGTTGGGCACCGCGTTCATCGCCTGTCCCGAGAGCAGTGCCGATGCGGGCTATCGGGCCGCCTTGCTGGCCGCGGATCCGAAAACAGAGATGACGACGGTAATTTCAGGTCGCCCGGCCCGCTGTCTGAGAAACCGTTTCACCGACCTTGCGCAGAAGCTCGATCCGACGATCATTCCGGATTACCCCATTGCCTATGATGCCGGGAAAGCCCTGAACACTGCGGCGAAGCAGGCTGGCGAGCCCGGATATGGCGCGCAATGGGCCGGACAGGGCGCTGCCGGAGTTCGTGCTATGCCTGCGGCTGATCTCATGCAGCAGCTTCTTTCAGAACTGGCTGCGGAACAGTGATGTCAAGCGGAGACAGCAACAAGAAAGGGCACCCGCTGGGTGCCCTTGGTTCTTGTGACAGGGATTGGCAGCAGGTCAGAGATTGTCCTGCTGCGGCATGCCAAGGACATGAAAACCACCGTCGACGCGGATGATCTCGCCCGTCGTGCAGGCCCCTGCGTCGGAGGCGAGATAGACGGCTGTACCACCAACCGCTTCCAACGTGGCGTTATCGCGCAATGGGGCGTTCTGCGCCGTATGTTTAAACGTCTTGCGGGCACCACCGATGGCGGCCCCTGCCAGGGTTTTCATCGGGCCAGGGGAGATGGCGTTCACACGGATGCCTTCGGGGCCGAGATCATTGGCCAGGTAACGCGTGGCGCTTTCCAATGCCGCCTTTGCGACACCCATCACGTTGTAGTTGGGCACCACTCGGTTCGATCCCTGGTAGGTCAGGGTCAGCAACGTGCCGCCATTGGCCTTCATCAGCGGGTAGGCGCGGCGCGCCACCTCGACAAAGGAATAGGCGGAGATATCCATCGAGTTCTTGAAGTTCTCGCGGCTGGTGTCGAGGAAACGTCCGGTCAGCTCGGTCTTGTCCGAATAGGCGATGGCGTGCACCACGAAGTCGACGCTGTCCCAGCGTGCCGCCAATTGCTCGAACGCGGTGTCGAGCGACGCATCATCGGTGACGTCCACATCGACCATAAAGTCGCTGCCAACGCTCTGGGCCAGCGGTTCCAACCGTTTACCAAAGGCTTCACCCTGATAGGTGAATGCCAGTTCGGCCCCCGCATCGGCCATGGCCTTAGCGATGCCCCAAGCGATCGAACGGTCGTTTGCGACCCCCATGATCAGGCCACGTTTGCCCGTCAATACTCCTGACATCCGCCGTTATCCTTTGTATTTGCTCAATACCATTGAGCCATTGGTGCCGCCAAAGCCGAAGCTGTTGGTCATTACGCTGTCAAGGCCCGCGTTTTCCACCAGCTGGGTTGCAACCTCTCCCGGCTCGATGCCCTCGGCCAGCGTGTCGACGTTGATCGACGGCGTGATGAAGTCATTGTCCAGCATCAGAAGGCAGAAGATCGCCTCCAGTGCGCCCGCCGCGCCCTGCGCATGACCGGTCATTGATTTGGTCGAAGAAATCGGCGGCACGTTGCCCGCGCCGAAAACCCGGCGGGCCGCTTCGATCTCGCCGACGTCGCCGACCGGGGTCGAGGTGCCGTGGGCGTTGATATAGTCCACCTTGCGGCCGTCCGGCAGGGATTGCAGGGCCAGACGCATGGCGCGCTCGCCGCCTTCGCCGGAGGGGGCGACCATATCGTGGCCATCGGAGGTGGCGGCAAAGCCGGTCACTTCGGCGTAGATCTTGGCACCGCGCGCCAGGGCGTGATCCAGATCCTCCAGCACGACGATACCGCCGCCACCAGAGATCACGAAACCGTCACGGTCCTGATCAAACGCGCGGGAGGCTTTCTCCGGCGTGTCGTTGTATTTGGACGACATCGCGCCCATCGCATCGAACAGGCACGACAGGGTCCAGTCCAGTTCCTCGCCACCACCGGCGAACATCACATCCTGCTTACCCATCATGATCTGCTCAGCCGCATTGCCGATACAGTGCAGCGAGGTCGAGCAGGCCGAGGTGATCGAGTAGTTGATACCTTTGATTTTGAAGGCTGTGGCCAGATTTGCCGAGATCGTGGAAGACATGCACTTGGGAACGGCAAACGGCCCGATCCGCTTCGTGGCCCCGGTTTTCAGCACGGTCTGATGGGCTGCCAGCATGGCCGATGTGGACGGCCCGCCCGAACCGGCCACCAGACCGGTCCGCTCATTCACCACTTGCTCTTCGGAGAGGCCGGCATCGGCAATTGCCTGGCTCATCGCGATATGGGCATAGGCCGCGCCAGCCCCCATAAAACGCAGGGTACGCTTGTCGACATGGTCAGCAACATTCAGCTTGAGCGTTCCCGCAATTTGGCTGCGAAAGCCATGCTCGACCATTTCGGGGCTGGCCTCGATGCCAGATTTTCCTGCTTTGAGAGAGGCAAGAACCTCTTCGGCATTGTTCCCGATGGACGAGACGATGCCCAGACCGGTGACGACGACGCGACGCATGATGCGTACTCCTATTTCTTGTTCAAGGGGCGGGGAGAGCTGCGGATCAGCTCTCGGAGAGGGCCACCTTCATGTCCTTGACCTGGTAGATAACTTCACCATCGGCTTCCACGATGCCGTCGGCAACCCCCATGGTCAGGCGACGGGTCTGGATAGCTTTGGTGAAATCGATCTTATAGGTCAGCATCTTGCGGTCGGGTCGCACCATTCCAGTCAGTTTCACCTCGCCTACACCCAGCGCATAGCCGCGACCCTGCCAGCCACGCCAGCCCAGGTTGAAGCCGGTGAGCTGCCAGAGGCCGTCAAGACCCAGACATCCGGGCATGATCGGGTTGCCGGGGAAATGACAGTCAAAGAACCACAGGTCAGGCGTGATATCGAACTCGGCCGTAATGTGACCCTTGCCGTGGGCGCCGCCATCGGCCGACACATCGGTGATGCGATCCATCATCAACATGGGAGGGGCGGGCAGCTGTGCGTTGCCAGGGCCGAACAGCTCGCCTCTGGCGCATTTCAGCAAATCGTCTTTGTCAAAGCTGCTGGGGTAATCGGCCATGCTGGCGCTTCTCCTGCCTATGTTATGATCGTGTATCTGGCTCCCTGTAGCACCCGTTTCGACTCTCCTGCAAGGGTTCCGGGTGCCGAGGGCACACCAGCATTCAGCCTGTGGCCTTCAGGTTTTTCAACTGTGACAGTCTACAGATACAGATCGGAGCTACGCAAATTGAATTGAATGCAAGGACCCTTTCGGCCTATAAATGCGGCCAGCAACGCTATGCAGGACCGCTACATGACGCCAACACCAGCAGATATCGCTACCAACTGGCTGGAAACAGCCGGATTGCGCCCGACCCGTCAGCGGGTGGCGCTGGCAGAGTTGTTGGTGGGCGACGGCAAGCATCGCCATGTGACCGCCGAGAGCCTGTTTGACGCGGCAAAGGACAAGGGTGCAGCTGTTTCACTGGCGACGGTCTACAACACGTTGCGCGCCTTTTGCGATGCTGGCGTCTTGCAGGAAATCACAGTCGATGGGTCCAAAAGCTATTTTGACACCAATACGCACGACCACCCCCATTTTTACTGGGAAGACGAGGGGCGTCTGTCGGATGCGCCATCCGATCAGCTGGTGATCAAGAGCCTGCCCGCGGCGCCGCAGGGCGTTGAAATCGCGTCCGTCGACGTTGTGATCCGACTGCGCAAGGTCTGATCGTAGGAACGCCGGGCGCTGCGCTCATGTGCGTGCTAGAGTATTTCCGTAACCGTTTTCGCCAGAATCTGCTGCGCGGTCTCTATCACGCTGCCTTTTGACGGCGGGCTGTGGCTGATCAGGACCAAGGGCTCCTCTGCCGATGTGTCGCTGATGGGTATCGCGACCAGTGGCTTGCCATCGTAGGAGCGTAAATCGGGGGGCCTGCTGTAGGTGATGCCGATCCCTTCGCCATGGGCGGCCAGGCTGCGCAGCAGCTCGACCGATGCCGCCCGGTGGGCAATTCGGGGCAGCGCGCCAATGGATTTGAACAGGCCAAGCATGTGGCGCACGGATAATCCTTCTTCCGACAGAATCAGGGGCTGTTCGGCCAGATCGGCCAAGGACAGGCGGTCACGATCTGACAGTGGGTGACCATTGGGCATCAGCACTACGGGGCCGCGCCGCAACACCTCCTGCCGGACGAAGCTTGCATCCACGCCCAGGTCATAGCTGATCGCCAAGTCGATATTCCCGGCGGTCATCGAGGCCAGCAGCGGTTTAAAGTGATCCGTCCTGTAGCGGATGGCCACACCGGGCAAGCCGATCCGAAGGCGCTGCAGCGCTGGGGCCAACAGAAAGGGAGCCAGATCGGTAAAACATCCCAAGGTCAGCTGCTGGCCGTCGGTTTGATCTGCGCCCCGACGTTCCAGCCGCGCGGCCTGATCCAGGAGCGCTTGCGCACGGTCTGCGAACCTGCGGCCTTGTGGGGTCAGGATCATGCCGGCCCCGCGACGCCTCAGGAACAGGGGCTCTCCCAGCTGCGCCTCAATCCGGGCAAGCGCTGTGGACAACGCGGGCTGGCTGACATGCACGGCGGCAGCCGCCGCCGACAGGCTGCCGTGCTGAGCGATCGCGCAGACATATTCGTAGTGGCGTAGAGTTAGGTATAACATCAGTTTATTTTCTGCATACTAAGATATTATTTGAGCACGCCGCCCCGCCGGGTGCAACATCGGCCCGAAACGGGTGACTGCAACCAGATGCTGTCACCCGTACTCCCGATACCAAGGATTGATCGATGCCCCATCCCCTCATCACCCGAGACCATATTGACGATTTCCAACGCGATGGCGTTGTGTTGATCCGCGGTCTCTTCGTCGATCAGGTCGATATTCTGCGCGACGGCGTCGAGGCGAATATGGCGCAGCCCGGTCCCTATGCTTCCAACAATGAAAAACCCGGGCAGACCGGGCGGTTCTTTGATGACTATTGCAATTGGACCCGGATCCCTCAGTTTCAGCAGGCAATCGAACAATCGCCCGTGGCGGAGGTGGCCGCAGATCTGATGCAGTCGAAACGGGTGCAGATGTTCCACGACCACGTGCTGGTGAAAGAGCCGGGCACCTCCATGGCGACCCCCTGGCATCAGGATGGGCCTTATTATTTCGTCGAAGGGCAGCAGACCATCAGCTTCTGGTCGCCGCTCGATCCTGTCACGAACGCCTCGCTGCGATGCGTTGCAGGCTCGCACCGCTGGGAGAAGGAGGTGTTGCCAACGCGCTGGGTCTCCGAGGAGGGCTTCTTTGCCGATGAGGGGCAGTACATGCCGGTGCCGGATCCCGATGCCGAAGGGATGACAATCCTGGAGTGGGAGATGCAGCCAGGTGACGCCGTCGCCTTTAATTACCGGACGCTGCACGGCGCCCGCGCCAATACCAGCGAAACCCGTCGCCGCGCCTTTTCGTTGCGTCTGGTCGGGGAGGACGCACGCTATATTGAACGCCCCGGCCCAACCTCGCCGCCCTATCCGGGTCATGACATGGTGTCGGGTCAGACCCTCCGCGAGGATTGGTTTCCCGTTCTATTGCAGCGCTAAGCTATGACAGGGTCGCGCTGCATTGGCGCTCGGAGCCTAGAACCACTGTCCCGGCTCCATCAGGCCCAGATCAAGCAGCTGACGAGAATGCCAGTCAAAGGGTGCCGAGTTGTGCCATCGAAAACTGTCGATCTCAAAGGAGGATCCCGGGTTGCGTTTCAACGCCTTTGCGGTGCGAAAAGAGCAAATCGCGGCGGTCAGATTGTGGTGCCAGGGGCAGGCGTAGGTGTTGTACTCCGGTTCGTTGAACCGGTGATCCTCAAACAGCCGTAGTTCCGGTTTTGCACGGAACAGCGAAATCCGGTCGATCTTTCGGCTTGCTGCGGGGATATGTTCTTCATAGCGCCAGCGTATGCCGCCGTAGAAATCCAGCTGGCGATCAAGCGGATGGCCGGTCTGTGGATCGTTGCGAGCCTGTGCATAGTAGCCGGATTTATCCAGATGCGCGGTTTCCAGCGATACGCCGTTTGGTGCTGCGTCCAGATCGGCGGCATAAAGATCAATGACATAGGTCAGCATGGCCGAGCGCCGCTCTTCGCCATGAAACCCCAAGAGTTCGACAACATTGCGGCTCTCACAGAAGGGGTAGAACAGGTACTCTGCATTGTAGCAGTAATAGAGCCAGCAACCCGGTGCGGCTCTCGCGATCACCTTGTTGATGGCCTCGATCACCGCTTCACGCGCGCTACAGTCAAAGGGCACACGGTGGATGCGCGTCTCCAGATCGTAGGGGATGTCAAAAGCGTCCGGCATAAAGGCCACAACGGTTGTAAAGCCGAGATCAAGATGGTGGCGCAGGGTGGTCGCAATCTCCACCTTATCCTCGACAAAGATCAGAGCGACGGGCCCTGTTGTCAGGATCTTGTCCCCGGCGCCAAGAAACCCTTCGAGTGATGAATGCATCATATCTGATTGCCTGCTGTTCTCTGCCGACTTCCCTGTCTGGCGATTGCTGCTAAAGTCGGGTAATCCGCGCGCCATTGCAAGCAGAGCCGTTTCCGGCTATGCCACGCCGCTGTTGCGACCCTCCGGTGAAAAGGTTGTCCCCATGAGCGCCCCGAAGAAGCTGTTTATCAAGACCTATGGCTGTCAGATGAATGTCTATGACAGTGAACGCATGGCCGAGGCGCTGGGCGGCGAAGGTTACGTTGAAACCAAATCGCCGGATGACGCCGACATGATCCTGCTGAACACCTGCCACATCCGGGAAAAGGCGGCGGAGAAGGTCTATTCCGAACTGGGGCGCTTCAAGGGGCTTAAAGCGCAGAAGCCGGACCTGAAGATTGGCGTCGCGGGCTGCGTCGCCCAGGCCGAGGGCCAGGAGATCATGCGCCGTCAGCCGCTGGTCGATCTGGTGGTCGGCCCGCAGAGTTATCACCGGCTGCCGGAGATGGAAGCGAAGGCCCGCAAGGGGGAGAAGGTGCTGGACACCGATTTCCCCGAGGAAGACAAATTCGAGAAGCTGAAGAACCGCCCCAAAGCCAAGCGCGGCCCGACGGCGTTTCTGACCGTGCAGGAGGGCTGCGACAAGTTCTGCGCCTTCTGCGTGGTGCCCTACACCCGCGGCGCCGAAGTGTCGCGCCCGGCGGACCGTATCCTGCGCGAGGCTCAGGAATTGGTGGAGCGTGGCGTGCGCGAAATCACGCTCCTCGGCCAGAACGTGAACGCTTATCACGGTGCTGGCGCCAACGGCGACCTGACCCTGGCCCAGCTTATCTGGGAGCTGGACAAGATCGACGGGCTGGAGCGCATTCGCTTCACCACCTCGCACCCCAATGACATGCAGGACGACCTGATCGAGGCGCATGGCACCTGTGCCAAGCTGATGCCCTATCTGCACCTGCCGGTACAGGCGGGTTCCGACAAGATCCTCAAGCGGATGAACCGCGCACATACCGCCGAGAGCTATATCCGCCTGATCGAGCGGATCCGCGCCGCGCGCCCAGACATCCTGATCTCAGGCGACTTCATTGTTGGCTTCCCGGAAGAAACCGAGGAAGATTTCCAGGCCACCATGGACCTGGTGGAAGAGGTGAAGTACGGCACCGCCTATTCCTTCAAATACTCCACTCGGCCTGGCACCCCGGCGGCAGAGCGTCCTCAGGTTGACCCGGCTGCGGCTGACGACCGGCTTCAGCGCCTGCAGGCCCTGCTGACCAAGCAACAGCGCGAGGTTCAGGACAGCATGGTTGGCCGCGAGGTTGGTGTTCTGTTTGAAAAGGCGGGCCGCTTCGCGGGCCAGATGGTTGGCAAATCCGATTACCTGCATGCGGTGCATGTAGCGGATTGTGATCGTGCCATCGGTGATCTTGCCCGCGTGCGGATCCTGTCCTCTGGGGCCAACTCACTGGCGGGCGCTCTGATCGATTGATCATGGGCGGGGGCGGTCGCGCAGCCGATTGCGCCCCTAGCGCGACATGGCGTCGTGAAACTTCTGATTTCCTTAAGCAAATGATTGCAATTTGCGTTCTATACCTGCGAATATCACGGTAACGGCCTGCGCAAAGCCCGCGTGGCCGCAAGAATGACGCCTGCGAATGACTGGTGTAAGGGGGATATTGGGTGTGTTGAAACCAATGAGGAAACAACTCTGCGGACTCGTGGCCACCGTTGTCGCGACTGTCGGCTTGAATGTGGGCGCTTTGCTGGCGCAGGACGCCGGTGTGATCGGTCAAAGCTATATTCCAACCATCTGGGTTGATCCCGACGGTTGCGAGCATTGGGTGATGGACGATGGCGCCGAAGGCTTTATGACACCCCATGTCACGCGAGACGGGAAACCGGTTTGCCGTCGGGGCAATATCTGCGGCGTGATGCCCAGCGATCAGTTTTTTGCCACCAACAGGCATCACATCAGCGCCGCCGGGCAACAGCGCCTGCGCGAGTTTTTCCAATCCGCCAATGCCCGATCCTTCATCATCACGGGCCATACCGACAGTCGCGCATCAGATGAATATAACATGCGGCTGTCTCAGCGCCGTGCCGATGCGGTCGCAAAAGTCGGCCAATCGGTTGGCGCCCGCATCCTTGAGGCGCGGGGCTATGGCGAGCGTGATCCGCGCGTGCCGAACGACTCGGCCGTGAATATGGCGCAGAACCGTCGCGTCGAAATTATCTGCCTGCGCTGAGGAGCATCGTTATGTCATTCACCAGAACAGCGCTTCTTGCGTCCTTGGCGATCGGTCTGTCTGCCTGTGGCGACAAGGTCGACAAAACCGTGGATCGTGGTTTTGACAGCAAGGATCTGTCTCAGCTGAAGGCGGGGATTTGGGTTGATCCGACCGGCTGCGATCATTGGATCATTGACGACGGGGTCGAAGGTTACCTGTCGCAACGGCTGGCGCCGGATGGCCGCCCGGTCTGTTCCGGCGTCGCCCCTCCGAATACGGCGGTTGGTCCGTTCAAATCCGGGTCCAGCATCGAGGACCCGATTTGACGGGATTTCGTTACCACTGCAAACAACTGCCTATTGGCCGTCCTTTTCGGGCGGCCATTTTGTTTCAATCGCGTGAAATTGCCGACGCGTAGCTTGCGCCGGGGCGACCGGAGAGGCACACTGAAAGAGCAACGTCAAAGACAGGAGACCGGATTGGCCATTGGCACTTTGACCCCATCGCATGAGCAGGATTCCTCACATGAGGCGCTGCTCGAATTTCCTGATAACCGACTGCTGATTGATCTGTGCGGTGAATACGACCGCAATCTCGCGACGCTCGAGCAGACGCTTGGTGTTCAGATTGTCCGGCGCGGCAATCAACTCTCAGTGCTGGGAGAAGAAGCCGCCCGCGATCAGGCCGCGGCGGTTCTGGCAGCGCTATATGACCGGTTGGAAACCGGCCGCAGTGTTGAGGCCGGCGATATTGATCGTGAATTGCGGATGGGACAGGAGCAGGTGGAAAATCCCGGCAGCCAGCTGGAGATGTTTCGGGGCGGCAAGGTCGAGATCAAGACGCGTAAGAAACTCGTCGAGCCACGTACCGACGCTCAGAAAGCCTATGTCCAGTCGCTGTTCGAACATGAGCTTGCCTTTGGGATCGGTCCGGCTGGCACCGGCAAAACCTATCTTGCTGTTGCTGTTGGCGTGAGCATGTTCATTACCGGGCATGTCGACAAGATCATCCTCAGCCGCCCTGCGGTCGAGGCGGGCGAGAAGCTCGGCTATCTGCCCGGCGACATGAAAGATAAGGTCGATCCTTATATGCAGCCGCTCTATGACGCGCTGAATGATTTCCTACCCGGCAAACAGTTGGCGAAGCTGCTGGAAGAAAAACAGATCGAGATCGCGCCGCTGGCCTTTATGCGGGGGCGTACGCTATCCAATGCTTTTGTTGTTCTGGATGAGGCGCAGAATGCCACCACCATGCAGATGAAGATGTTCCTGACACGTTTGGGTGAGGGATCGCGCATGGTCATCACCGGCGACCGCAGCCAAGTTGACCTGCCGCGCGGCGTGGCGTCGGGGCTGGCGGATGCGGAACGTCTGCTGAGCAAAATCCCCAAGGTGAGCTTTAACTACTTCACATCACGTGACGTGGTGCGACATCCGCTTGTGGCGGCCATCATCGAGGCCTATGAGGCGGATGAGAAATCCGCCTGAACCAGCCTTCGGTTGCTGAACGAGGGGGATGCAAATTCATATTGGGTTGGGGCCTTCATGGAAAACCACCCAAGAAACGCCCTCCCGGACCTGTCGGAACGGGCTGCCTTGGCATTGAGACTGGACTATGACTCTCGACATCTCCATTGAAGACGCTCGCTGGCAGGACATCGGCTTGTCAGCGCATGCCGAGCAGGCCGTTGATGCGGCGCTGTCGCATTTCAATCTCGATCCGGACGACTGCGAACTATCCCTGCTGGCCTGCAATGATGCGCGGATCATGGAATTGAACACTGAGTTCCGTCAGAAGGCCAAGCCGACAAATGTGCTCAGCTGGCCAGCCGAGGAACTTGCCGCCGAGGAACCGGGGGGTGACCCGCTGCGACCCGAGGCGGATTTTACCGGCGAAATACCGCTCGGCGACATTGCGATTGCCTATGAGACCTGCGCAGGCGAGGCCGAGGCCGCTGGCAAGCCATTGGCCGACCATTTGCGTCATCTGATCGTTCACGGAGTGTTGCATCTTTTGGGTTACGATCACATTCGTGACCCGGACGCCACTTTGATGGAAGGTCTTGAGGTGGAGATACTTGGCAAAATGGGTATCGATGACCCATATACATTGGATGACAGCCCCAATCACGGGCGTATCGGATAGGAACGATGGACGATATAGACGGAAGTTCTAACGCAGCGCAGGGCGCGCTGGAGAACAAGGACAGCGCTGGCGACACCGCAGCGGCTGCACAATCGACGGGGTTTCTGGGGCGTATTTTCAGCTCCTTTACTCCGACCGAAAGCGAGGAAGACGTGGATTCCGGACCGGAAACACGCCTGGCGAACCAGCCGCATGGGATGATCAATCTGCGGCGTTTGCGGGTCGAGGACGTTGCCATTCCCGCAGCGGAAATCGTGGCAATCCCAGCCTCGACTCCGAAAGACGAACTTGTTCAGGTCTTCCGCGAAAGCGGTTTTACCCGTATCCCCGTCTACGAGGGCACGCTGGATACACCCATCGGCTTTGTCCACCTCAAGGACTTTGCCCTGATGCACGGTTTCAACGGCACCGATGCCGATTTCGCGCTGGACGCTATGGTGCGTCCTTTGCTGTTTGTCCCGCCGTCCATGACGATTGGCGTTCTGCTGACAAAAATGCAGGCAGAGCGCCGCCACATGGCGTTGGTGATTGATGAATATGGCGGCGTTGATGGTTTGCTGACCATCGAAGACCTGATCGAGCAGGTTGTTGGCGAAATTGAGGACGAGCATGACGCGGGCGAAGATCAGACCTGGTTCCGTGAGAAACAGGGCTGTTATGTCGCGCAGGCACGTACCCCGCTGGATGAGTTCGAGAATGAAATCGGTCGGTCGCTGACCAGTCACGATGACGTCGACGGCGAGGAGATCGATTCCCTTGGCGGTCTGGTCTTCATGCTGTCAGGACGCGTCCCTGCACGGGGTGAGGTCATCCAGCATCCCGACGGGCCTGAGTTCGAGGTTATGGACGCCGACCCGCGCCGGATCAAACGCCTGCGGGTGCGGTTGCCCGATTGTTCGGGATGATTGCTGCGGTCCGGCGGTATGTCGGGCTGCGGCCGGTCATTCTACCATTGGTCACGGCGGTTGCTGCGGGTGGTCTTCTGGCCTTCGCGCTTGCACCGTTCCATATGCTCTGGCTGGCTCCGTTCTGCCTGGGCGCAGTGGGATATCAACTGCTTCAGCTTTCGACCTCCCGGCAGGGCGCACTTTTCGGCTGGCTTCTGGGGACGGCCTATTTTTCCGTCGGCATGATCTGGATCTACGAGCCGTTTCAAATTGATGCAGAACGCTACGCCTGGATGGCGCCCTTTGCCGTCGTCGGTCTTGCCGCCGGATTGGCGCTGTTTTGGGCGCTGGCGTTCGGTCTGGCTGTTCGGCTCAGGCGCGGTGGCAACCGGATCGTCCTGCTGATTGCCGCGCTGTCGCTTGCCGAGTTTGCGCGGGCCTATGTCCTCACCGGGCTGCCCTGGGCAGCGTTCGGGCAATTCTGGATTGATACGCCTGCCGCAGGGCTGCTGCCTTGGATCGGGCCACATGGTCTAGCCTTCTTCACCCTCGTTGCGACTGTACCGCTAGGGCTGATATCGCGTCGTCCGGTCGTTGCGCTGCTGCCCATGCTGCTTGTCGGTGGGGCTATCCTGCTGATGCCGCAGCAGCCCTCTGCCATGCTGACGGGTAAGATTATTCGTCTCGTTCAGCCCAATGCGCCCCAGGACGAGAAATGGCACCCGGATCTGCGCTGGTCGTTTGTTGATCGCCAGCTGGACTATTCGCGCGCGCCAGCTCGCAGCGGACAGCCCGTCGATCTGATTGTCTGGCCTGAAACAGCCGTTCCGTTGATGCTGAATTATGCGGATGACGTGTTGAGCGAGATTGCGGATGCGGCTGGAACTACCCCAGTTCTGCTGGGCATTCAGCGCCGGGAAGAGGGCCGCTATTACAATTCAGCAATCGTACTGGATGGCGCTGGTAACGTTGGCCAGATCTACGACAAGGCGCATCTGGTTCCCTTTGGTGAGTATATTCCAGCTGGCAATCTGATGGCGCGTATTGGCGTCCATGGGTTCGCCTCTCAGGCCGGGGCAGGTTACGCATCGGGGCCGGGACCGCGGCTGTTGGATCTGCCGGTCGGCAAAGCGCTGCCACTGATCTGCTACGAAGCGGTTTTCCCACAGGATGTGAACGGGGCACCGGACCGGGCTGATCTGCTGATTCAGATCACCAATGATGCCTGGTTTGGCACCTATTCCGGTCCGTATCAGCATCTGGTCCAGGCGCGGATGCGTGCTATTGAGCAAGGGCTGCCCATGGTGCGGGTTGCCAATACCGGCATCTCGGCAATGATTGATCCACATGGCCGCGTCCTGGATGCGCTGCCTTTGGGGGAGGCCGGCTATCTGGACGCAGCCCTGCCTGCGCCGCTGCCGCCTACGCTCTATTCGCGGACCGGTGACCTGCCAGTGTTTCTCGGCTGCATCCTCCTCGGCGGGTTGGCGCTGCGACGCAGAACCACAGTTGCGCGCGGGTCATAGCTGCTTAACCTCTCGGCTTTATAGATTGACGACACACGTCTCCCCGCGTACTGCGGATCGATTACTGCCACAACGGCTTCCTGGCGTGGCAGGCTAAACCCAACGGAGCACCTTTCATGACCCGCACGAACTATACCTTCACCTCGGAATCGGTTTCCGAGGGCCATCCGGATAAGGTCTGTGACCGTATCTCGGACGCTGTTCTTGACGCCTTTCTGAGCGAAGAGCCTGAGGCCCGCGTTGCGGCCGAAACCTTTGCTACCACCAATCGCGTGGTGATCGGGGGGGAAGTGGGTTTGTCGGATCAGGACAAACTGCACGACTACATGGGCCGGATCGACGAAATCGCCCGCGCCTGTATCAAAGACATCGGCTACGAGCAGGACAAGTTTCACCACGAAACCGTCGAAATCACCAATCTGCTGCACGAGCAGTCTGCCCATATCGCACAGGGTGTTGATGCGGCCGCCGACAAGGAAGAGGGTGCCGGCGATCAAGGCATCATGTTTGGCTTTGCCACGAATGAGACCCCAGCGCTGATGCCGGCCCCGATTCAGTACAGCCATGCGATCCTGCGCCGACTTGCGGAAGTGCGCAAGAATGGCTCCGAGCCGACGCTTGGCCCAGACGCAAAATCGCAGCTGTCGGTGGTCTATGAAAACGGCAAACCCACACGCGTCAGCTCATTGGTTCTGTCGACACAGCATCTCGATGAAACGCTGACCTCCAACGATATCCGTGCCATCGTCGAGCCTTATATCCGCGAAACCCTGCCGGATGGCTGGCTGACGGATGAGACGGTATGGCACGTCAACCCGACGGGAAAATTCGTCATCGGCGGACCGGATGGGGATGCGGGGCTGACCGGTCGCAAGATTATCGTGGATACCTACGGTGGTGCGGCGCCTCATGGCGGCGGCGCGTTTTCCGGCAAGGATCCGACCAAGGTCGACCGTTCGGCCGCCTATGCCGCGCGCTATCTGGCCAAGAACGTCGTCGCTGCGGGCCTCGCCGATAAATGTACAATCCAGTTGTCCTATGCGATCGGCGTGGCCAAGCCGCTGTCGATCTATGCGGATACCCACGGCACCGGCGATGTTGATGCGGCCCGGATCGAGGCGGCCATTGATCAGATCATGGACCTCACGCCTCGTGGCATTCGTCATCATCTCGGCTTGAACAAACCGATCTACGAGCGAACAGCGGCTTATGGGCATTTTGGCCGTGAGCCTGACACAGATGGCGGGTTCAGCTGGGAGCGCACCGATCTGGTCGACGCGCTGACAAAAGCGATCTGACGCCATTAGGCGATAAGACAAGAACGACAAAGGCGGGGAAGTCCCCGCCTTTATTTCATCCGGCCGTAGCCGCTCATAACGGCCTTGGCAAAAGACGTGGAAGATCGGGCGCTTTGCTGGCAATATAGCTGTGAACCCGGATCTACATGGAATTGCGTTTGCCCTGTCTTCGTCATGTTCTGTTATTTTCTCAACGCGCCCCTGTCAGGGCTGCGCGATGCGGCTTGCTTGGACTTGTCGCTCTGATGTCTGTTGGCCTCACCGGGCTTGGCCCTGCCATGGCCCGCGAGACGCTGCCCGCGAAATTCAAGATAGACGGCAATACGCTGATCTATGACACCGACGCCCAGTTTGCTGACAACGGGGATGGCACATCTCAGGAGACAGCCGGTGAGATTACGGATGATGATATCGAACCCTTCCGTGAAATCCTTGATGCGAACCCGGCCATAACACGGCTGCAGCTCAATAGCGGCGGCGGCAGCGTCTACGCAGGTGAAACGATTGCCGACATTGTTCAGGGCCACGCGCTTGATACCTGGGTGGTCGGCGAATGTATCAGCGCCTGCGTCGATATCTTTCTGGCCGGTGATCGTCGCCAGATGACGCTGGGATCAAAGATCGGCTTTCATCAGCGTGATTGGGCGCCCAAAGCGGTGCAGAGCTATTATCGCCTGTGGCGCAAGGATGAGAACTGGGCGACGCCCTTTGAGTTCGGCACCTGGATCTATCGCGACACGCAGTCGGAGGTCTTTCGGCATCTGAAGTATATGGTGCAGCGCGGTGTTGATCCGGCCTTTGCGATCGAAACGTTGAAGACCGAGCCCGAGGACGTCTGGTACCCGACCCGGTTGCGGCTGATGGCGGCCGGGGTGCTGCGCGAGAAGCCTTGATAGGGCCTGCCCCGAACAGCATCTATTGCCGGCTGACTTGACCCAGACGCAAGCATGGGGCAGAGGGGCGGCCAGGTTTTGAACGCGCGATAGGAAAGTCTCCCGATGTCTGATGACAGCAAACCCACCCAGGCGCCTACTGGCGACAGCCGGCCCAATGCGGTTGACAAACATCAGAGCGGTGCGCCCTGGCGGAACTTTTACGGGCGGCTCAAAGGCAAGCAGCTGAAAGACAGCCAGCAGCGCTACATCGACGAAGATCTCGCCTCACTCAGCCCGGGCGCTGTTGGCTGGGACGTGAACCCCGATCGCTCCGATCTTGATCTGGCGGCGATGTTCGGAGGGCGCGATGTCTGGCTGGAAGTTGGTTTCGGCGGCGGCGAACATCTGGTGCATCAGGCGAAGTCGAACCCGGATGTCGGGATCATCGGCGCAGAACCCTATATCAACGGTGTCGCTATGCTCTTGGGCAAGATCCGCCGCGCGGGGGTGGACAATATAAAGGTCCATCACGGCGATGCACGCGACCTGATGGATGTTCTGCCGGAACAGTCGATCTCCCGTGCCTTTTTGCTCTACCCCGACCCCTGGCCTAAGGCCCGCCATCACCGTCGCCGTTTCGTGACCCAAGAGCATCTCGAGCCGCTGGCAAAATGCCTGAAACCGGGCGCGATCTTCCGGGTGGCAACCGATATCCCCGATTATGTCCGCCAAACCATGGAAGAGGTGCCGCAGGCCGGATTCGAGTGGCTGGCAGAGGGGCCGGATGACTGGCGCGTGGCCTGGGATGACTGGATCTCGACCCGCTATGAGCAAAAGGCCCTGCGCGAAGGCCGTACGCCCCACTATATGACCTTTCGTCGCCTCTGATCTCATTCGGCCCGCTCGACGAACACGATATTCTGCCGGGAATGGCGGCAGCGGGAAAACACGCTGGACCGAAACCGAGCGATTGGGTAGGTCCAATTGTGAACGCTAGCATTTCGAAAGGTTCCTCATGTCCGGACACGGTACGCCCATCCCGATGACCTCGCACCGCGCCGATCCGCTGACCGGCATCGCTGAGGTTCCAGGCGACAAGTCGATTTCGCATCGCTCGCTGATCCTTGGGGCGCTGGCCGTTGGCGAGACCAAGATTTCGGGCTTGCTGGAAGGTGAGGATGTCCTGGATACAGCCAAGGCGATGCAGGCGATGGGGGCGGAGGTCATCAACCATGGTGGCGGAAACTGGTCGGTGCACGGCGTCGGCGTCGGTGGTCTGGCTGAGCCGGATCAGGTGATCGACTGCGGCAACTCCGGTACGGGCGTACGCCTGATCATGGGGGTTATGGCGACCTCTCCCATCACAGTAACATTTACCGGCGATGCCAGCCTCAACAAGCGGCCTATGGCGCGGGTGACCGATCCGCTGGCCCTGTTTGGTGCGCAGTCTGTTGGCCGCTCGGGCGGACGTCTGCCGATGACGATTGTCGGTTCCGCGGATCCAACCCCCGTGCGCTACACCGTTCCAGTGCCCTCGGCGCAGGTGAAATCCGCAGTCTTGCTGGCTGGTCTGAACGCACCCGGAAAGACGGTGGTGATCGAGAAAGAGGCGACCCGCGACCACTCTGAGCGCATGCTGGCAGGCTTCGGCGCCGAAATCACTGTCGAGGATACCGATGAGGGGCGCGTTATCACGCTGACAGGACAGCCCGAATTGAAGCCGCAGGTCATTGCGGTGCCGCGTGATCCTTCCAGCGCGGCCTTCCCGGTATGTGCTGCGTTGATCACTCCCGGATCTGATGTGCTGGTCCCCGGTATCGGCCTGAACCCGACGCGGGCAGGGCTGTTCTACACGCTTCAGGATATGGGCGCGGATCTCACCTTTGAAAACATGCGCGAAGAGGGTGGGGAGCCGGTGGCCGACCTGCGCGCACGCTATTCGCCCGAAATGAAGGGGATTGATGTCCCGCCAGAACGCGCCGCCTCGATGATCGACGAATATCCGGTTCTGTCTGTGGTGGCGTCTTTTGCCACCGGCAAAACGATGATGACCGGTGTGAAGGAGCTGCGTGTCAAGGAAAGCGACAGGATCGACGCGATGGCCCGTGGCCTGCGGGCCAACGGCGTGATGGTCGAGGAGGGTGACGACTGGTGGGCGGTCTCTGGTCTCGGTCCGGAAGGTGTGCCCGGTGGCGGCACCTGCGAGAGTTTTCTCGATCACCGCATTGCAATGTCCTTCATGGTCATGGGCATGGGCGCGCAGAAACCGGTGACGGTTGACGATGGCACGCCAATTGCCACCTCCTTTCCGATTTTCACGTCCCTGATGACCGGTTTGGGGGCACGGCTAGAGACACCGTCATGAGCTTCACGGTCGCAGTTGATGGCCCCGCTGCTGCGGGTAAGGGCACGATATCGCGGGCGGTTGCGGCTCATTTCGGCTTTGGTCACCTGGACACCGGGCTGCTCTATCGTGCCGTTGGCGCGCGGATGCTCGCAGGTGATAAGCCGATTGAGGCCGCCCTTGCGCTGCTGCCTGAGGATCTTGAGCGCCCTGAACTGCGTACAGCACAGGTGGCCCAGGCCGCCTCAAAGGTTGCTGTGATCCCTGAAGTGCGCGCGGCCTTGGTCGATTTTCAACGCGCCTTTGCCCGTCGGGCTGGCGGCGCGGTGCTGGACGGGCGAGACATCGGCACCGTGATCTGCCCGCGTGCGCAGGCAAAGCTTTTCGTGACGGCAAGCGCCGAAGTGCGCGCGCAGCGACGTTTGCAGGAGCTGATGGCTGCTGGAAACCCCACCAGCTTTGCCGAGGTGCTGGAAGATGTGAAGGCCCGCGATGCACGCGACACAAACCGTTCCGAGTCGCCTCTGAAACCTGCCAGCGATGCGGTGATCCTAGACACCAGCGCGTTGAGCATCGAGGAAGCTGTGGCGATGGCCATTGCAGCCATTGAGGCACGCCGCTAGCGGCCGTTGGCAATCCCTAGTCCGCAGTTTGCAGGGCAGATCAGATAGCCATGTCACGGCGATAAGCCGCTGTTGCGTCCCACGGTAGAGCGAAACCTCGCGTGTTTTTGCTCGTTCCAGCGGTTAGTGTCGGTGTGCCGGCCCGTCCTTTGCGGAGATTTATGACGGTTTCCCTTGCGCCGAAGGGGGAATCCGCATACTAAGCGCGCTGTCACTATAGAGGCGGTTAACGCACGGGCGGCATTCTGAGCAGGGTCGGGGCATACCTCGGCCCTTTGTGTTTGTCTGATCAGACCGGCATGTGCTGCGCCTCATACGGACCAATCTTCAAGACCGGCGGAGACAACCGCCCGGCCAGATAAAACCGATTTGTAAAGGAAACCTGAGACCACATGGCTCAAGACACATCGATGGAGGAATTCGAAGCCCTCCTGAACGAAAGCTTCGAAATGGACACACCCGAAGAAGGGTCTGTCGTAAAAGGCAAGGTCATCGCAATCGAAGCGGGCCAGGCCATCATCGACGTCGGCTACAAAATGGAAGGCCGCGTTGAGCTCAAAGAATTCGCAAACCCTGGCGAAGCTCCCGAAATCTCTGTTGGCGACGAAGTCGAAGTCTTCCTGCGCGCCGCTGAGAACGCCCGTGGCGAAGCCGTTATCTCCCGCGAGATGGCCCGCCGCGAAGAAGCATGGGATCGCCTGGAAAAAGCATACGCAGACGACCAGCGCGTCGAAGGTGCGATCTTCGGTCGTGTCAAAGGCGGCTTCACCGTCGATCTGGGCGGCGCAGTTGCCTTCCTGCCCGGCTCGCAGGTTGACGTGCGCCCCGTGCGCGACGCTGGCCCGCTGATGGGTCTGAAGCAGCCGTTCCAGATCCTGAAGATGGACCGTCGTCGTGGCAACATCGTTGTGTCCCGTCGTGCGATCCTCGAAGAGTCCCGCGCCGAGCAGCGCGCCGAAGTTATCGGCAACCTGTCCGAAGGCCAGGCAGTGGACGGTGTCGTCAAGAACATCACCGAATACGGTGCGTTTGTTGACCTGGGCGGCGTTGACGGCCTGCTGCACGTCACCGACATGGCATGGCGCCGTGTGAACCACCCCTCCGAGATCCTGTCAATCGGCGAAACCGTCAAGGTTCAGGTCATCAAGATCAACAAAGACACCCACCGCATCAGCCTCGGCATGAAGCAGCTGCAGGAAGATCCGTGGGATCTGGTTGGCGCCAAATACCCGCTGTCCTCCGTGCACAAGGGTCGCGTCACCAACATCACCGATTACGGTGCATTTGTTGAGCTGGAGCCGGGCGTCGAAGGTCTGGTTCACGTCTCCGAGATGTCCTGGACCAAGAAGAACGTCCACCCGGGCAAAATCGTCTCCACTTCTCAGGAAGTCGACGTCATGGTTCTGGAAATCGACGGTGCCAAGCGCCGCGTGTCTCTGGGCCTCAAGCAGACCATGCGCAACCCATGGGAAGTCTTTGCTGAGACTCACCCCGAGGGCACCCAGGTCGAAGGCGAAGTCAAGAACATCACCGAATTCGGTCTGTTCATTGGCCTCGACGGCGACATCGACGGCATGGTTCACCTCTCCGACCTCAGCTGGGACGAGCGCGGCGAAGACGCGATTCAGAACTACCGCAAAGGCGACATGGTTTCGGCCGTTGTTTCCGAAGTGGATGTCGAGAAAGAGCGTATCTCGCTGTCGATCAAAGCCCTGGGCGGCGACAAGTTCGCAGAAGCCGTGGGCGGCGTGAAGCGCGGCTCCATCGTGACCGTGAACGTCACCGCCATCGAAGAAGGCGGCATCGAAGTGGAATACGAAGGCATGAAGTCCTTCATCCGCCGCTCCGATCTGTCGCGTGACCGTGCCGAACAGCGCCCCGAGCGCTTCTCGGTTGGTGACAAGGTTGATGTGCGCGTGACCAACGTGGACAGCAAGACCCGCCGTCTGGGCCTGTCGATCAAAGCACGCGAAATCGCGGAAGAAAAAGAAGCTGTCGAACAGTACGGCTCCTCGGATTCCGGCGCATCGCTGGGCGATATCCTCGGCGCAGCGCTGAAAACAGGCGACTGATTTCAGCAGCCAGCCTAGGCTGACGAGTATGAACGGTCCTGCCCTGTTGGGTGGGGCCGTTTCTTTTTGTCGCAGGCCAATCCTCTCTGCCGTGGCGGCAGGCGGGGGGAAAACACTGCAGGGCCTGACTGCGAATCACAAAATCTGTCCCGACCCTTGCAGATGAATCCGGCGTGCCCCATCTCTGCTTTGTGGGTGAAAGCCGCCTGAACGAGCCTAATGATAGGCAAACGCTGACTTATTTGCGGGGCAGGCCCGTATCCACTGTTCCCGGTTTGAGGTTTTGTACCTATAGTCGGTGGATAGAAACTGTGCCTAGCTTGGCTTGGGAGGGCCGAGAGATGATCCGCTCGGAATTGATCCAGAAGATTGCAGACGAAAACCCGCACCTGTATCAGCGTGATGTGGAGCGGATCGTGAATACCGTGTTCGAAGAGGTGACCGACGCAATGGCGCGCGGTGATCGTGTGGAGCTGCGGGGCTTTGGCGCCTTTTCGGTGAAACAGCGGGATGCGCGGGTTGGTCGCAATCCCCGTACCGGCGAAACGGTCCATGTTGAGGAAAAACACGTGCCGTTCTTCAAGACAGGTAAACTCTTGAGGGATCGCCTGAACGGAAAAGCCTGATGCGCTATATTCGCTATGCCTATCTTGGGGTGATTGCTATCGCCCTTATCTCTGTTTCTTTGGCGAATCGGGGGCTGGTTGAACTCAAACTGATGCCCACGGCTTTTGCCGAACTTCTGGGATATAATTTTCAGATCACGTTGCCGCTGTTTGTGGTGGTTCTGGGTGGCATTGCGGTTGGTTTGATCATCGGCTTCATCATCGAATGGCTGCGTGAACACAAACATCGCCGCGAAGCAGATCTGAAGGCTCGCGAGGCGAAGAAGCTCTCGCGCGAGGTCAATCGCCTGAAGAAGCAGAAACACGAGGGCAAGGACGAGGTCCTCGCTATTCTCGACGAAGCGAGCTGACGCCCCATGGACATTCGGGTCAAGATCTGTGGGCTGAAAACGCCGGGCGACATCGCGGCTGCGGCTGAGGCGGGCGCCGCCTATATTGGTTTCAACTTCTTTCCGAAATCCCCCCGGTCTGTTACCCCGCAGGAGGCTGCGGTACTTGCTGTTGAGGCGCCGATGGGCTTGTGCAAGGTCGCGTTGGTGGTCAATCCAGATGACGCCCTGCTGGATGAAATCACCAGTGTTGTACCATTGGACATGATTCAGTTGCACGGGCAGGAAACGCCGGAGCGGGTTGCGCAGGTCAAAGCACGCTACGGCCTGCCGGTGATGAAGGTTCTAGGAGTCTCGAATGCTGAGGATATCCAGGGGATCGAAGCCTACGAATCCGTTGCGGACCAGATTCTCGTCGATGCCAAGGCGCCGAAGGGGGCCGTTCTTCCCGGCGGCAATGGGGTCATCTTTGACTGGGGTCTGCTGGCGCGCAAGAAATACTGGCGGCGGCCCTGGATGCTGGCAGGCGGCTTGACGCCTGAGAATGTCGCCGAGGCGATCCGGGTCACCGGCGCGCGTCAGGTCGATGTGGCCTCCGGTGCAGAGAGCACGGTTGGCGTGAAGGATCCGGCCCGCATTCGTGCATTCTGTGAAGCCGCCGGTGCGCCACGCCGCTGAGCGGCACCTTGGCTCCGGCGATCCAACACCAGCGCCGCGACATTGCGCATCAGCCTCGATAATCCGCTGCACCTCTCTTTACCCGGGGCAGGCTGCGCTATACTCATATCGAGCGCCGCGAAGAAGGAAAGAACCATGGCCGAAGATCTATTCAACAGCTTCATGAACGGTCCCGACGAACAGGGACGGTTTGGTATTTTCGGGGGACGGTTTGTCAGCGAGACCCTGATGCCGCTGATCCTCAGCCTGGAAGAGGAGTATGATCGCGCCAAGGATGATCCAAGTTTCTGGGCGGAGATGGATGACCTTTGGAAGAACTATGTGGGTCGCCCCAGCCCGCTCTATTTCGCCGAGCGGCTGACGGACCATCTCGGCGGTGCCAAGGTTTATCTGAAGCGTGATGAGCTGAACCACACCGGCGCGCATAAGATCAACAATGTTCTGGGGCAGATCCTGCTCGCCCGCCGCATGGGCAAGAACCGGATCATCGCCGAGACGGGCGCCGGGCAGCATGGTGTTGCAACAGCAACGGTCTGCGCCAAGTTCGGCCTGAAATGCGTGGTCTATATGGGCGCTCATGATGTGCAGCGTCAGGCGCCCAATGTCTTCCGTATGCGGCTTCTGGGTGCTGAGGTGATCCCGGTCACCTCGGGGCGTGGAACGCTGAAAGATGCCATGAATGACGCGCTGCGCGACTGGGTGACCAACGTCCACGACACCTTTTACTGCATCGGGACGGTGGCTGGCCCACACCCCTATCCGGCGATGGTGCGCGACTTCCAGGCCGTGATCGGCAAAGAGGTCCGCTGGCAGCTCGCGGAGCAGGAGGGGGAGGGTCGCCTGCCTGACACTGTGATTGCGGCCATCGGTGGCGGATCGAACGCCATGGGCCTGTTCTACCCCTTCCTTGATGACAAATCGGTCAACATCATCGGGGTCGAGGCCGGCGGCATGGGTGTTGACGAGAAGATGCAGCATTGCGCATCTCTAACTGGCGGTCGCCCGGGGGTGCTTCACGGCAACCGAACCTACCTGTTGCAGGACGACGACGGGCAGATCCTTGAGGGCTTTTCGATCTCTGCCGGACTGGACTACCCGGGGATCGGGCCGGAACACGCCTGGCTGAATGATATCGGCCGCGCCAACTACGTCTCCATCACCGATAAGGAGGCGCTGGAAGCGTTTCAGCTGTCCTGTGCGCTGGAGGGGATCATCCCGGCGCTTGAGCCAAGCCATGCACTGGCGCATGTGATGAAGATCGCACCGGATCTGCCAAAGGACCATATCATCGTGATGAACATGTGTGGTCGTGGCGACAAGGATATCTTTACCGTCGCCCGTCACCTCGGCTTTGACATGTCTGACACCGAAGGCCGCGACAGCGACTGAACCTGCCACAATGCGCGAATAATCAAGAAAAAGGCGCCTCGCATCGCGGGCGCCTTTATTCGTGGCTCTAGGCTCGCAGGCGGTCCGCTGCGCCTAATAGGTTTCCCCTGATGCAGCATGGTTTTTCAGCACGCTGAGCGGAACGATCTCCAAAGCACGCTTATGTGTCGCCGCAAGGTTGACCTGTGGTGCGCAACCTTCGTCAGCCGCCTGAAGGAAACGCGCGGCACAAAGGCACCAGCTGTCCCCGGCCTTCAGCCCGGCAAAGCCGAATTCGGGGCGCGGTGTGGAGAGGTCATTGCCGACGTATTTGGAATAGGCCAGAAACTCATCCGTCATCACCGCGCAGACCGTATGGCTGCCCTGATCCTGCGCGCAGGTGTTGCAATGGCCGTCACGAAAGAACCCGGTCATCGGAGCGGTGGAACAGGAGGCCAGGGCTCTCCCGAATACGTTTATGCTGTCGTCTTGGTCCATGGTCGGATCCTAAAGAGATTTGGCAAGGGCCCGCAGTATTTTGACGTTTTCATCAGCGACACCGGGATCACGGAACCGCCGATCAGCGCTGGTTACCACAATCACCACCTCGCGGGCCTGATTGATATAGATATACTGCCCGTAGACCCCTCTGGCCAGAAATTCGCCCGGTACGGCATTCTTGGGGATCCACCATTGAAACCCATACCCGATACGACCGGCCTTTGTCGGCGCCGATGGCCGGGTGGAGGCGGTGATCCAGGCCTGCGGAACCACCTGCATGCCGTTGTAGCGGCCGTTCTGGGCAATCATCTGACCAAAGCGTGCATAGTCGCGCGTGGTCTGGTTGATCCCTCCCAGCACAAAGGCAACGCCCTCGCCATCCGTCAGATAATAGCCCGCCTGTTCCAGGCCGAGATGCCGCAGTATTTTCTCTGACAGAAGGTCCGGGACGGTGCGGCCCGTTGCCCCGCGGATGACCATTCCCAGCACATGGGTGTCGATGGAGACATACTGCCAGGCCTCGCCCGGGGCTCCGATTGTTTCGGTCAGGCCGGCGGCGAACTCATCCAGCGTGCCGCCAAGCGCCAGCGTGCGCCCCATACGGTTGATGTCGGAGTTATAGTCCAGATAATCCTCGTTGAACTTAACTCCGCTGGCCATATTCAACACATTGCGGATGCTGGCCCGCTCATAGGCACTGCCCTTCAGCTCGGGCGCATACTCGATGACAAGATCATCGAGCGAGCGGATCTTATCCTCCTGCAACAGAATGCCCAGCAGCGCCGAGAGGTAGCTCTTGGCCATCGACCAGGAAATCCGCAGATCACCCGGTTCGGTCCCCTGATAGTAGCTTTCGTGACGAAGCTGACCGCCCTTCAGTACCAAGAGAGACGTAACCGTCCGCTCATTGATCCAGTCTTGGGCGCCGGCTGGCAGCGTCATTTCAACGCCGCGCGGCAGGGGGCTGACCGCAGTGTCGCCACGATCAAGGGGGACCGTCAGGAATGCCGCCTCCATATTTGAGAAATTAGAAACGATACGATCTGCATCAAACAGCGTGTTCACGGCCATCAGACGGCTCAGCGACTCTCGCTGCCAATAGGCAAGGGCGGCCGCGCAGATCAGTAAGGTTATGAGAAAATAGGAAAATAGCTTTAAATATCGACGCATAAAAATCCTCCTCGGGCGCGGCTGAGCCTAGCCAGCCGGAGCCTGCCCGCGCAAACAGGACGCAACGGAAACTTTGATTACTTGAACTTGTTCAGCAGCCGCTCCATGGCGGATGGCTGGGGTTGATTGCCGGTGTCAGTTCTATCGGCTTGTGAAGGCTGGGAGGGCTGCGACTTGGCCGTGTCTCCGGATTTTGCCGCTTTTTCCGAAGGTACGGCAGCTTTCTGTCCCTTTGGCGCCGGCCCGGCGCTCGAGCTGCGCGGTGGAGCCACGCGCAGGGCAACGGCATTCATGAATTTTCCGCCATCTCCCGCCGCCAAATGGGCGGCGCCGTCGGAGATACCGCGCATTAGATCATCGAGCCAGACCTCATCTGCCTTCGCGAAATCGCGTAGCACATATCCTGCAACGGCGTCCTTGTGACCCGGGTGACCGATACCGAGCCGCACGCGACCGTAATCTGCACCGATATGAGAATGGATCGAGCGCAGCCCATTATGGCCTGCATGGCCGCCGCCCTGTTTCACCCGCGCCTTCCCCGGTGCAAGGTCCAGCTCATCGTGCAGGACAATCACATCGACGGGGGCGAGTTTATAGAACCGCATAGCTTCGCCGACGGACTGACCGGACAGGTTCATAAAGGTCTGCGGTTTCAGCAGCAGGACCTTGGTTCCGCCAAGCACACCTTCACTGATCTGGGCCTGGAACTTTGATTTCCAGGGCGAAAACCCGTGGTCGCTTGCAATCTGATCCAGCGCCATAAAGCCGATATTGTGCCGGTTGCCTGCATATTTCGCGCCGGGGTTTCCGAGGCCAACAAAAAGTTTCATGGACAATTCTACGATGTGTTTGGTGTGGGGCTCTATCTCATCAGGCTACATGGCGCGTTTGCGAACAAAAATCCAGCCCCTGACGCGATTCGACATCCGTTTGAAAGGTGGCGACCTGCCAAGACTGCCGCCCATATCTACAAAAAAAAAGCGAGGCCAAAGATGGCCTCGCTTCGTCGTTCCGGACCTTTCGGTCGGAGCTTATTCTTCTGCGGCCACTTCGGCTTCGTCTTCAGACGCTTCGTTGTCAGCGGACTTCAGGCCCGACGGAGCGGAGATGTTGGCTACAACGAAATCGCGGTCGATGGTCGGCTTTGCGCCTTCCGGCAGTTTGATTGAGGAGATGGTGACGGTGTCGCCAACATTCAGACCGTCAAGATCAACAACCAGCTTCTCGGGGATGTCGCCAGCGGTCACAACCAGCTCAACCTCGGGACGGACGGCGGTCAGAACGCCGCCACGCTTGATGCCGGGGGCTTTGTCTTCGTTGATGAACTCCACGGGAACGAAGAGATTCACCTTCGAGGTGCGACGCAGACGCATCAGGTCGAAGTGTGTCGGCAGGTCCTTGACAACGTCACGCTGAACGTCGCGGCAGATCACGCGCACGTCTTCCTGGCCTTCCACTTTCAGGTTCCACAGGGTGGACTTGAAGCGGCCGGCTTTCAGTTTTTTCAGCAGTTCGTTGAAGGGGATCTGGATCGACATCGGTTCGGCATCGCCACCGAAAACAACACCAGGAACCATGCCAGCACGACGTGCTGCACGAGCGGCGCCCTTGCCCGACCCCGTACGTTCTTGGCAAACAAGATCAGGAATCTGACCAGCCATGATAATTCTCCAATTTGATAATGGGGGTGCCTCCAAGGCTGTCACCCCGCGTGAAGCCGTGCGCATAGACCGGATTGGCTGATATTGCAAGTCGCAAACCGGAAATACGGCTGTCGCCGCGCCGTATGTTACTGCCAGCGCCCGCCGAAATCTTCGGGGATCAGCAGGTTGTGACGACCCAGATTGGCGACAGATTTCTCACCGCATAGCGCCATTGTTGTATCCAGCTCCTTGTGCAGCACCTCCAGTGCCCGGGTGACGCCGGCCTGTCCCATAGCGCCGAGCCCGTAAACAAAGGCGCGCCCGATCATGGTTCCCGTCGCGCCAAGGGCAAGTGCCTTCAGGATATCCTGACCGGAGCGAATGCCGCTGTCCAAATGAACCTCGATCTGATCGCCTACAGCCTCTATGATTGCAGGAAGCATCTGAATGGAGCTCAGTGCGCCATCCAGCTGGCGGCCACCATGATTGGAGACCACGATCGCGTCGGCACCAACTTTTGCTGCCATCCTGGCATCTTCTACATCTAGAATTCCCTTCAGGATGACCTTGCCATCCCAAAGCTCGATCAGCTTGGCAATCTTGCCCCAGTCGAGCGAGGGGTCGAACTGTTCCGCTGTCCAGGCACCCAGTGACGAGGCGTCCGAAATACCGTCCACATGGCCGACGATATTGCCGAAGTTACGCCGTTTGGCGCCCAGCATCTGCAGGCCCCAGGTCCATTTGGTCATCAGGTTGGCGATGGTCTTCGGGGTCAGCTTCGGCGGTGCGGAAAGGCCGTTTTTCAGATCCTTGTGCCGCTGGCCAAGAATTTGGAGGTCCAACGTGATTACCAGTGCGGAGCATTTGGCGTCTTTTGCACGCCGGATCAGACGACGGACATAATCCTCGTCCTTCATCGTATAAAGCTGAAACCAAAAGGGTTTTGTCGTAGCCTCGGCCACGTCCTCGATCGAGTTGATGGACATTGTCGACAGCGTGAACGGCACGCCGAAAGCCTCGGCAGCGCGGGCTGCTTTTATCTCGCCATCGGCATGTTGCATACCGGTCAGACCAACCGGCGCGAGGGCAACAGGCATCGACACTTCCTGCCCGATCATCCGGCTTGCGGTGCTGCGGCCAGCCATATCGACCGCCACCCGTTGGCGCAGTCGAATCTTTTCAAAATCGCTGGTGTTGTCGCGAAAGGTCTGCTCGGTCCAGCTGCCACTTTCTGCATAATCATAGAACATGCGCGGGACACGCCGTTCATAGATGCGTTTCAGATCGTCGATATTGGTAATGACTGGCACGGTGTCATCCTCGCCCTTGTTTGGTAATAATTTATTACCAATCCATCGGGTGAGATGCAATGCAGGATGCTCGCGCGCGGATGTGAACGGCAAAAAAGCCGCACCCGATGGGATGCGGCCTGATGATTGTTGGCGGCGATCAGCTGATTGCGATCAGGCAGCGTGTGCCCCGTCAGAGAGAGACTTTACGAAACTGAGGACCTCGGCGACGGATTTGCCTGCGCCAATCTGGCCGACAATGGCAGAGCCGACCACCGCGCCATCGGCGACGGAGGCGATGGCCTTTGATTTTTCAGGCGTATTGATGCCAAAGCCGACGATAACAGGCAGATCGGTATTGGCTTTGATCCGCGCCACTTCCGGTCCGACATTGGTCGCTTCGGCTTCGGCTGCACCTGTGATCCCGGTGATCGAGACGTAATAGACAAAACCGGAGGTGTTTTGCAGGACGCGGGGCAGGCGCTTGTCGTCGGTGGTAGGAGTGGCCAGTCGAATGAAATTCAGCCCTGCCTCCTGCGCGGGGAGGCACAATTCGCTGTCTTCTTCCGGCGGCAGGTCAACCACGATCAACCCGTCGATGCCGGCTGCCTTGGCGTCTTTGAGGAACTTATCAACGCCCCGGCTATAGATAGGGTTGTAGTATCCCATCATCACAATGGGTGTGGTGTCGTCTTCGGCGCGGAACGCACGCGCCAGCTCAAGTGTGCGCTCAAGGGTCATACCGGCTTCCAGCGCGCGCTGTCCGGCCAGCTGAATGGTCGGGCCATCGGCCATCGGATCGGTAAAGGGTAGGCCCAGTTCGATCACATCGACGCCCGCCGCGGGCAGCCCCTTTACCAGTTCAAGCGAGGTGTCGAAGTCAGGGTCACCCGCCATGACATAGGCGACAAAGGCCTTTTTGCTGGCAGCTTTCAGTTCGGCGAATTTGGCATCAATGCGGGTCATGATCGGGCCTTTTGAATGTGTCCGCTTCGGTGTGCCGAATGTTGCGGCGGAAATCAATCCCGCTCGCCTTATTGCCACGCTGCTCCTCCGCCAGGCGGGCGCCTGCCTCTAGCCTTTGAAGGGGACGTGCCAGCGCAGCAGTAGCGAATTTACCCCGGGGTTGATATCGGCTGTGGATGCGTTTGATTTATGGGTCAGCGCCAGCGACAGCGATTTGCCATTTGCGAATTCCTTGCCAAGGGCGATTGCGCTGCGAATTTCAAATGTTGAGCCCAGATCGTTGAGCCGGACACTCTCGGCGTAGGCACCGGGCATTACGCTGGTTTCAATGAACCAGCCGCGCTGGAGATGCCACGTGCCGACCGCACCTGCGCCGATGAACAGATCGCCAGTGGTTTGCACATCAAGTGCCGCACCAAAGGCTGCGTCGAAGTTGCCACGCTGCCAGAACGCATCATGCTGGTACTCCACCGAGATCAATGCGCTATCCTCTGCCCCTTCACGGGAAAAGCTTGAATATCCTGCACCAAAGATCCAGTCGGCGGCAGCCGAAGGGAGGGCGCTGGCAAGCGTCAGGGCGCAGGCGAGGGGCGTCGCGATAACGAAGGTGCGTAATGTCATTGTCAATAGTCTCGTTTTGGTCAGCCTAGCTGAAATGAGCCGTTAAATCATAAGAATGTCCACCTTCTGGCGGGGCAAAGGGATCACATTCCGATCAAAGGAACGCGAGTGTCGCCAATTGGTTGCACCTTGTTTTGAAATTTTCCTTGTTCAGAACCTCCGCATCTGGACTGGGTCTTCACGGCTCTTTGCACCAGCCTCGACCGGGGCGCTTGGCGGAGGGGGCGGGAGATGCGCGCTTGCGTCACTTCGAAATGCTGCCTAGAAGCACCTCCCAAGTGGCATCAGGAGGCCGAAATGGGCTTTAAAATGGGAATCGTGGGTCTGCCGAACGTCGGCAAGTCGACCCTGTTCAACGCATTGACGAAAACCGCATCGGCGCAGGCGGCGAACTTTCCGTTTTGCACGATCGAACCGAATGTCGGTGAAGTCGGCGTGCCCGATGCCCGGCTGGACAAGCTGGCGGCCATTGCGGGCTCTAAACAGATCATCCCGACGCGGATGACATTTGTTGATATCGCAGGCCTGGTCAAAGGCGCTTCGCAGGGCGAGGGTCTGGGCAACCAGTTTCTCGCCAACATCCGCGAAACCGATGCCATCGCCCATGTGCTGCGCTGCTTTGAAGATGGCGATGTGACCCATGTTGAAGGGCGCGTTGACCCGGTTGCCGATGCCGAGGTGATCGAGACTGAACTGATGCTGGCCGACCTAGAAAGCATTGAAAAACGCCGCGCCAATCTGGTGCGTAAGCTGAAGGGCAACGACAAGGAAGCTCAGCAGCAGGACCGCCTTCTGGCGGCGGCACAGGCGATGTTGGAAGATGGCAAACCCGCGCGCCTGGTCGAGGTCGATGCAGAGGATGCCAAGGCCTGGAAAATGCTGCAACTGCTGACAACCAAGCCAGTGCTTTATGTCTGCAACGTCGGCGAGTCGGAATCGGTCGAGGGCAACGAGCATTCGGCCAAAGTGGCGGACATGGCTGCGGCTCAGGGCAACAGCCATGTGATCATCTCGGCCCAGATCGAAGAAGAAATCAGCCAGCTGGAGCCGGAGGAAGCAGAGATGTTCCTCTCCGAAATGGGGCTTGCCGAGGCTGGTCTCGACCGGCTGATCCGTGCAGGCTATCAGCTGTTGCACCTGGAGACCTATTTCACCGTCGGCCCCAAGGAAGCACGCGCCTGGACGATCCGGTCCGGTACTGCGGCACCGCAGGCGGCGGGCGTCATCCACGGCGATTTCGAGAAAGGTTTCATCCGCGCTGAAACCATCGCCTATGACGATTTCATCGCCCATAACGGCGAACAGGGTGCCAAGGAAGCGGGCAAGATGCGCGCCGAGGGCAAAAGCTACATCGTCAAGGATGGCGATGTGCTGCACTTCCTGTTCAACACCTGATCTTTCTGCTCTCCGCGACAATATTGGTGCCCGTCTCCCAGTGAAGGCGGGCATTTTCTTGATACAGCTGTTGTCTATTCCTGAAAGTGGCAGGCTTGAGTTGCCGCTAACGGAAATGCTAAACCCGCACGATTAATTAGTCGGAAGGATAAAAATGACAAAGCTGATCATCGACACGGATCCCGGTATCGACGATGCCATGGCGATTTTCTACGCGGCCGCGGCCCCGGATATCGAGCTACTCGGGCTGACGACAATCTTTGGCAATGTGACCACCAAAACGGCCACCCGTAACGCGTTGCGTTTGCTGGAAGCTGCGGGTCTGGACCTGCCTGTCGCCCATGGCGCCGAGACCCCGCTGGTGCTGCCGCCGTTTACGCCCTCTGCCCATGTGCATGGCGCCGAAGGGTTTGGCGACATTCCGGCCAAGACGCCGAAAGGGCAAGCTCTGGAGGAGGATGCAGCTGACTTCCTGATCCGCATGGCGCGCGAGCACAAGGGTGAGCTGGTGATCTGTCCGATTGGTCCGCTGACCAATATCGCCCATGCGATTCAGCGCGACGCCGAGTTTGCAAAAAATGTGAAACGGATCGTGATCATGGGTGGCTCGCTGGAAGAGGGCGGCAATATCACCCCCCACGCCGAAGCCAACATCTATCACGACCCCCACGCGGCCGACGTCGTCTTCGGTTCCGGCGCGCAGGTCGAGATGGTCGGTCTGGATGTCACGCATCGCATTCTGTGCACCGCCGAGGATTTCTCCGCCATTGCCGCGCAATCCCCGGAGCTGGGTGGGATGTTGCAGGAAATGTCGGTCTTCTACCTGCATTTCTATGAAACCGTCGGCAAGTTTGACGGCTGCTCGCTTCATGATCCGGCCGCAGTCATTGCCTGCACGCATCCTGAGTTGTTCACGGCGCGCTCGGTTGCAATGGAGGTGTCCTGCGACGGTGAAACGTCAGGCGAAACCCGCCTTGCCACAGACAGCGACCGCAAGCCGATCGACGTCTACATGGCAGTTGACGCCGATGCGGTGAAAACTCTGTTCCTGAAGCGGCTTGCCATCCTGCCCTGAAGCGGTACTCGACGATGGTTTCCTTCGTCCGAACAGCGTCTCACATCGCCCCGCTGCAGCACGCCTGCGGCGGGGCGATTGCTGTTTTTGTCCCCCTGGTCAAGGGCTGCAATTTTTTTGCCGAAAACAGCATTTCGCCCTTGTTCTTGGCTTGGTTGCGCTGATAGACGGGTCAGCGGAGACGTGGCCGAGTGGTCGAAGGCGCTCCCCTGCTAAGGGAGTAGGCCCGGAAGGGTCTCGTGGGTTCGAATCCCATCGTCTCCGCCACCCATTCTTGATTTCATTGGATAATTTGGCGTTATTGGCTTCTTACCCGCCAATAAGCCCGCCAAACTGATTGCCCTTGGATGCAACACGTTGCGACAGTCACCAGCGGCAAGCAGTCGTGGTTGCATCACAGCCTCATGAATGAGAAAGCCCCGCGCTGGGCGGGGCGTATCTTGGGGGATTGTGGAAGGTCTCGCGCGCAGTCGGTTCAGCTCAGAACTTGTTCGGCGTGTTCTAGGACTGCGCTGTTGTAGTCTGGAACGGCCCAGTCGAAGTACGCCGCTATTTTCACGCGGATCGCTTGTCCCTTGGCGGTGGTGCATCCGGTGGCGAAAATTGCACTCTCCACCTTGTCGCGCTCGGCCAGTATTGGGTCGGACAAGTCTTCAAACTCACCATGGGAAACGTCGCTGCTGAACAGGCGGCTTTCAAGGGTTTTGTATTTCTCGGTGATGCTCTGCCATGTTCCATACAGTTCGCAGATATCGACCTCTGCCTTGCTCGCGTCTGCCATCTTTTTGAGGCCTGCAGTGATGCTGGCGAACATGTTGCCGTCCAGCCCATCGAACATCCCGCCTTTCAAATCTTCACCGACAAGGTTGTTCTCAAGCGCAAACTCAATCTGAGCGGCCATCCCGGCGGGCGTCGTGGCCGGTGTCGCCATCAAACGGCGCTCGATGGCGTCTTGTTCTTCGGTGAGCTGCTTTTCTTCGGCGCTGCCCTCTACCGTTTTGTTCCATCGCGCGGTGTTCTCACGCCATTGTGTGAGCCATTCGGGGTGCAGATCTTTGTTGTTCTCGGACATTGGCGAAATCCTTTCGCTTTGTGCTGTCATTATCTGACAGGCGTCGTGCTTCCTGACGCCCTGGGGTTATCCGGTGTAGGCCGGGGCGAGTGACCGCGCGCCGCTGATTGAGTGTTTGTGGTCGGTGGTCATTGCGTTACATTTTTTGTGCTGATAGCATATTTATACTACTGACAGCATGTGCTGTAACACTTAAAATGTGCTAATGGCACAATGAGAGGGCAATATGACACCTGAGCAGTTCAAAATGGCAAAGGCCGCACTGGGTTTGAGTAATCCAGAGCTTGCGGAAGCAACCGGCTTGCATCGCAACACTTTGAATAAAGTGGACAAGGGCGAGGGGAAGGAGACCACTATCCAGCACTTGCGATTGTCCCTTCAGGCCCAAGGTGTCCAGTTTTTGGAAAGTGGACAGGTCGCCTCTGGTCTAGGGGTGGCTCTTGTTCCTGCTGGTGAGACTTGAGGGTTGCTCGTGATTTTTCAACCGCAGCCTTTTGCTCTGTGATACGCCTCGATAACTTGCGAAGCTCATTTCCTTAAATGTCAGATTTTCGAAGGGGCAACAGATGAGGTTTTCCGTACGGGCGCTGATTGCGCCCGCATTACTTGGAGTTTGTGCAACTCCAGTTGCCGCAGTTACACTAGAACAGATCCTGAGAGCTTGCGCCTGGGAGGATGGAAGCGAAATTAAGGCTTACTGTTTTGGCTATATCCAAGGTGCTATCGATAGCGCCACGGCAGAGCGCATACGGGGCGCCACTTCCGCCACTGAAGGCGGGCCGCAAACAAGAAAAGAGCTGGAGGCCGCAATAGGGCTGTGTATTCCAGATGAAGTAACAGATGCCGATCTTGCACTTCTAGTTGTATCTGAACTTTCCCGCCCTGACGGTAATGTATCGGGCTTCCCTTCAGCTATCTTATTGGATGCAATTGAAAAGGAATATCCTTGCGCGGCGGAACAATAGTATCGCCAAAGAGTGGTTAGAAACTCCCGCGAAATAGATCCCAGCATTTCGGTTCAAAGTCCTAGGGCGTGATAGTTTCGCGCTGCGGTTTCGTGATGATGATAAGTTCCCGACCGGGGGAGTGTCGCGGCCAATCGCAGGTTGGTTCTGAGGCTGCATGTGTTTGGCCGACGAAGACCGGTTAGGCTGGTGGTGGGCGCAAGCTGATCTACCCCTACCGGCAAACCGGCAAGAACCGGCAAGAAGGTTGGTGGCTGATGATGTCGGATACTTCCTGCCGGTAGAGGGTGAACGTTTCGTTCACCCTAGGGCCTGCGCAAAATTGAGCATCCTATAGAGTGCCTCAAGAAAAGCGCTGCATTGATCCGCCAGTGCAGGCGTTGGCGGGCATCAATTGGGCGAACGCGCCGGGTATGGTGGAAAACCGGGGTAGGTGGGTCGAAACTTGGAGGCATCTGCAAGAAAAACGCAGATAGCCAATTTCCTAACCGTGTCCGAGCTGCGCCCGTCACTGTGTTCCGAACACAGTGAGGAGCAACGCACATATACCACCAAGCACGGAACCGAAGCGAAACCATCAGATCAAGTGTTTTCGTCAATAAAATATGGCATATTCGTTGTTTGATATGGGGTGTTATGATACCGTTACACGCAGGAGAATTGCCCGATGTTGGACCCAAACGAAGTAGGAATAACCGAGAACGTCAAAGCGTTTAGGCTGGCCCTTCGCGCGTCAGTCCGCTGGCAACTTGCCCTTTTGAAAGCAACACATCCAGAACCCGGAGCGATGCAATGACACTCGACACCCGCTTGCCCCTGATGGCCCAACAGCCGGATATCGTGAATGCGCTGTCTCAGTCTTCGATGGCGGCACAGCAGACCAACCAAGTGCGGGGCCAGAACGCGCTGCGCAACCTGTTCCAGACG
Source organism: Phaeobacter sp. JH20_29 (assembly GCF_048056175.1). Classification (NCBI taxonomy): domain Bacteria; kingdom Pseudomonadati; phylum Pseudomonadota; class Alphaproteobacteria; order Rhodobacterales; family Roseobacteraceae; genus Phaeobacter; species Phaeobacter sp. JH20_29. The sequence goes on from NZ_JAYMWO010000011.1 coordinate 237,343, forward strand.
CAGGGCGCGGATATCGCCGCCGGTCAGCCGCAGGCGCTGAATGCACTGGCCCAGCTGGACCCGATGCAGGCGGTCCAGATGCAGAGCGCACAGCAGAACATGCAGTCACGCGCGCAGATGATGGAGCAGCGCCGGATTGCCTTCAAGAGAGAGGGCGAGGCTTATGCGGCTTCGCTGGATGCCCGGACACGGGCCGCAGAGGCTGCGCGGGTGGAGCAAGGCTTGCAGCAGGGGATGCTTCTATACAAGCGAGGGGATCTGAACGGGATCAACCAGCTTTTTGAGACTGTTGGCGAGCCGCCGATTGAAAGCCTTGATGAATTCCCCGTTGTTGCCGCTCAATATGAGGGCCTCCTAGGGCAGCTGAAAGCGGTTCAGGAACTGACCGCCCCGCCGAAGCCCGCCGACGAATACGGGCGATACGCCGCAGAGGAGCGGGCCGCAGGTCGCCAGCCTCTCGACCGGATCCAGTATGCGCAGGCCAAGAGGGGCAGCGGGTTTTCCTTCACGGCACCAGATGGAAGCGTATTCTCGATGGGCGGTGCGACCAGCCCACAGGGGGCAGGAGTGACCGTGGACGGTGATGGTGGGCTGGTATCAAACCCTGAATACCAGTCCATGCCTGAGGGGGTCGATTTCTCGGATGCCACGGGTGCACCGGGGTTCATTTCTCAGCTGGGCAATACAATCAGCGATGCGCTTGGTACTGGCCTTATCGCGCCCAACAATGAGCGTGCCACGCAGGCAATGGAAAACCTGTCCACCAATACCATGGTTACATTGGCGGATGGCGTGGCCGGGAAGCCGTCAAACTTCCTACTGCAAGAGTTCCAGAAGCTATCCAGCACGCCAAACAGTGTCTGGCAGGGGGAGGGGCGCACACGTGAACGGCTCAACCAAACCCGGTCCATGCTGGAACAGGCAATCATGATGAACCAGGACGTTGCCAATACATCCGAAACCGCGACGATGCGAAGCAAAGCGCGGGCCAACATCGCCCGTTTATCGCGTCTGCTTTCAGACTATGACGTTGTGATTGACAGTTTCGGCAAGCGTGAGACTGGCGGCGCGGGATCGACCACGCAGAGCGGCATTTCGTGGAGCGTGGTAGAATGACGACACTCAGCATTGAGGGCCGCAAGGTTCAGGTCTCCGACGATTTTCTAAGCCTATCTCCGGCGGATCAGGAAAAGACTGTCGAAGAAATCGCGTCCAGCCTGAGAATTGCCCCCGCCGGTCAGAGCGGGCCAAGGCACCCCATCATGTCGCAGGTTAACAAGGGCATTGCTGAGGCAGTCGGTGGGCTTGCTGATTTCGTGAACCCATTCGATGAACCGCACGCCTTAAACCCATTCTCTGAGGGCACAGGCAGCGCCACGGCAGGGCTGGAACGCCTGATGCAGGGCGCAGGTGTTGAGGTGGCACAGCAAGACCCCAAGGGAGCAGCTGAGGGCTTTGCACGCGGGGCAGGACATGCGGCGGGCAGTTTGTTGCCAGTGGCCAAGGGTCTGCAAGCTCTGCGGGGGGCAGGTGGCGCGGTTGGGCGCTTCGCGGATGACGCCTATCGTGCGCTCACAACGCAAGCGGCTCCGGCGGCTGAGGTCTTCGCGGGAGGTCTGAGTAGTGCCGCTGAGGAAGTGGCCGATGAGGCCGGAGCACCTGAGTGGGTCCAGAACACTGCGGCCATTGCCGCCCCTATGTCGATCCCGGCGGGTGCGGCACTGGTCAAGGGAGCCGCACGAATTTCGCCAGCGGCGGCGCTCACCCGGCGGGCGGCGGCTGAACTTGCCCCTTATACAAACTCAGGCGCGCGCGCTGTAGCCTCGGATCGGCTTCAAAGCTTGGCCGGGGGGCGAGACCGTGCAGAGGCACTGGCCCAAGGCATTACCTCGGATAACCCGCTGAGCCTGACGCCGGCACAACAGACCGGAGACGCCAATATGCTGGCCGTCGAACGTCTGGCCGCTGATCAAAACCCCAACTTGCGCGCTGCTCTTGAAACCCGGCGTGCTGATAGTTCGGGCGCGGCACAGGCTGCGGTTCAAGGTATGGGCGGCGATGCGGCTGACGCGCAGACCTTTTTCCGGCTGCGGCGTCAGAGCTTCAAAGACCAGCTACAGGCCCAGGCAGACGGTGCAATGGCGACATCGGAAAGCCGTCTGCGAGGCATTCAGAACCAGAACCCTGATGGCGAAAATGGTGTTCAAATCACTCGGAATATCAAGCGTGCGCTTGACGATGCCATGTTGCAGGAACGGGAACTATGGGCCGCAATCCCACGCGACGCGGCTGTTGGCACGGGTGCCGCCCGCGCCAAGGCGGAGGCACTGGTTGCCGAGGTGGCCTATGCCCAGCGGAACGATGTCCCACGCGCCATTCGTGACCTTCTGGAAAGCCCGGAGGTCTATGGCGACACCGCGACCGTGCGCGAGATGCACGGGCTTTACTCAGAGCTTCGACGTGTGGCCCGGTCTGCCATGGCAGGGAATGACCAGAACAAGAATACCGCCCGCATGGCAAATGACGTAGCGGATGCAATCCTTGATGACTTAGGAGCGAAGGCTGGCACCACATCAATTGGCCGACAGATCAACGAGGCCCGCGCGTTCTCCGCGGCGCTGCATGAAACCTTTGACAGGGGCGCGCCCGGACGGTTGCTTAAGCGCACACATGATGGCGATGCCTCGATTGACCCTGAATTGGCCTTGAAGCGGACAGTGGGGCGGGGCGGTACAGAGGCAGCAGTCTCATCGCGCCAGATTGAAGCCGCAGGCGGGGCAAGGCCCGTCATTGAGGATTACATCTCCGGGCAGTTCAAGGGGTCTGCTGTGTCCAGCCGGGATGGTGCTGTCACGTTATCGGGTGCGCGTCATTACATGGCTCGAAACAAGGAATTGCTTGCGCGATACCCGGAATTGCGTTCTGAAATTGAGGGTGCGGTTCAACAACGCGAGACAGCCGAGCAGCTTTCCCAGCGTATCACCCGCCGGATGGCGGCTTTGGAAGACCAGAAACGGAGCGCAGTTGCGCGGTTTACCGGGGAGACGGCGGAAAGTGCCATCAAGTCGATCATCGACGCGAAGAACCCAATCCAGGCAGCGCGGCGGGTTGCAAACGAGGCCCGCAAAGACCCGTCTGGGGCGGCTCTGGACGGTGTTAAGGGTGCTATTGCTTCTCACTTGATTGGAGTGGCCCGGACAACGCGCGGCGCGCAGACCATGCTTGATGCGACTTCACTGAACCGGGTGCTGTCAGACCCCAAGACAGCCCGCGCAATCGGGCAGGTGTTCACTCAGGCTGAAATGTCCCGTCTGCGCTTTGTGGCGCGAGAGCTGGCGAAATCTCAGGCCACAACAAGCGCGACCATCGGTAATGAGCTGTCGGGGGCAAAGGCCAATCGCCTGATTGAGATAGTGGCCCGGATCGGCGCGGCCCGCCACGGTGCCAGTTTGGGCGGGGGTGGCGGTGCCAGCCTTCAGACAGCACAGATGGCCTCCGGCCGCATGAAAGATCTGCTCAATCACCTAGCACAGGACAAGGCATCTCAGATGATTGCGGATGCTGTGACCGACCCTGACCTGTTCAAGGCGCTCTTGACGCACGGAGGGTCCGCCCAGGCTACCGAACGAGCCATCCCCAAGCTGCTGCCCTATCTGGTGGGCGGCATCGCAGCAGCAGGGCAGTGATGCCCTGCTACTCGCACCATACCGAGGGCTGACGGTATCCGGTAACGATCCAATCCTTGCGGATGGGCGTCCTCTAGTTTCCCCCGAATATAAAATCCCCGGCGTCCATTGCTCCAAGGTCAACACCTCTAAGTGTAATGCTCTGGTAGCTGCTCCAAGTAACGAGAACATCGCTGCCATTCTGAGACACAATTTCGCTAAATAGTAGCTGCTCTGTTAATCGAGATCCGAGCGCCGAAAGATCAATCAGATCACCGTTCAGAAGAGGATCGAACCCTACAATTGTGTCATGTCCAAAGTTTCCACTGAAGACAAAGGTGTCGCTACCTCCGCCGCCAAAAAGCTTATCGTTACCTGAACCGCCATCCAGTGTATCTCGGCCCCGCCCACCTTTTAGTATGTCGTTGTTTCCACCTCCTTGCAGATAGTCAGCGCCGGTTTGACCAAACAGCCGATCATTCCATGAGCCACCAGCTAGATAGTCAGAGCCGCGCCCACCAAGCAACCGGTCAGATCCTGCTCCAGCAATAAGCGTATCTTGCCCCCACCCACCAATAAGCGTGTCATCGCCGTTACCGGATATCAGTTCATCATGACCACGCCGTCCCTTGTAGTGCTTATCACCGGAGACCCCGCCGATGGTATGGACATAATCACCGGTTTGCGTTCCAATGAAGACGTCGTTCCCGTCCTTTAGGTTGAACCGGAAACGATCAAAAAGATCTTCGCGTTCAATTTCCAAGGCAACTACACCACTAAGGTCAAAGTAGTCGTCGCCTAATGATCCATGCAGTGCGTCAGCGCGCAACACTTCAATCGATATTGTGTTATCCAGGATAAGTTGTCCGTGAGCGGCAGCAGCATGCAGCGTATCAGTTCCTTGGCCACCTGCCAGCTGGAACAGAGTAGCATCCTTATTGATACCCAGATCCAGAAAATCGTCCCCATCACCGCCAGACAACGATCCTGAATCAGCGGATCGGGCATTTAAGAAGTCATTGCCACCACCTGCTATAATTGTGTCCGAGCCAGCATTTGCATAGATGACTTCTGCGAAGTCTGATCCCCAGAAGCGGTCGTCTCCACTTCCCAGAGCAATCACCAAGTCTACATCGACGAGAGGTTTATTTGCAAAATAGCGATATTCCTCCTGATCCATTTGTTGAATGTCTCGAAGGTCGATCCAATCGTTTCCTTGATCCCCGGAGATACGTGCACCTTCAATCGCTTCAATCGAGGCTCGGGCAGCTGAAAAGACCGATATTGTGACGCCCGTCTGAGTGTAGGTGAGCGTGTCAAAGCCATCACCCCCCGAAAGCAGATTATCTCTTCCTAGAAAAGACCCGGATCTTAGTTCAAATCGGTCATTTCCATCGCCGCCGAAAGCATCCGAATTAGCAAAGGTGCCTACGAGCGTATCATCGCCCATACCGCCATTAATGGTATTTCCAGTGCTAAACCGCGTCAGGAGTGAAAAAGTGATGTGGTCGTCGCCCTGGCCCCCGTCAACTTCGGAAGCCCCCCAACCTCCGACGATGGTATCGCTTCCATCGCCCCCCGAAGCAAATCCGCCTCCTGTTCCAATAGAGAGCCAGTCGTCCCCGGCACCGCCATACAAGCTATCTTCGGTTTGGCCAGCAATCGAGGCAAATCCACCATCAAGCGTATCGTTCCCGCTTAGGCCACGTATTTCATCGTCACCTGCGGTTCCGGTTATCCTGTCCCCACCAGCAGTACCAAGAAAACGAGCCATATTAGTCCCCTATCGTATACTTGTAATTGTACGCGACGACACGCCCAGACATGTCGTCATTGTTACTCCGATAGGGAATTAGGGCATCTGTCAACCGCCGACGAGACTTAGTGGCTTGTCTAGTTTGCCTTGCTATCATCGAATAGATGGACTGATCTGCGTATCCAGAACTATGGCGCTGTATGAGGTTATGGAAAGCCAGATAGTTGACTGAGAAACAAGTTTATAAAAGGAAATCAACTTACCCGGTCTCTGAGGCGCTGTCGCGCGGCCTTTTTCCGGCAACTCTCACCGCAATATAGGGCATCGGTAAGGCGGAAATCTGGTAGCTCATTTCCGCACCAACGGCACACCCAAGAGCCGGTTGATACCCGGCGGGCCAGTGTGGTTGCCCGCTGCAAACGGTGCATGAAGTTATCCGACCAAAGGTATCGCTCAAACGTGGCACAGACGCGACCATCTACGACCTCAATCCATACGCTTCCGGGCGTCGGTCCCGGCATTTGACCCTCCTGCGGCAAGTTAAATCAAAATCTGCTTGGCATACAGGATCATAACCCGTCTATGTGTTGAGAAGTAGGGGCGTTCGACCTCCTGAAAAAACCTGATATTTACTTGCGCAATCTGTGAGGTGGCATTCGTCGTTTTGACCGTCTGACCTGTTGAAAAATGTTGAAATCGATACCGGCGTTTGAGGTGGTCAGATATTAAGGTTTTTTAAGGTTGAGAACATGTTTTTGGGAGGAATAGGTTTGAGAAAGTTTGTTATCCTCGCGGCGCTTTTTGTAGCTTCGCAGGGCAGCGCTGGGGCAATCACCGGAAACGATTTGCATGAAATCTGCACAGATGGTGGTGCGGTAGGAAATTCCGCGTGCAGCTTCTACATCATCGGCGCTTGGGAGGGCTTAAACTATGGGGTTTCTATCCCGTTCATGATGGCCAATCAGGGCACATCCACCGCAGCGGTGAACCAGTATCGATCCAGTATTTTCGGGGTGTGTGGTGATGAGATGGCCAGCAATTCTCAGATTGTCGATGTGGTCGGAAACTATCTCAGAAACACTCCCGAAATGAGGCATTTCCCGGCCAGAGGGCTGATCCTAAACGCGATGAGCCAAGCGTTCCCCTGCGCGCAGTAAGTCGCCACGCTTGGCGCGCGCAGGGTCTGCATGGGATGATTACCGAGGGCGGAAAGGTTTTTCGGAAGTCTGTTCGCGCGACCCTAATTTTACCCTAAGGTCGAGGTGCTGCATAAGCGATATCGTTTATGCCGCCCCATCACCTAAGCAGCAGACCGGGCCAACCGCCTGCGCCAATTGCCAACCGTTTGCGGGCTGACCTCGGCGCGCCGCGCAATCTCTCGGTCCGAAAGGTCTGGCTCGCTTTTTAGAAGTGTGCGTACACGTGCGGACTTGTCGCTGGTGCTACGGCGTCCAGTTTGGACGGATGCCATCAGCGCGGAGAAATCACCCTCTAGGGCGTCGATCAGCTCAATATCCCTGTCCATGTCGCGGGCGTATCCCAGATTTGCCACCTCTCTCATCCATGCAAGTCGGGCTTTGACACCCTCAGCGCTGGGCGTGCGCAGGTTGTCCAGAAGGTGCGTCAGGGCATCGTGCCAGACCTCAGCCCATTGTTCAGTCGTGAAGTCCGGGCAGAAGGCGCAGCGGTCATCCTGCAAGGTTTCCCACGCCTGATATTCCGCCCATGCCTCTTGTACGGTCTCAGGGACGCGCACAGCGCCGCGCACGGCCTCCCACATGGCGGGGGTGAGTTTGCCGCCTGAATACCCCCGATAGCCCCACAGGTTGTTTGCAGGGTCGCTCAGAGGCTCCAAGGCCACCCGGAGGGCTTCCTCAATCGCGGTTGGCGCGAAAACGGCGTCCTCGCTGCCATATTGGCGCAGCAGTTCCTGGCATCGGGCCAGCCGCTTTCGCTCTTTCTCGGCGCGCTCTGCGGTTGCGCGGGCCTTGTAGCCCGGCTCCCGGCTCTCCATCCAGTCATCGAAACCGGCGAACAAGTCCCGGACAGTCGGCCCACTGGGCGCAGTGTCCAATGTGAACAGGGCTTGCACCAATGTCATTCCAGCCTGCGCGGCCAGCCGTTCAGCCTTCACCTTTGCCGCCGCCTGTTCGCCGTCGGTTGTGCCCCGGTCCATCAGTTCCCGCACCTTGCGCAGCTTGTCTGTGTCCAATTTGGACGCACCCGTAGTCATGCTGCGCCCCCGTCCGATTGAGGCCCATCGAATGAGGGCCGGGATCGCCATTCATCAAGGCTGATGACGTTGCTTTGAGCGGCTATCACGGATCGGGCCTCTTGCTCTTGTTTCGTAACCGGCAAACCGGCAGAAAGTCCTGACCTTGAGCCTTCCCAGACCTTTTTGCCGGTTCTTGCCGGTTTGCCGGTAGAGAGGTTAAGTCTCCGCCAGCCCTTGCAGCTATCTCCAACCAACGGCTCATGATTGACCCTCCAAACGTGGATTGACCGTGTAGGAAACCGATGGCCGACCACCGGTCCCGTCTTTGATTTCGCGCAGCCAGTCGGCATCCATAAGCACATTGAGGGCGGCCTTTACTTCGCCAGCCGTAGCCAATCCGTTCCGCTCTCGGTGCTGAATGTCACGCACCTTGAAAAGCCGCAGGCCTTCGCGCTGAATTATCTCTGCAATCACCTTTGCGCCGCGCACCTCTGGCGGCGTCTTTACCGCCCCGTATGCCCGGTGCGCGTGTGGGCGCAGATGCTCCCCGACAAAGTGGCAGGCGCGCCCAACGTGGTCGGCATTGATGCTGGTCACGGGTTCCCCATCTGGATCAGCCGCCCAGTCAAGGTGGGCCAGAACGTTCGCCACGCGCACCACCAGTCCTGGCATCTTGCCGATGTGGCTTTTGAACAGGCCAGAGGCATCGGCTTCCCACGTCCTGCACTGTTCCCGGAACGCTTGTAGCGCGGTAGCGGCCTCATCCGTGAAATGGACAAAGAACGGGCGGCGGTTGCCTTGTTCATCAGTTGCATACGAAAGCCCCCTAAGTGCCTTGATGGCACCAATCGCCCGCGCCTCATCCAGTAGACTGGCGGGGCGGCACAGAGGAACGCTATCTGGGAATACGGTCATGAACCGGGCAAGCAAGCCGTCATCATCGCATTTGACCAACAGCGCAGACAGCTTGTCAGGCTGCGTCCCGCCGACAATGGCAACGCTCAGATGGTCAACGATTATCGGCTCTGGGCTGTTCTTGCGGTCGATCGTGTAGCTGCGCCCTCCGTATGCCTCCAACCAAAAGGGGCGGTCGCCACCGCCGTTGTATCGGTCCATGCTCGAAAGCCAGCCTGACAGCTCATCACGGGCCAGCAACAGCCCCCGCCACGTCCGAGACAACAGATCAGCCACTTTTTCGGTGGTAATATCGGTGATGCAGATCCGTTCACGCACTGGCGGCGGGCCAGCGTCTGCATCATCCGGCTTTGCAGGTGGTTCTCCACCGTCGGCCAGTGTGGCCTTTGCGTCTGCCTTCCATTGCGCCAAAGAAAATGCGGACAGCTCGTTTTCGGCTTCCCATTCTTGGCGTGCGCGGCGGTATTCGTCGGACAGGTCGCGTTCAAGTTCTTTGACCGGATCCAACACCGCATCAAGGGCCGGAGATTTCCCGGCTGATGGATCACCTACCAGCATAGCCCAGAGAACCGGCGGCTCTTTCCAGCCTTCCCAAGGCACGGCCCATCTCGAATTACCCAGCGCCGCGCTGGCGGTTGCCAATAGGGAGACGGCAACATAATCCACCGGCGCATTCTTGGTCTCAGCCGCTGATTTCATCCAGTCAGCCCAGGGGCCGAATACCTGCGCAAACTCATAGCTCCCCATGATGGGTGCCGGTGGTCTTACAGGTTGGCCGATGGTCATATCGGGTTCGGGCCAGTCTGCCTTTGCGTCGAAGGGAACGATTGTATTCATATCGAACCGCCTTCCTGAAGTACGTCGTTCCAGTCCTTGCCATCGGGCGCGGTCATAAGGCCGACATCCCAGCCAAGGCTTGCAGCGCGGCTTGCGAGAACCTGCGCGGCTTCTGTGCCGGCATCATCGCCATCGGACGCGATGACCAGCTTTCCCGGTCGATCCGGTAGGCGCAGCCCCTTGATGCCGCTGGTGGACAGGGCAGCCCAAACGGAAGTCGCGTAGCCAGTCGTCATTTGTGCCACGCTTAGGCCGGTCTCTATGCCTTCTGTAATGTAGAGGGGGCCAGCACCAGCAGAGAGCGGCACAGCGCCACCACAGCACGGCCCCAGCATCATCTTTGCGGATCTGGTGACCCGCTCCCCTTTCTTTGTGAAAAACGTTCTGTGTACGCCACCAGTGGGCTGCACGTCGGCAACCATGGCGCAAGCCCATGACGCGCTGGGGGCATGGTAGAGGTCGGGCACGAAACGCAGATACTCAGGCAGAGGTATAGTGATACCGCGCCCGCGAAGGTATGTCTCTCCCTTGGTCCCTTCGATTGGTTTTGCGTGGTCCCAAAGGCTGCGCGCCTTGGTCAGCTTTTCCGCCTGATATTCGGCCTGCTTGCGCTCGTGTTCCCGTTGGGCATCAAAATCAATCTGCACATGGCTGAGCGGAGCGCCTGCGGCCTCGGCAATCTCCACGAAAGAGCAGTGAGATTTGAAGCAATGCAACAGCAGTTTGCCGCTGCCAGTGGTGACCGATAGTGCATTCTGGTCGCGGCGGCGTTCGGGTTGGCACACGGGGCAGGGCGCTAGGCCACGACCGTTGCGCCAGTACCCACCGAGATTGCGGGTTAGGGTTTCTGCGTCCATCAATGGCCTCCCCAGATAAGCGAGGCCATAGCCTGCGCGCTGCTTTCAGAAAGGCCGTGAAGGCGGCGGAGGTAGAGGACACGGAGCCGGTTCAAGTCGCACGCCCTCCCTCTTGCGGGGGGATTGGTCGGATCTGGCAATCCAGAAACCAGCGCTTGTGACGCCCAGGGTGTTCGCCGCCGTGGGCTTCCCATTCGTCGCGGATTGGGATGCCATGACCCTCTTTCGCGTCGAACATGTAGGCCGCCCAACGTGGGCCTAGGGCTTCCCGCCCCGTGCGACCAGCGCCGCCTGCCTTGCGCAGTTCTTCGATTGCCCAGCGTACACGCCCGCTAATATGGACGATGTGCTTGCTGCCGGTCGATGTCGTGATTTCGTATGGGGCCTTTGCCCATCTATTCGTTGCCATGCTCTGCCTCTTGTTTCGTTGAAACTCGGCGGCAAAGGGCGTAATCTGTGATAGCCAATCTGCAACGATGACCACTACAGCCCGCGCCCCGATGCCTCCGGGGGGCGGGTATTCTTATGCTGCGCTGTCGTGCTTCGCAGCTTCCCATGCTTGCAGATCCGCCAACTTCCAGCGGGTACAGCCCGGTGTCAAAATGACTGGTTCGGGGAAGCTAGGATCGGTCTTTGCCCAACGCCACGGCGTTGATCGGTGGACCCCATAACGGGCAGAAACTTGCATATCGGAAAGGTAGGTGTGAGCCATGCTATGCACTCCAATCGGTTGCGACTGGTTGCAGCATGGGCCACCTTACTTAGTGAGGTGAATGCGTAAAATCAATGACTTAGGCGGGTTTCATTTTCGGAGTGTACCGGCTGGGCACTTGGTCATTTTCGGGTGAAGTGCCTAGTCATTTACGCGGGAAATACGTAACCGCCTAGGCGGTTTTTGCCGGTAGGAGGGCGAGATACCTAGCCTGAATATCCTTCCCGGCTTCTCCGCGCTTCATTTCTCCTAGGTACTCCTCCATCTGGCCGCGCCCTTGAGACCAAAGTTTGGGGTCGGCTTCGATAGCCCCCACCAGTCCCAGTTCCGCCAGGGGTGTTATCCCTAGCTTGATGATGTCAGGATTTCGCCGGGCTGTGGCTTCCATTCCTATCAAGAGGGACAGAATACGTCTGTTGCGTGCTTTGGCAGATGATTGACTGCCTTTTTTTCCAGCTTTCTGGCGCATCTCAATTGCTTTCAGGGCCTCTAACTCGATCCCGGATGTGATGCACTCTAGGTCGCGCCAAAGGTATCCTGCCTTGAATTCATCTCCGGTAATGTACCAGTTAAACTGATATGCGGCTGCAATGAATGCTGGGGACGAATGGGGCAGGTTCAGAAGGCAGTACTCGTAAGTGACAGCCGCCTCCCAATTTTCGCCATGCTTTGCCTTGAGTTCGCCCACTCGTTGCTTTCCGACAGAAGCCAATACGGCCTTAGTCAGCTTGAGGCCGTCCGTTATTCCTGCTGCCTCAAGGGTATTGAAAGCTAGGGGGGAATCCTCATCTCCTGCATTGCCGCCCGCCGGGGTGTAGCCTCCATCCATTGCTGCGAGCAGGAACTTCCGTCTTTTGCTTTCCAGTCCTGGCCATTTATTTTCGTGCTCACCAGACATTTCTTTCCCGACAATATAGGTACCCTTGATCCGCTCAACTTCCGCTAAGGACTTGCAGTAGGTCGAATGTGAAGCCTCAGGTAGCAAGCCCTCTTGAGTTGTTACGCGCACCCACCAGATTTCTCCCGAGTATTCCTCGCCAATCATATGCGCACCCGGATAAAACGGGTCGCCCGGCTTCAAATGGCTGACACTAACACCCTTCACTATCGTTTTGCGCGCCGCTTCTTTTGGTCCCGTCATCCAATCCTCACAATCTCTGCCCCGGCCCGGTTCTTACCAGTCAGGTATTCGGCCCATGCCGCCATCATCAGGCGGCGCTTTTCTATCATGTCCCCGCGTCGATAGGCGGCTTCCACTGCGCTGCCAACTTTGTGAGCCAGCGCGACTTCCGCCATGTCGCCGGGGAAATGCGTGCGCTCTGCCACCCAATCGCGGAAAGTGCTGCGCAGGCCATGCGGAACCGCTGCGCGCTTGCTCACACGGTCAATGAACCCCAGTCCGCCAGCCTCTATATCTGCCTTGTGTAGGCGCTTCATCGCGGCGCTTAGCGTCATATCGGACATTTCGCCACCGCGCGGGGCTGGGAACACTAGCGGGTTGTCCTCAAAGCGCGGCAGGGCTTCCAGCAATGCCCTAGCGTCTGGCGACAACGGCACCCGGTGTTCCCTGTCCATCTTCATGCGCTGAGCGGGGATTGCCCAAATCGTAGCATCAAGGTCAATTTCTTCCCAGCGTGCGCCGCGTACCTCTTGCGAGCGGGCTGCGGTTAGGGCCGAAAACTCCAGCGCGCGCGCTCCCATGCCATCGCGCTTGCGGAGTGCCGAAAGCCATTTTGGCGCGTCGTCGATTTGAAGGGCAGGTTGGTTCGCCTGCTTTGCCACTTTTGACGCAGCAGGGAGTAGCTCTTTCAGGTTTCCTGCCCATCGTGCAGGGTTGTCGCCGCCTCTATGACCGGCAACGGTCGCCCAAGATAGAACCGCTTCGATCCGCCCTCGCAAGCGTGACGCGGTTTCGGTTTTTGTTTGCCACATGGGTTCCAACACGCGGAGAACATCCTGCACCGTGATTTCGTCAACCAGCATTTCGCCGAGTTCAGGTTCAGCATAGGTACGCAGAGTGTTTTCCCACTGCTGACGGTGCTTTGCGTTCCTGAAGGCATCCAGCTTGGCCGCAAGCGCTTTGCTCGTTGCATCGGCGAATGTCATCCCTCGGCGTTGAGCCGCGGTGAGAGCCGCGCGGGCGGCTTTGCGTTGCTCTACGGGATCGATACCTTGCCGGATCTGGTCTTTAGCCTCGCGCGCGCGCTCCCTTGCCTGGGCAAGCGTCACATCAGGGAAGCCGCCCAATCCTATCTCACGACGTTTAGCGCCGACAGTGACCCGCAAAAGCCAAGTGCGCCCACCGTTCGGGGTAATCTGCATCAGGAGACCGGAAACACCGCCAACCGCAAACGTGGCATTGCCACCCGTTCCGGGGTGCTGCAATCTCCTGACATCGAGGGCCGAAAGCTCTTTTGCAACGCGTGGCATACTATACCTGTCAAAATACCCGCCTAAAAGTATGAGACACGATGCGACAGATTGCGACCCATGGCAACGGCGAAGCCTGATATTTTTGATAAATATATGAGAAATAGAACGGCATGCGCTGTCACGCGACGGAACGATGGCGGGCATCGTCTCCGCCATCTTCCTCAATATTGTCGTATTCTGTTTCTCTTAATGTTGGGGTGGAATAGGGCGCCCACGATGGATTTCCATCCGGCTGATGAGCCGCACATATTGGGGATCGCTCTGCCCTGAGGGCCGTGAATGTGGTCCTCTTGACCACCTTCGCTTTCGCGTCGGGCGCCGGTATCGCAGGTGCAGGCCGCGCGAAACGGTCTGGATCAGCCTGTGTCTTGGATCGAGCGGCGGGCTGCCACTATCTCGATCAAGGCGCCATGCTCCAAGCGGACAACGTCGGCAATCGCGCCGGAATCCTCTCTGTGTCCGTGAAGCAATCCGCTTACCGGTCGCGCTCGGCTGTAAGCACATGGCCATGGATGCAAATAGTCGTTCACCGAGGCCTTCGCCAACCGACTTGGCGGCCGGTCGCCCGATATGGTTTTGCGGCGATAAGCAAGCCGAGTAAATTCATTATGGTCACCGCGCCACGCTGAGATCGGCCTCCGCTCTGCCGCCGTCTATCGGGCTCTGTCATCTAGAGGTGCTTCAGGCCTATCAAATGACGCGCGTCAACCGCCTGTATTCCCACACAAGTGTCATATTGCGACCGTGCCGATGATACTGCGGATTCTTTAGCAGGGGCCGGTAGGGGAACCGATGTCGGAAAGCAGGTCAAATACCGGGATGAGCTTTTGAAACGTCGCAGTGCTACGTTCGACGAGATCTGGCTCCGTGACAAAGGCTGTGTCGGTGATGTCGATCCATGCGGCAAACCCCTTGCGTCGCAGTGCAACCTCGTTCGGATGATCCTTATCAAAACCTTTGGGGACCCGTTTCAGGTCCGGCTCACCGATGCGGATACCTGAGACACGCAGTCCGTCCGTCAATGCGATCAACTCGGCCCCTTTAGGACCCGCCATCGCCCTGCGGAAATTGGCGAGTGCTTCGTTGTCGTATTTAAACACGCCACAGCCCAGCGTCAGCTTCTCAGGCGAGAGACCGAAGAACCACATGGGCGGCTGCGCTGTTGTTCTTTCTGGTCTCAAGGCGACGTGGATATGAGCGTTGTAGGGCGTCTTGACCTTGGAGAAGCGGACGTCGCGATGGATACGGAAGATCTTGCTGCTATGCGGTTGACCGGTCAGCGCACCAAGTGCGCTCTCCATGTGAGCTGCAAAGACCTTGGTGGGATCTTTGATGCAGTGTTCATATGTCGTTTTATGTGCCGTGAACCAGTCTTTGGTGTTGTTCGCCTTCAGATCGCGCAGGAATTGCAGCGCATCGGGGCTGTAGCTGTCGAATGTATTCATGATTGTCCCTCAATTTTTGGCGGGCAGGGCTGCTGCATGTGCCAGGCATTGCTGCAGCCAGCGCTTCATTGCGGGGTCCGGGCAATCGGCCTCATCTACCAGGATGAAGCCACCCAGCTTGCGCTTGCCGTGGATGACGACGCGGGCGGTCGGGTCTGCAAGGGCGGCCGCTTCGTTCTCCTTGCCGATACGGAACATAAACCGCCCGACACCATCTTTGTGCCGTCGCGCACCGCAAAGCATATTGCCGTTCAGGAAAAAACACACACCGCCCATCATCCGCTTTTCAGTGATCCCCACATGCGCGGCGAGTGCGCCGCGCATGTGTTGGCTAAGGCCTTCGTCATAAGGCATCAGGCAGCCCCAAATAGTTGCCACAGGATGGCGATGGCGAGCATGAACATCGCCAAGGTTGTCAGCGCGGCACCGACGGCGCGCCCTTTGCTATCCGCCGATGCAAGCAGGCCAAAGTAGTGGATGAGCCGCGCCAGGATGAGCACGGCACCGCATAGGGCCACCAGCCAAGCTGCGGTTCCGGCGATTTCAGCACCGGCGAGGGCCAGAAGCGCAAGCGGGACATATTCGACAAAGTTGCCATGGGCCCGGATCCGGCGCAGCAGCACATCATCGTCACCATGCAGCAGCAGGATGCCGGTTTTGGCCCGGCGCACCCCGACCGAAATCGCCATCGGGATGCTGAGAAGGACGAAAATCGCCGTTACGGCCAGCGCGATCTGTGGTGTTTGTTCCATCTGAGCGCGTCCTTAGGCCGGGTTCTGGGCATAGGTGATCACTGCAAAGCGGGCGCCCTGCGGATCTGTGAGCGTTGCCATGCGACCGACACCGGGCATATCCATGGGGGCTTGCAGGACGGTTGCGCCTTTGGCCTTTGCGGTGGCCACGCAGCTGTCCACATCGGCAACGGTAAAGAAAATCGTCCAACTTCCGCTCTCCTCGGGCATGGGAGAAAAACCGCCAATCGCCGTTTCGCCCACCGCAATCGCCGAGTAGCTGGACCCGTCCTGCATCGGCATATTGTTGATCGTCCAGCCTAGCACCTCCTGATAAAAGGTTTTGGCCTTCTCCTGATCCGGCCCGGAGTGCCCGATCCAGCCGGCGTTTCCAATTGCTGTCATCTCAAGAATGCTCATATGTCTTCTCCCTGTTTGCCTGCCCGAATGCAGGTCTGACCCAAGGACGCATGACCACTCCCAATCCCTACACGTCGGGCAGTTCTTTTTTGCTGAGCGCGATTTTTCCTTGAACGGCGGCGCGTTCCGGTGCTGTCGGGTTGAGTGAAAGCGCTGCTTCAAACGCCTTGATGGCCGCTGGATGATTGCCGGTGTCCTGCAACAGTCGGCCTCTCATGGCATGAAACCAGCGGTATTGCGACAGATCGTCAGCCAGCGGCTCCAACGCGGCCAACGCGTAGGCAGGGCCTTCAATCCGTGCCTCCGCTGCGATGAGGTTGAGACGCACAACGGGCGAAGGCTGCAGGGCATAGAGCGCGGCGTAATGCGCAGCGATCAGTGACCAATCGGTCTCTTCTGCGGAGGGCGCGCGGGCATGGACCGCAGCAATCGCGGCCTGAATGATGTAAACCCCCCGATGATTGATCCTCTGGGCCTTTTGTAGCAGCGCCGTCGCCTCGGCGATTTGGGAGAGATCCCATCGGCTGCGGTTCTGATCCTCCAACGGGACGAGCTGGCCATCAGCATCCATGCGCGCGTCGCGCCGCGAATGTTGAAACAGCAGGAGCGACAGAAGCGCCGCCTGCTCGCCCATGGCCGGGAACAGGTTTGCCAGCAGACGAGCGAGGCGGATTGCCTCTTCGCAGACTGTGAGCTTGATCTGGGTCTCACCACCAGAAGCCGACCAGCCCTCGTTGAACATCAGGTAGACCATCAGCGAGACCTCACCCAGCCGCGCGCCCCGCTCCTGCGGGCTGGGCGTTTCAAAGGCGACGGTGCCACTGGCAATTTTCTTCTTCGCGCGGGTGATCCGTTGTTCCATGGCCTTCGGTTTGATCAGGAAGCCGCGTGCAATTTCCGCAACGCTGAGCCCGGCGACGATCCGCAGCGCGATGGCAATCTGATCGCGCCGTTCCAGCTCCGGGTGGCAACAGATGAACAACAGGCGCAGGACGTCATCGCGCAGTTCATCGGGATCAGGGGGTGCCTCTGTCATGGGTTGAAACTCTGCACAGTGCCGCGCAAGGATGGCATGGTGCCGCTGGGACTTGCGCAGCGCGTCGAGCCCCGCGTTGCGGGCGGTGGCCAGCAGCCAGGCCAAAGGATCACGGGGTGCGCCGATGTCCGTCCAGACCTTGAGGGCTTTGAGACAGGCCTCTGCAAAGGCGTCCTCCGCGATGTCTATATCGCGGAAGTAGCGGGTCAGCGCGGCCAGCGCCTGCGGACGCTGTCTGGTGATTGTTGCTTCTAGCCAGTCCGACACATGCCTATTCCGATGAAATCGCACCTCCAGCCCAGGCCACGGGCCGCACTTCTAGCCGAACCACCGGGGATGAGATCATCTTGGCATGGGTTAGAGCATCGTTCAGGTTTTCAAAGTCGGCGGCGTAAAATCCCAGGAAACTCTCTTTGGTCTCGGCATAGGGCCCATCGACAATCAACGGAGGCTGATCGACCGCCGGTGCAGGGTCAAGCATCACTGCCGAGGTTGGCGGCATCAGCTTGATCGAGATGAACTCCCCTCGTTTCTTCAGCGCCTCCTGCAACGCGCCATGTCCGGCCAGTACTTCGTCCTGCCGTTCTTTGGGGAGTGTTTCAAAAAGCCCGGCTTCTCCGTAGATTGTAATTGCATAGATCATGGTTTTCTCCAGTGCACTGATCACATGCTGCAAGAACGCGCGGGCCAATGCAAATCCGACAATACCTGCGTGGATTTCTGAAAAAAGATGATTGCTGGTCGCGCGGCTGGATCGCGAACCCTTGTAATCGCCCATGACGCTGCGCTTGCGCGGCGGGTATTCTAGCAGGTCTGCGTCCTATTGGTTCTTTGCAACGCTTGAGCGTGGCATCCCCTCCCAATGCAACAGCGCAATGGAGATGAGGCATGTTGCGGGCGCCACGCATACGAGATTGGGTAATTGCCAAATGCAAAGCTGCTGCAATCTGTGTCCTCGGCTATGGTCTCTCTGAATAGGTTGTGAAGCGATCAAAAATGAACCCGTCACGACCACAGTCACAAAGACCTCGTCGGAGGGTCAGTCTCCCGACACCATTTTGCCCGCTCGAATTGTCGCCGTCACTTTCAAATCCAGAAGGTTCTCTGAGGCCGCAATCGGATTGCCTGAGAGAACTGCAAGATCGGCGCTTTTTCCCGGCTCTATTGATCCACGAATATCTTCCTGGAAGACCTGCCAGGCCGCGTCTATCGTTTGTGCCCGCAGGGCCGAGAGGGCGCTGATTTTCTGGCTTTCCCCGAGCACCCGCCCGCTTGATGTGGTGCGGTTGACGGCGCAATGGGCCAGATGCAGCGGCCTGGTTGGCGTTACGGAGGCGTCATTATGCAGGGTGTAGCGGACCCCAAATCGCTCGGCCGACGCGGCGGGGGACAGGCGGCTGGCGCGCTCGGGGCCGAGAAACGTACTGTAATGGCGATCGCCCCAGAAATGGATATGGGCCGAGAAGAAGCTGACCGTGATGCCAAGCTCAGCCATACGGCTAAGCTGGTCGTCGCGCAGGGTCTGGCCGTGAATGATCGTGTGGCGGTGATCCGCGCGCGGGGTGTCGGCCAAGGCGGCGGCCACGGCATCGATGAACATGTCGGCCCCGGCATCACCGTTGCAGTGGCAATGGATCTGGTGGCCGAGGTCATGCAGTTTCCTGACTTCGCGGCGGTGTTCCTCAGCGGCCACATAGGGCATCCCGCAGGAATGTTTCGGGTCAATTGGCCGGTGATAGGGCGCAGAGAGATAGGCGGTCTGAAGCTGGAATGCCCCATCGGTAAATAGCTTGCGGGGGCCAAGGGTGAAATGCCGATTGCCGGGCCAGTCGAGAGTGTCCCAAAGCCCCGGTTCAAGCTCTCCAATGGGCAGCAGCATCAGGTCGATACCGGGATCTTTGTCTGGCCCGAGCGAGGCAAAATGCTCCAGCATTACCCGCGAGGTCCAGGCGTTCTGCGCATAGGTCACGCCATGGGCGAGGTAATCGTCGCGGCAGACCGCGAAACCCTGCCAGAATCTTTCGCGATTGATCAGGAAATCAGTATCGCCCATTTCGCCCATGGCAGACAGGCCTTCGATGAGACCTGTCAGCGCGCCGTCATCCCGGCGGCCATAGCGGCCGCCCAGTGGGTCCGGCGTATCGCGTGAGATGCCGCGCATTTCAAGGGCGGCAGAGTTCGCGACGCCATTGTGGCCCGAGGCATGAAGCACCCAGATGGGATGATCTGTGGACACGTCGTCCAGTTCAGCCCGGGTCGGCATCCGACCCTCGGCGATTGCGGTGTTGTCAAAAAGAACCCCCATGACCCATTCGCCTTTTGGGGTGTCGGCTGCCTTGGCACGCAGGCGGTGCAGCGCCGTTGCCATATCGATGCAGTCGCCACGTGGCGGTGACGCAAGATCGACACGGAAAAGCGCAATGAACCCCGGATCGGGAAAGTGCCCATGCGGGTCGATAAAGGCCGGGATAAGCGTCTGGCCCTGCAGGTCATGGAGCCGCGTGCCGCCGGGCATCTGGGCGCGTAGGACGGTTTCGTCGCCGACGGCACGGATCAATCCGCCTTCGGTCAGCACCGCCTCGGGCTGAGAGTTTTCGGCGTCCATCGTCAGGATGGTGCCGTTGGAATAAAGCGTGGCTGTCATTGCGGGCTCGCTACGAGAGTGGCGCGAGGCAGCGCAGGCCATGGCCTGCGGTCACCTCCCATCTGGGTGTTTGGGTGCAAATGTCCTGGGCAAAGGGGCAGCGCGCGCGGAACTCGCATCCCTTTGGTCGGTTCAGCAGACTCGGCGGTTCGCCCTTCAGCGCGATGCGTTCCAGCCGGGCGTCAGGGTCAGGTTCCGGGTTCGCGCTGAGAAGGCAGCGGGTGTAGGGATGGCGCGGGCTTTCGAATATTGCTTCGGTGGTGCCTTCTTCCACCAGCCGCCCCAGATACATGATCCCCATACGGTCGGCCACATGGCGCACGACGCTGAGGTTATGGGTGATGATCACCATGGCCAGCCCCAGCCGTTCGCGCAGTTCATTGAGCAGGTTCAGCAACTCGCCCTGCACGGAGACGTCCAATCC
Source organism: Phaeobacter sp. JH20_29 (assembly GCF_048056175.1). Taxonomy (NCBI): domain Bacteria; kingdom Pseudomonadati; phylum Pseudomonadota; class Alphaproteobacteria; order Rhodobacterales; family Roseobacteraceae; genus Phaeobacter; species Phaeobacter sp. JH20_29. Next base: position 257,433 of record NZ_JAYMWO010000011.1, read on the forward strand.
CGCTGTCGGTTCGTCGGCCAGGATCAACCTGGGTTCCAGCGCCAGTGCGCGGGCCACCCCGACACGCCGTGCCTGACCGCCGGACAATTGATAGGGATAGCGGTCGGCAAAATGCGCAGGCAGGTTGACCATCTCCAGCAGGCGCTTGGCCTCGGCGTGCTGATCGCGGCTCTTCATGCCCTGAATCCTGTAGGGTTCCGTGATCAGACTGCCGATGGTCAGCCGCGGAGACAGGCTTCCGACCGGATCCTGAAACATCATGGCGATGTCCTTGCGCAGGGGGCGCAGCTGCCGTTCGGGCAGGCCGCGGATTTCCCTGCCGTCGAATTTGACCGAACCGGCCTGCGCCGGGGCCAGCCCGGCAATTGCGCGAATGACGGTTGTCTTGCCCGATCCGCTTTCGCCGACAAGCGCGTAGGTTTCGCCCGGGGCCACGTCAAAGCTGACGCCAGCCAGCACATTGACCTGACCATAGCTGGTTTGAAGGTTATCAACAGACAGAAGGCTCACGCCGTCATCTCCTCATGGTTCAGCCAACAGGCAGCCAGATGGCCGTCGTCTCCCAGTCGCTCAAGTGGCGGCACGTCTGCCGCGCAGCGGGCGATTGCCTGATCGCACCGGTCGCGAAAAATGCAGCCGCCGGGCAGGTTCGCCAGATCGGGGACTTCGCCCGGAATGGTCGGCAGGACACGGGCGCGGGTCTTGATGTGGCCCGGATCACATTCGATCAGGCGGCGGGTGTAGGGATGTTTCGGGTTGTGAAAGATCTCGCGCACATCGCCGCTTTCGACGACTGCGCCCGCATACATCACCACCACCCTGTCACAGAGTTCCGCAATCACGCCCAGATGATGCGAGATGAATAGGATCGCGCAGTTCATTTCGCGCTGAAGCTCCTGCAAGCGTTCGATAATCTGTACTTCAAGCGTGGCATCCAGTGCCGTTGTGGGTTCATCGGCGATCAGCAGGTCAGGCTCGGACATCAGCGCCATGGCAATGGCGATCCGCTGGCGCATCCCGCCGGAGAATTCATGCGGGAACTGGTTCAGCCGCGCGTCGGGATCGGGAATGCCCACAGCCCCCAGCATTTTCGCGGCGGTTGCGCGTTTTGCGGCCTTGGACGCGGAGGACCGGTGCTGGATATCGACCATCTGCTGACCGACGGTCAGCACCGGGTTGTGGGTCTGCATCGGGTCCTGGAAGACGATTGAGATATCGTCGCCGCGCAGGGCGCGCATCTGACGCTCGTTGGCCTGCAACAGGTCCTGCCCCTTGAACCGTACCGCGCCCTGACGGAACCGCGTGTTCGGTGCCGTCAACCGCAGGATCGACGAGATCAGCGTCGACTTTCCGCAGCCGCTTTCGCCGACGATCCCGACGATTTCCCCTTTGCGGACGTCAAAGGTGATATCGCGCAAGGCTTTCAGGTCGCCGCGTTCGGTTTTATAGTCGACGCTGAGATGGTCGATCTCCAACAAGGTTTCGGTCATCGGTTCTTTCTCAATTTCGGGTCAACCACGTCGCGCAGGGATTCGCCGAGGAAGGTGAAGCCCAGCGTTGCGATGATGATCGGCAGGCCGCCTCCGACCACCAACCACGGCGTTTGCCGGATCAGGGCATAGCCATCTTTCAACAATGCACCCCAGCTGGGTGTCGGCGGTTTTACCCCTAGACCGAGGAACGACAGACCGGCCTCAAGCGCGATCACCGTGGGGATGTCCATGGCAGCCAGAACCGCCAGGACGCCAATGATATTGGGCAGCAAATGGACACTCAGAATACGGGCCATGCTGGCCCCCATCGAGCGTTCGGCCAGTATGAACTCCGAATTGCGCAATGTGAGCGTCTGCGTGCGCGCCACACGGCCATAGGTCGGGATCGAGGTCGCCATGACCACAAAAACCACAGTTTGCAGGCTGGGACCCACCAGCGCGACGACGGCCAGCGCGAACATCACGGTTGGGAATGACCGTATGGTGTCAAACAGAAGCATCAGCAGATTGTCGAGCCATTTTGGTCCGTAGCCCGCGATCATTCCCAGTGTCAGACCGATCACCATGGCACCAAAGACCGCAGGCAAGGCGACCTTCAGCGCCACCTGTCCGCCCATGATCACGCGGCTGAAGGTATCTCGGCCCAGCTGGTCGGTGCCCAGCCAATGGCTGGCCGATGGGCCTTGCATACGGTCCTGAATATTCATGGCAATCGGATCGTAGGGCACAATCCATGGCGCGAAGATGGCGCTGAACACGATGGCCCCGACAATGATCAGCCCCATCAGGCCCAGCGGGTTCCCGGCGACGCCTTTGAGAATAATGCCGAGTTCGGAGCGCGGTTTACCCATGGTCGAGGCCGTCATGTCGAGGTCCTCGCGCGCGGGTCCAGCCAGGCGTTGACGAGGTCCGCAACGGCGGTCGAGATAACGAACAGCCCCGTCGAGATGAGCACCGAGCCCATGACGATCGGGTAGTTGCGGGTGGTGATGCTATCGATCACCAATTTGCCCAGACCGGGCCGGGCAAAGACGATCTCGGCAAAAACGGCAGCACTGAGCAGAAAGCCCATCCCGACGCCGATCACGGTGACGACCGGCAGAACGGCGATCCGCAAGGCGTAGACCATGACGATCCGTCGCTCGGAGAGACCAAAGGCGCGGGCGGTCCGGATGTGGTGTTCACCAAGCACTTCCAGCATCGAAGCACGTACAAGCCGCGCGATATACCCGACCCAACTCAGCCCGATTGCAAACGCGGGCAAGACCAGATGATCCAGCCGGTCCCAGAACCCGTCACCGACACCAATCGCCGGGAACCACTGGAGCTGCACGGCAAACAGCAAAAGCGACAAAAGCGCCACGACAAATGCGGGGGCCGCGACGAAACTCACCGACAGCACCGCGACGCTTCGGTCGATCAGGGTGTTGGGATGGGCCGCGGCATAGGCGCCAAGCCCTATGCCGAGGGCGGCAGACCAGAGGATCGACGCAAAGATCAGCTCAAGCGTGAAGGGAAGCTGTTGAAAGACAATCTGGGTGACCGAGCGGCCCGAAAACACGTCGGTGCCCAGATCGCCCTGCATCATGTTGCTGTAAAAGATCACCAGTTGCCGCCAAATCGGCTGATCCAGCGCCAGTTCGGCGGTGAGCCGGGCCTGAAGCTCCGGGGTCGCTCGCGGACCAAGCATGATCTGCACCGGATCGCCGGGGACTGCACGGATCATCAGGAACATGAGTGTTACCGCAACAAAGAGGATCAGCGCCGCAAGCGCAAACCGCCTCAGAGCAAAGTTGAACATCGATCGGGCCTTTCTGGGCGGGGTAATCACGTGCGGCCGCCCGAGGGCAGCCACACGCAGAGACGTAGGGAGGTTACGCCTTGCCGAAGTATCTGAGCAGCGAAAGCCCATCCGGGCGCAGGGCCGGAACAACACGCGAGGAATGCACGACCGGCGTTGCTTCATGGGTGATAAAGCGATAGGCGCCGCTTTCTTCCATCAGGTCCTGCGCTCGCTGATACATTGCAGCGCGTTCTGCATTGTCGGTTTCCGCAGATGCGGCGGCGTGGAGTTTGTCGAATTCGTCGTTGCGGAAACGTTCCCAGTTCCAGATGCCTGCCTGTTCAGTGGTGAACCAGGCCGTTGCATAGGAGGGATCAGGCGCCATCGAGAAGCGGTTCAGCACCAGTTGCAGATCTTCGTTTTCGCCGCTCGCCCAGAACGCACCGGATTCCAGAACGTTGATTTCCAGCGTGATCCCGATTTGCGCCAGCATCGCCTGAATGACCTGAGCCATCGTCGTGTAGGTCGTCTTGTTCAGGATATCGAGCGTGAGCGAGACATTTGTCTCGCCGGATTCCGCAAGCAGTGCCATTGCCTTTTCAATGTTGGCCTGCGGCGCCACAAGACCCTGAGCACGGTTTCCTGCCAGACCCGGTGCGATGATGCCTGTCGACGGGTCCGCCGCGCCAAAGTAGGAGGCCTCCAGGATTGTCGGCACGTCGATGGCATGCTGGATCGCCTGCCGCAGTTTCTGGTTCTGTAGTTTCGGATGATCCAGATTCATCCCCAGCCAGACATAGAACAGCGAGGGGTTTTCGACGAGGGTCCCGCCGTTTGGAACGCCGCCACGGTAGCGCGCGACCGATCCTAGCGAGACGCGGGTCAGGTCCAGCTCGCCTGCCTCGAATGCGATCTCGGCGGTGTTTTCATCGTCGATCGGGTAGACTTCAATCGTATCCCAGGCCGGTGCGTCCCCTTTCCAGTTGGGGTTGCGCTGCAACACTGTCTTTTCCTTGGGGCTCCAGCTCGCGCGCAGATAGGGGCCGCTTTCGGCGACCGGGTCGGAGCCGATCCGCCCGCCAGCGGCCTCAACCGCGGCCTTGGACACGATGTTGCCGGTGATATAGGGCAAGGCAATAGACCAGAGCGGCGCGAAGGGCTCGTTCAGCACGATGGTGCCTTCGCGCTCGCCAGTGACCTCAACATGGCTGAGCGGTCCCATATCCGGCTTGTTCGGGCTTTCGGTGGCCTCGGCCACGATCCGTTCGAAGCTGAATTTGACATCCTCGGCTGTCATCGCGCCATGGCCGTTGGTAAAGCCGATGTCATCGCGCAGGGCGAATTTGATATGGGTCGGGTCCACCTGTTCGATCATCGACGCCGCATCAAGTTGCCAGCCCCATTCGGAGCCGGGCTTGTACTGGATCAGCTTGTTGTAAATTGCGGCGTGGATCTCCTCTTCCACAACGCCGACACTATGCGCGGGATCCATGTTCGGAGCGTCGCCATAGGCGCGGACGCGCAGGACGCCATCATCCTGGGCAAAAGCGGTCCCCGCCCAGCCCATAGGCATTGCGGCGGCCGCACCAAGCGCTGTCGCGCCTTTTAGGAAGTTTCGGCGTCCTGTTGGTGCCTTCATCCATTCGATCTTCATTGTGATCTCCCCGTTGGGTTGTTCAGAGAAGCCCGCGCGGAATGGTCCGCGACCATTCTTTTGACAGGACTTCGGTTTCATCGGGCCCTTCCGTGGCCCGCAAACTGCGGTGCAGGTAGAAATGCGTCTCGTCGCAGGACATGCGCGAATGCGTGTCGATCCGAACCTGCCAGTCGTCGCGGCGGAACTCGAACCGCCAGTCGGCCACCATCTTGGCGCTGGCGGGATCATCGGGATGGATGGAATAATGCGTCGCTACATGGCTGCCGCTGATAAGGCCGTGATAGGGATCGCGCGACATGCCGAAATCGTCAAATGCGTCGAGCGTTGTCCGTCCTTCATCGTCGGTTCCACGCCGTGACGTGCTCGACGGATCACGCAGGACATCCGCAGCCAATGTCGGAAATTTGTCTGGCGGTCCGGGGTTGGCAGGCTCCGGTTCACCAGCCACGCGGCGCTGAGGCAGTGTCAACTGGCTGCCCGCGCAGTCCAGCGTGATCGTCACAGGTTTGGGCGAGGGCCAGACGATCGGCCAGTAGGATGTCGACAGCGCCAGACGGAGGCGATGCCCCGCGCGCAGCCGATGGGCACAGGCGTTCAGTTCGAACTCAACCTCGTAGCGTTCGCCCGGCACCAAAGCGTCCGGGGTTTCGTGGCTTTTGTGATGGGTCAGGTTGAAGGGCCGATAGGTGATGCGTTGCGACACGCCATCCGGCGCGACATCACAGAGCCGGGCCACCACCTGGGCAACCGGTTGATCAACACGAAACGCCAGCTTCAGACGCGGGCGTCCAACGATCTCAAGCGGCGCGTCCAGCGAAATGTCAAAGCAGGTGGAGTGCCTGTCGTCCTCGACCTGATCGCCCGGCAGCTCGTTGTCGATCCGCATCCCCGGGCAGAAATAGCCGCTGGCGGACCCGACGCTGGCAGGATTGGCAATATCGACCTCCCCGGCTTTGGCTGCTGGGCACAGCGCACCATCGCCGAGAAAATAAATGCGCTCCTGAATGGTGTTCGATGGCCAGCTTTCCTCTGACACCCACCGACCCCTGCGCGGCTTGTTCTTGCCGGACGGGTTGTCATGTTCCTGCACGAATGTTCGCAAGGCAGGCAGTGTTTCAGCCCCGTTCAACTCGCCTTTCAGCCACCGGTCGAACCATCCGATGATCTCCGAGTGGGCGTCTGCGGCCTCGATCTTTGAGATATGCGGATAGCGGTGCTCCCAGGGGCCGATCAGCGCCTTGGTCGGCGAAGTCAGGTTCTCAACCAGGGTAAGGGGCGTGTTGACATAAGCGTCCGCCCAGCCTGTGATTGCCAGAACCGGCACCTCGATCCGTGACCAGTCTTCGCAAACCGATCCGTGTTTCCAGAACTCATCGCGTGTGGGATGCGCCAGCCAGTCGGCGGCAAGATCAGGCAGCAGCTCCATCCGCGCGATCCAGTCATCGCGCCAGTCGGGCCGCAGGTCGGGGTCAGCAGGGCGAGACAGATAGGCAAACATCTGTGCTGCCCAATTGGCGTTATCGCTGAGCAGGCAGCCGCCCATGTAGTGAATGTCATCGGCATAGCGGTCAGCCGTCGAGGCCATGGTGACAACCGCCTTCAATTCCGGCGGTCGGCGATACGCAAGCTGCAAGCCGTTGAAGCCACCCCAGCTGATCCCGATCATTCCGACGTGGCCATCACACCAGTCCTGGCCTGCGATCCATTTCAGAACCTCTTCGCCATCGCAGAGCTCCTGTTCGGAATATTCATCGTCAAAACGGCCCTGGCTGTCGCCGGTCCCGGCAATGTCGACCCGCACACAGGCATAGCCATGGGCGGCAAACACCCGATGTGTGGTTTCATCACGCGCTGCGGTTCCGTCCCGCTTGCGATAGGGGAGATACTCCAGGATCGCCGGCGCAGCCCCCGGCAGAGCGGGAAGCCAGACCCGTGCCGCCAGTTTTCGCCCGTCCGGAAGAGGGATCCACTCATTCTCTAGTGTTCTGATTTCGTTTTGCACGCCGATCACCGTTTGCGACTCACAAGCGAAAATTGGAACGAAAATCAAAAACCACCTAGTAAGCGACTGTACGCAGGTTTAAGCTTTTGTAAGCATCAATGCGTCTATGTGCGAAGGACTTGTCGCATGTCGGAAAACTTTTCGCGGAACCTGCGATCCCTCTGCGCTGACTACGGCAGCATTGCGCAGGTCTGCCGCGATATCGGCTTGAACCGTCAGCAATTCAATCGATACCTCAATGGCGGTGGAATGCCCTCGGCGCACAACCTTCGGCGCATCGCCCGGCATTTCAATATCAGCGAACAGGACCTCGACTTGGATCACCCGGCCTTCTTGGGCAGGATGAACAGATTGACGGCGCCCTCCCGCAAAAGCCCGGCGCGCGTGCTGTCCAGAATTTTCGAGAACCAGGCCGGTCCGCTGCGTCGGTATCTGGGGTTCTATCACGGCCATTTCACAACGCCGACCTGGGAAGGCAAGATCATGCGCACGCTGATCTGGCTGCGTGAACAGGACGGCTATATCGTTTCGCATACCTTCGAACGTGCCTTGAGCGATGATCAAAGCATCGTTCAACGGACGAAATATACCGGGCTTGCAGCCTATAAGGGCAATCGCATCTACCTGTTGGAAAGCGCAAACAGCGAGGATGGGTTCTTGTCGGAGTCCATTCTGTTTCCTGCGCATCGCCAACAGGTCAGATATCTGAACGGGATGACAATGGGCGTCGCCACCAAACCGCGTATGGCCCCATACTCGTCGCCGACCGTCTGGAAACGGCTATCTGAAAGCACCTCGGTCCGGGACGCTCTGAAGCAAACAGGTATCTTTCGCTTCAACGACACAAGGATCGACGTAATCGTGCGCAACCAGCTGGCGGACGCGCAGGACTGAATAGGACTGCGATTTCACCGTGTCTCTTCCGGGTGAGGACCAACTGGCAGAGAGCCGCTAACCGGCTGTCACCTGTCGACGTTTTCGACACAAAAACTGCGGTTGGTTATCGGGTGAAACCTTAGTTGGCTGCCAGTTTCGCGCCCCCTGTGGCTGTGAGTCCAATCGGGTGGGGTGCCCGCCAGCCGCCTGCCTTGAAGAAGTCCAAGGCGCCCGTTGAGTTTTTGCAGTTCATTGCGTGACAGAACGGTTGCGGCTCGCGCCCCGTAGGCTTGTTCGACAGGCATCTGATCCAATTCAGGGAGTAGGGCGTATAGTTCTAGGCGAGTTACGGCCGACATCATCTTCATAGCCATCGGCCCAGGATAGAAGCTTTCGCTCGGGATATCATTGGAAATCAGCGTCGCATGTTTGTCGAGCATAAGATGGATATACGTGACGCTCTGACGACCCCGCGCAAAAGAAGCCAATGTAGTTTCTTCAGCCAGATGCTTGGCTCGCACATAGTAGGACGCATTCGTGAGCTGATCTGTCAGCAGGACGCAGTGCTGCGGCGACTCCACCAGCGCACGTGCATTGCCCAGCACGCCCGGCCTGATCCGGACCGGCGTGAGGTTCTGCGGTAGAGACGCAGTTTTAACTGCGACTTCCGACAGGGCCAGCCAGCGTATCGGCATCGGGCCGTATTCAAGAGTTGTGACCAGATCGCCGGGCTTCAGCGTTTCTATCTTGGTTTCGCCGCTTGGGGTTGCGATCATCGTACCGGGCGTGAAACACGGGATGCCCATCGAATTGAGTTTCTGGGCGTTGTCCACCTGCGAACGCTGAACGCCAACCAGCGTCACCGACTCGCCGTTGACAAAGGTCAGCACCGCATCACCTGTCCCGTCGCCATTGGTGTCGCTGACGACAACATCCCAGGCATTGACCGGATTGCCATCTGCATCGACCAGATTCGAGACATCGAATTGGTCTACCGTGGTGCCATCGCCGCTGTCGGTCATGTCGAAATTCGTCACGATATCCGACCCGGCAAGATCGGACACTCCCAGGGTATCCCTGTCGCTATCGGCACCAAGGTCAATAACGTCGTCCCCGGTGCCACCCTCAATCGTGTCGGCACCGGTGCCGCCGGTGATTGTATCGGCACCCGCGCCGCCGTCGATCACGTCATTATTGTTGCCGCCGTCGAGGGAGTCCGCGCCATCTCCGCCTTGAAGGGTATCCTGACCATCACCACCAGCGATACTATCGTTTCCATCGCCGCCGGTGAGGCTGTCTTTGCCCAGACCGCCGTCGATGGTGTCATCGCCCAAGCCACCGTCTATTGTGTCATCCGATAGGTTCAGGCCTGAGTCGATGATCACGTCGTTGCCGTCACCGCCCAGAATCAGATCGCTTTGGTTGCCGCCGTCAATCGTGTCCGCCCCGGCACCACCCGAGATAGTGTCGGCACCGAGTCCACCAAGAAGGCTGTCATTGCCCACGCCACCGTCGATGGTATCCTCGCCATCGCCACCGTCGATTGTATCGTTCCCGGATCCGCCGGTCACGGTGTCGTTGCCGCCGCCTGCGATAATCTCGATCCCGCCTGCGTCGTTGGTGGCGTCCACCACATCGGCTGAGTCGCCCAGGATTACGCGCTCGATTTCGGAGAAGGTGAGCGTGCTGGTGCCGTCGCTGATCGTGCCCGCGCCGGTACCGGTAAAGGTTACCGTGACCGGAACGGTGACGGCCGACAGATCAAGCGTGTCGTAATCCGTGCCGGTGGTGACCCCTTCGCCGCCGATGATCGTGTCCGCGCCAAAGTTGTCCTCGATGACAAACGTGTCAGCATCGTCGCCACCCGACATACTGTCGGCGCCAGTGCCACCGACCAGCCTGTCATTGTCAGCACCGCCTTCAAGCGTATCGTCGCCGTCGTTGCCTTCGAGCGTGTCATTGCCGCCGGTGGCAACGATGCTGTCATTGCCCGCACCACCGACCAGGCTGTCATCGCCGTCGGAGTTCATCAACGTGTCATTGCCGGAGCCACCGATCAGGGTATCGTTGCCAAGGCCGGTTGTGAGGAAGTCGTCGCCATCACCGCCGTCGATCAGATCATCCCCGTCGCCGCCCGCAATCGTGTCGTTGCCGGAGCCGCCGGTCACCGTATCGTTCCCGCCGCCTGCGACAATCTCGATCCCGCTTGACTCGCTGGAGGCATCCACAACTTCGGCTGAGGCGCCCAGGATCAGCCGCTCGATCTGCGAGAAGCTGAGCGTGCTTGTCCCGTCGCTGATCGTGCCCGCGCCGGAGCCGGTGAAGGTCACGGTGACCGGGATAGTGACGGCGGACAGGTCGATGGTGTCGTAATCCGTGCCGGTGGTGACCCCTTCGCCGCCGATGATCGTGTCCGCTCCAAAGCCGTCCTCGATCACAAACGTGTCGGCATCGTCCCCGCCCGACAGGCTATCAGCGCCAGTACCGCCCGAAATCGTGTCAGCGCCCGCGCCGCCGTCCAGCAGGTTATTTGCGCCGTCACCTGTCAGGCTGTCATTGGCGGTGCCGCCGAGAATGTTTTCGATCCCGCTAAAGGTGTTGCCATGCTGGTCCGTGCCGGTCGTGAGGTTGATGTTGAAGTTGACCCACGACAATGCGGTATTGGCGATGTCGTAGGTATCGGT